>CAMDQO010000059.1 GCA_945906105.1 Novosphingobium sp. Chol11 | reverse complement strand
CGATGAAGGCCGCGCCCTTGTGGCGATAGGCGGCTTTCAACACGTCCGTCAGGTTCTTCGATACATCGAACCCGCGCGCGACAAACCGTGCCCCCGCGCCCAGCGCAAAAGCGCAAGGCAGCGCAGGCCGATCAACCGAACCGCCCGGGCTCGTCGGGCTGGGAGTGCCGAGGCGGCTGGTGGGCGAATATTGCCCCTTGGTCAGGCCGTAAATCTCGTTGTTGAACAGCATGATCTGGCAGTTCAGATTGCGGCGTAGAATATGCATCGTGTGGTTGCCGCCAATCGACATACCATCGCCATCACCCGTCACCAGCCAGACGTCGAGCTTGGGATTTGCCAGCTTGATGCCGGTAGCAAAGGCAGGGGCGCGGCCGTGAATCGTGTGGAAGCCATAGCTTTCAACGTAATACGGAAATCGGCTTGAGCAGCCGATGCCTGAGACGAACACCGTGTTAGCCGGGTCCGCGCCAACTTCGGGCAAAGTGCGCTGCACCGCTTTCAGGATCGCATAGTCCCCGCAACCGGGGCACCAGCGGACTTCCTGATCGGTTTCCCAGTCCTTGAGCGTGGTCTGGATGGCGATGGGGGTCATGTCGTTCATGCCAGGGCTCCCTCGATAGCCGCTTCGATCTCAGCGATGGTGAACGGCTGGCCGCTGGTCTTGGTCAGCGGGCGGGCATCGACCAGATATTGATCGCGCAGCACGGTCTTGAACTGGCCGGTGTTCATTTCAGGCACCAGCACCTTGTCATAAGACTTCAGCAGATCGCCGAGATTTTCCGGCAGCGGCCAGATGTGGCGGACATGAATGTGGCTGACGTCCTGCCCCTTGGCGCGCGCTTTCCGCACCGCCTGATGGATCGGCCCGAAGGTTGATCCCCAACCAACCACCGCCAGTTTGCCAGAAGTTTCGCCAAGGCAAACCTCCTGCGCCGGGATCGATTTGGCGACGCCATCTACCTTGGCCTTGCGGGCGTCGGTCTGGATCTGGTGAACATCGGGCGAATAGTCGATCGCGCCGGTATCGATGCCCTTTTCGATGCCGCCGATGCGGTGCATCAGTCCGGGGGTGCCTGCCTTGATCCACGGACGCACGCCGTTCTCATCGCGCTTGTAGGGCAACACGACGTCATCGCCGTTCTTCTCTTCGAGGAACGTGACCGGGAACGGCGCATAGCTTGCCGGATCGGGCACCAGCCACGGTTCGGCGGCATTGGCGATATAGCCATCGGTCAGCAGCATCACCGGAGTCATATATTGCACCGCGATGCGCACTGCCTCGATGGCGCAATCATAGGCATCGGCGGGTGATCGCGCGGCGACCACCGGCATCGGCGCGTCACCATTGCGGCCATAGACCGCCTGATAGAGATCGCTCTGCTCGGTTTTGGTCGGCAGGCCGGTTGAAGGCCCGCCGCGCTGTGAATTGACGATGACCAGCGGCAGCTCGGTCATGATCGCCAGCCCCATCGCCTCGCCCTTGAGCGCAATGCCGGGGCCAGATGAGGAGGTGACGCCTAGCTGCCCCGCATAAGAGGCACCAATCGCCGAGCAGATCGCGGCAATCTCGTCTTCCGCCTGGAAGGTGGTGACGCCAAACTCCTTGAGCTTGACCAGATTGTGCAGGATCGCCGATGCAGGCGTGATCGGATAGCCGCCGAAAAACAGCTTGAGACCCGCCAGTTGCGCCCCGGCAACCAGACCAAAGCTCACCGATTCAGCACCCGTGACCGTGCGATAAAGCCCCGCCGGAGCCGCCACCGGATCAATGTGCAACTTCTTGACCTGCCCGCCGATCTCCGCCGTCTCGCCATAGGCATGGCCAGCGTTGAGCGCGGCAATATTGGCTTCGGCCAGCACGTGGTTCTTGATGAACTTGTCGCGCAGCCACTGAATCAGCGGTTCACGATCCCGATCAAACATCCACAGCGACAGGCCCAGCGTCCACATATTCTTGCAGCGCAGCGCTTCCTTGTTGCCAAGGCCGAACGGTTTGACCGCTTCGAGAGTCAGTGCGCTGATATCAAAGGCCATCAGCTGCCATTTGGACAGCGAACCATCATCAAGCGGGCTGACCGCGTACTTGGCCTTTTCAAGGTTGCGCTTGGTGAATTCACCCGAGTCGGCGATGATGAGTCCGCCTGGCTTCAGCGCCTGAACATTGGTCTTGAGCGCTGCCGGGTTCATTGCGACGAGAACATCAGGCGCATCGCCCGCTGTCTCAATGCTGGTTGAGCCGAAGTTGATCTGGAACGCCGAAACGCCAAACAGCGTGCCCTGCGGCGCGCGGATTTCTGCCGGAAAGTCTGGGAAAGTCGCCAGATCATTGCCCGAAAGTGCGGTGGACAGGGTGAACTGGCCGCCAGTCAGCTGCATGCCATCGCCGGAATCACCCGCGAAACGGACCACTACTGCTTCGGGATTTGCTGCGCTACTTGCGTTGCCAGTCTTGTCGGTATCGGCCAGTACAGTTGCCATCGTAATCCTCTGTCAGCGGCACGACCCGATTGCAGGTCGTGGCCCCCCTAGACTTTCCCCTGCTGGCTTAACAAAACAGAAAATCTGTTGCCCGCCAAACTTACCTAAACTTTACCGCTTCAGCCAAACGCCTGCCACGGCTGCTAGTCAAGCCGCGATTCACCGCCTAAGCGACCAGAAGCGCTATTTAATCACAGGAAAAGGCCCGGATAACCTGCAATGAGTGATTTTTCCCACCTGCCCTATCGCCCCTGCGTGGGCGTCATGCTGGTCAATGCCGATGGCTTTGTCTTTGTCGGCAAGCGGATCGATGCCAAAGAATCCGGCGCCGAATCTGGGGGAAGCGAAGGCGATGCCTGGCAGATGCCGCAAGGCGGAATCGACGATGGCGAGGAACTGCACGCCGCCGCTTTGCGCGAATTATGGGAAGAAACCGGCGTGGAGGAACGCCATGTCTCGCTGATCGCCCAGACCGCCGAGGAACTGCTCTATGATCTGCCCGATGCGCTGATCGGCAAGCTGTGGAAAGGCCGTTATCGCGGCCAGCGCCAGCACTGGTTGCTCGCGCGGTTTAACGGCACCGACGCCGATATCCAGATCGACGTCCATGATCCGGCAGAATTCTGTGAATGGCGCTGGGTTGAACCCGAGCAGTTGCCGGACCTGATCGTGCCGTTCAAGAAGCGGGTCTACAAGGCGGTGCTGGAGGAATTTCGGGCGCTGATTTGAGAGGAAATACTACATGCCACTCACGGCAGTGGTTCGCCGTAGGTTTTCTATCTCCCCGTTGGGCAAGATACTGACGTGCTCCCCTGATTGTTACCATTCAGAGGTAGAGTCCTTCCATTGTCTGGCTGATGGTTGATGGGATGACAAGCAGTGCCGGGGCATGCCCCGGCACTGCTTGTTTTGCGATCTCGGCGGGGGTGCGTCCACCAAGTTTCGA
>CAMDQO010000058.1 GCA_945906105.1 Novosphingobium sp. Chol11 | reverse complement strand
ACGCGAACAAGTGACGTCGAACTGCTGGAGATGTTGCGCGCGTGTGCCAGCCGCATCGAACGGGAGGTATGCGGCAATCAGGCCGATCAACCGATTTCCCGGTGCCGATAGGATCACGCGAAGGGGCTGAAGACGACCTTATTTTGGTTCACCGGCAAGTAAATGAAGGCTGCGTGTGAGCTGGCAATCCTCATGGGTCAGGATCAGTGCAGGTTGGTATAAAGGAGACCTGTGCGTGGGTAGTGCTGGACGGCAGTTTTATGTAGGTTTTTGAGTTTTCCTGTTGCTTCTTGCCTCGCCACGACCTCAAGGCGTCACCTCAAGGTTTGTGCGCCAGACAACGATTTAACGGACATAAGTGGAACACTGGCTATGCCACGAGCTTCAACCGTGCCATTGGATCGTTGAGTGGGCGAAATTCACCGACGGGAAGCCGTTTGGCCTGCTCCCAAAGGTAATCGCCGGTCAGGCTGATATGCGCCCACCCCATCGGCGAGAGGTGGGCGAGAAGTGCGGGATCAAATTCGGCATTGATCGAGCGCAGGTGCTGGACTGCTCGGTCGAGGTAGACAGTGTTCCAGTAGGAAATCGCCGCGATCATCAGGTTCAGTCCGGAGGCGCGGTATTCCTGATTTTCGAGCGAGCGGTCAGTGAACCGGCCCTGCCGGTTGGTGTAGACGGCGGCCGCGAGTGTGTGCCGCGCTTCGCCCTTGTTGAGCCCCGCCTGGCAGGCACGGCGCAATTCTGGCTGTTCGAGCCAGTCGAGTGTGAACAAGGTGCGCTCGATGCGACCGAGCTCAGCGAGGGCAAAGTCGAGCCGGTTCTGGCGCTTGTAGGCCGAAAGCTTTCGCATGATGACCGATGGTGCCACCGTGCCGTCCTTGATCGAGGCGACAATCCGGATGATGTCGTCCCAGTCGGCCTCGATGGCGGCAGTCTTGATGGTGCGCCCATCAAGCATTCGATGCCCTTGTATGTGGAAGGCAGTGCAATCGAGCCGAGCTTGCGGTCGGCGATATCGCGCAGGCGTGGCGCGAACCGGTACCCGAGCAGGTGGAACAGCGCGAAGACATGGTCGGTTGCGCCGCCGGTGTCGGTGTAATGCTCATGCAGCGGGAGATGGCCTGCACCCAGCACCAGGCCGTCGAGCACATAAGGTGCCTCGCTCGCCGTCGCCGAGATGACGAGAGATCCGAATGAGGCAAAGTGGTCCGACAGTTGGGAGTAAAGCTTGACCCCCGGTTCATTGCCATATTTTGCATTGACTTCTGAAGCTCCGCCCCGGCTGCGGCTTGACCTGAAAAACTGCCCATCGGACGATGAGCTGGTGCCATCGCCCCAGTGCCGGGCAAACGGCAGTTGGTGATGGGCCGAAATGATCATGCCCAGGGCAGCGTGATAATTCTCGGGTGAGAGATACCAGTTGTGGGTCCAGGCCAGCTGCGCGTAACTCACGCCTTCGCTGGCATTGGCCATGCGTTCGAGCCCAAGGTTGCTGCCATCAGCCAGGATCGCGGCGAGCACAGCATTGGGATTGTCATGCTCCTTGCCCGAGCGCAGATCGCGAAATGCGCTCAGAAAGCCTGTGCGCTCGGCAACTGTTCCAGCTTCAGCCGGTCGCGTTCCACCGAAACACCATCGAGCTTGCCGCCCTTGAGTTGCTTGGCAAAGCGGCGCAGCCGCCAGTCAAGGTTCCTCGCCCGGTCAGCAAGATAGGTGGAGGCATCGGTCTCGAACGGGAGCTGCTCTGCGACTTTCGCGGCAACGCGCGTGTGCAGCAGATAGGCATCGAAGCGCTGAAAATTGCGCGTTCCCTCGACCCAGACATCGCCCGCACGCAATCCGTCGCGCAACATTGCGGCGATGGCGGTTTCGTAGCGCCGGTGATCGACGCGCCCGCCTTCCGTGATCAGTCGTTTCCATTGCTTGTTGGCAAATGGTATCGGAACGCCCTCGGGCAGATCGCGGGCCTTGCGCTGATTTGCCTCGCGGAGAACGTCGATGGCCTTGATCAGCTGCGATCGGCTTCCCGCTGCCTTGAACACGAATGTGTCGAGAAATGCGGGACTGAAGCGCCGCAATGTGGCGTAGCGTTCGGTCGCCTTGACCAGCGCATCCTCGCCTGCCAGATCAGCAAGCGCGTCAACTTGCGGCTTGGCCGCGACAAGCCGGTGCCAGCCCACCATGTCGTCGATGAACTGCAGGGGATCGCCGCCCTGTTGGACAGCCCCATCGAGCGCATTGATCGTCGCACCGAACAGCCGCATGAGCTGACCCACCGACTGGATGCTGTCCTGATAGCGGCGCTCGCGGCCCCGCCGGGCGCGGGTGAACATGCCGCCGATGATCCGGTCGAACATCTGAATCGAGGCATCGGCGAGTTTGGCTTCGAGGTCGATGGCCGCAGCAGTCAGCGTCGCGCGCCGCCGGTTGATGCTGTAGTCCGAAAGCAGGAAGGCCGGAGCAACGCCGCCTTCGCGGACCAATTGCGTGAAGCGGAATTCGGGAATGGCCTTGGCAACCGACGGATCGATGCCGATGTCGCGCACATAGCGCATGCGTTCGAGCAACCCGTTTATGTTGGTCGCCGTCGGCGCCTCCTCAAAATTGCGCAGCCATGCCAGCGGGGTCATGCCGAAGCTGGCATTGTTGACGACCAGATCGTCGATCTTGGTCAAAACTGCTGCACCAAGACCGCCCACGATTTCTGCAGCTGCAGCTTTGCGCGCCTGTGCTCTTCCTGCAATGCCCGTGCGTTCCAGCGTGTTGGGCGAGGGCAGAATGAAGCGCTCGCTTTTCAATCCCTCCATCACGCACGCATGATCGGCTCGCCCTTGTCGGTGCGCTCAGCGGCTTTTACCGCCTGTGCCAGAGCAATCGTAAGGTCACCGCCCCGGAACGGCCGCAGCCCAAGATAGCGCGCCACGAGGTCGCCATGATCGCCCCGCGTTTGCGCGCGCTTACCATACATTCCAAAGGCAGCTGGATCGACGAACAGCTGGGCCGCCAGATACTGAAGAATGGCGTCGGGGATGCCAGTCTCAACTTGCAACCCGAAGCCTGGATGCCGCGTCAAGGCGATCTGTGCGGCCAGGCCGAGGCGGTTTGCCGGACCATAGCGGCGACCGGCCAATTCCATGTCCTCCGGCGAGAGCGTGTAGTGCCCGATGATCGCGGTTTCATCAACGGGAGGATCGAACAGACGATGGCGCTCGTCTCCCGTCAAAAGTTGGCGCCGTGCCATTCCGTTCTCCCGCTGAGTCTCGGGAGCGAGGTTACTGGCGAATATGGCAGGGGTCGAATCTCAAACTCAACGCCAGCAAAGCGCCACGTTGTTGCCATTCAGCCGAAGCACCATAATTAACCTAGACACTTATTTAGGATATTGCTATACCGCGCTGTGCCAACCGTCCTGACGATCAGAAACATCCGCGTGGCGATCTATGCCAACGACCATCCACCGCCTCATGTCCATGCTATCCGGCGAGGTGGCGGAAGGGCAAAATTTGAGTTGAACTGCCCTGATGGCCCGGTGCGGCTCATTGACCAGATGGGATTTCGTCTGGTTGATATCAAAGAGATCGGCGAAGCGATCGCAGCATCGCTCGAAGCAGTTTGCGACGAATGGAGAAGAGTTCATGGCTGAGTTTGAGATTCCGACGGCAGACCAGTTTGCGGCGATAACCCGGCAAACGGCTGAGCGAATGAAGCACCAGTTGCTAGCGGTATCTGCACGTTATGATCGCCGCGGCAAGCGGGTGATGATCGCCCTGAACAATGGCGCTGTGGTTGGCTTTCCCTTGGCGAGCCTTCCCGGCTTGGAATGCGCTACGCCTGACGAGCTGGGCCACATCGCCGTGGAAGGCGGGGGCTATGGGTTGCATGTCGCCTGTCTGGATGCAGATATTTCGGTGCCGCAATTGCTATCCGACCAACTTGGATCGACCGTGATGAAGCGCACGCTCGTTCGCGCAAGTGCCTCGCGCGTGAATGGTAGGCTCGGCGGTCGCCCACGGAAATCCCAGGCGGCATGATCGCAGGCTGTTTCCCGCGAAACGCATCCCGATCATTTCGTCTGCAGCGTTGGGTCGCGCGCGATTGTCATTTTGGAGTATAGTCTAACCGGACGTCAGGGCGGCGCTGAGATTAGGTGTCAGGAAAGAGCTCAGATTCCTATTTCTTGACACGCCTTAGCCGACATTATAGATTCTAGCCTGACAGATTGATCAGGAGCGGGCGATGAAGGGGCAACGG
>CAMDQO010000057.1 GCA_945906105.1 Novosphingobium sp. Chol11 | reverse complement strand
CAGCGCGCTGCCTATCGCGGAAGGAAGAAATCGCTGTCCGACGACAAGGTGGCCGAACTGAAGCAGCGCGTTGCTGACGGGGAACAAAAGGCCGCCATCGCTCGCGACCTTGGTATCAGCCGGGAAACCCTGTATCAGTACCTTCGGCTCGCGGCCTGACGCAGATGTTCACATTATGTCCGTTAAATCGTTGTCTGGCGAACAAACCTTGAGGTGACGCCTACAAGTCCACCGTGCAACCCTTGAACCGATACTTGGGTGCCCAGACGATGTGATAGCGATGATGGAAAATCGTGTGACTACCGGCAGAATGGCCCGATAGTGGCTGAAGTCAGTGCCTGACTGAAGTCGGGGGGGCTCCCCGCGTGGGACACTTAATGCGCTTGGAGCATCCCAATAACGAGGTGCCGTGCATAAGGTCGTTCAGCGCATCTGATCGCGAAATCTGCGAGGGCTAAGGCCGGTCGCCTTTCGGAAGGCCGCACTGAAGGCTGCGGCGCTCTGGAAGCCACAATTGCCAGCGATGACCTTGATCAAGGCACCATCCTGAACCAACTCACGCTTGGCGTGAGCAATGCGCGCGTCGGCAATATAATGGCTGATCGTCACCCCGGCCGTGTTCTTGAAAGTGCGCATCAGATGCCGTGAGCTCAATCCGCATTCACTGGCCAGATCAGCGATTGACAAGGGGCCTGCCAGACCTGATTTAATGCGGCCTTTGAGGCGGTTCAGACGCCAGTCCGCCATGCGCGCATTCAACGAATCGTCGGCCTTCTGGCGAACCTGAAGGTGGCGGCATAGATCTACGACTAACGACAAAGCGATCGTTTCAAGCAGGATGTCCTGGGCAAAGCCGGGATTGCGCACTTCCTCCGCGAGGCGTGCGAGTCCATGATGCACCCATGGCGAACGAACGTCGAAACAGGGTGGCAGCGATGAGGGAAATCCCCCACTTTCAAATATGCGCGCCGCCGTCGGATTTTCGAAGGTCAGGCACAGCAGTCGATGCTCGCTCGGATCGCAATGAGAATCGAACGTCGCCCCCTTCGGGATGAAGACAACATCACCGGGAGGACCGATATCACGCCCCCCCGGGAAAAATCGCGCACCTGATGCGCGTGGCCCGAGCGAATAATCAAGATAATAGGCCGGTGCCTCGTAGTGGCTATCAACACTGTAATTCCAGCCATATCGGCGGATATCGGCGCTAATGCCATTCGCGACGATGCTGTTTTCGACATGAAGATAGGACACTGTAAGGGGCTGGCACGGGATCACGTCCCGTTGGCCTATGCCTGATTGCGTCACACTTTCAACGTACGCCATCACTTCTCCCGCCCGCGATCATTACCGCTTAGCCAAGCTTCGCTATACCCTTATGGTCCACAAGTCATCATTCTGAATGAAAAAAGCCATATGCCATGTCAATCACCCTCGCGTCGAACTTCGGGAGCCAAGCTTCAGAAGGTGATGCCCTTTCAAGTGTGCAAACTGTATATTTTTGCTGGTCCTGAAAATCGAGTGAGGTCAAAAAAACTCGACCCTGCTGAGCTTGCCAAAACATGGGCGGTCCAGGACAGTGATTCAGAATTCAAGCATTCCGCTCCAGGTGGTTGTTGAGAATCAGGTCTCCAGCAAGAAAATCCTTCCCGGAACGGGGAGGGTTTTGAATCTCAACAGACCTTAGCCCTCGCAGATCGCCAACAGCGTCTTCTTGAGCAATGCCTTGGTATGGCTGGTGATCGGCGATGCGGCAGCCGCGCCCGCCGCCAGTTCTTCCCCCAGCGCGAGATCCTTTTCACCGATGCCGGCCTGACTGGCGAAGAAATCGCGCTTGGCCGCATCGCCGGGGTTGTTGCGAAATTCGATGAAACCCGCCATCAGCGGGGTCAGGTTGCCATTTCGCTTCATGATGGTGAGCAACTTGTCCATCGGCACACCCGACGCCTCAGCGACATTGGCTACTTCGATGCCGAGCATGATGCCACACCAGGAAACGAGGTTGTTGCAGATCTTGAGCGCCATCGCCGAGCCGAGTGTGCCGATGTGCATCGTGTTGGTCGAAAAGGCGTTCAGCACGCCCTGAACCTTCGCCGCGACGGCTTCGTCGCCGCCGGTCATGCAGAAAACGAAGGGACCATCCTTGGTCGTTTCGGTGCGCGTCACCGGTGCGTCGATAACATCGATGCCCAGCGCGGCAGCGCGCTCGGCAATGCCATGCGCCGTCTTCGGCTTGATCGTGCTGTGTATGAGCAGAATCGATCCGCGCTTCATCGCGGGCAGCAGCGCATCGACGCATTCGAGCACTTGCGTGTCATCGCGCACACAGACCCCGACGACGTCGGCATCCCGACCGACCTCAGCCATCGAACTTGCGAGCCTGGCCCGGCCCTCGAATTTCGCAAGCGCCTCGGGGAAGACGTCATAGACAGTAAGTTCGAGCGGCAGCTTTGCCAACTCGCGCGCCTGATCGCCACCCATGCTGCCCAGACCAATGAAACCGATCTTCCGAATACCGTCACTCATGTCTTGTCCTCTTCCTGTAATCAGATCGACGCCAGATTCGTTGGCGAAAAGCCGATCTCGCCAAGCCCTTCGAAGCTCAGTCGTTCGCTTGCCTGAAGTGTGCGATCGCCGTGCATGATAAGATGCCTCTCAAGCCTCATCCAAGTTCGAGAATGGCATAGCCAGCACTAGGCGCACGTAAATTCAAACAATGCCTGCATGAATGCCAAACCATTGCGGAACTGCCAGAAAGCAGGCTGTATAATTATTCGCGTTCGGATGAACGTTCGGTTTCGGCATTTCAATTCGAGAAACGCCATGCGGCATGGATGCTTGCCATTACAACACCGGCAAGGCCGATTTCTGCATCACTAGCAGGCATCGGAATAGCATCCCGCTTATGGCAGTTCTGAGATATTTTGACCGCGCGGGTATAGAAAAAATCCACCGAAAAACAGATTGTTGCCCTAGTAATGTCTGATCGGCTGACAGGATGTGGAGAACGAACCCATGAGCATGGCGAAACAGGTCATCGCGTCATCCTTTGAAAACACACCCGAGGAAACCCTCGCGGCGTGGGTGACTCGGCTGCGCTACGAGGATATCCCCACCGACGTCATCGCCGACATGAAGTTGCTTGTACGCACGATCATCGGCACAGCTGTTGCTGGCGCAACTGCATACGGATGCGAAGATGTGGTTGCACAGGTCAAGGAATGGGGCGGTACGCCGGAGGCGTCGATCTGGTCTCACGGCGGAAAGGTTCCCGCACATGCCGCAGTGCTGGCAAACAGCACTATGGCCCGCGCCCTGGATATTTGCGACTTTGCAGTGCCGGGGCAACATATCGGCGCCAGCATCATACCGGTCGCCCTCGGCATGGCCGAACGGGTCGGAGGATTGAGCGGCCGCGCCCTGATCACAGCGCTCGCGGCCGGATCCGAGATCGCGATAAGACTGGGCCGTGTGGCCCGGCTGGACGGCTTTGATCCCACCGGTGCCTGCGCAATCTTCGCACCGGCAATCGCCGCCGGCAGGATCCTCGGCCTCACCGAAAAGCAGATGGCAAATACGCTGGCGCTCACCTTCAACAAGGCGGGCAGCAGCTTCCAGAGCAATGTCGATGCGTCGCTTGCGGTACGTGTGATCCAAGGCTTCGTGTCGCAGGACAGCATCATCTGTGCCCAGCTCGCGCAACGAAACATCACCGGGCCTAAGAACTGGCTTACCGGCGTCTGGGGCTACTACCATCTCTTCTGCAAAGATGTGCGCAATGATGCGATGCTCATCGAAGGATTGGGTGAGCAGTGGTTCACGCAGAACTTGGGCTACAAGACGCGCCCGCAATGTGGTGCGACAATCTCGAGCACCGATGCCGTCATGGAACTGCTCAAGACCCACCCGATCGAAGCGGGCGAGATCGATCGGATCGACATCAGCATGGCGTCGGAAGCGCCGTGCAGCCTGGTGGGCTCGGGTTTCGAGATTGGAGACAATCCGCAGGTCAATGGCCAGTTCAATGTTCGCTACTGCGTCGCCAACGCCATCATACGCAAGAGCTCGCGGCTACAACATTTCACCAATGAAGCGGTATCGGATACGCAGGTCGGCGCGCTCACAAGACGCATCCGCACACGGTTGGCCCCCGAGCTAATGGAAGGCCGTTACGAACTCGCTGCGCGCGTGGCCATTGATATCCGCCTGAAAGACGGTCGCATTCTGGACTTGTAACGGTTTTGTGCCGGTCACCTATCTCATTATGCCACCTTGGCTTCGAATGCGAGGGGGCTGATGCTGCCCAGATATGAATGGCGTCTGCGGGTGTTGTAGAACCCGTTGATGTACTGGAAGATAGCAGCTTCGGTCTGGCGCCGCGTCGGCCAGCTCTGCCGCCAAATAAGTTCGGCTTTCAGCGATTTGAAGAACGTCTCGACCGCCGCGTTGTCGTAACAATTACCCTTACCGCTCATCGATGGCGTCAGCTCGTATTTCTGGAGCCTCTT
>CAMDQO010000056.1 GCA_945906105.1 Novosphingobium sp. Chol11 | reverse complement strand
TTCGATCGTCAGATAACCGAGCTCAAAGTCCGTGCTGCAATCCTCAATCGCTTCTCGCAAATAGGCACACCCAATACCGTTCGTGTTGGGTAGTAATCCTAAATAAAGGATGGTTCAGGCCCGCGCGGAGTTATGCAACAAAGCCTCTTGAACGCGCAAGTCGAACGATTCAAGGTTTACGATCACCGATTGCGGATCGCATTCAATGCGAAATGCATTCCATGTAAATATCCAGCGGCCACAAACCTCACGTGTCCATTTCGCTGCCTTGAGCCAAGCCTCGATCCGCGCCTCAAGCTCCGGGCGGTTGAGTAATTGCATTGATCCATGTTCTGGTTTGAAAACGCGCGCCGGGAATTGCCAAGTGCCCGTTCTGGATGCTTGCGAAGCGCTCTTTGGCAGATCATACTCCAACTCAAGACCGTCCGGACGCACACCGATCACCCTTTCAATGATAGTGTCATTGTCATGAGAACTTCCTGAAGAGCCATCGCTGCTATTTTGCGCGGAAGTCTGCTTCATGATGATTTCGTAAGTATCACCAATCTGAGGTCTGAATTGGGCTGGTTCAGCGCGAGCATTAGTGGCTTGCAGCAGCAACCCCGCGAAAAAGGGAGCAAGAACGATCAATCTCACGGACTCCAAACCATCCATCCTCACTCCATTTCCTCGATCATCACCTTATACACCCGGCCTGTGAAGCGCCACTCCCCGTCCACGTTATGCAGCTCATTGGTGTTTGGAGTTGTGTGGAGGAGCAACCCCACCGCCTCGTCAGCGGGGATGAAAGGCAATTGGAATTGGCCAGATCAAGCCGGTGGCGGCAGGCCTTCGGTTGCACCTAACTTGGCTTTGTGATCCCACAACTTGCAATCCCACTGACCCAACCCGTTCTGATAGCATAAGCCATTTGCACCAGGGTGATCGGTTGTGCGGCAATTGGTCCCACGTTCGTACTTTGGCCCCCAGCCCGGGCCGGTGTCCACTCGATTGCAGGTGTAGACGACCATGCTGCCGCGAATCGAGTAAACCGGTTTTTGGACATCGATATCCGGGACGCTATTATCCTGCAGATAGTTGTAAGGCCGACCGGGCGATACCTCGGTCACTGTAATCCCGCCGACCAGCGTTAGATTGTTCGCCGCCTCATCTTCACGACCACATATGACATATGCAGCAGCTTGCGCCGGGTTCAGCGGACCGCTGACGGGAACCTTGCGGTCAGGGCAGCTGCGCGGCCCGGCGGAACCGTATGGCACACCAGACTTGGCATCGCGCACCATCGTCACGTCACCGCCAGTAGCGCCACCAGCCGCGCCTTCACCCGCCGTATTCCCACCCGCGTTGTCGAAGCACCCGTTCAGCATAATAACGAAGATAAAAGCTGCCAGACTCCGTTTTATCATTGACTGATCCTTCATTATCTATCCGGCCGGCACACTGCTTTACATAGGAAGTGATTGCAATGGCCGGGAAGTAAATGAGCAGATTACATGGAGAGATTACTTGCGCACTTTACTTTACCCCAAACTCCACAGCTCATCTCCTCGTCCGGCGACCGTTTGAACAAAACTGCAACGTCAGATGAGGACACGCCAGCAGCATGTCCCCGGCATCACAATCAGTTTCCTACTTACCAGCGCGCTGGTAAGTTAGCCCGGCTCTTTCGCATCGTTACGCTCTCTCAGCCCAGCCGCAGGTTGCACGCAGAACCGCCATTGGCGAAAATGCACGCGAGAATGCGGCATGTGTCACCTTTAATGTTCTATCATGCTGTAAATGAAGCAAATCATAGCCGGACACCGGTGTCCGGTCTGTCCGCTCTCTCCGCAGGAAAATCCGCAGATTTCTGTCATTCTTCGTGGCATCCGCAGGGTAAAGTGTCCGCCCGGTGTCCGCCGAGTGTCACCCCATTTCCTCGATCATCACCTTGTAAACCCGCCTCGCGAACAGCCACTGCCCGTCCACCCGCCGCAATTCGTCTTCATAGCGCCCGACCAGCCGGTGATTGCCTGCGCCTGCCTTGAACACCAGCCGTTCCTGCGCATAGCAGCGCGCCTTGGCGCTGTTGCCGTTCACCTCGACCGAACCGACCTGCGCGATGAAACTGGTCACTTCGACATTGGCCATCAGCTGATCATAGGTCGCGGCGATGGCCTCAATGCCCGACACGTCAAAGTAATGCGTCCACCATGCGGCATCATCGGTCCAGCAAGCCAGCCAGTCTGCCCGATCACCGCGATTGGCGGCATCGGTGTAGGAATCATACAGCTCGCGGATCGCCGCGCGGTCTTCGGTCGGGCCGGTGAACGGCATGGTCTTCCTCTTTCTGTTTTGTGCAGGAGAGGATTGCCCAAGCCGCGCACCCGCGCAAGACGGGATGCGCTCAATTCGCCAGGGTGATCGAAATTCGCCGGCTCCTGGGATCCTGCGGGTTTTGCGGGATCAGCAGTTCACGGTCTGCCACGCCTTCGATGCGCTTGAAGCGGTCTTCGGCGATGCCGGTCTGCATCAGCGCTTGCCGTGTAGTTTCGGCGCGTCCGGCGGAGAGCGACCAGTTGTTGGACACCACGCCCGCCTTCCACGGCAGCGCATCGGTATGGCCGCGCAAGCTCAGTGATCCGGGCTCAGGGTTGAGCGTCTCGGCAATCGCCCGCACCAGCTCGCGCGCCTGCGGAGTAAGCAGCGTGGTGCCGAGCTGGAACATGGCGAAATCGGCATCGTCGACCAGATCGATGCGAATGCCTTCCGAGGTATCGACCAGCTTCACCTGACGCAGCAGGCGGCGGGTTGTTTCACTCTTGGCCAGCTTGGCATCGAGCGCCTTTTGCATCCGCTGCAGCCTGCCCGCGCCTTCCTTTGGCCCGCCGGTGGCATCGCGCGGGATGGTCAGCGCCTTGGTCCCGGTCTGGCCTGCCTTGTGCGGATAATTATCGACATCGGTGATCGAGCTGCCGCCCAGCAACCCATTGGCACCGGCGCTCTCCTGCCGCATCTTGACCAGCGTTGGGGTGAAGTAATCGGCAATGCCTTTGCGCTGCTTTTCAGTGGTCGCGCCCGGCAGCCACAGCAGCAGGAAGAAGGCCATCATTGCGGTGACAAAATCGGCATAGGCCACCTTCCACGCGCCGCCATGATGCCCCGCGGCGACCACCGTGACCTTCTTGACGATGATCGGCCGCGGCGCTTCGCCCTTGGCTTTTGCGGCCATGGTCTAGCGCCCGCGCAAAGCATCGAGCAGTTCGGACAGGCCCGGCCGGAAGGCATGGCCCAGCCCCGAACGCGCCGATTCGACCACCAGCGGCTGCGGATAACCATGCAGCGAGGCAATGATGATCTGCTTGACCGCGTGGAAAATCTGCTCATCGGCATCAAGCACCTGCTTCAGCCGACCGGCCATCGGCGCGACCATGCCATAGGCCAGCAGCACCCCCATGAAAGTGCCGACCAGCGCCGAGCCGATCATCCCGCCCAGAATCGCCGGCGGTTTGTCGATAGAGCCCATGGTTTTGACCACGCCGAGCACGGCGGCAACGATGCCCAGCGCTGGCAGCGCATCGGCCAGCCCTTGCAAGGCATGATGCGGCTCGTTCATTTCATGGAAGTGCGTCTTCATCGCATTGTCCATGACCTCTTCGACCGCGTGGGTTTCCAGCGTGCCCGATGAAACGACGATCAGCGTCAGCGTATCGCAGATCAGATCAACCAGCGGGTGATTGGCCAGAACTTTGGGGAATTCGGCGAAAATCGCGCTGGTCTGGGGATCGGTGACATGGCTTTCCAGCGCCACCGGGCCTTCACTGCGCAGCATTTTGATCAACTTGGTGGTCAGGATGATGACATCGACATGGTCTTGCTTGGTGTGCTTCGGACCCTTGAAAATCTTGGCAATGCCGCCGCCGAGCAGTTTCAGCTCATGCATCGAATTGCCCGCCACGGTAGCGCCCAAAGCAGCACCGCCAATGATCAGCATCTCATGCGGGATAGCCTCCAGCACCGGGCCCAGCGCACCGCCCGTGATAGCAAAACCGCCAAACACCATGACGATAAGAATGACGATACCGACCGCCGCGTACATCGTATTACCCCCCGATAAACAAAATCAAGTGGCCGCCGCTCAGTGCAGCAGGTCGAACAGCGAAAGTCCGGCCAACTTGGCAAAGCTTGCCTGGCTGGCCTCAAGCACGGTCATCGTCTGCTGCAATTGCGCCACGGTGGCGGCGATATCAGTGCCGCCAACGTCAGCCTCCTCATTGGCACGCAGCTCGCCCTGATCGGTGCGGCGCTCGGTGGTCAACTCTATCCACGCGAGGCGTGAGCCTATTACCGTCTGCGCCGTGGTGATCTTGTCGAGACTGGTATCGAGCAGATCGAGCGATCCATGCGCGGCGGTTTGCGGATCGGGCGAACCGGTCAGCAAGGCATCGCCCAGGTTCTTGATCACTGCCAGCAGATCGGTGGCACTGCCGCCCGCCGAAAAATTGAGGAATTCCGGTCCGGTAAGCCCGCGCGCCACGCTCTGGCCATCACCCAGCGATAGTTCTCCCGCTGTGGCCGTGCCCCCGTAAACCGCATTGCCCGCGCCATCGCTGGTATAGGCTGCGCCCGCTGCCTCGCCGCCAAACAGCGCATGCCCCGCAGCATCGCGGCTGTTGGCCAGCGCCATGACGTTCTGCCTGATCGCAGCAATTTCCGAGCCGATACCAGCGCGCTGCGCGGTGGTCATAGTGCCGGTAGAAGCCTGCAAGGCCAGTTCCTTCACCCGCGTGACATAGCCCGCGAAAGAGGACAGTGCGCCGTCGGTCAGCAGCAGATCGGTGCTCGCGCGCTGGGCGTTGACGGTGT
>CAMDQO010000055.1 GCA_945906105.1 Novosphingobium sp. Chol11 | reverse complement strand
GCCCGAAACGCCGTTGCTCGAAGTTCAGATCGGCGGGGTAACGGTGTGGTGCAAGGCCGAATGCTTGCAGCCGGTGGGTGCCTTCAAGATTCGCGGCGCCTGGCACCGGCTGACCGACCTTTCGGACGATGAGAAGGCGCGCGGTGTTGTCGGCGTGTCCAGCGGCAATCACGCGCAGGGTGTTGCCTGGGCAGCGCGGCGACTGGGTATCACTGCCGCCATCGTCATGCCCAGCGATGCCCCCGCCATCAAACTCGCCAATACCCGCGCACTCGGTGCGGAAGTCGTGCTCTATGACCGCCCCGGCGGCGAGGATCGCGATGCAGTGGCTGAGCGGCTCTGCAATGCGCGCGGTGCAACCCTTGTCCATGCCTTCGCCGACCCGTGGGTGATCGAGGGGCAAGGCTCTGCCGGACTTGAACTGACCGCACAGATGCAGGCGCGCGGGCTTGGCGCTCCTACGCGGATCATTGCTCCCTGCGGCGGTGGCGGGCTAACCTCGGGACTGGCCCTCGCCTGCCCCCAAGCCGAGATCGTGCCGGTCGAGCCCGAAGGCTGGGACGATGTCGGGCGCAGTCTTGCCGCTGGTGAGATCGTCGCAGTGGCCAAGGACGCCCCGCCCACCGCCTGCGATGCCTTGCAAACCCCGTCCACTCGCCCGATCAACTTCGCCGTGCTCAAGGAACGTTGCAAGTTCGGCCTGATGGTGACGCCTGCCGAAGTCCGCGCGGCGCAGCGCTTTGCCTTCTCACAGTTGCGGCTGGTGGTGGAGCCCGGCGGTGCAGCGGCGCTGGCGGGCAAGGTGGCGCTTGATGGGCGGACAATTATCATCCTGTCAGGCGGCAATACCGATCCGGCAGCCTTTGCACAGGTGCTGGCCTCGACAGATTAGTTGCAATTGACAATCGAGTTTCCCGCTAGCAGTCTCCGCTTCAGGGGAAACGAGGGGGATTTTTATGGAAGCCAAAATGCTCGCACCAGCTGCGGTGCTCGTACTATGGCCACTGATCGTGCTGTTGTGGATGACTGTGACGCGCTTTGGCGCCTTCAGCAAAGCCGGAATAGACATAGCCAAGGTACCGCCGGGAGGACGAGGCAATAGTCTGGAAGGGGTGCTGCCAGACAAGGTCAACTGGAAGGCGCATAACTTCACGCACCTGATGGAACAGCCGACGATTTTCTATCCGGCTGTTATCATTCTTGCGATGGGCGCTCCCAAGCCGGTCGATGTGGCGATGGCTTGGGCCTATGTAGCAATTCGCGTGGTGCATTCACTGTGGCAGTCGATGGTCAACCGCCTGCAAGTGCGCGTAATGCTGTTTGCTGCATCGACGATATTCCTTGTCGCATTGGCTGTCCGCGCCGTCACAGTAACGCTGTTTGCCGCCTGAGGAGGTCTTATGCCACTAGAACATATGGAAATTCTGAAACCCGTCGCCGTGCTCGCGGCATGGACCATGGTGATGTGGTTCTGGATGTATGCCACCCGTTTGCCCGCGATGAGCAAGGCCAAGGTCAATCCCGATGAACTGGTCAAAGGACCGAAGAAATCGCTTGATGATGTGCTGCCGGCGCAGGTCCAGTGGAAAGCGCATAACTATAACCACCTGCATGAAGCGCCAACGGTGTTCTATGCCGTGGCCTTGCTGCTGGCGATTGTCGGGCAGGGTCACGGGCTGAATGCCGATATCGCCTGGGCCTATGTCGGACTGCGGGTGATCCATTCGCTGGTGCAGGTATTGGTCAACAAGGTTGCACTGCGTTTCATGATCTTTGCGCTGTCATCGCTGTGCCTGTTGGCACTGGTGGTTCACGCCTGCATTGCAGTGTTTCATTAACGCAATTCTATATACTTCGTCATTGCGAGGAGCATAGCGACGAAGCAATCCAGAGCGTCACGCGAACCGCTCTGGATTGCTTCAGCCTTCGGCCTCGCAATGACGATTCTTTGTAATGCCATTAACCTCTACCGCACGAACAAACTCGCCAGTTCCACATGGGTTGACCATCGGAACTGGCCAACCGGTCGCAGTTCTACAAGGCGGTAGCCCCCTGATATCAGCGATACCGCATCACGCGCCCAGCTTGATGGGTTGCAGCTGATATAGACGATTTTAGCCACTTTGCTGTCCACCAATCGCTCGATCTGATCGCGCGCACCGGCACGCGGCGGATCGAGCAGGACGGCGGAAAACTTGTCGAGTTCATCGAGCAGAAGTGGATTGCGGAACAGATCGCGGTGGAGGCAATGAACCGGCAATTGCGTCCGCGCTGCAGTCGCCTTGCAGGCCATGTGCGCATCGCGCGCAGCCTCTGCAGCGAGCACTTTTGATCCCTGAGCGGCCAGTGCGAAGGAAAAGGTTCCAAGCCCGGAAAACAGATCGGCCACGGTTTCCGATCCGGCCAACCAATCGCAGGCTGCGGCAACCAGCGCTTCTTCGCCATCAACCGTCGCCTGCAGAAACGATCCGGGCGGCAGGGGAACTGAAACACCGGCAAGACTGACGGTCACAGGAACCGGCTCCCACACCGCTTCCGCGCCATAGCCCTGATCGATTACCAGCCGCGCAAGAGAATGGTCGCGGGCAAAATCGAGCATGGCTTCGGTCGCTGCCAGCCCCTCGACCGTCAGCCCCTTGATGCCAAGGTCAATGCCCTGCTCAGTCATCACCAGATCAATATCGGCCGCCATGCGCACCTTAACCGGTTTGGCGTTCTGTTTGCCCTTACCCTTTGGCTTTGGCCCCGATTGACCCAGCGTAATCAACAGCTTGCGCAAATGCGGTAACAGGGCAACAAATTCAGGGACCAGCACCGGACATTCGCTGAGTTCCACAATCCGGTGCGACATGGCTTCGCGATAACCGATCACCACCCGGCCGCTTGAACTTTCAGCCCGAAGCGAAGCACGGCGGCGGCTGTGCGGCGGCGAGATATGCGGCGGCGCGATCAGCTCTGCCGCCAGCTGCTGACTTGCGGAAGCATTGGCCACTCGCGCTTCGACAAAATCGGCAAGCGATTCTTCGTCAAGCTGCTGCAATTGGCAACCACCGCACTGGCCAAAGTGGCGGCAAACCGGCGCAATGTGGTGCGGACCCGGCTGCAATGTGCCATCGGGCATCAACGTATCTCCCGGCGCAGCGCCCCAGGCAAAGCGGCCTGACGCGGTGATGCCATCGCCCTTGGCGGCGATACGCAGGATGACTTCGGGTTCTGGACTGGATTCTGACTGGTTCACAGGCAGGCCGCGTAGGCGCTGCGCATCTCTGCGGCAAGTGCGCTGGCGGTGAAGGTCGGTCCAGCAAGCCGCGCGGCCTCTGCATGGAGCCACACGGCCTGGCAAGCAGCGGCGAATGGATCGGCCCCAGTCGAGAGCCGACTGGCCAGCGCCCCAGCCAGCACATCGCCCGTACCAGCCGTCGAAAGCCAGCTGGAAGCGCGCGGCACAAAGGCGATGTGTCCATCGGGCTCAGCGATCACGCTATCCGGCCCTTTGGCGACAACAATCATCCCGGATGCCGCCGCCAGAGCACGGGCGCGATCAGGTTTGCTGCCGGTGATGGTGCCAATGCTGGTGAGCCCGAAAGCCTTTTCGAGCGCCGCCAACTCGCCCTCATGCGGTGTGGCGATTAACGAAGACTTGCGCCCGGAAAGATTAGCCGGGGTGAGCAGGATCAGCGCATCGGCATCGAGCACTGTCGGCACATCCGCCGCCAGCACTGCCCGCAGCCGATCACGCGCGGCATCGTCACGGCCAAGTCCGGGGCCGATCAGGAGAGCGTTGAAGCGGGGGTCTGCCAGTGCGTCAACCAAGGTTGAACCGTCGATAACGAGGTCTGGCGGCATGGGCAGCGCGCGGTCTTCGCCCAACAGCTTCACATAGCCCGCCCCAGCCCCTCGCGCCGATGTGCAAGCCAGTAAGGCCGCCCCCGGCATTGCGCCACCTATCACCCCCAGCAGCCCGCGCTTATACTTGTGCGCATCCGCAGCTGGCATGGCAAAGCGCGGTTGGCGAACAACCTCCGCAGCGCCCGGCACAGGTTCAACACCAATACCGACCAAGCGCAGCGCGCCCATTTTCGCCGCAGCGGGCATCAGGAAATGCGCCTGCTTCCAGGCTCCGAGCGCGATTGTCAGCTGATAATCCGGCAGGCCAGCATTGAGCATCGCTCCGCTGTCGCTCTCCACACCGCTCGGCAGATCAATGGCGATGCGTGTGCGGTGAGAAGTGGCAAGCCGCGTGAGCAGCCTCAGATGGTCAGCTCCAAGCGCACGAGTCAGGCCGCTGCCGAACAGGCAATCGACCAGAACATCGCCATGCGGTGAGGCATCGACGCCCATCACCTCACCGCCAAACAGGGCGGCGGCATTGCGCGCAGCCTCCGTTTTCGTCTCGCTGGCAGCTATCACGCAAACCTCGCCGCCGCGTGTTCGCAAGGCCTCGGCGATGACATAGCCATCACCGCCATTGTTACCGGGTCCGCACAGCACGGTAACAGGCCTGTGCGCGGCCACGCGCCAGACCCAGTCCGCCGCGCCGCGCCCTGCCACATCCATCAGTTTTTCAACGCTGGTGCCCGCAGCGATCAGCGCCTCTTCTGCCGCGCGCATTGCTGCGACGATGAGAACCTGATCAACCGGCGGGCGCACTGGTAGCTGGCTCAGGCGTGGCGGCGAAGAGATAGCGATCCTCGCCAACCTTCACTTCAAGGTTCGGCCCCACGCGCTTGGTCTGCACTTCGAAAGCCCCGTCGGCGGCACCTATGTGTGCGCCATCCTGCTGCTCGACGATGACAAAACGCCGGAAACCGCCGTCAGGGTGGCGAACGATCCACAGATCCTTGCCATTGGCCTGCGCCTTGTCGATCTTGCAAACCGGGCGGAAATCCTTCGCCTTGGCCAGTGCGCAAGGCAGGGTATCATCTTCGGCAACGGCTTCGGCAGTCTTGTCCGGAGCTTCACCGCTGACAGCCGCCTGCTGTGCCTCTTCGCCCTTTGAACAGGCGGCAAGCAGCAGAAGGAAAAGCTGGCTAGATATCCGCATAGACGTGGGTTTCAGCAGACGCACCGGGATGCGTTACCGCGCCCTGATAGGCCGGTCCGACATTCTGGGCAAAGCGCCACAGCGCGCCAGAGTTGTAATCATTACCGCGGGGCTTCCACGCCTTGCGGCGCTCGGCCAGGGTCGCTTCATCGACTTCGAGATCGATGGTGCCATTTTCCGCGTCAATCGCGATTACATCGCCATCCTCAACCAGCGCGATGGGGCCGCAATCAGCCGCTTCAGGCCCGACATGGCCGATGCAGAAGCCGCGCGTTGCGCCCGAAAAGCGTCCATCGGTGATCAGCGCCACCTTCTCGCCCATGCCCTGCCCGTAAAGTGCGGCGGTGGTCGAGAGCATCTCGCGCATTCCGGGGCCGCCCTTGGGCCCTTCGTTGCGGATGACCACTACCGCGCCTTCCTTGATACCGCGCGCTTCGACTGCGGCAAAGGCATCTTCCTCACATTCAAAAACCTGCGCCGGGCCGGTGAATTTCAGCCGCGCCATGCCCGCCACCTTCACGATCGCGCCATCGGGTGCCAGCGAACCGCGTAGGCCAACAACGCCGCCCGTGGGCGAGAGCGGTGCCTGCACATCGTAAATCACCTTCTGGTCAGGGTTCCAGGTGATCTCCTCGATGTTTTCGCCCAGCGTCTTGCCGGTAACGGTCATCGGTTCGGGATCGAGGAAGCCGCCATCGAGCAGCGTCTTCATCACCATATAGACGCCGCCAGCATCGTACATGTCCTTGGCAACATATTTCCCGCCGGGCTTGAGATCGGCGATGTAGGGAGTCGATTTGAAAATCTCGGCAACATCGAACAGGTCGAAGGAAATACCGCATTCGTTGGCCATGGCGGGCAGATGCAGCGCGCCGTTGGTCGATCCGCCAGTGGCCGCGACAACACGGGCGGCGTTCTCGAAAGCCGCCCTTGTGCAGATGTCACGCGGGCGCAGATTGAGTTCAAGCAGCTTCATCACCTGTGCGCCCGCCGCCACCGCAATATCTTCACGCGACTTGTAAGGTGCTGGGGCCATATTACTGTTTGGCAGCGATAAACCTATCGCCTCTGCCACGCAGGCCATGGTGTTGGCAGTATATTGACCGCCGCAAGCGCCATGCCCAGGACAAGCAACCTTTTCGAGCGCGATCAACTCGCTGAGCGGGCAATTACCGGCTGAGTAGCGACCGACGAATTCAAAGACATCCACCACAGTCACGTCTTGATCGTGAAACCGGCCGGGCAGGATCGAACCGCCATAGACAAAGATTGACGGCACATTGAGCCGCAGCATCGCCATCATCATGCCCGGCAGGCTCTTGTCGCAACCGGCGAAGGCCACCAGCGCATCATAGCAATGGCCTCTCACGGACAATTCGACCGAATCCGCAATCACTTCACGGCTGACCAGCGAGCTTTTCATGCCCTGATGGCCCATGGCGATACCGTCGGTCACGGTGATGGTGTTGAACCGGCGCGAGGTGCCGCCGTTTTCGTCAATGCCTTTGCGACACCAGTCAGCCTGGATATCAAGCGTGGTGTTGCAGGGGGCGGAATCGTTGCCCGCTGATGCGACCGCGACGAAAGGCTGCGCGATCTGCTCTTCTGTCATGCCCATCGCATAGTAATAAGAGCGATGCGGCGCGCGCTCTGGGCCGACCGAAACGTGGCGGCTGGGCAGGCGCGACTTGTCAAACTT
>CAMDQO010000054.1 GCA_945906105.1 Novosphingobium sp. Chol11 | reverse complement strand
GCGGAGCCTACAAGTGGCTGCTCGACATGAGCCTGGCCGACGAGGCCGCGCCTGCATCTGCCGACACCGTGAATGCCCTGGTCGCTGATTGCCCGCGCGGCAAGCGCGAGGGTGCGCTGCCGGTAGTGACGACAACGCCAAGCACCCCGGAAACGCGCTCAGGCAAGAGCGACGATGGCACACTCGGCTGGGCAGCGCACAGCGGGGTTGGCGCGCGCACCTTTACCCTGTGGATGGTCAAGGACGGGGCCCCGCGCGAAGTTTTAACCGCGCGGCTGCCCGCATCGGGCGTTCGCTGAACGCTGAAATTTACTGTCTAAGCCCTACTGCCCAAACGCTACTGCCCAAACGCTACTGCAACGTCACCCGGTCGTCGTCGCCATCGCGCCGGCCGAAAAACTGCATCAGCTGCACCAGCAATTCGCAGCGCGCGCCCAGGCTGTCCGCTTCGAGCAAAGCCTGTTTGGCCGCCGCATCGAACGGCGCGATCTGGCTGACACCGTTGATCAGCGAGAGATCATCGAGCTGAGCGACCGAAGTCCAGTCGACCCGGTAACCTTGCGCATCGGCAAAGCGGCGCGCCTCGCGCTCGAAGGAGGCGCGCTCGACGGGCGCAAGAAACTGGTCGTCCATATCTTCCAGCAGCTCCGCCTCGACCTGGCGGAAAGGCGTTGTCACGTCGAGCTCGCGCGCCACGCGGAATCGCGCCTCACCCGCCAGCACCAGATTGTAGCGCCCGTCATCCATCGCCTCGACCTGATCAATCCGCCCGAGGCATCCGATTGAAAACAGCGGCGCGCCTTCTTCGGCGCGCTGCGGCTGGATCATGCCGATCCTGCGGTCGCGGGCCAGCGCATCGCTGACCAGAGCGCGATAGCGCGGCTCGAAAATGTGCAGCGGCAATTGCAGGCCCGGATAGAGCATCGCGCCGCTGAGCGGAAAGATCGAGATGCGGGTCCGGGCCTCGACCATGCCTGTGCCTAGCCGAACAGCACGGTCGAAAGCTTGCGGCGCGTCGCGGCCACCCAGGGGTCTTCCAGTCCGATCGCCTCGAACATCTGGAGCAGCTTGGCGCGCGCGGCACCCTCGTTCCATTCGCGGTCGGCGGCGATCATGCCGAGCAATATCGCGGCGGCCTCATCGCGCTCGCCGGCAGCAAAGGCGGCGATGGCAAAAGCGAGCTGCGCGTCCATGTTGGCGGGGTCTGCCACTGCGGCGGCGCGCAAGCCGGCAAGCTCGCCGTCCTCGGGCTTGGCTTTGGCCAGCTCCAGCGCGGCGCGGGCGCGCTCGATAGCAGCGTCCTTCGCCAGCTCGGGATCGAGCGCGGCGAGCACGGCATCGGCCTCCTCAGCCTGCCCTGCCAGAGCCAGCGCGCGGATCAGCCCGGCATTGGCCGCCGCGCTGTCAGGCGCGATTTCGACGATCTGCGAGAATATCCCGGCTGCGCGTTCGCCATCGCCTGCGGCCAGCACTTCCTCGCCCATTGCCAGTAACGGCGCCAGATCCTGCGCCGGCTCGCCGCCAGCGCTGATCGGCAACTTGGCGAGCAACTGATCGAGAATTGTCTTCAACTGCGATTCGCTGCGGGCATTGGTCAGGTCGGCGACAGGCTGGCCCTGGAACACGGCATAGACCGTGGGGATCGACTTGACCTGGAACTGCGAGGCAATGAAGCCTTCCTCGTCGACATTGACTTTGGCGAGCAGCACACCCTTGTCGGCATAGTCGGCCGCGACTTTTTCGAGCACCGGCGACAGCGCCTTGCACGGCCCGCACCATTCGGCCCAGAAATCGAGGATCACGAGCGACGTCATTGATGGTTCGGCGACAGCCTTGCGAAAGCGGTCGACGGCTTTTTGTTCTTCAAGATTGAGACCGAGACTGGCCAAGGGGAGTGCTCCCGTGAACGCTGGATGGAACCGGCCTCTTATGTGGCGATTTTCTATAAATTGTGAAGGGTCTATCCAGCACTGTCCCCGATGACGCGGCCTTTCGCCCGCAATTTCGGGCTCCAGCAGATTTCCCTCGCCGGAGAGCCAATTTTCCCTTGCCGGGGGCCGGACCCGATGCTAACCGCGCGCCTCTCCCCGGCCTACCGGCATCAGCACGGCAGGCAAAGGACGTTCGAGCGGGCGTAGCTCAGGGGTAGAGCACAACCTTGCCAAGGTTGGGGTCGAGGGTTCGAATCCCTTCGCCCGCTCCAGTTTTCTAGTGATAAATCAGATATCTAGATGGCCTGCAAAATGGCCACTTGCGCTGATTTCTGTCGGTATCCCACCAGTATCCCACCGATCAGCATCCACATTTTTTTGGGGGAAAGCCTTCCCCTGAGCCGGAGCCGCTGCGCCGTCTCCGGCTACCCCTTCATGCGGGGACACCCCGCAACGCCCCGAGAATCAGAGCGGGGCCGATGACGCGTCTGTCCCGCAGGCCTTACGGCTTGCTCCTGAGGGCGCGGCTTTCGATGAAAATGGCCCCGCACGCACACTGAACCGGCGGCCATGGTTTCATGTGCAGGCGCAAAACCGTTACAAGCCCAGACAGCTTCCCTGAACACCCATAGTACTTGTTACCGCAGGTTCGGAATGTCTGCAATTGGCCAGTCAGCGCGCATGTGGCCCGCTCAGGCTTAGAGCAGCCGCTCCCGCTGACCCAGCGGACGCTCATCAATTTCGCATCGACTCCTGATAGCGACCGAACGTTCACCCTGTACGAAAACGATCACTATCAGTGATTTCGTTCCGCTTCCGGCGTCAGGCAAGCTCAGCTTTCGAACGTCTATTTCTCCTTCTCCTTCATCTCGGCGTATGCCGCGTCACGGGCATGAGGTGCCAGTGATTGAAGGTATTGGCTGGCATCCTTGTAGGTCAGGAAGGGCTTTCCATCAGCAATGATAGGGACCGAACGACCGTTGTAGATCCTGCGAAGTGACCGCCTTTGCGACCTGCTCAATGATTGGTCATCTTCCGTCATTCCCATTTTTCATCCTATAGGAGGCAGCACGCGAAGCTACTACATCTCAGCCACACGCGCGACGCTCACCGCCAGCAATGGCAAAAGGGGAAAATATGACCGCGTCATTCACAATGCAGGATCTGTGTGAGCACTTTGCCCACTGCGTCCAAGTGCTTGGCGGCACCACTGCTGCCTCACGCCGTCTCGATATAGACGAACGAGCGATCCGACGTTTTATCAACGGTGAGCGGCCTCTTGGCACCGGTGTCCTAAAAGACACCGCGAAAGCACTGCGCCTCCTTATCGCTGAAGCAACCGCGGCAGAAGGTCACATCACCGCGGCTTTGGGCACTGAGCCGAACGATCCGCAACCCAGTCTGTCCAAACAGGGCGCCGCGCCATCGTAGTGCCAGAAATAAAGGAAAGCTGACGTCACCGGACATCAAATGATATTGACGCTATCTGCCACCAAAGTTCGAAGAAGGCACCAGCTTCGTCTGGTCATTCCGGGGCTGCAGGCCATCACCATTGCTGAGACCGCCCGCGAAATCCCGCAGAACTGCGCCGCATTGGGCGCGTGATCCGCTGGGTGCCCCTTCAGGGGTTGTTTTTCAGGACTGATTGGTGCGGTCAAGAAGACTCGAACTTCCACGGGCTTTCGCCCACAACGACCTCAACGTTGCGCGTCTACCAGTTCCGCCATGACCGCTAAATCATCGGGGCGGAAATGCCGTCCCGGGGGGGGTAGGAGCGCGCCCCTAGCAAATGGGTGAGCGGGGAGCAAGCGGCGAAACGCTTGTGCGGGCAGCTTCAGCCTCAACCCGGCTTCCAGCCCACTTCCATCTGCTTGGCCGAGCGCGGGACATCGAGCACCATTTCATTGATCGTCACGCTTTCGCCGGGATTGAGCTGGCGTTTGGATGAGATCACTTCGAGCGAATAGACAATCCGGTCTTGCGCATCACGCAGCACGATCAGGATCGGCGGGACAGTGCGGCGCTCTTTGCCGACATTGGTCACTTTGCCATTGGCACCGAAAAATTCGGTCCCATTGGGAAGCGTGCGCCGATCAAGCCGATTGGGCGGAAAATCGAGTCGCAGATCGGCTTGACCATCGGCGAAGGTCTGATTGGCGAAGGGAGCCCAGCTGGGCAGGCCATACCAGGCCACTGCGCCAACTGCGCCCAGCGAAATTGCGGCAATGACGATCGCCGCCATGGTGTACATTTTCGCCGGATTGCGGCGGGGCCGAAACGGTGGTTCGTGATCAAAATTGGAGCGAGTATCGTCGTAGTCATTCGCGGTATCGTCATAGACCGCTGCCGGAGGAGGCGCTTCGGAGATTGGCGGTGGTGTCTCGTCCTGAGCAACTGGCACAGGCGTGACTTCAGCAGCTTCTGCTGGTTCGGCGGGTGCAGGAGTGATGGGCGGAGGTGGCGGTGCCGCAACGGGCACTGGCGCAGGAGCCAGTTCCGGGCCATCCTGAAACCAGCTGTGCCGGCATTTGGCGCAACGCACCGTGCGGCCATCGACACCGATGGCACTGTCTGGCACGACATATCGCGTCTTGCAGGCCGGGCAGCTGATAATCATAGTGCAGCGTTAAGCATGGCAAAGCGATGACAGACAAGGGCTTGAACGGATTTTGTGCGCCAAAGCGATGTGCCATCGCCCTTTTTTCCACATGGTAACCTCGCTATAGGCGCTTATGGCCTGAAAATGGCCAACCAATAGATTGAATAACCGGCCCAAGGATCAAGTGTCGCAGTGACCAGGACTAATGTGCAATGACAACGTCCGGTAGCGGCGAAATTGTCCAGTTTGATAACGTCGGGCTGCGCTATGGCACGGACCGTGAGGTGCTGAGCGACGTATCCTTCACGCTGTACCCCGGCAGTTTCTACTTCCTCACCGGAGCATCGGGTGCGGGAAAAACATCCCTGCTCAAGCTACTGTATCTGTCGCAGCGCCCATCGCGCGGAGGGATCCGCATCTTCGGGACCGATGCCATCACCATGCCGCGCGAACGATTGCCTGCGCTGCGCCGCCGTTTGGGCGTGGTCTTTCAGGAATTTCGTCTCGTCCCGCACTTGTCCGCTTTTGACAACGTCGCCCTGCCTCTGCGCGTGGCTGGTTTCGCCGAGAGCGAAATAGCGCGGCCCGTGGCCGATATGCTCGAATGGGTGGGCCTCGCGGACCGGATGGAGGCACGGCCGGCGACGCTTTCCGGCGGTGAACAACAGCGCGTTGCCATCGCCCGCGCGGTAATCGGCAGGCCGCAACTGCTGGTGGCGGATGAGCCGACGGGTAACGTCGATCCTGAAATGGCGGTGAAGCTGCTGCGCTTGTTCGAGGCGCTGAACCGGCTTGGCACCACGGTGGTGGTGGCAACGCACGATGTTCACCTGCTCAAGAAAGTGCCTGAAAGCCTGATCATGCGGCTCGACAAGGGGCGGCTATCCGATCCTACCGGAGCCTTGCGCTATCCGCCCAAGCGGCCAGTGGGGCCAGCATGAAACGCCCGCTTAAACTGCTCTCGATCGGCTCGCGCAGCCTGAATGAAGGCGCACAGACCGAATTGGTGCCGCAGGTGCGGATGTCTGGCCCTATCCCTTGGGTCATCGCGATCATGGTGATGATGACGGTGATCGCCTCAGCGGGCGGCCTGGCGCTGCGCAATATCGCCTCTGCCGCAGCCAATGAACTTTCAGGCGGTATCACCGTGCAGATCGTCGAGGCGCGACCTGAGGTGCGCAATCAGCAGGCGCTCCAGGCTGTTGAACTGCTCAAGGGCCAGAGCGATGTCAGCCTGATCCGGGCGGTGCCGCAGGAGGAAGTCGATGCGCTGGTCGAGCCATGGCTCGGCACCGGTATGGATGAGGCCGAAGTGCCGGTGCCCGCACTGATCGACGCGCGGCTCTCGGGCACGGTGACGCAGGCGAGGCTCGATGGGCTGCGCAATGCCTTGCGGGCCAAAGTGCCTTCGGCGCGGGTGGATGCCCAATCGAGCTGGCTCAAGCCCGTGTTCGGGGCGATATCGGCGCTGCAATGGCTGGCGATAGCGCTGGTCCTGCTGCTCGGCCTTGCCACAGCTGCGGCGGTGCTGCTGGCGACGCGCACGGCTCTGGGCTCCAACCGCGAGACTATCGAGATCGTCCACTTGCTGGGCGGCACCGATCAGCAGATTGCCCGCATTTTTCAGCGTTCCACCGCCATGGCGGCAGCCGAAGGCGGGATTGCCGGGCTGGCGGCGGCGGTTATCATCGTCGTGCTGGTCGGCAGGCGATTTGCCGGACTGGGAGCCGGGATCGTCAATGGCGGATCGCTGGTATGGATTGACTGGGCCCTGCTCGTGCTCATACCCATCGGCGGGATAGTGCTGGCGACGGTGACCGCGCGCTGGACCGTGTTGCGCGCACTGGCGAGGATGTTATGAACCGATTTGGACGCCTCGCAGCCAGCACCTTGCTTGCCTATATCTTTGGATTTCTGTGGTTCGCCCTGTTCATGCCGCAGCCTGCAGGCAATGACCGTACCGATGCCATCATCGTGTTGACCGGCGGTGAAGGACGGATCAACCGGGCGCTGGATATGCTGCGACAAAACCGCGCACCCAAGCTGTTCGTCGCCGGTGTCGATAAATCGGTGCGGCCGGGAGAATTTGCTGCCGAATACCGTGTCAGCGGCGCGCTGATGAATTGCTGCATCAAGCTCGATTATAAATCGACCGATACCCAGAGCAACGCTGGCGAAGCGGCGTTCTGGATTGCGGCGGGCCGCATGAAGAAAGTGCGTCTGGTGACCAGCGACTGGCATATGCGCCGCGCGGCGATTGAATTGCACCGGGTGGCGCCTGCCGATCTGGTGGTGATCAAGGATGCCGTCCCGGCGCGGCCAAGTTTCGAGATTCTGGTGCTGGAATATAACAAGACTTTGGCCCGCGCTGTCTCCAGCTTCTGGGGCGGATGATGTGACCAGACCTGTTGATGTTATTCGCAGCCTTGCCTTCTATTTCGCCTTCTATGTCGGTTCCGCGCTAACCGGGCCGTTTTTCGCGATTGCCGCAAGGATCAACCCGCGCGCCTCGATTCCGGGATCGCATTTCTGGGCCGGGTGGCACCGGTTTTGCGTGCGCTGGCTGCTCGGTATCAAGGTTCGGGTTGAGGGCGAATTGCCCAGCGGTCCGGTGATTGTCGCGGGCAAGCATGAGAGCTTTTTCGAGGCGATTGACTTGCCGGTGCTGCTCCACTGCCCGGTTCCCTTCGCCAAGGCAGAACTGCTGCGCGTGCCGTTCTGGGGGCATATCGGGCGGCTTTATGGCGTGGTGCCGGTTGAGCGTTCTGCCGGGGCAAAAGCGCTGCGGGCGATGCGCGCGGCGGCGGCCGGCTTTGCCGCAGAGGGCCGCACACTCGTGATTTTCCCCGAAGGCACACGCACGCCGCATGGCCAGTCTCCCGCCCTGCAATCGGGCTTTGCCGGGCTTTACAAGCTGCTTGACCTGCCGGTGGTGCCGATGGCGGTCAACAGCGGGCCGCTCTATCAGCGCCGCTGGAAGCGAAGCGGCACGATCACCTATCGCTTTGGTGAGACGATCCCTTCTGGCTTGCCGCGCGCCGAGGTTGAGGAGCGGGTCCATGCCGCGATCAATGCGCTGAACAATGCGGGCACAGCATGAGCCGCAAGCGGCGCGGCCATTTTGAGCCTCGTTCGGTCGGCGATGTGCTCGGCCCCGGCCTGGTAACTGGTGCGGCAGATGATGATCCATCGGGCGTTGGCACTTACAGTCAGGTCGGCGCGCAATTCGGCTATGGCATGGCCTGGACCATGCTGTTCGGTTATCCGCTGCTGGTCTCGATACAGGCGATCTGCGCACAGATCGGCGCGACGACCGGCATGGGGATCGCGCAGAACCTGCGCCAGCACTACGCGCCTTCCCTGTTGCGCGCTGTGGCCCTGCTGCTGCTGATCGCCAATGTCATCAACCTTGGTGCCGATCTTGGGGCCATGGCCGCATCGCTCAGCCTGCTGCTACCGGGGCCGCAGATGCTCTATGTGGTGGGCTTTGGTGTCATCAGTGTCGTGCTCGAAGTGGCGCTCAGTTATAATACTTATTCGCGGGTGCTCAAATGGACGACTCTGTCGCTGTTTGCCTATGTCGCGGTGGTTTTTGTCAGCCATGTGCCGCTGGGTGAGGCACTGTATGGTACGCTGGTGCCAAGCTTCACCTTTGACAAAGCCCACGCCATGGCACTGGTGGCCATCTTCGGCACGACGATCAGCCCTTACCTGTTTTTCTGGCAGGCGGGGCAGGAAGTGGAAGAACAGCACCGCCGCCATGTCAAACCGCTGATGGTTTCGCCCAAGAGCGCCGGGGTGGAACTCAAGCGCATCCGCACAGATACGCTGGTCGGCATGGGTTTCTCGCATCTCACGGCACTGTTTATCATCTTTGCTACCGCAGCTACGCTGCATGCGCAGGGAATCACTACAATCACCAGCGCCGCCGATGCGGCACAGGCTTTGCGGCCGATTGCCGGTGATCTGGCCTTTGCCCTGTTTGCCTTGGGCATCATCGGCACCGGCTTGCTCGCTGTGCCGATCCTTGCTGGTTCAGCTGCCTATGCGGTGAGCGAAACCTTCGGCTGGACCGAGGGGCTTGATCGCAAGCCGCGCGAAGCCAAGGCCTTTTACGGGGTGATTGCCTTGGCGACCTTGGGCGGTGTCGCGCTCAACCTGCTGGCGATTGATCCGATGCAGGCGCTCTATTGGGCGGCGGTG
>CAMDQO010000053.1 GCA_945906105.1 Novosphingobium sp. Chol11 | reverse complement strand
CAGCGATCCACGCTGCTTCAGAGCGGCGTTATACGCGCTCCAGTTCGTTGTGCGATATTTTGGTGGCGCTGGCTTGGGCATGAGCCAACTTAACGCATTAGATTCCCCGGAGGAATCCCCCGCGCGCAATTACGCAACAAAGCCGATCGTCATTGGTGTCAAGAAGGCACTCGGCAGCCGATGCCGTCCCGCTCCAAGCCATGGCGAGCGCTGAGGCTGCCAGAGTAATTGCAATTTTCTTCATGTGGAAATTCCCTCTTCTGCGTGGTGCGCAGACACGGGAGGAACAAGCAGACACCCCCGCGACTAGCGCGTAAAAGCTCTGCGACCCAATCAGGAATGTTGCGGATCATTGGATCTGTCCGCAACTATATCCGAATTACCGTTGATTCTAGGCTATCGGAAATCGGTGGTCAATAATGCAAATCAAGCCTTTGTTCATCTTTGCGATGGTTTGAGTGGGAGATCGACCCCAGCCTGATTGCTACAACAGGCTTGCCACGGGGGGCAGGCGCGACATAGGACTTGTGGCCTGTCCGGGAGTTATCATGTTTCACCTGAAGCGCATCACATTTGCCGCCTTGCTTGCTGCCCCACTTCTTGCCGCAGCCCCCGCGCCGCCGGCCAAGCCAGCGCCCGTGATCAAGCCTGCACCGGTTACTCCTGCGCCTCCTCCTGCGCCTCCTACCGCTCCTGGCCCCGCTCTATCGGCAGATCTGCAACGCGGCACCTTCATCCAGACGATGGATGCTGAATTTCGCCGCCGTGATGCCAATGGCGATGGCAAGATCGTGAGGGCAGAGCTTGAACAGTTTGAACGCGGCGTTGCCTATGCCGCCGCGCAGGCGCGCAATCGTGAACTGTTTCAGCGGCTCGATGCCGATCGCAACGGCGTGATCAGCCCCGGTGAATTTGCCGCACTGGCCGAAAATCCGCCGCTGCCCGATGTCCAGCCGCTGATGAACCGCTTTGATCCCAACCGCGATCAATCAATCACCCTGATCGAATATCGCGCCGCCACCTTGGCCAATTTTGACCGGCTTGATGCCGATCACGATGGCGTGGTGACGGGGGCGGAAATGCGCGCTTCCACGGCTGCCGCCGCTGTGAGGCCGCAAGGGCGGTAATTCTCCGTGACGACACTGGACTAAGCGCGGACTTGTCGGCATCTTCCGCAGCGGGAGCCGTAAACACAAGGATGTCTGATGACTGTACCTTTTGACGCGCCCGCATGGTCCAGCTTGCTGCTGGGGCTCGCCGCGCTTTCCGCCGGGATCGGCGCGCTGCGCAAGCCGGGCATCTGGCGCACCATGATCGATGAGGTGAACGGTTCTCCGGCGCTGCAGTTCCTGTGCGGGCTGCTCGAAATGCTGATCGGCGGCATCATCTATCTGGCTAACCCATGGGTGCCGTCAGACGTGCTTTCGTGCCTGATGAAGGCGCTGGGCGGGCTGATGATGATCGAAGCCATCGCCATTCTCGCCTTTTGTGACATCTATACCCAGATGTGGCTGCGATCCCTCGCCAATATGCACCGCGGCTGGGCGATCACCACGGTGGTGTTCGGGCTGGCGCTGAATGTGGCAGGCGCGATGCGGTTTAACTAACCAAGCAAACTCATCAGTGACGAGGAATAGGGTGCCAGCTGCGCGTGCGCGCGGTTCCAGTCGCCGCGCAGCCACGCATCGTGCGCGCCCGGATCAGACGGCAGGATCACCGGCATGGTATCGCGCCCTTCTCTGCGCAGGGCGGCATTTGGCTCGCAGGTAAGCAGGGCAAGGCTCGGCACCTCGCTGTCAGTCCATACCCCGGCCATGGCGAACAGCGGTTGGTCATTGGCGGCGAACCAGCACTGGCGGCGCTTGCCTGTGGCAGGGTTGATCCGGCCCTATTCCATGAAGCTCGTCGCCGGAACAAGGCAGCGGAACTCGCTGTTGCGCAAGTTGCCGATCCAGAACGGGCTGTCCGGATTGCGCACGGTGAGCACGGTGCGGCTAGGATCTCCGGCTGAAGGCGGCGCCAAATACATTGGGGGAGGCACACCCCACAGCCGCGGGATCAAGCGGCGCGGCGGATCGCCTTGGGGACGCGGCCCGGCAACGAACTCCCGCCCCGAAGTGATCACCGGCGCGAATTGGCCCGGCGCGATGTACCCACCCACCCACGGATCATCACCCGCCCGCGCGTCGAAATGGGCGGCGATTTGTGCGGCGGTGGCATCAAGGCGGTAGAGCATGGTCATCCAGCGACCCGCCTAGATCGCCAGACTGCCTGCGTCCATCAGGAGTGCAATCCCGTCGCCTGCCCCTAAATCGCGTTGACCGGGATGCGAAAATAGACGTGCCCGGCCGGTGTGGCGGGCGGCATGGCTCCGGCGCGGATGTTGACCTGCAAGGATGGCAGGATCAGCAGTGGGGCTTCCAGGATGGCATCGCGCGCCTTGCGCAGAGCGACGAAATCATTCTCGCGCACACCGGCGTGGATATGCACATTGTCACGGTTCTGCTCGGCGATGCTGCTCTGCCATTGGAACGCGGTGCGCCCCTCAGGCAGGTAATCGTGGCCAACGAAGACTCGCGTTTCTGCCGGTAGATTCAGGATTTTGCGGATCGAGGCATAGAGCGCCACCGCGCTGCCGCCGGGGAAATCGGTCCGCGCCGTGCCATAGTCGGGCATGAACAGGGTATCCCCAACAAAGGCGGCATCGCCGATAAGGTAAGTGACGCAGGCCGGGGTGTGGCCGGGCGTGTGCATCACGCGAATTTGCAGATCGCCGAGCGGCAGCACATCGCCCTCATCGACCAACCGATCAAACTGGCTGCCATCGGGCACCACGTCGTCGGCTTCGAACAGCGGCACGAAAGCCTCCTGCACACGGGTGATCTGTGCGCCGATCACCATGGGAGCGCCGGTTTTTTCGCGCAGATAATGCGCGGCTGAGAGGTGATCGGCATGGGCGTGGGTTTCCAGCAGCCAGACCGGCTTCAGCCCGCGATCGGCGACATAGGCAAGCAGGGCATCGGCGCTGGCCGTGCTGGTCCGGCCATTGCGCGGGGCGAAATCGAGCACCGGATCAATGATCGCCGCCTGCAAAGTGGCGGGATCATGCACGACATAGCTGACCGTGCTGGTTGCGGGATCAAAGAAGCCCTGCACATTAGGCAGAGTGATTGGCGAATCGGTCATCGAACATTCCTCCTGATGGCCTATATATTAGGTATTGCTAATTTAGAATCAATGCATATAATTGTGTCATGTTCGATCTCGCCAAATTTAACCTCGCCCTGTTCGAAGACAGCGCTGGTCAGGCTGCCCGCCTGCTGCGTGTGCTTGGTAATGAACGGCGGCTGATGATCCTGTGCCAACTGGCAGAGGGTGAACGCTCCGTCGGCCAGTTGCTCCTGCTTGTCGGGTTGTCGCAGTCGGCGCTATCGCAGCATCTGGCAAAGCTGCGTGAGGACGGGATCGTCGCCACCCGGCGCGAAAGCCAGATGATCTTTTATCGCATTATCGATCCAGCCGCGCTTCGCGTGATCACCACGCTGGCCGAGCTGTTTTGCCCAACGGAAGACAAACCATGACCCAGACACTGATAACTCTCGCCCCAAGCGCAGCGCAGGACCGGCTGAAATCCGGCGATGCCGTCCTCGTCGATATTCGTGAGGCGGATGAATTTGCCCGCAGCCACGTTCCCGGCGCGCTCTCACAACCCTTGTCTGGCTGGGAAGCGGCGCATTTGCAGATCGAGGCCGGACGCGATGTGATCTTCACTTGCCGTTCGGGAATGCGCACCGCTGGCGCCTGTGACCGGCTTGCCGCGCGGGTATCGGGCACCGCCTATGTCCTCGAAGGCGGGGTCGATGGCTGGGCCAAGGCCGGACTGCCGGTCGAAACCAATGCCGATGCGCCGATGGAAATTATGCGTCAGGTGCAGATCGCGGCCGGTTCGCTGGTACTGATCGGCGTGGTTCTCGGCCTGTTTGTCGCCCCGCCATGGTTCGGGCTTGCCGCATTCGTTGGCGCAGGGCTGACCTTTGCCGGGATCACCGGCTATTGCGGGATGGCACGCCTGCTGATGATGGCACCGTGGAACCGGCGCGCGGCCAGTGCCTGAGCTCGCAGCCATGACCCTGCTGCTGGCAGCCCTTGGCGGGGTTCTCATCGGCCTGCTGCTCACCGTATTCGGCGGCGGCGGATCGGTGCTGGCAACACCCTGGCTGATCTATGTGGTCGGCGTAGCTGATACGCACATAGCGGTCGGCACATCGGCAGCAGCGGTGGCAGTCAACGCCTTCACCGGATTGATGACACAGGCCCGCGCCGGTGCAGTCAAATGGCCCTGCGCCACGGTGTTTGCCGTGTCCGGGCTGGCTGGTGCCTTTGGCGGCGCATATCTTGGCCAGCTGGTTGATGGCAAAACCCTGCTCAACTGGTTTGCTGTGGCGATGATCGCGATTGCCATATCGATGCTGCTGCCGCGTAAATCCGCCGGCAACCCATCGGCACACCTCACCCCTGCCATGGTGTGGAAACTGGCTCCTGTCGGACTGGCAGCCGGCTTTGCCGCCGGGTTCTTCGGCATCGGTGGCGGTTTTCTGATCGCTCCGGGGCTGATGGCAGCAACCGGCATGACCCTCGCCAATGCCTCGGCCTCCAGTCTGGTCTCGGTCACGCTGTTCGGCGGCGCGACGAGCGTGAGCTATGCCACATCCGGTCTGGTCGATTGGTCGCTGTTCGCCGCGCTGGTGGCAGGCGGCGTTGTCGGTGCCCTGCTCGGCCTCCCCGCCTCACGCTGGCTGGCCAGCCGGGCAGCTGTTGGCCGCACGCTGTTCGCCGGGCTGGTGATCGGCGTCGCGGTGTTTATCCTGCTGGGCTGACAGGCGGCGCTTCTGCGGCTTTGGCATTCGCGCAACTTAGCCCGGACTATCTGACCGGGGTATAATCACCTGGCTTGATCCAGTTGTAGAGAAAATCCGGCACCCGATCCTGCTGCTTTCGATCAAGTTGATCCATTGCCCCGAACAGGAGGATGCGCCCAGCCGAAACGTTAGTGCCGCCTGCCCTCATCGTCATGTCATAGCATTTGCTGATATCATCGCGCAGTGGTCTATAGGCATTTGCCATGTTGCTCAGTGCCCATTGTTCCCCCAACCGTGCTGCGACAAAATCGACAAGTGCGGGCTGGTAAGAAGGCTCGCGCTGGAATTCGCCCAGCAGCGTAACCCAGCCGTGGTCCGGTTTTGCCCATTGAGCAGAAAGATCGAGCCGCGGGGAGAGCACCTCCTTCAACATTCGCGCGCGATTGCCTGACTGGGGAAACAACACGACCGGACGATCAGTGTCACGCGCGCGCTGCCGCGTGATGGTAACCGAACGGATGCGGTTCTGGGTCAGCTCTGCAAGCAGATCCTCTTCTACCGGATCAATGGTGCCGTCCTTATTGATGGCGGCGGCCAGTTCGCGGACATCCGTCTCTGTCAGGATGGAGGGACTGCGTGCCTTGATGCCGGATAGGCTGGCAAAGACCGGCGCGTTCAGGCCCGTCACCACACCGTCGGGCGCTGGCGTCGCTGCCGCTGGAACTATATGAACTATGATAGCGGTGATCAGCAGCAGACAGGCTTGGGGAACACGCGCCAACTTCATCGCTGATACTTCCGATTGCAGGGGATGCGCCTTGATGATGGACGAGCCATGCAAATTCAACTAGATTCGCCTCCATCCCCGGGGAGTCGTGAGCCGTAGCGATGTTTCGCGAAGGCAGACCAAGACGACTGAGAGGGGCTGGTAACGCAGCCCGACCCGTTGAACCTGAACCCGTTAGCACGGGCGGAGGGAGGGTCCGCGCGCCGCGCTTGCCCTCCTGTCGCCTCAGAAGGACTGCGCATGGCCGACATTAACAGCAAAATCGAAATCGGCGTCACCACCGGCCCGATCCGTGGCTCGAAGAAGATCCACGTCGGCCCACTCGGCGTCGCCATGCGCGAGATTTACCTTGAGCCGTCGAGCGGTGAGACACCGGTGCGGGTCTATGACACTTCCGGTCCCTACACCGATCCCGAAGCCACCATCGATATCGCCGCTGGCCTGCGCGAACTCCGCGCCAACTGGATCCGCGCACGCGGCGATGTCGAGGAAGTCACCCAGCGTGAGGTTCGCCCCGAAGACAATGGCCAGCTTGGCCCAGACCGCAGCGGCGGCGTTGCCCCCTTCCCTAACGTGCGCCGCACGGTGCTGCGCGCCAAGGCAGGCCAGAACGTCAGCCAGATGCATTACGCCCGCCAAGGCATCATCACCCCCGAGATGGAATATGTCGCCGAGCGTGAAAACCTTGGCCGCGCGCGCCTCAAGGAATACAAGCGCGACGGCGAAAGCTTTGGCGCCTCCATCCCCGATTACGTCACCCCCGAATTCGTCCGCGATGAAGTGGCACGGGGCCGCGCGATCATCCCCTCAAACATCAACCACCCCGAAGCCGAGCCGATGGCGATTGGCCGCAACTTCCTCGTCAAGATCAACGCCAATATCGGCAACTCCGCTGTGGCCTCTGACGTGGCGAGCGAAGTCGACAAGATGGTCTGGTCGATCCGCTGGGGTGCGGACACCGTCATGGACCTTTCGACGGGCCGCAACATCCATGACACCCGCGAATGGATCGTCCGCAACAGCCCCGTCCCCATCGGCACCGTGCCGATCTATCAGGCGCTGGAAAAGGTTGGCGGTGTTGCCGAAGACCTGACCTGGGAGATCTTCCGCGATACCCTGATCGAGCAGGCCGAGCAGGGCGTCGACTATTTCACCATCCACGCCGGGGTGCGCCTGCCCTATGTGCCGCTCGCCGCCAAGCGGATGACCGGCATCGTCAGCCGCGGCGGCAGCATCATGGCGAAATGGTGCCTCAGCCACCACAAGGAGTCCTTCCTTTACGAGCGCTTTGACGAGATCACCGAGATCATGAAGGCCTATGACGTCGCCTATTCACTCGGCGATGGCCTGCGCCCCGGCAGCATCTATGACGCCAACGACGAAGCCCAATTCGCCGAGCTTTACACCCTTGGCGAACTGACCAAGCGCGCCTGGGCTCAGGATGTGCAGGTGATGATCGAAGGCCCTGGCCACGTGCCGATGCACAAGATCAAGGAGAACATGGAAAAGCAGCTCGAAGCCTGCGGCGAAGCCCCGTTCTACACGCTCGGGCCGCTGACTACTGACATCGCGCCGGGTTATGACCACATCACCAGCGGCATCGGCGCCGCCCAGATCGGCTGGTACGGCACGGCGATGCTCTGCTACGTCACGCCGAAGGAACACCTTGGCCTGCCTGATCGCAACGATGTGAAAGTCGGCGTGATCACCTACAAACTCGCCGCCCACGCCGCCGATCTCGCCAAGGGGCACCCGGCGGCACAAGTCCGCGACGATGCGCTGAGCAAAGCCCGCTTCGAATTCCGTTGGCGCGACCAGTTCAACCTGTCGCTCGATCCCGATACGGCAGAACAATACCACGACCAGACGCTGCCAGCCGAAGGCGCGAAAACCGCGCACTTCTGCTCGATGTGCGGACCAAAGTTCTGCTCGATGAAGATTTCGCAAGAGGTGCGGGACTTTGCGCGATTGCAAAACCAAAGCGCCGACACCTTCGTCGCCGCCGATGAGGCTGAGGCCGGGATGGCGGAAATGAGCAAGGTCTATGACGAGACCGGGCGGGAGTTGTACATGGGGGCTGGGGACCGAGAGCATGACTAGAGTTAGCCAGGCGAATCGTCTTCATCACACCTGGCTTGCATGAGGCACTAATTTGGAAGAAGATCGAATTCGGAAGATTCTGGAGACCGTACCTGGTTCACGGCGGGCGGCGAACGGTGTCATTATTGACGGCAAAGACGGTTCAATGTTCCATATTACTGGAACTTTTAAGAACGATCCTGATTTGTCACAATCGGAACACTTCTATCTCGCTTTTTGTTCGAAAAATGAAATCCTTCGACTCCGAGAAATTCGTACGCCACATGACTATCTGCTTAGAATAAGGGCGGAGGCCATCGTCGATGAACCACGGATGGTGCGGGCTTTCAACCGTAGAAGAGCAGATTTTGAGGCTGGTGGTCGAATTTGGAGCCTTTCAGAATATTATCAAACTCGTAACACCCATGTGAAGCGATACATCGGGCGGCTTTCCAGACGTAATCGGAAGGTCTTAAAGGCAATTCCGTTTGGCCTTGCCCCCATCAAAGAAGCTAACGCCGAAGCCCGTGCAAGCCTGATGGGTGATGTCGTTGTCTTGTCGGAGTCGTTGGAATATTTTCTGTATTTCATGAACATCGCGGCTTTTGGTCCGAGTCTAAAGTTACCAATCAGCGATTGTATAGATGCGGCCACAATCGCCATTCGGATCATGCGTGGGAGTGAGTCTTTCGATTTTGACATTGATCCCAGATGCATTCTGCCTGCTCAAACCGAGTCGTCCGTTCAGTCTCTGCGCGGCTTGCAGATCGAGTTCGTGCTCGGTCATGAGTTTGCCCACATCCTCTTGGGCCATTTGAATGAGTCGCTTGATTCTACTCCTGATGTCCGCACATATGCTCATACCTTGGAGTTTCTTGCAGACGCGGGTGCCTTCAATCACATTACGAATGACCAAGGTGCAAAACTAAAGATATGCCGCGCTGGACTTCAGGTGTTGATCTACCTGCACTTTCTAGAGAAGTGCACACAGTTTGGCTTGTTGCCATCGTTTCGAGTAGCCAGCACCCACCCAAAGGCACTTGATCGAATTTGGCACCTCCACAGTTCGGCAGGTGAAAAATTCGCCGACTCAGCGGATTTGTTGAAGAACAACATCGAAGCTGTTTGACGTGCTCCCCTGATTGTTACCATTCAGAGGTAGAGTCCTTCCATTGTCTGGCTGATGGTTGATGGGATGACAAGCAGTGCCGGGGCATGCCCCGGCACTGCTTGTTTTGCGATCTCGGCGGGGGTGCGTCCACCAAGTTTCGAG
>CAMDQO010000052.1 GCA_945906105.1 Novosphingobium sp. Chol11 | reverse complement strand
ACTCGAAACTTGGTGGACGCACCCCCGCCGAGATCGCAAAACAAGCAGTGCCGGGGCATGCCCCGGCACTGCTTGTCATCCCATCAACCATCAGCCAGACAATGGAAGGACTCTACCTCTGAATGGTAACAATCAGGGGAGCACGTCAGCGCCATTGATTGGAATTACGAGTCCGAACAGATCGAGTGACTGGTCACCCCGAAACTCACCATAGCTGAGTATGTTTTTGACAGTTAGGCTATCACTGGCTTGCCAGGTGGTAGTGTTGATCGCTTGCATTGTCCGTGTTTCGGACCTTGAATCGTGTACCCCGTTAGTCACGCACCAGAACGACCCGCCGCAATTCGCTGCCTCGTAATTCATCTGCGCCTGCACAAAAGCATTACTAGCAGTTATAAGGCCGTAACAGTCTGGCCGAGATCGCCGCAGGTGTTGGTCGTTGAGACGCCCGTGATCCCTGAGTAAGGTTCGCGGCAAAATGCCTGGGTGAGTTTTGGGATAACACCCGTGCTTTTGGAATGTGACCACGATGCAACGATGTAGTTTTCCAGATTCGGTGTCAGATCCCCAACGATGCTCAGGCGAGCAGCCCAGTAATCCGTGCTGCCGCCAGCATCGCCGTAGGGTCCAAAGCCGACAGTGCCTGCATTCTTGAGATAGCCGTCGCGCTTGTTGCGGTCGATGCCAAGGCGCACTCTGAAAGTGTCGGCAAGCGGTATGTTAACCACAGCCTGCACACGGTACATGTTGTAATCGCCAGCTGAGCCTTCGACATAACCTTCAAACTGGTCGGTCGGTTTCTTGGGTACGAGAAGTACCGCGCCGCCAGTGGAATTTCGACCTTGCAGTGTGCCCTGCGGACCCTTCAGAACTTGCACGTTGGCAAGGTCGAACAGGTTGCCCGGACCGGCGCCGTCGCCGCCCTGCGTGGCACCGGACCCGCGCGGAGCAACCACGTCAGCGAAATAGGTGCCAACGGTGGCAGTCGTGCGCTGCTCCTGCGCAAAGCCGCGAATGGTCCAGGTGGTGTTGTCAGAGCCGAAGCGATTGTTAGTAGTTAGGCCCGGCGTGTAGGTCGCAATGTCCTTGGCGCTGGTGATGTTGTTGTTGGCCAGTGACTTTTCGCTCAACACTGTGATTGAGATCGGCACGTCCTGCAAACGCTCTTCGCTGCGGCGGGCGGTCACGATGATGTCGTTGCCCGATGCTTCCGTATCCGTGGAATCCTGCGCTTCCTGCGCAAAGGCTGGAGCAGCCAGGCCCAAGCTCAGCACAGTGGCTGCCAGCAGTGCGGATTTGGTGCGTATGGTGGAATTCATGTTCTTCCCTCCCTGTGAACGCCGGGCCTATGCTGACCCTGATGTTCGTGACGACAAGGCCGGGACCTCGTCAATGTAACCTGATGAAGATGAGGAAACATGGCGCTGGCTGACAAGCAAGCAGCTTCCCCCCTGATCACGTGTTCAGTCTATTCGCAGTTACTTCCTAGTCAAGTGACAATAACCGGCCGCAAACCGCAGTAACCCTAAGCTTGCTTAGTAAACGGCACCCGGCAGGTAATATTCCGTGCCTGCCGGGTTTTCGCCCTCATCCAGCCTGTTTGCTCAAGCGTCTATTGCGCCTTGCGCATCATCCGGCTGAGATCGACTTGCCCGGTGGGGATGCCGCCCATGAAGCCACCGTCGACCGGAAGAACCACACCGTTGACGATGGTGGCGAAGGCGCTGTTGAGCCAGACCAGCGGCGCCGCCTGTTCATAGGGTGTCGAATAGCGGCCCATCGGCTGGGTCGCCGCCTCGATCACTTCCTTGCCCGAATTCTTGACGAAATCGGCCATCATCGGTGTCTGGGTGGGGCAGGGAAGGGTGCAGTTGATGCGGATGCCCTGTTTGATCAGGTGCGCCCCCATGTACTGGGTCCAGACGATGACCGCTTCCTTGGAGAACGAATAGCCCTCGGCCACAGTGTCAATATTAGCCATGCACCAGTCCATCGCGGCCTGCCAGCCCTTGGTGGTGACGAATTCCATATTGGTGGGAATGCGGCGGCTCCAGCCGAGGCCGCCGGTCGAGGCGATGGAAGCAATCGCGCCGCCTTCACCCATCAGCGGCAGGACCGTTTCGGTCAGGTGGCGGGTGCCGATGAAGTTGACCTTCATCACGTCCAGCGGATCAAACGAGCCATTGGGCAGGCCAGCGCAGTTGAACAGCGCGTCAATCTTGCCACCAACACTGGCAACGCCCGATTCTATCGAGGCAGGATCGCGAAGATCGACCTGGGTAAAACTGGCGAGAGGAAGCGTGCTGTCCTTGTAATCAAAGCCATGAACTTCGGCGCCCAGCTCGATCAGCAGTTTGGCCGCCGCTTCTCCCATGCCGGAAAAACAGCCGCTGATGATAACCCGCTTGCCGGCATAGCCCAGAATGTCGCTCATGGTATTTGTGCTCCTATCATGTCTGCGCGCCATGCCATTTACAGGCGCCGCAATATGGTGCTGTGTAAATGGCATGGCGCGCGGACAATCAACACCCAATCTGGCTGATCGCTGCTGCGATGGCCGCTGCGGTTAAAAGGTGCTGACCCTAGGCTGCTTGTCGGGAGTGAAAGTTCGCCCCAGACTGCGCCTATGACACTCGACGAAAAACCGGGCTTTCGCCGCCGCATCGTGATTACCCCGCACCCCGGCGAGGTGACGGCAGCGCTGGAAGACGATATTCATTGCATGGCGATGACGCTGATTCATGATGGCGAGGCAGTAACGGGCGTAAGCGCGCAGATGGACCGCTGGCCGTGGAGCACTTGCCCCGGCGCGCGCGAGGTGGCCGAACAAAGTTTTATCGGCGCGCCGCTCACCCGATCAGGCCGAATTGGAGATAAACGGCAGAATTGCACGCACCTGTATGATTTGGCCGAATGGGCGCTGGTCCATGCGCTTGATGCCGGGCCAACGCAGTATGATGTGCAGGTCGATGATCCGGTGGCAGGCCGCGCGCAAACCCGGATCATGCGCAATGGTGATCTGGTGATGGAATGGACGCTGGAAGGCAACGATATTGTCGCACCTGAAGGCCTGGCCGGGTTAACGCTGTTCACCCTGCGTGACTGGATCGCAAGTCTCGATGGGCCGATGCGAGAAGCCGCCCGCATTCTGCAATGGGCCAGCCTTGTCGCGCATGGCCGTCAGATGGAATGGGTGATGGGGGCCAAGCCCACCCATATGTCAGGCCAGTGCTACAGCTTTCAGCCTGATCGCGCCGCTATTGCCAAACGCATCGGTGAGCGGCGTGATTTCAGCTCGGGTGGGCGCGCACCCCTCAGCCACCTTGATGGCGAGGGGTTTGCGTGTTGAGGTCAGGCGGCTGATTGCAGGGCTTCGACAACAGTGGACTGTGATTCTACACCCAGCAGGCAATGATTGATCGCCTCACGGATGCAGGTGATCAGCGCTTCGGCATAAAGCTGGCTGTCCGCCGCAAATACCAGCCCGATTGCCATCGGGTGATCGCCAAGCTGGCCCGGAAGCAGGACCGAAACCACCTCAGCACCTGAATCGTAACCTGCCGGGCCAACTCCGGCACCGGTTTCGCGGCACAGTTGCAGCTTGCCAGCAACCTCGTGGAAGGGCGCCTTGCGCTCATCATTCGCCTCGGCAATCAGCCTGCGCACGACGCCATCGCAGCGCGGCTGCGCGATGGTGGAGAGCATCAGCCAACCGATCGCGGAATCGAGCAGAGGTTCTTGCATGCCGCCAAACAGCGAACGGGTCTTGGCGGTGGAACCACGAGTGCCATTGCGCCAGGAGAGGATCTGGGTGTTGAGCCCGACCATGCCGTAAAGCGCAACCGAAAGTCCGGTCTGTGCGGCCAAACGGTCCATCAGGCGAACCAGACTGCCATCGCGGATCGAACCGGTCTGGCCGTTCGAGCCGAGCAGCGCTGCTCGCGGGCTGAGGCTGTAGGAGCGCGAATAGGGATCCTTGTAGAGCAAGCCCAGCTCAACCAGGCTTGAGAGCAGTTCTGAAGTGCTGGATTGCGGACGATTATAGCGCCGAACGATGTCCATCACCGTCGCCTCGCGATGATCATCATCGAAATAATCCATCACTTCGATGACGCGTTTGGCAATTTTCGCCTTGTTAGATGAGCCCGGTACAGTCGCCATGTTCCATCTCCCTTTTTTATTTAACCGTATGATTGAATCGCGAGGGCGATGAGTCAACAGAAAAATGAGATCATCTCGTTTTTTGTGACACGCTATCAGGTGCAAGGTTCTCAGGCTGCGACGAAAGGCTTGGGTCTGCGAGGAGTTAGTGGGCAAATGACGATTGATGAGTTGATGCTCCCAGCCAGCCGACTTTGGAGCGGGGAAGGCCATTTCGATGCCCCTTGCGTCTTTGTCGATCTGAACGACTCGGGAATTCCGAGCGGAGGATTTGTCATGCCACCGTGTCCGGTGATCGCCATCGGGACAGGCGCGGGCGTACTTGCAACCGCTGTCGATGCGATTGTCGCTGATGAGGCTGCGGCATCTGCAATGCTCGCCAATATCGCCGCAAACCCCTGCACTGCTGCGGTGATAGCCGAACTGCTGCGCCTGCTGCCGGGCTTGCCGCTGGAACAAGGGTTGATCGCCGAATCGTTAGCTTACGGGGTTCTGCAAGGCAGTGATGAGCACGCCCGCTGGCTGTCTTCGCGACCGGTTGAACAGGCGCAGCCGGGCGGTAGTGTCGATATCTCACGCGAAGCAGGCCGGCTTGAAATTGCGCTGAACCGGCCGCTGGCAGACAATGCTATCGATCGGGCGATGCGCGATGATTTGGCCGATGCTTTCCGGCTGGCGGCGCTTGATGAGACGATCACCAGTATCAGCCTGCGGGGCAGGGGGCGGTGCTTCTCGCTCGGTGCAGACCTTGCTGAATTCGGCACTACCCGCGATCCGGCAGAGGCACATCGTATCCGCCGCAGAACACTCCCGGCGATATGGGCGGCGCGCTGCGGGGATCGGCTGGAGGTGCATGTCCATGGTGCCTGTGTCGGCGCGGGGCTTGAGATTGCCGCATTTGCCAAGCGCCTCACCGCCGCGCCGCGCGCCTGGTTCCAGCTTCCAGAACTGGCGATGGGTGTGTTGCCGGGGGCAGGGGGCTGTGTCTCGCTCACCCGGCGGATCGGACGGCAGCGGACGGCGGAACTGATCCTTGGCGGAAAGCGATTGTCGGCGCGGACTGCGCTCGAATGGGGGCTAATCGACGCGCTGGTAAACGAGGCGCTGGCGGACGATCTGGCCAGCGATGAAAGTGGCGCAGACATTGGCTGAAGTCAGGCTTTCGCGTGCCTGCTCCCACGGGCGGTGTAGCAAGCAGAGGTCAGCCACTCCGCCAACTTCAATGCGGCGTTGACGGGAAAGATCATGCGGGTCGGCGAGATAAAGGCTGAGCGCCTGCTCGGGTGACAGTGCCTCATCCGCTCCGATCACTTGCCCGGATGGAGTCCGCCGCGAAACCGCTGCTGCCATGGCTGCCCAAGGATCAGCGGAACCGAAAGGCGCATCGCTGCCCGCTGCCAGTGTTACGCCCGCCCTGTTGAAAGCCGCGAGGCGGTAAAGCGCATGATGCAGCCTCGTCTCGACATCGGCGAGGTAGTGATCGCCGCGTTCGGCGATGAAATGCGGCTGGCTGACCACGGCGAGGCCGAGCCGGGCAATCTCGGCAATATGTTCATCGGTGGCAATGCCGCAATGCTCGATCCGGTCGCCGCGCTTCACGCCTGCCTCTTCCAGCGCGGCGATGGTGAAAACCAGTTCGGTTTCGGTGGTGCAGTGCGAGGCGATGGGGCGACCTTGATCATGGGCGGCGGCGATGAATTCCACGGTCCAATCGAAGTCCGGCATTGCGCTTTCGTGAAGGTGAAGTTTGGCCGGCCCGATCTGCCACAGCGCGGATGGCGCGCAAGTGCCGAGCAACAGGCTTCCAGATACGATGCAGTGCTGTTGCAAATTGCCCATTTCGGCTTGCACGGCGAAGTGCGTCGCCATCGCAGGATCGTTGCGCGGGGACATGTCGGTGATGCCGGTAATGCCGTAAGCAGCGAGCTGGGCGGATAGATCGGCAAAACCCGGCGGCTGGCTGCCAAGAGCAGTGCGCAACCAGTCATCCTCGTCGAACAAACGCCCGGTAAACCGTCCTTTTTCGCGCTCCAGTCCGGGGGGCGGATCGGTGTTCTCCAGCAGCAGATCGAGCGCCACAGAATTGAATAACCACATCCGGCCCGAGCGGTGCTGGATGCGCAAGGGGCGGCTCGATTGCATGCCATCAAGCGCCGATGCATCGGGCAGGCCCATCACGCTTTCATGGTAAAGTATCCCGCGAATCCAGCCACTTCCGGGCAGGAAAAGGCGCTCGGCCAGTTGCGCTTCAGTGGTTACATCAGGCGGTCCGCAGACCAGTGATTGCCCCCGCACAGCAGCGGCGGCGAGGTGGATGTGATGATCGTGCAGGCCCGGCAGCAGGGCACCACCGCGTGCATCGAAAATGCGCTCGTCCGATTGCGGGAAAAGCGCGCCAATCTCGGCTATGTGCCCGTCAGTCAACCGCAGATCAGCGATCCCGCCTTGCCACAGCTGGGCATTGCGGATCAGCAAGACAACCAATGCGCGTTATCTGCACCAAGCGCCCGGACGGGCGTTTCCGGGTCGCGCTGATGCAAACGCGGAAAGGGCTTGCCGATTGACTCTGACCAGCCAAGCAAGCTGGCGTCAAAAGCCGCAGAATCGCGTGCTCTCTCATCAGCAATTGCTTTGGCAACCACGCCGCTCATAGCAAGGCCGAGGCGGCCACCACAGCCGCTCTGCCATGCCTGCCACGCCGCCCGCGCTGCCGTTATGCCGGTGAGCGGATCGGCAATCGCATCGCCGACAAAGCCGACTACCCCACTCGCTTTGTGAAGTTCTGCGGAGAGCCCGCCAGCCACAGAGCAATCATCGCCGAAGCCCACCCAGTCCGCCTGCTGACCCTCTGCCCCATGGCCTGTGATGGTGATCCACACGCGTCCCGGTCTGGCATTCACGAACCTTTCGGCATCAAAGCCAAGTTGACTGAGCGCCCGCGGTCGCGCGGCTTCAATGACGATATCGGCTTGATCGATCAGTTGCAGCAATTGCGCGCGGCCCTCGTGCGAGGAAAGCTCAATGCCCACATTTTCCTTGCCCTGATTGAGCAGTGCGAACAGCGCCGGATCACCATGGCGCATGGTATCGTGGCGCGAGTAGCTTTCAACCTTGATAACGTGCGCTCCGCAGAGCCGTAGCAGCTGCCCGCACAGGGGACCGGCCCACAGCGCCGATAGATCTATCACCAATGGTGGCCGAGCGGGGGATTGTGCTGGCTGGGCCATGCAAAGCGTTGTTATCGTCGGCGAAGCTGGTGTCTCGTCAAGCGAAGCTATTGCCAGCCCCATCTCGCGTCCGCGCGATACCAGCCAAGCGGAACTGTGCTGGAAAACCAGCTCATTCACTTCACCCAAGTCAGACGTGTCAAAAAGGCGTGTTTCGAACAGGGCTGGCAGCAGTTCCGTGTCAGTTTGACGGGCCAGATTGAGCGCGATCCAGCCATCGCTGGTGGCCAGAAGATGGCAGCCTCCTCCAGCGGATTTTCGCATGGGAATTCGGAAACCGTTGTGGCTTGCACGTTCACCGAGAAGCACCTCGCCACTGAGCGCTGCAATTGCAGCCGATCCAGTCTCATCAGCAAATTTGCGAAGCTGTCGGTCAGCCCATCGGGCGAGGGGGAGCGCCGTTATGGACACTCGCTCAATCGGCAAGGATTTTCTTCACCTCGCGGCGCAGCAATTTGCCCATCTCATTATAGGGAAGCTCGCTGACGAAGAGGATCTTCTCGGGCACACGGCTGGAGCGCAGGCGGCCACGAATAAGCTGTTTCAGTTCATCCTGACAGGGCTGTTCACAGCCTTCGCGGGTGACGATGGCAACGCCGACCGCCTCACCCCATTCAACCGAGGGGATGCCGACGGCAGCGACATCAGCGATGGCTGGTACGGTGAGCAACACATCCTCAATCTCGCCTGGAGACATATTTTCTCCGCCGCGAATAATGACATCATCAGCGCGGCCCGAGAGGAACAGGTAGCCATCTTCGTCAATATATCCGGCATCGCGCGTCGGAAACCAGCCATCGGCGGTAAGAGCGCTGCGTTCTTTGTATTCGCCGGAAACCTGATCCCCGCGGACATATATCTCACCGGCCTCGCCAGCGGGGAGAACATTGCCATCGTCGTCGCGGATTTCCATTTCGATTGTTGGCAGCGGCTTTCCGACCGAGGCGAGCCGCGCCTTGACCTTAGGGTCGTTCGAGTTGTGCGCCTCTCGGTGCTCGTCAGGTCCGAGCAGCGCCACAGTAGAACTGGTTTCAGTCAGGCCGTAAGCGTTGGTGAAATTGGTTTTTGGAAACAGATCGAGTGCGCGATTGATGATTTCGAGCGGCATCTTGCCGCCACCATAGGCAATCGAGCGCAATGACCCGAGCTCCGTTTTGCTGTCCTTGTCGAGCGCCTCGATGATGCGGCTCAGCATGGTGGGCACGACGAAGGCGTTCGAAACCCCCTCTGCTTCGATCAGCTTGATCCATGCTTCGGGTGCGAAGGCGGGCAGCATGACGATCCTGCGGCCTGCATAGATTGAACTCATCAACGCCGAAATTCCGGCGATGTGATAAGGCGGGACCGAAACCAGAGCGGCGTCAGCTTCTTCAGCTGCGGCAAATTCTACTGTGCCGAGGATATAGCCAATCAGGTTCGAATGGCGCAAAATCGCCGCCTTGGGTGCAGCAGTGGTGCCGCTGGTGAATAGCTGAACGGCCACGCCTTCGCCCGGATCATATTCGCGGTCATCGGCGTCGGGCACGGTTTCCTGAGCTTTGAGGCTGAATTCTTCGCGTGAATAGATGGTGTGGTTCTTGTCACCGGACAGGCGGATCACACGCTCTTCATCGCCGACGATGAGTGCAGGAGCGATCCGGTCAAGCAGACCGGCAAGATCGGTATCGGCTAGTCTGTAATTAAGCGGGC
>CAMDQO010000051.1 GCA_945906105.1 Novosphingobium sp. Chol11 | reverse complement strand
TAGACGAGATTTACGCGGATTGCATCGGCACGTGGCCTGTCGTAACATCTGAAACCGCTTAACATGGGGAGAGGTTTCATGAACACTACCGTAAAAGCGCCCTGGTATTACTGGGCTGTTTCGATTGTTGGCCTGCTGTGGAACAGTTTTGGCGGTTATGACTATTTTCAGACCCGCCAACGCAACACGGAATATTTGGCCCAAGTGGGCGATGCGCAGGTTTTGCTGGCCTGGATCGACAGTTTTCCGATGTGGACGCAAGTCTGCTGGGGGCTGGGCGTCTGGGGTTCGGTCCTGGGTTCTGTGTTGATGTTAATGCGCTCACGTCATGCAGCAACGGCGTTTGCAGTTTCGTTCGTCGCCGCGCTGGGCAGCTTTGGCTACCAGTGGATGAACGAGGCACCAGCTTCGCTTGATACGACCGCGAACAAGGTGATTCCGTTCGTAATTCTTGCGATTGTTGCTTTCCTGTGGTGGTTTTCACGCCGCTCCACAGCGCAGGGTATTCAGAAATAGCTAGCGCGCTGCGCCCGCTGCCTTCTGCCGGATCAACCGCAGGTATGTGTCAGCCACTGCCTGATTGATCCGGTCCCAGCTGAATTCCAGGCTGCGGAGTTCACCGGCGGCGCCGTGTTTTGCGCGCAGCTCTGGCTGTTCGATATAGCCACGGACAGCTTCGGCGAACTGATGAACCGCGCCGGGGCGGATGAGCCTGCCCGTGACGTGATCATCAACCAGACTTTCGCTTCCGGTTGCCGCTGAGGCGACCACTGGCAGCCCGCAAGCCATGGCCTCGAGCGTGACATTGCCGAAGGTTTCGGTGACCGAAGGGAAGAACAGCACATCCATGCTGGCGACTGCAGTTGCCAGATCGGGGCCGCCCAGAAATCCGGTGAAAACGGCATCGGGCAGACGGTTCTTCAGCCAATCGTGCGCCGGACCTTCACCAACGATCAGCACACGGTGAGCAACATTGTGGCGGCGCAGTTCGTCGATGGCATCGGAAAAGACATCGAGCCCTTTTTCCATAACCAACCGGCTGAAGAACCCGACGACAACTTCGCCATCAGCAATATCCTGAGCGCGTCGCCATGCCATATCACGGCGGCCTGGGTGGAATAGCTCTCGGTCAACACCGCGTGACCACATGCCAACGTCGTAATTCATCCGCTGGTCGCGAAGCACCTGCGCCATGCTTTCAGATGGAGCCACCAAGGCATCGCAGCGCCGATAAAACCGGCGCAGTATGGCTTCGATCACCGGTTCCAGCCAGGCCATGTTATAATAGCGAAAATAGGTTTCAAAGCGGGTGTGGACTGACCCCAGAATCGGCAGTTTGTGCTTGCGCGCCCAGCTGACCGCCCGGTGTGCTGAAACATCAGGTGAGGACACTTGCACGACATTGGGGGCGAATTCCGCCAGATCGCGCTTTACTGCTCGAGAAAGGCCCAAGGGAAATCGATATTCGCCGCGCCCCGGGAATGCCACCGAAGGCAGACTGACCAGATCGCCGGTCGCGGGGAAGGCTGGTTCCGATACCGTCGGTGAATAGACACGCACCGCCGCACCCTGCCGTAGCAGAGAGTCCACGAGACGGTTCAGCGCTTGATTGGCGCCATCGCGGACGTAGTTGTAATTACCGCTGAACAGGGCAATGCGAAGCTCGCTCGTAGAGATTGGAATGGCTGACATTGCCGCCGTTCCTTAAGGGCTTAGCCGCTGCTTGGCGAGTGCTCGTTCAACGCAGATCAAAATGCTCCATCGTGCCGCCGATGCCATAAGGGCCAAAGGCGGCGCGGAAGTTTTTGAAACTCTCGCTGTCTCTCGCTGATGCGTGCGAATCCATCGATTCCCAGTCGACGACGAAGGTAAAGTGGCTGCGATTTTCAATACCCTGGCCAAAGCGAACACCAAGCACTCCGGCGCAGGCCGCCAGCGCAGCCAGCCCACCACCTTCGCGCATATTGGCCTCGAAAGCAGCTTCGTCGCCTTCGGAAATGGTGATGGTGGCGATTTCGGTGATCATGGCAACACTCCCAAAGTTCAGTTTCATCGCGTCATTATCGCTCGGTCTGCTCCAGGCAAGGGACTTCGTCACGGTGATCAATGCATCACGATTAAAATAAGCATTGCTATGTTTTGTTGCGAAGGCTTTAGGCCGATCATGGCGAATGTGATGAAGTATATCAGACGGGCTATTACCTGCAGTGCGGCCATGGCACCGCTGCTGCTGCCTGACGCTGCTTTGGCGCAAAGAGCGAGCGAGAATGCCGTGGCGAACAGCGAAGACGCGTTCGGCACCACTGTCGGTACCGATGCGACAGGCATCTATAACGAAAATGATACGCGCGGGCTCTCGCCACTGAAAGCTGGCAATGCCCGGGTTGACGGTATCTATTTCGATCCGGTGGCCAACCTGTCAGGTCGGCTAAGGCAGTCGTATGGTATCCGGGTTGGCATTGCCGCCAACGATTACCCTTTTCCGGCACCGACTGGCATCGTTGATAACCATCTGCGCACCGTGGGTGACAGGTTCATCGGCAGTATCGCTCTGACCAAAACGCAATACAGCGGCTATCTTCAGGAACTCGATTTCCAGATACCGTTGATCAAAGATCATCTCGGTCTGCAGTTCGGCATCGGCAGCGCAAGGACTGTGACGGGGGACGGCGGAGTAATTCCCAGTGCCGCTATCAACATCAAGCCAGTTTTGCGCATCGGCGGGGCGGAAATCAGCCCATTTTACGCGGCGACCTTGTTGCAAAATATCCATGGCAGGCCGTTATTCATCACCACAGGCGCTTTGATCCCGCCGCAGCCCGATCTTGGACTCTATCTTGGCCAGGAATGGGCCAAGGGCGAGTTATGGATGAGCAACACGGGAGTTACAGTTCGTGCTCCGATCACCTCGCGGTTGGCACTGCGCGGTGGCTTCTTCCACTCGCGTAATTCGCGGCGACACAATTACACAGAACTTATCTCCTTCAGCGCGCCGGGAAGTGTGGCCCGTCACCGTCTGATTTCAGATCCGGAACAGGAAATTCACAGCTATAGCGGTGAAGCGCAGCTGGCACTCAAACTCGGTGACGACAAGCGGTTGAATCACCGCGTGATTGCCGGTTACCGCGCACGTGATCGCTACACCGAATCCGGTGGATCAGACAGCCGTGACTTCGGCAACTTTGATATCTACACGCCTGATGCGGAGATCGAGCCGAGCTTCACTTACACCGCGGTCAATGTCGGCCGCGTCAAGCAATCTTCGTGGCTGCTGGGCTATCAAGCGCGTCTGGCCGGTCTCGGCCAGGTCAATTTTGGGTTACAGCGCGCCCGCTATCGGGCCAGCTACTTTGATGCCCGCACCGGACTCTTCAGCTTCAGCCGCGATGATGCCTGGCTTTACAACGCCTCGCTTGCACTTGAAATTGCCGAGGGACTGGAAGTCTTCGCGGGTACTCAAAAGGGCTTAGAGGATAGCGGGGCGGCTCCTGACAACGCGATTAACCGCAATGAACAACTCCCCACCACCCGCTCGACCCAATACGAAGGCGGGCTGCGTTGGAACTTTGGCAAGCATCACCTCGTGATCAGCGGCTTCCAGATCACCCGGCCCTATTTTTCCTTCGATGCTACCAATCGCTACACGGCTGTCGGCGACGCCCGTTACCGGGGGGCTGAGTTCTCCTTTGCCGGGCATTTTGATCGGCTGAAGGTACTCGCAGGAGCCGTAGCGATGAAACCCGAGGTGTCCGGACCAGGTCGAAACGCCGGTCTGGTGGGGCAGCGTCCCGCCGGAACGCCGACGCTCTATGCGCGGACAGACTTGCAATATCGCACCGATATTCTTGGCGGGCTAACCCCGACGATCACATTCATCTACACCGGTCGCCGTGCGCTTGGCTCATCGCCCGTAGCGTCGCTGGGCGGCAAACAGGCGATGCTTGATTCCTTTGTATCGTTGGATCTCGGCCTGCGGCATCAGTTCAAAATCGGTCAGTTTCCTGTTTCTGCGCGCGCGCAAATGCAGAACATCTTCAATAATCAAGGCTGGAAAGTGATCGCCAGCAATACGCTTCAAGCCGAAGAACACCGCCGACTGACACTTTACCTTGCGGCTGATTTCTGAGATTCGTACCAGCATATCACTGACAAGCTGGCGGCATTGCCGGCCTGACATTTCTATTCTGGCAGCAACCTCGCGACACGGCAAAGGGCGCAAGTCCTCTCGGTCTTGCGCCCTCCGGATGCCCGCTTGTGGGCAGATTATGGATCAGTTGCCGCGATAGCCGCCACGGTGTCCGTCGTGATCGCTGTTGCCACGGCCTTGATAGCCGCGGCCATCATAGTCCCGCTGGTCGTATCCGCGAGCGTGGTCGCGGTGGTTGTGGTGGCGGCGACGTTGTTCACCACCGCCGCGGTAGTAGCCGCCGCTGTTGTAACCGCCGTTGTAACCACCGTTATACCCGCTGTTGTAGCCGCCATAATAGCCACCACGATTGTTGTCACAGCGACGATCATTGTCACGGTAGCCGTCGCAATCCCGGTTCTTGCTCGAAGCAAGGGCAGCGATGGCGATGATACCCAAAATCCCGGCACCAACGGCGATAGCAGTTCCGTTATCGTCACGATGGCGGCCGCGATAGTCCTGCGCCATTGCCGGAGTGGCAGTGACCAGAACGCTGGCAGCGAGTGCGGTGCCGAGAGTGACTTTCTTCACAAGGTTCAACATTGTCCGTCTCCATGGGGCGGCGTGCCCTGGCCGGATCGCCTCGCGATTCGCCGCTTGGGAGGACTAATGGATGGACGCGGCTGAACGACCGCAGCACGAATGCTGCAGCCGTTGTTCAGCTTTGTCGACGTTTATATGAATAAAGTGTCGATTTGAGTTGAAAGACGAGAGGCGGGCCTAAGCCGCTTCTTTCTTCCGTCCGGCCTTCTTGCGGTCATTGGGATCGAGCAGTGCCTTGCGCAAGCGGATCGAGAGCGGGGTGACTTCGACCATTTCGTCATCGTCGATATAGGCGATAGCCTGTTCCAGCGTCATCACGCGCGGCGGGGTGAGGCGAATAGCGTCGTCCTTGCCGGTCGAGCGGAAGTTGGTCAGCTGCTTGCTCTTCATCGGATTGACTTCAAGATCATCCGGCTTGGCGTTCTCGCCAATCAGCATGCCCTCATAAACCTTTTCCTGCGGCTTGACGAACAGCACGCCGCGTTCTTCGAGCATGTTGAGCGCGTAGCCCACTGCTTCGCCAGTGCCGTTCGAGATCAGCACGCCAACCGGACGGCCTTCGATGACGCCCTTGTAGGGGCCATACTTTTCGAACAGGCGGTTCATGATGCCGGTGCCGCGCGTGTCGGACAGGAATTCACCGTGATAGCCGATAAGTCCGCGTGACGGGGCGGAGAAGGTGATACGGGTCTTGCCGCCGCCGCTGGGGCGCATGTCGGTCATCTCGCCCTTGCGGACGGCCATTTTCTCAACCACGACGCCGGCATATTCATCATCGACGTCAATGACAGTGGTTTCATAAGGCTCAGTGCGCTTGCCGTTCTCGTCAACGCCATAAAGCACGCGAGGACGGCTGATGCCGAGTTCAAAGCCTTCGCGGCGCATGGTTTCAATCAGCACGCCAAGCTGCAATTCGCCGCGACCGGCAACTTCAAAGCTGTCGCGGTCGGCGCTTTCGGTGACGCGGATGGCAACGTTGCTCTCGGCCTCACGCTCAAGCCGGTCACGGATCATGCGGCTGGTAACTTTGCTGCCTTCGCGCCCGGCAAAGGGGCTGTCATTCACCGCAAAGCGCATCGAAAGCGTCGGTGGATCAATCGGCTGCGCATAGAGCGGCTCGGTCACGGTTGGATCGGCGATGGTATTGGCGACGGTTGCGGTGGTGAGGCCGGCAATCGAGATGATGTCACCAGCCCGCGCTTCATCAACCGGAACACGCTCAAGGCCGCGAAACGCCATGATCTTGGAAGCGCGGCCGGTTTCGACGATCTTGCCATCGCGATCAAGCGCATGGATCGGCGAGTTGACCTTGATCGTGCCCGATTGGACTTTGCCGGTCAGGATGCGGCCCAGGAAGTTGTCGCGATCAAGCAGCGTGACGAGGAACTTGAAGGGGCCATCAAAATCGGCGGCTGGCGCCGGAACGTGCTCGACGATCTTTTCGAACAGCGGGGTCAGGTTGCCTTCGCGGGCGTCCATGTCTTCGCTGGCATAGCCATTGCGGCCTGAGGCGTAGAGCACGGGGAAATCGAGCTGCTCGTCGGTGGCATCAAGGCTGACGAACAGATCGAACACTTCGTCGAGCACTTCCTGCGCGCGGCCATCGGCCCGATCGATCTTGTTGACCACAACGATGGGGCGCAGGCCGAGTGCCAGTGCCTTGCCGGTAACGAACTTGGTCTGCGGCATCGCGCCTTCAGAGCTGTCGACCAGCAGGATCACACCATCAACCATCGAAAGAATACGTTCAACCTCGCCGCCGAAATCGGCGTGACCGGGGGTGTCGACGATATTAATATGGGTGGTACCATCCTTGCCGGGCCATTCGACAGAGGTGCACTTGGCAAGAATCGTGATGCCGCGTTCTTTTTCCAGATCATTCGAATCCATCGCCCGCTCTTCAACGCGCTGGTTGTCACGGAAGGTGCCGGACTGGCGGAAAAGCTGGTCAACCAGCGTGGTTTTGCCGTGGTCGACGTGGGCGATAATGGCGATATTACGCAAGGGAGCAGCTTTGGGGGCGGTCATGACAGGCTTTCGGGCGAACGGAGGATGGCGCTTGCTGCGCCGCAACATGGGCGCGCCACTAGCGGAAGCAGGGGCAATGGGCAAGGGATCGCGCGAATGAACGACTGTGACAGACGCGCAACAGCCAACAGTTTAGCACTGTTTGTGTGCAACGGGTGATTGCAGGGGCTTGCGGTAAATCCTATGGTTTCAACAGGAACAAAGGGGGGCGTTGCATTTAGCGGCTTTGCCGTAGCGTCACCCCTGAGCAGAGAGGATAACCTGTATGAATCGCTTCGCATCGGAGCTTGTCGGCTCAACACGCGCGCTGCTGCTTTTGAGCGCAGCTTCAGCGGCATTTATGCTGCCTGCCGCTGCTTATGCCCAGAACGGTCAGAAGGACGAAGAAGCGCAAGCTGCGGTGCCCGCTGCTGAATCCGAAACTCAGGACGGCAATGAAATCGTCGTTACCGCCACCAAGCGCGAGCAGACATTGCAAGATGTGCCAGTGGCCGTTTCAGTGACCACTGCCGATGCCATTGAAAAGGCGCAAATCCGCGACATTCGTGACCTGTCGACCTTGGTGCCTTCGCTGCGCGTCAACCAGCTGCAAAGTTCGGCCAATACCAACTTCTACATTCGTGGCTTCGGCAATGGCGCCAACAACGCCGGTATTGAACCTTCGGTCGGCCTGTTCGTCGATGGCGTCTATCGTTCGCGTTCGGCCTCGATGATCGCCGATCTTCCCGATGTGAGCCGTGTCGAAGTGTTGCGCGGTCCGCAATCGACGCTGTTCGGCAAGAATGCTTCGGCGGGCGTCATCTCGATTGTGACCAAGGCCCCGAAGTTTGAATTCGGCGGCAATGTCGAAGCCAGCTATGGCAACAACAATGCCATCGTGGTGAAGGGCGTGATCACCGGCCCGCTCAGCGAAACCATCGCTGCCAGTCTGGCGGGCGGTTACAACAGCCGTGATGGCTATGTGAAGGATCTCGGTACCGGCAACAAAACCAATGAGCGCAACCGTTGGTTCTTGCGCGGGCAGATGCTGTTTGAGCCTTCGAGCGACCTCAAGGTTCGCCTGATTGCGGACTATGCCAAGATCGACGAACTGTGCTGCGCTGTGGTCAACCTGCGCCGTTCAGCTGCTTCCGGTGCTGTTCTGGCGGTGGGCGGCAAGCTCAGTGATCCGGCAAATCCCTTTGCTGACGTGGTCTATGGCAACCTCGATTCGACCAACAAGATCGAGAACTGGGGCGTTTCGGGTCAGATCGACTACAATCTCGGCTTTCTTAAGCTGACTTCGATCACCGCCTATCGCAACACCAAGACGCTGACCAATCAGGACTCCGATTTCTCCAGCGCTGATCTGCTGGGCCGCAACTCTCAGGACCTGAACATTGATACATTCACCCAGGAACTGCGCCTCAATACCGATTGGGACGGACCGGTAAATGTGCTGGCCGGTGGCTTCTATTTCAACGAGAAAATCCAGCAATCGAACCAGTTGCTGTTCGGCACCCAGTTCCGTCCCTATGCCGATCTGCTGATCCGCGGGCAGTCCAACAATGCCTTCAGCGCGGCGGCGGTCGAAGGGCTGCTTGGTGCGCTTTCGGGCAATCCCGCGCTCTACTCCGGCCGCTTTTGGGGCAATGGTCAGGGTATGACTGAGGCTTATACGCTGAAGGATGAGGCCTATTCGCTGTTCGGTCAGGTCGATTTCAAGGTCTCGGACCGCCTGACGCTGACCGGCGGGGTCAACTATTCGCATGACAGCAAGAACTTCAGCGCCAATGTTACGTCGACTGATGTTTTCTCGGGCATCCAGCTGTCGAACTTCGTCGCCCCGGCAACCAATCTGTTCATCGCCCAAGGGGTGGCAACAGCGCTTGGCAATCCGGGCGGCATCGCCACTGCGGCGCAGGTCAATACCATCGCGACAGGCGGCTTTGGTGCGGCGGCACAAACGGCATTCAACACGGTGATTGTCCCGACAGCGACAGCAACCGCACAGCAGATTCTGGGCTTGCGTGCGCTGCAGTTCCTGCCGCCCTTCCTCAGCGTTCCCAACGCGCTGGAAAATGGCAAGGTCAGCGATGGCCACTGGAACTGGACGGCGCGTCTGGCCTATGAAGCCAGCGATAACATCAACGGCTATGTCAGCTTCTCTACCGGCTACAAGGCGGCTTCGGTCAACCTCTCGCGCGATAGCCGCCCGACTCCGGGTGATCTGGCTACGATCAATTCCAATGCCACATACAGCGGCCTGCGCCTTGCCAATCTGTCCTCGGGCAGCCGCTTTGCCGGGCCTGAAAGCTCGACTGTCTATGAGGCGGGCCTCAAGGGCAAATGGGATATAGGCACCGCCAACATCGCGGTGTTCAAACAGTCGATCAAGGGCTTCCAGTCAAACATCTTCACCGGCACCGGCTTTTTCCTCGCTAATGCGGGCAAGCAATCAGCTTTCGGTGTCGAATTCGAAGGCACACTCAAGCCCTCGCCTGAGCTGACCTTCACCTTCGGCGTGACCTATCTTGATCCAAAGTATGATGACTTCCTGCTTTCGGGCGTCGGCAACCTCACCGGCACACGGCCGGGCGGGGTGACGCAATGGTCATCGACTATTGGTGCGCAGTGGAATCACGAGTTCAGCAATGGCCAACGCGTTATCTTCAATGCCGATTGGCACCACGAAGCGCCGTTCAAGCTGGTTGAAGGTCTGCCGGGTCTCGTCGTCAAGAATGCGATCACAGGTCTTCCGGCCACCGGCACGGCTGCTGACTATGCCCCGGCCATCGCTGCGGCAGAATCGTTCAAGCAGACGATTGATCTGGTCAATGGCTCGATCACCTACGACTTCAACAATGGCTTGGGGCTGACTGTCTGGGGGCGCAATATCCTGAACAAGCGCACGATCCTGCAGATCTTCGATTCACCGGCACAGTCGGGTTCGATCTCTGGTTATCCCAGCGAGCCACGCACCTACGGCGTCAGCGCGCGTTACCGCTTCTGAGGCAAGGGCGACAGGATACACGGAAAGGGGGCCTTCGACGGCCCCCTTTTTTTGTTTGCCTTACAAGCCGCTTTATGGTGCCTTGCCACTCCGCCCGGGACTGATGAGGCGGTGCAAGGGGGTTTTTATGGAATGGATGCTGATGCCGTACAGGAAGCTGTACCGGCTTAT
>CAMDQO010000050.1 GCA_945906105.1 Novosphingobium sp. Chol11 | reverse complement strand
TATCCAGCGATCCACGCTGCTTCAGAGCGGCGTTATACGCGCTCCAGTTCGTTGTGCGATATTTTGGTGGCGCTGGCTTGGGCATGAGCCAACTTAACGCATTAGATTCCCCGGAGGAATCCCCCGCGCGCAATTACGCAACAAAGCCGCGAGTTCCTCAACTTCTTGGCGGACCCTGGCTTCGGCTGGCGGTCCGCCTTTTTTGTGCCGCTGTTATTGGGCTGCAACAGGGCAATTGTAATCTGCAGAGTCCACGCCTAGATGAAACCGGAACGAATCACTCTGATTTAGCCGGAGCGCCCATCATGCGCCTGTCATCCATGGCCGATTACGCCGTTGTTACCATGAGCGCTGCTGCGCGGCATTGTGGCGGTGTGCGCGTTTCGGCGGCGCAACTGGCCGAGGAAACCGGACTGCCAGTGCCAACCGTGCAAAAGCTGGTCAGCACATTGACCGCCGCCGGCCTGCTGCGCTCCTCGCGCGGGGTGGGCGGCGGACTCAAGCTGGCGCGTCCGGCAGCGGCGATCACGCTCGCCGATATTGTCGAGGCTATCGAAGGCCCGATCACGCTGACATCGTGCAGCGAACATGGCCGCCACGATTGCGGGCTGGAAAGCGCCTGCTCGCTGCGTCCGCACTGGCCGCAAGTCAACGCCACCCTGCGCGGCGCACTGGCGAGTGTGCCGCTGACTCAACTGGCGGGAGCAGTTGCATGAACGAAACAATCGCCCTCCCCGATCAGGCCGCGCGCGATGCTGCCTCGAAGGCTGCCGATTACGAACACGGCTGGGCATCGGACATCGAAACCGATTTTGCCCCTAAAGGCCTTTCCGAAGATACCGTCCGCTTCATCTCCGCCAAAAAGGGTGAGCCGGAATGGATGCTTGATTGGCGGCTGAAAGCCTATCGCCACTGGCTGACCATGACCGCGCCCGATTGGGCCAAGCTTAATGTGCCGCCAATCGATTATCAGGACGCCTATTACTACGCCGCGCCGCGCGCCAAGCCGAAGATCGGTTCTCTGGATGAGGTCGATCCCGAAATCCTGCGCGTTTATGAAAAGCTCGGCATACCTATCGCGGAGCAGGAAGTGCTCGCCGGGGTGGAAGGCGCGCGCAAGATCGCGGTCGATGCGGTGTTTGATTCGGTTTCGGTCGCCACGACCTTCCGCAAGGAGCTGGAGGCAGCGGGCGTCATCTTCCGATCGATCTCCGAAGCGATCAAGGAATACCCCGATCTGGTGAAGCGCTGGCTGGGCAAGATCGTGCCGATGCACGACAACTATTTCAGCGCGCTCAACTGCGCGGTGTTTTCCGACGGCACCTTCGTTTACGTCCCCGAAGGCGTACGCTGCCCGATGGAACTCTCCACCTATTTCCGCATCAACGCCGAAAACACCGGCCAGTTTGAGCGGACGTTGATCGTCGCGGAAAAGGGCAGCTATGTGAGCTACCTCGAAGGCTGCACCGCGCCGATGCGCGATGAAAACCAGCTCCACGCCGCCGTGGTCGAACTGGTGGCGATGGACGATGCCGAGATCAAATACTCCACCGTGCAGAACTGGTATCCGGGCAATGCCGAGGGGCTGGGCGGCATCTACAACTTCGTCACCAAGCGCGCGCTGTGCCAGGGCAAGCGGAGCAAAGTGAGCTGGACGCAGGTCGAGACCGGCTCGGCGGTGACGTGGAAATATCCCAGCTGTGTGCTCAATGGCGAGGATTCGGTCGGTGAGTTCTACTCGGTCGCCGTCACCAACAATTACCAGCAGGCCGATACCGGCACCAAGATGATCCACAACGGCAAAGGCAGCCGCAGCACGATCATATCCAAGGGCATTTCGGCGGGCAAGAGCAACAACACCTACCGCGGACTGGTGCGCGTCGCGCCGGGGGCAGAAGGCGTGCGCAATTTCACCCAGTGCGATTCGTTGCTGCTCGGCAGTGAATGCGGCGCGCATACCGTGCCCTATATCGAGGTGCGCAATCCTTCGGCGCAGATCGAACACGAAGCCACCACCAGCAAGATTTCCGACGACCAGCTGTTCTATTCGATGCAGCGCGGTCTGGGTCAGGAAGAGGCGGTGGCGCTGATCGTCAACGGGTTTGCCAAAGAGGTCTTGAAGCAGTTGCCGATGGAATTCGCGGTGGAAGCGCAGAAGCTGCTGGGGATTTCGCTTGAGGGGTCTGTGGGGTGAATGCGCTCCTGAAAATCCTCCCCTGCAAGGGGAGGGGGACCGCAGCGAAGCGGTGGTGGAGGGGTATTGCCCTCTCGATAGCGGGCCACCCCTCCGACCGGTCTGCGACCGCCCACCTCCCCTTGCAGGGGAGGATCATTCTGTGCGCCGCGCTGCCACTGCTGCTCGCCAGCCCGGTGCTCCTCAGTCCGGTGCAGGCGAAGCAGCCGCCACGCGCCGTGCGGATTTACAGCCAGTGCGTGATCGAAAACTTCCGCAATCCGGGGGCTGAGAAGAGCGACGATTTCGATGAGTCGCTCGAACTTGCCAAGTCGATGTGCGGCAACCTGCGCCCCGCTGCTGTTGAGGTGATCGCCAAGACCATTACCAAGAACATGAAGAGCGGCGGTGACGATCCTGAGAGTGCTGCGCAGGGCTTTCTCGACATCGCGATGCTGGAACAAGCCGCCGGCATCTGGGCCGAAAAGCACCCGGATGAGGTTTACCATGGGCGGTAACAGCAAGAAAACAAACGTGATCCTTCTGAAGGTTGGTCTTCAGCAGGACGAATTCGGAATGAACTTGTCGTATGTCAGCTATGCTCAAAATAAATAACCTCTCCGCCACCGTCGCGGAAAAACCCATCCTCAAGGGGCTCTCGCTCTCCATCAATGCGGGCGAGATCCATGCGATCATGGGGCCGAATGGCGCGGGCAAATCGACGCTGGGCTATGTGCTCGGCGGGCGGCCCGGTTATGAGGTGACTGGCGGTTCGGTCGAGTTCAACGGCGACGACCTGCTCGCCCTCGCCCCCCACGAACGCGCCGCGCTCGGCCTGTTCCTTGGCTTCCAGTATCCGGTCGAGATTCCCGGCGTGTCCTTCGTCCAGTTCCTGCGCGAGAGCGCCAATGCGCAGCGCGGGGCTCGCGGGGAAGCGCCGCTTTCGGGCGGGGAGTTTCTCAAGCTGGCGCGCGAGAAGGCGGCGCTGCTCAAGATGGATATGGAAATGCTCAAGCGGCCGGTGAATGTCGGCTTTTCAGGCGGCGAGAAAAAGCGCGCCGAGATGGTGCAGATGGGCATCCTCGATCCCAGGTTGGCGATTCTCGATGAGACCGACTCCGGCCTCGATATCGATGCGCTGCGGATTGTTGGCGATGGCATCAATGCGATCATGCGGCGGCCTGACAAGGCGGTGCTGCTGATCACGCATTACCAACGGCTGCTCGACTATGTGAAGCCCGACTTCGTTCATGTTTTGGCGGATGGCCGCATCGTCAAAACCGGCGGACCGGAGCTGGCGCACCAGCTTGAAGAACAGGGTTACGAGGCGGTGGCATGAGCGGCGCAGCCCCCCTATTTCTTTGCGCCTTTGCGCCTTTGCGTGAGTCAAAATTGGTTCACGCAAAGGCGCAAAGGCGCAAAGGGGTTGCGCGAACATGACTGTTGCCGCCCTTCCTACTCGCAAGGATGAAGCTTTCCGCTACGCGGATTTGGCTGCGCTGGCTGGCGTCTGGCCGGTCGCGCGTGAGGAAATCACCATTGCGGCGGGGGTGAGCCAAGCCTTGTCCGTGGTGCTGGAAGGCGGCGGAGCCATTGCCCGCCATCTGATCATCACGCTGGAAGCTGGCGCGAGCTATGATCTGCGCGTGCTCAATGCCGAGGCCAGCTTTGGCCGTCTGGCGATTGATGCGCGGCTGGGTGAGGGCGCGCAGTTCACACTCGGCGCGGCGCAGCTGGGCGCGGGCGCGCAAGTGCTGGAGATTGTCACCGAGGTCACGCACCTGGCTCCGGGTGCCAGCAGCCGCCAGGTGATCCGATCAGTGCTGGCGGGCGAATCCACCGGCACTTATCTTGGCAAGGTTGCCGTGGCGCGCGGGGCGGGTGGCACCGATAGCGAACAATCGGTGCGCGCCATGCTGCTCGACCGGACGGCGACGGCCAATGCCAAGCCCGAACTTGAAATCTACGCCGATGACGTCAAATGCGCACATGGCTGCGCTGTAGGGGAGCTTGATGCAGGCGCGCTGTTCTACCTCGCCTCACGCGGACTGCCGCCAGGTGAGGCCAAGAAGCTGATGTTGCAGGCGTTCATTGCTGAGGCCTTTACTGGAGCGCCCGAAGAAGAACGGCTTCAGGCTCTGGCGCTGGACCGGTTGGGGGCTTTGGTATGAGCGTAAGATTGCTCTGCGCCGCCGCCGCCATGATCTGGGCGAGCGCCGCCGCTGCCGACACTATACCTCCCGCGAAAGGCCAGGTTGAGGACCCGGCAAACTTGGGATTCAAACAGCGAGACTTGCCGAACGATCTGTTCCATTCCCCGCTGGATGCGGTAAAATTCTACATTCCGAATTTCCCGGAATCAGGCGAAGGCCGTCCGCAGCTTACCGTGCGGATGATCAAGGATCCGCTCAGGAATTACACGTTCATCCTGACGATTACGGCGGAGGGCTATCTCGACGATAGTGTGTCCGCAGGACAGTGGCGATTGGGTCTCGACAAAGGTGTGAGCGGCTGGGCGGTCAACATGGCGGGTGAGCGGTGGAAATGCTATCGCGGCAAGCGTGCCGGGACATGGACAACAAAGCCATGTCGGTAATATCAGCCATAACCAGCTCAGTTTCCGCACGGACTAAAGCCGATTTTGCCGGCCTCAAGGACTGGCACTATCTCGATACCGCCGCCACGGCGCAAAAACCGCAAGTGGTACTTGATGCGATGCTGCGCGCGGGCGGCGCGGATTATGCGACGGTGCATCGCGGGGTCTATGCACGCTCGGCGAACATGACGCTGGCCTTTGAGGCGGCGCGGGCCAAGGTGGCGGCGTTCATCGGCGGGCTGGAAGCCGAAATCGTCTTCACGCGCGGCGCGACCGAGGCGATCAATCTGGTGGCGCAGACCTGGGGGCAGTCCAACCTGAAGGCGGGTGACCGCATTCTGCTCTCAGTGCTGGAGCATCATTCCAACATTGTTCCCTGGCAGCTGCTGCGGGACCGGACAGGGGTGGAGATCGATGTCTGCCCGCTGACGGAAGATGGCCAGATCGATCTTGATGCCGCTGAAGCCATGCTGACTCCGGCGCACAAGCTGGTGGCCTTCGCCCATGTTTCCAACGTGCTGGGATCGACGCTTGATGCGGCCCGCGCGGCTGATCTTGCCCATGCGGTGGGGGCCAAGCTGCTGCTCGATGGCTGTCAGGCGGTGCCACGCCTTATAGTTGATGTCGCGGCGCTTGATTGCGATTTCTACGTCTTTTCCGCGCACAAGCTCTATGGCCCGACCGGGATCGGGGCGCTGTGGGCGCGGGCGGAAATTCTGGAGGCCATGCCGCCATGGCACGGCGGCGGCGCGATGATTGACCGCGTGACTTTTGAGCGCACCACCTATGCCGCGCCGCCGCAGCGGTTTGAGGCGGGAACCCCGGCGATTATCGAAGCCATCGGGCTGGGCGCGGCGGTGGACTATGTCTCGGCTGTCGGCCTGCCCGCGATCCACGCGCATGAAGTGGCGCTGGTTGCGACTCTGCGCGAGGAACTGCGCAAGCTCAATTCAATCATGCTGTTCGGGCCGGAGGAGAGCGCCGGAATCGTCTCGTTTGCGCTCGATGGGGTGCATCCACACGACCTCGGCACCATATTGGACGAAGAGGGCGTGGCGATCCGCGCCGGGCATCACTGTGCCCAGCCATTGATGGACCACCTTGGCGTGCCAGCCACCGCGCGGGCAAGTTTCGGATTGTATAGTGATGAGAATGACATAGCGGCGCTGCTGCGCGGCATTGAACGGACCAAAAGGATATTTGCCTAATGACACAGGCTATTGGGGAAGAACCCAAATTTGCGGTTGAAGAGGTCGACAGCGTCGAAGCCCCGCCGCGCGCCCGGGTCGAGGACGAATCTGTGCCAGAAAGCCTTGGCGACAAGCTCGAGCGCAAACGCGACTACCTTGAAGGCTTTCTGGCCGAGAAGCCCGAAGGCCTGTCCCCCGGTGCGCCCGGCGGCGATATCTACGAAGGCGTCATTGCCGCGCTCAAGGACATTTTCGATCCGGAAATTCCGGTCAACATCTATGATCTTGGCCTGATCTATGGCGTTGAGGTCGATGATAATTGCGGCGTTGTTGTCTCGATGACACTGACTACGCCGCATTGCCCGGTTGCCGAATCGATGCCGGGAGAGGTCGAACTGCGCGTTGGCGCGGCGCCCGGTGTGCGCGATGCCGAGGTCAATCTGGTCTGGGATCCGCCATGGGATCCCGCCAAGATGAGCGACGAAGCGCGCCTTGAACTGGGAATGCTGTGATGACCGAAGTCAAAACGCGCCGCCCGCTGCCCGCCGCTGTTGTGCTGACGCCGTCTGCCGAAGCGCGGATTGCCAAGCTGATGGCTGAGGCTCCCGAAGGTGCCATCGGAGTCAAACTGTCCACCCCGCGCCGGGGTTGCTCGGGCCTCGCCTATTCGGTGGACTATGTGACTGCGGCCGATCCCATGGACGAACGCATCGTCACACCGGGCGGGCTGTTTTTCATCGATGGCGGCTCGGTGCTGTATCTCGTCGGCAGCACGATGGACTGGGTCGAGGACGATTTCACCGCCGGTTTCACTTTCGCCAACCCCAATGCCAAAGGTTCTTGCGGCTGCGGTGAGAGCTTTACCGTTTAGGCCGGATCACCCTTCCTTCAGGAAATCGAGCAGCGCCTGATCATAGGCATCCAGCTGATCGTTGGCGTCGATCTGGCCTTGTAGCCAGGTGTTTTCCTGATGTGTTACTTCCGCCGCCGAGGCGAGAGCTGCATTCTGATCGGGCGATACGCCCTTGCGGCCAAACACCGCGCGCATACCCGATCCGATATCTGCGCGGACCATGCGGGCGGCAAAGCCGAGCAGGCTGGGCGTGGCGCTGCCCATGAATTTTTCGAGCTGTGCGGCGCGTTCGTTTGACAGCGGCTCATAGCTGCTGAATGCCATCAGGTAATTGCCGACGCCTTGCACGAACAGGCGCCGCCATTCGGGCGCATTATCCGCAGCCAGCGCCGCATCCTTCAGGCGGAATAGCATTTCGGCTTCGCTCTGTCTCACCGCCGCCGGCCGATCACCAGCCTGAGCAAAGATCATCCGGCGCAGCAGCGCGACTTCACCGGCTGTGACATTGCCCTTTTCAAGCGCGCCGCCCGCACGCGTCGGGCCTTCACCGGTCAGGACGGCCTGCTCGATCTGGGCAAGGCCATAGTCCTTCAGGCGCTGCGGCACATTGACGGCCTTTTCCAGCACCTTGACCAGCAGCTCCAGCTCGGTCAGCGAATCGAGATGCCCGTTGTGATCGATGCGCGAAATCAGCCAGTCGGCCTGGCTCGGTTCGACATAGCCTTTGGGCTCCAGTCCGTTGACGACAAATTCGCTGAGCGCCTCGACGAAAAAATCGCTCCACTCTTCGGTCGGCGCAGCGACACGATCATTGATCGCGAACACTGCCTCTGCCTCTTCGGGAGAAATGACGCCGTCAGACCAGCCGGTCTGGCGCAGGCTGAGAATTTCTTGCGGTGTGATCGCGCCATCAGCTGCGATGGCATCGGCAAGCGCGCGGAAATGCATAGTCATTACGGGCAGGTCCCCAATTGAAATCGGGGGGACTATGCGCGCAAACCCTCTAACGTTTCCTTAGCGCGGAAATGCAGGCCTGCCGGTCAACCTCTTTGCCATCGCTTGGCCGCCGCGCTTCGACATAGGTCGCTTGCGGCTCACGCCCGGCGGCGGAGGGATAGAGATAGATATCGAGCACACAGGTGAGGCCCGAATATTGCAGCTTGCGCGCATCGCCTTCCCAGACATCGAGCCGGGGCGAACCGAACTGGCGGATCAGCGCATCATTGCTCGCGCCGATCACGCCTTCAAGGCCGGGAAGCGCCAGCACCACCGGGCGCGGCGGCATCATTCGCGAGGGCGGGCGTATCGGTGTGCCCTTGATGGATTTTGGCGGCGGGGCATTGCTCACAGACTTGACCGGAGCCGGCCCGCTGCCACCACAAGCGGAGAGCGCCAAGCCGAGAGCCAGCGGAAGGAGGATGGTGATACGCATCTTGCACCCCGAATCCCCTACCTGCCACATTGTGTCAACGCCGTCGGTCTTGCCCAAGGGGCAGGTGGGCGCTAGGCGCGCCGCATCACTGCTGCCAAGATGAAAGATTCCCCATGTCCGCACCCACTACCGACGTCATCGCCATCGGCAATGCCATCGTCGATGTCATGTCACCTTGTGAGGATGCGCTGATCGAAAAGCTGGGCATGACGCGCGGCGGCATGACGCTGATCGATACAGATCAGGCCCACGCGCTCTATGAAGCAATGGGCCCGGCGCGCGAGATTTCGGGCGGTTCAGCGGCGAATACGCTGGCTGGCCTCGCCGCGCTGGGGGCCAAATGCGCCTTCATTGGTCAAGTTGCCGACGATCAGCTGGGCGAGGTTTTCGCGCATGATATCCGCGCCGGCGGGATCAGCTTTGCGACGCCAGCCCGCGCTGGTGATCCGCCAACTGCGCGCTGCCTGATTTTCGTGACACCTGACGGCCAGCGCACGATGAATACGTTCCTTGGTGCCTCGCAGTTTTTGCCCGCCGCCCAGTTGGACGAAGCGGCGATTGCCGATGCTGCGGTGCTCTATCTTGAAGGCTATCTTTGGGATCCTGAAGAGCCCCGCGCCGCCATGCGCCGCGCGATTGCTGCAGCGCGCGGTGCTGGCCGCAAGGTTGCCTTCACCCTGTCCGATGCCTTTGTCATCGCCCGCCACGGCGACGATTTCCGCGCGCTGATCGATGCGGGTGAGATCGATATCCTGTTTGCCAACCACGTTGAACTGGCGGCGCTGACCGGGCTTGATGATTTTGACGCAGGCCTTGCCGCCCTTTCGCCCAAGGTGCCAACTCTGGTTGTCACCCGCAGCGAACAGGGCGCAGTGGCTGTCAGCGGCGGCCTACGTTCGGAGGTGCCAGCGGAGCCGGTTGCCAAGGTGATCGATACCACCGGCGCAGGCGATCTGTTCGCCGCCGGATTCCTGTTTGGCCATGTGCGCGGGCGCAGTGATGCCGAATCTCTGCGGATGGGAGCCATCGCGGCGGCAGAGATCATCTCGCACTACGGCGCGCGGCCCGAGGCGGACTTGCAGGCGCTGATGGTGCAGAAGCTGGGTTAATTTGCCTGTCGGAAGTGATAGAGCAAGTTGCTGGAATTATGGATCACTTCGATCCTCCCCCTGTGGGGGAGGTGGCTGCCAGAAAGGCAGTCGGAGGGGTATCCACGCCAGCGTTGTCACCCCTCCGTCAGCCCAAGAGTGCTGCCACCTCCCCTTCCAGGGGAGGATACATGTGGTTCAGATTTCAGGCATTCCTCACCCTAACCCTCCCACTTCGGGTGGCGCAGGATTGGGGCCTGATCGCGCAGGAAATCGCGCGGCAGCACGCCGGTCAGCGCCTTGAAATCACGGATGAAGTGCGATTGATCGGTGTGGCCGCTGTCAATCGCCACCGTGGTCCACGAAGCCGCCGGGTTCAGTTCCTTCAGGTGGACAGCGTGAGAGACGCGGCAGATGCGCGCGTAGTGCTTGGGGTTGAGGCCGGTCAATGCGCGGAAACGGCGCTGGAACTGGTGGATCGATAGCCCTGCTTCCTCCGCCAGATCCTTGATCGTGACCAGGCCGCGCATTTCGCGCATCTGCCGGGCCGCCTTGCCCACCCGGTCTTCGCTGCAGCCAGCGGCTTGCCGCATCAGACGGCGATCCAGAACTGCCGCCATTGCCGCCCAATCCGCGGCCGCATGCAGCTCTTCCAGCAGACCATCTGGCTGATCAATGGGTATAAATCC
>CAMDQO010000049.1 GCA_945906105.1 Novosphingobium sp. Chol11 | reverse complement strand
CCTTCGATCGTCAGATAACCGAGCTCAAAGTCCGTGCTGCAATCCTCAATCGCTTCTCGCAAATAGGCACACCCAATACCGTTCGTGTTGGGTAGTAATCCTAAATAAAGGATGGTTCAGGCCCGCGCGGAGTTATGCAACAAAGCCGGTCCTGACCCTAATCGTCGATGCGCGGCTGATCGCGCCGATCATCGCCAGACCGGCGATCGGCCTGGCGGCGATCGGGAAAGATTAGGTCGTCCGGCTTGGCCTTGCGGCGCTCAGCGCTGCGGCGGCCAGCGGCGTCATGCGATGCGTCGGTAATGGGCATAGGCGGCCCCTTTCCTTGGCGGTCGGGCAGGCATGATTGTCGCCCGGGTAAGCCGTGTTACCATGGTCAGGCTTTATTGATGGTTAAGAGGGCCGGATCACTGCGAAAGGACGCACCAGTCTGATCGCTTGCCGCGCCATGTCTCGGCATAGCCTTCGCTGACCAGCTGGCTGCCCAGACTGCGCCCTTTGCGGGTAACGATGCGCAGCAAACGGCCATAGCGGTCCCGCTCGCGGCCTTGCACCTCCAGCACGAAGGGGCCAGCGTTGAGCAGCGCTGTCAGACGCCGCGTCGCCGCATCGCCCAGTGATTGCTCGAAGGTGCAGCGCGCGCCGTGGGTTTCGGGCGCGTTGATATCGGCGATGCGCACCTTCTCGCCGTTCAGCCAGAAAGTATCGCCATCGACGACGCAGGTTGTGCGGGGGCCATTGGCGCAGAGCGCAAAGAGGGCGGCGGATGCGATGATTGTGAGTGCCATGCGCGCAGGGATCACGCGTTTGGCCTGCAAATTCCTATCCGGGGAGTTACGCGGTTTTCCTCCGTTTCGGAGAGTTTAGCCGCGCAGAACCGGCATTTCTAAAGCCCGAGGAACAGTCCGGCGAGTGCCGCACTCATCAGGTTGGACAAGCTCCCGGCGATCAGCGCCTTGATCCCCAGCTTGGCGATCACCGGGCGCTGGTTGGGCGCAAGGCTGCCGGTCACTGCCATTTGAATGGCAATCGAGCTGAAATTGGCAAAGCCGCAGAGCGCGAAAGTGACGATGGCAACCGTGCGCTCGCTGAGATCTTTCACCTGCCCCAGATCGATGAAGGCGACGAATTCATTGAGCACCACTTTGGTGCCGAAAAATCCGCCCGCGCGCATCGCTTCGGCCCAATCGGGCGCACCGAGCAGCAGGAAGATCGGCGCGAAGACATAGCCGAGGATCAGCTGGAACGAGAGTTCGGGATAGCCGAACCAGCCGCCGATGCCGCCAAGGATACCATTCGCCAGCGCCACCAGCGCGACGAAGGCCAGCACCATGGCACCGACTGCCACCGCGAGTTTGACGCCGGTCTGCGCGCCTTGCGATGCCGCCATGATCAGGTTCGCCGGGGCTTCTTCTTCAAGGCCAGAGATCGTGACTTCATCAGGCTCGGCAATCGGCACCCCCTTGGGATCGGGCATGATGATCTTGGCCATCAGGATACCGCCTGGTGCCGACATGAAGGCGGCGGCGACAAGGTAATCGATGCGGATACCCATCGAGGCATAGGCGGCGAGAATGGTCCCGGCGACACCTGCCATGCCCACCGTCATCAGGCAAAACAGCTGCGACGGGGTCAGTGCCGCGAGGTAAGGCCGCACCACCAAGGGGCTTTCCGATTGGCCGACAAAGATGTTGGATGCGGCGCCAAGGCTCTCAACCTTGGTCACACCGGTGATCATCTCCAGCGCGCCGCCGATCCACTTGATGATCAGTTGCATGATGCCGAGGTAATAGAGGATGGAAATCAGCGCGGCGAAGAAGATGATCACCGGTAGCGCCGAAATGGCGAAGCTGGTGCCACCGATTTCGGGGTTGGCCAGCGATCCGAACAGAAACGCGGTACCGGCATGAGCATAGCCCAACAGGCTGCTGACGCCCGAGGCTGCGCCTTGCAATGCGGCATTACCGGGCTTTGAATAAAGCACCAGCGCCGCCAGTCCCGCCTGCAAGCCAAAGGCCGCACCAACCACCCGCAAGCGGATCGCCTTGCGATCAGATGACAGCAGGTAAGCAAGCAGAAGGATGAGGGCCATTCCCAGGACACTGTTGAGGACGTTCATGGATCAAGTTACCCCTGCCGCGTAATCGGGCTGGCATGAGCCTAACCGGCTAACACAGGTGTGAACAGCCCCCTCAAGCCGCACTTCCCCAGCGCGATTAACCTCGCTAGACCTTAGTCATGACGACACCAGCAACCATCCCCCGCTCGCTCTTTCTGTTTTCGCTGTTCTATGGCGGCATGGTCACGCTGGGCGGCGTGCTGGGGGCAAAGCAGGTGGCCTTGGGGCCACTGGCGGTCGAGGCGGGAATTTTTCCGTTCCTGACGCTGGTCGGCATTTCCAGCGGCATTGCCGAACTGCATGGCAAGGACGTGGCCAACAGGCTGGTGCGCTATGGCTTCATTCCACTGGTCGCTGCGATCTTGCTGACGCTGTTCGTGCTGCAACTCCCGACAGACCCCGGCATGTATGAACCCGCCAAGGAAGCTTTCCCGGTGATTCTGGGCCAGAGTTGGCGGATGATGTTTGCCGGGATCATCGCCTATGGCACCTCGGTGACGCTCAATGTCTGGATCTTCAACAAGCTGCGGACCGGCGGCGGTGCCTATGCCAGCCTGCGCGGCTTCGTGGCCGCTGCACTATCGCAGATCGTTGATACGCTGCTGTTTATCAGCATCTCGTTCTACGGTGTGCGCCCGATTGCTGATCTGATGATGGGGCAGATGCTGGCCAAGGTGGTGCTTTCGGCGGTGATGATTCCGCTGATCATCTGGGTAGTGGTCCACTATGGCCGCAAGCTGGATCAGGCAAAGTGAGACGCAAAATCACTTCAATTCCGCGCCGCAAGGTCTAAAGGGCAGCGCCATGGCAAATCCCCACGATCCTTCAACATTGACCAAGGCCGAAACCCTCGTCGAGGCACTGCCCTATTTGCAGCGCTATGAAGGGCGCACCTTTGTGGTCAAATATGGCGGCCACGCCATGGGCGATCCCGATCTGGCGCATGATTTTGCGCAGGACGTAGTGCTGCTGCGGGCGGTTGGCATCAACCCGGTCGTCGTCCACGGCGGCGGGCCGCAGATCGGCGCGATGCTCAAAAAGCTGGGCGTCGAAAGCCGCTTTGTCGATGGCCTGCGGGTGACGGACAAGGCGACCGCCGAAGTCGCCGAAATGGTGCTCTCGGGCGCGATCAACAAGGAGATCGTCCGCTGGATCGCCGGGGCCGGCGGCAAGGCGGTGGGCATTTCGGGCAAGGATGGCGGCCTCGTCACCGCGCGCAAGGTGCAGCGCACGACGCGCGATCCGGATAGCCAGATCGAACAAGTGATCGACCTTGGTTTCGTTGGCGAACCGGCGAAGGTTGATACCACGCTGATCGAAACCATCTGCGCGGCGGGAATGATCCCGGTGATCGCCCCCATCGCGGTGGGTGAGGATGGCGAAACTTACAACATCAATGCCGATACCATGGCAGGTGCGATTGCGGCGGCCATCGGCGCGGCGCGGCTGTTCCTGTTGACCGACGTCAAGGGCGTGCTCGATAAGGCGGGCAATCTGCTCACCGATCTCAACCCGGCTGATATTGCCAAGCTGCAAGCCGACGGCACGATCAGCGGTGGCATGATTCCCAAGCTGGAAACCTGCGTCCACGCGGTGGAGGCAGGCTGCGATGCGGCGGTCGTGCTGGACGGGCGGATCAGCCACGCCATGCTGATCGAGATGTTCACCTCGCAAGGCGCAGGCACGCTGATCCGGAAGTGAAGCAGGGCGCATAGGAAGAAGCACAACCGATGCATATTTCCCGCAAGATCGTGCTGGCTGCCGTGCTGGCGCTGGCACTCACCGGCTGCAAAGCGGCGCAACCTGACGATTCAGCAGAGGCCACTACGGCTCCTGATGCCGGTGCATCGGCCAGTCTCGAACCCACGGCCACACCCAGTGCCACGCCATCCGTCGCCGAGCTTGATTGGCCAGCGCTTCGCCAGACCGAAAATCCGGGCCGGGTGCTGCGATTCTACGCCAGCGCCATTGCTGCGGGCGACTGGACTGCCGCCTATCGTGTCTGGGGTGAGAATGCCGATATGAGCGTCGATCAGATCCGCAACCAGTTCCGCCAGTTCGGCAATCCCGAGCTGACCTTCGGCGAAGGCGAGGCCGAAGGTGCGGCGGGCTCACTCTATTACGAGGTATCGGTCTCGCTTTCCGCCAATGATGGCGCGGAAAAGCAGCAGGGAACCGTGCGCATGCGCCGCGTCAACGATGTCGATGGTTCGTCGGCTGAGCAACGGCGCTGGCATATTGAGAGCATGACGCTCGACAGATGATCCCATGACTTTTTTGAAAACTGTCTGCCCGTGACTTGGCGCTCGGCCTCGGCTATCAGCCAGCTAACGCTTACCAATAAGGGCTACCCAAAGTGATCTTCGTCACATTGTTCGAAATAGTGGGATATCTGATCTCGATCGTCGTCACGGTCGTGATCGTGCAATTTGTTCTGAGTCTGTTGATCACGTTCAACGTGGTCAATCTGCACAACAATCTGGTTGCCGCGCTGTGGCAGGCGGTGAACGCCATTCTTGAGCCGCTGCTCAGGCCGATCCGGCGTATCATGCCCGCGACCGGTGCGCTCGATCTCTCACCCATGGTGTTGATCATCGGGCTGACGGTGCTGCAGATCGTGTTCAAGAACCTAGCCTACTCGGCACTGGCATGACCGCCGCAATCATCGACGGCCCCATCATCGACGGAAAGGCCTTCGCCGAAGCGCTCCGCGCCCGCATCGCTATCGAGGCGGCGAAGTTTGAGGTTCATGCGGGACGCAAGGCGGGCCTCGCCGTGGTGCTGGTCGGCGAAGATCCGGCCAGTCAGGTCTATGTCCGCAGCAAGGGCAAGCAGACCGTCGCCTGCGGCATGAATAGCTTTGAACACAGACTGCCCGCCGATTGTGCCGAAGGCGCGCTGCTCGATATAGTCGAACGGCTCAATGCCGACCCGGCAGTGGACGGCATCCTCGTCCAGCTGCCGCTGCCCGATCATATCGACGAGCAGCAGGTCATCGCCGCGATTAATCCTGACAAGGATGTGGACGGCTTCCATGTCGTCAATTCCGGGCGGCTGTCGGTCGGCCTGCCGGGTTTTGTCCCTTGCACGCCGCTGGGCTGCCTGATGCTGCTGAAAGACCGGCTGGGAAGCCTTTCGGGGCTTGATGCCGTGGTGATTGGCCGCTCGAACATCGTCGGCAAGCCGATGGCGGCGCTGCTGCTGGCAGAAAGCTGCACCGTGACCGTGACGCACAGCCGGACCAAGGATTTGGCGGACGTGGTCCGCCGCGCCGATATCGTCGTCGCTGCTGTGGGCCGGGCTGAAATGGTCAAGGGTGACTGGATCAAGCCGGGTGCTTGCGTGATCGACGTTGGCATCAATCGCCTGCCGCCCGCCGATGGTGCCGACAAGGGGCGCTTGGTCGGCGATGTCGATTATGCATCGGTGGCCCAGGTTGCCGGTGCCATCACCCCGGTTCCGGGCGGGGTCGGGCCGATGACCATTGCCGTTCTGTTGCGCAACACGCTGGTTGCAGCGCACCGCAACGCCGGGATAGAACTGGACGAGGCTGCGCTTTAGGGGCTGTTGAGATTCCATTCCTCGAAGAACGTAAAACCCAGCTTCGTCATTCCCGCGAAAGCAGGAATGACGATTTATTGTGTAATCAGTGACTTATCGCTTGAATCTCAACAGCCCCTAGGCTTCTAGCTTCGTCATTGCGAGCGGAGCGAAGCAATCCAGAGCGTTGCGCGCTGGACTCTGGATTGCCGCGTCGCTTCGCTCCTCGCAATGACGAAGGGTTTCCATGTGCAGCTATTCGGCTAGAAGGCTGATATGAAGCATTTGATCCTGCTCGCCGCTGCGGCACTTGTTTTATCGGGCGCGGCCGGGGCGGAAGACAAGCGCGCGCTACCGGGGCGCAACTCCTATGCCAATCCCAGCGCTGCCATCGCGGCGGAAATTGCTTTCGCGCAGCTGGCTCAGGAAAAAGGTCAGTGGACCGCCTTTGCTGCTACCGCCACGCCAGATGCGGTGATGTTCACTCCGAAGATGGTCTATGCACAGGCTTGGCTGAAAGGACGGGCCAATCCTCCCGTAGCGGTCAAGTGGCAACCGCATGAGGTCTGGTCGAGCTGCGATGGCAGTCTGATCCTCAGCCACGGTGCATGGCAGAGGCCTAACGGCAGTGGATATTTCACTACCATTTGGCAGCGTCAGAAGAAGGGCGATTACAAATGGGTGCTCGATCACGGCGATGATCTGAAAGCGCCGCTGGCCGCCCCCGAAATGCTTTCTGCTCATATCGCCGATTGCCCCGCTAAACCGCTCCGTCCGGTGGCCGTCAAGGACACCAAATCCAAGGTACTCCCCCCGCTCGATCCGGCGAAGCGCAGTGGCAAATCGGATGACGGGACACTCAGCTGGGTGGTGACAGTCGATCCATCGGGCGCGCGCAATCTTTCGGTCGAATGGTCAAAGGATGGCAGCACGCAGCCCGCGCTGATCGAGCAGGTTGCTGCGGCAAGCGCGGGCTGACGCCATGCTTGATCTGTTCATCTCCGCCTTCGTGACGCTGTTCGTGGTCATCGATCCGCCCGGCTGCGCGCCGATCTATGCCGGGCTGACCAGCGGGGCAACTGCCCGGCAGGCCACCAGCATGGCCGCGCGTGCCTGCGTGATTGCTGCGCTGATCCTTGTCGGATTTGCCCTGTTCGGTGAAGCTCTGCTCGGCGCACTGCATATCGAGCTGAACTCCTTCCGCATCGCCGGCGGAATCATGCTGTTCGTCATCGCACTCGACATGGTCTTTGAAAAGCGCACCCAGCGCCGCGAGGAACGCGCTGAAAAGATCAAGCTGACTCCTGAGGTGGAGGATGTTTCGGTGTTCCCCATGGCCATGCCGATGATCGCCGGTCCGGGCTCCATCGCCACGATCATGCTGCTGATGGCGCGCGCTGAGGGAACTGAAGCGACTTTGGCGATCCTCGGTGCCATGCTGGCGGTGTTGTTGCTCACTTTTGCCGCGCTCGCCGCCGCAGGGCCGCTGATGAAGCTGCTCGGCACACGGGTTGAGGCGGTGATCACCCGGCTGCTCGGCGTGCTGCTGGCAGCGCTGGCGGCGCAATATGTGGTCGATGGGGTAAAGGTGGTTTTGGGGTGAGCTGTCAGCGTTTCTTGCGCAGGTAGATGCCAGAGAACGTCACATTCATCCCGTCACACTCGCGGCCTGGATCGGCGGCAACAAGGATGTCTCCAAGCAGGGTGAAGCTGACAGCGCAGCCCGCCTCGTGCGCACGGTTGCCTTTGACAGTTGCCGTGCCATCGATCTCACCGATGTTGGGGCCACCTTTGCGATAGCGCGGGTCAGGATTGGCGGAAGGCCAAAAAGCATGGCCCTTCACCAGCAGTGCTTTGGCATTCGCGGAAAAGGTCAGACTGGCCGAGTCATAGCGCGACCAGTTCCCCAGCCATGCTGAAAGCGGCGGCGCGGGATTGACAGGCAGCGGCAAAAGCCGTGATTTTTCCAGCCAGCCAGCCGTTCCGCCACCGGAATTTGTAAAATAGGCGCAGACAAAGGCGTCCTGTGATCGGCCGATAACCAGTCGATCACCGGGAATGACGAAGCTTTTCGTTTCGCAGGATGTGCCGTGCCGCGGGCAGCCGTCCATGTCGGCGAAGAAATAGGCGCGGCCACCGGGGCTGACCCTAGCCAGCGCGAATGTGGCGTTTTCTTCAGCGAACATGCCATTGCGGCAGGAGCCATCATCCTCAGCCGCCTGAGCAATGCCGGGCAGGACGACCAAGGCGGCAAGAGCGAGCTGGATCAGGCGGGACATGGCAAGCAGGTTATCGCCGAACCGCGCATGATCAAAGCGCCATGTTCATGGCCCTACGCTCTATTGCAGCGTGATAATCTCATCATCACCATCACGCCGGGCGAAAAACTGCATCAGTTGCACCATCAGTTCGCAGCGTGCGGAAATTCCCGGAGCCTCCAGCAGCGCCTGCTTTGATGCGGGATCGAACGGGGCGATCTGCGAAACACCGTTGATCAGCGAATGATCATCAAGCCGCGCCACCGATTCCCAATCGACCCGGTAGCCCTGCGCATCGGCGAAGCGGCGCGATTCACGCTCAAACAGCGCGCGTTCAACCGGGGCCAGTGCCTCGTCCTCATCGTCCTCGAGCAGTTCGGCCTCGATCTGGCGAAACGGAGTGGTAACATCGAGCTCGCGCAGCACGCGAAACCGCGCCACGCCTTCGAGCACCAGATTGAAGCGCCCGTCATCAAGCGCCTCAACCTCACCGATCTTACCAAGGCAGCCGACCTCAAACAACGGCGATCCTTCGCCAGCCCGTTGCGGCTGGATCATGCCAATGCGCCGGTCGCGCGCCAGAGCGTCCTTCACCAAGGCCCGGTAGCGCGGCTCAAAAATGTGCAGGGGTAACTGCAAGCCGGGAAAGAGCACGGCGCCCGCCAGCGGAAATATCGAGATCCTGATCTTGGCCACAGGTCAGCCGAACAGCACGGTGGCAAGCTTGCGGCGCGTGGTCGACACCCAAGTGTCTTCCAGGCCGACAGCTTCGAAGATCTGCAGCAACTTGGCCCGTGCCGCACCTTCGTTCCATTCGCGGTCGGCAGTCACCATGGCGAGCAGCGTATCAGCCGCGCTATCGCGTTCACCGGCGGCAAAGGCTGCGCTGGCGAAAGCGAGTTGAGCGCTCATGTCATCGGGTGCAGCAGCGGCAGCGGCACGGATAGCAGCGAGCTCGCCGTCATCGGGCTTGGTCCTTGCCAGCTCAAGCGCGGCTTTGGGCTGCACCATCAGCGGATCACCAGCAACTTTGGGATTGGCTGCGATCAGCACGGCATCGGCATCCTCGATCCGGCCAGCAAGTGTCAGCGCGCGGATCAGTCCGGCATGGGCGGCAACGTTGTCGGGCGCGATTTCGATGATCTGGGCAAAAATATCCGCCGCCCTATCTCCGTCGCCGCTGGCCAGCACATCATCAGCCATGGCGATCAGCGGGGTAACATCCTGCACCGGCTCGACGCCGCCCGGCTGCACCGGAAATTTGGCGAGCAGCTGGTCAAGCAGTGCCTTCAATTGTGATTCGCTGCGTGCGTTGGTCAGATCAGCGACGGGCTGCCCCTGGAACATGGCATAGACTGTCGGGATCGACTTGACCTGAAATTGCGAGGCGATGAATTGCTCTTCATCGACATTGACCTTGGCAAGCACCACGCCCTTGTCTGCATATTCGTTGCAAACCTTTTCCAGCAGCGGTGTAAGTGCCTTGCACGGGCCGCACCATTCGGCCCAGAAATCGAGCACGACGAGCTGCGTCATGGATGGTTCCACGACCATCTTGCGGAAGGTGTCGACCGATTTCTGGTCCTCGATACTCAATCCCATACTCGCCACGTGTCAGCTCCTTTAACGCACTCTTGCCATATGGCCCCTGCCACGGAAAATAGAAGTCGGGAAGATTCCTTGAAGAATCCCCTTGGCAATCGAAAATGCCGATGCTAACCGCGCGCCTCACCCCGGCCCACCGGATTAAACCAATGGGCCGCAAACGTTCGAGCGGGCGTAGCTCAGGGGTAGAGCACAACCTTGCCAAGGTTGGGGTCGAGGGTTCGAATCCCTTCGCCCGCTCCAGCGACAATCACGCGAAATCTTTGTCGATCCTACGCTAATCTGCGTTCGCTGAGCTGCGTCGTGGCAGCGTGTAAGCAGGGTGCAGAATTGTCGAGGGTTTCTATCGAAGGTTGGAATCCAAAGATTCGGCCATTCAATAGGGGCGTCGGGTCGACATGCGATCACGCGCGACAGCAATCATTCCACGCGATACGCGCATGAGTGGGGTCGAATAACTGCCGCGCATTCCAAGCCTACCCGGACGATACCTTCGCAAAGCTGCGATCAGCCGACGTCCAGTTCACCGCCCCCATGAACGCATCGACATAGGCCGCCGCCTTGGCACCGAAGTCGATGGCATAGGCATGCTCATACATGTCGAGCACCAGGATGGGCGTTGCACCTGCCAGCGCCATCGTGTGATCGGCGGCCCATTGATTGACGAGCCGATGGTCGCGATGGCTGTAGGTGAGCACCACCCAGCCAGAACCACCACCCAGCGCCTTGCCCATGCCGGTGAATTCAGCGCGCCAGCGGGCTTCACTGCC
>CAMDQO010000048.1 GCA_945906105.1 Novosphingobium sp. Chol11 | reverse complement strand
TCGAAACTTGGTGGACGCACCCCCGCCGAGATCGCAAAACAAGCAGTGCCGGGGCATGCCCCGGCACTGCTTGTCATCCCATCAACCATCAGCCAGACAATGGAAGGACTCTACCTCTGAATGGTAACAATCAGGGGAGCACGTCATTCGCTCTGAAAGCTCTTGGATTTTGAATCCAAACGAAATGTGGTGACGCCTTACTTCTCTGCGATACATCTCGTATTGTGAGACTGACCCGCCCCCGACCCCTCCCGCAAGCGGGAGGGGGGAAGATAAGGTTAGTGGTGACCATCACCCTCAAGCACAAACCGCCGGTCGCAATAGCCGCATTCGACATAGCCCTTCTCGTCAATCTCCAGCCAGACGCGCGGGTGGCCCAGCGCTGGGGCGATGCCGGTGGCGCCGTCGCAGCTGACGCGGGTGGTGTGGACGGTGATCGTTTCGGGTGGGTTGCTCATGGCTGTGTCCGTTAGCAGTTGGCGCGCACACGATAAAGTGTTCGCTGCGCCCTTTACGCAATGGCGATCCTGTCGCAAGAGCATGCCCATGTCTAACGGCCCCGCAATCTCGATCCGCAATCTCACCAAGCGTTATGCTGGCACCAAAAACACGCGCCAAGATTCTGGCGGCAAACTGGCGCTCGATGATGTTTCGTTCGATGTGCCGCAGGGGCAGATCTTCGGGCTGCTTGGCCCCAATGGTGCGGGCAAATCGACCTTGATCAACATTCTGGCCGGGATGGTGATGAAAACATCGGGCCATGCCTCGATCTGGGGCTTCGATATTGATGCCGATCCGCGCAATGCCAAGCGGTCCATCGGCATCGTGCCGCAGGAAGTGGTGTTCGATCCGTTTTTCACCCCCGCAGAAGTGCTGGAAAATCAGGCGGGTTTCTATGGCGTGCCCAAAGCGGCGCGGCGGACGATGGAGCTGCTGGCGGCGGTCCATCTGGCGGACAAGGCCGATGCCTATGCGCGCACACTGTCAGGCGGCATGCGGCGGCGGCTGCTGATCGCCAAGGCCATGGTCCACACGCCGCCGGTGCTGGTGCTTGATGAGCCGACTGCGGGCGTCGATGTCGAATTGCGCCGACAGCTGTGGGAACTGGTGGTCGAACTCAACAAAGAGGGCGTGACGGTGGTGCTGACCACGCATTACCTCGAAGAGGCCGAGGAACTGTGTGATCGCATCGCCATCATCAATCACGGCAAGCTGATCGCCGACAAGCCGACGCGCGAATTGGTCAATATGGCGCGCGAAAAGGTGGTGGTGCTAACCTTTGATACGGATATCACCACCCTGCCCGAGCATCCGGCCTTCCTCAAATGCGAAAAGGCGGGCGAGCGCACGGTGGAGATCACCTATGACAAGGACCGCATCAATGCGGGCGGCGTTTTGGGGCTGCTGCAAGGACAAGGCATGGCGATTGTCGATGTGACAACGCGCGAGCCCGATCTTGAGGATGTGTTTGTCAGCCTGACCAGCGGGGTTTAGTGTTTGTTTCAGTTACACTGCAACAGGCGCGGCACCAGCCCACTCCCCCGCCCGGCCACCCAATAGGGTACTGTCGTCGGGTGGCCGGGCGGGGGAGTGGGCTGGTGCCGCTTACACCTATGTGGAACAAACTCTACGCCGCCTTGTGCAGCAGCACGCGCGGGTTCCAGTCTTTCTTCCAATCGCCATCGGAGCGGCGGCGGATGGTTTCACCGCAGCAGCTGCATGATCCGATATAGCTGATCCCGTCCCACTTCACTTCGCGGCGGAGCGGGGTGTGGTGATTGAACCAGCAAAGCGGCAGACGGTGAAGTGACATGGCGAAACCCCGTTCGAAGAGTTATGCGCGAAGGGCGCTGCGTTGTTCTACCGGGGGGCGGTTTAACCAGATGTAAATGCTGACCGTTATTGCAGATTAACCATGAGCCTGGATATCATGACGATGCTGCCGGATCGGGGGCATGGCCTTCGGGGGGACACCAGTCTTTCTGCCAGAATCCCTTTTCGCGCCTGCGAATATCCTTGCCGCAGAACCGGCATTTGGAAGTGAAATGCGTGCCATCCCATTTGGCGCGGTTGTGCGTCGGGGCGTGCCGGTTGAAAATGCAGAGCGGAAGATAGATCCTGCGCATGGCAGTTCCTTCCCTTATTGGCGGCCTCTCGATCCCAACCTTTATCGCCCCACCTTTGCCTTGTGAAGCAGATGGCGAGGAATTGCGGTCAATTTCGCATCAATTTGCATCCGTGTAACCCCCTTTTCGGCCAAGTGCTTTCCAAGCGGGTTCAATTGCGCCAAACGACGCTGAAAGAAGTAAAAAAGAGGTGCGATGCCGCAGGATGTCATCATTATCGGCTCCGGAGCTGCCGGGCTGACCGCCGCACTGGCGCTGGCCGACAAGCTCAAGGTGCTGGTGCTCGCCAAGGGAGTGCTCACCGGCGGTTCCACCGCATGGGCGCAGGGCGGAATCGCTGCCGTGCTCGATGCTGGTGACACGTTCGAGGAACATATCCGCGATACCATGGTGGCCGGTGCGGGGCTGAACCGGCTTGAGACGGTCGAATTCGTCATCGAACGCGCACCACATGCGATCCAGCGGCTGGTCGAGCTGGGAGTGCCGTTCAATGCGGAAGGAAATGACTTCCACCTCACCCGCGAAGGCGGCCATTCACACCGACGCATCGTCCATGTGAATGATGCCACCGGTTGGGCGGTGCAATCGGCCTTGCTCAAGGCGGCTGAGGCCCATCCCAACATCTCCCTGCTGCCAGGGCGCAGTTGCATTGACCTGATCACCGGCAAGCATGAGCAGCGCTATTCAGGTTCGGGCCGGGTCTGGGGCGTCTATGCGCTCAACGAGGCGACCGGGCGGGTGGAAGCGCACACCGCACGGGCCACCGTGCTGGCGACAGGCGGGGCTGGGCGCGTCTATCAGTTCTCTACCGCGCCGCGCGGGGCAACAGGAGATGGCATTGCCATGGCCTGGCGCGCGGGTGCGCGGGTCTCCAACATGGAGATGATGCAGTTCCACCCGACTTGCCTGTATAATCTGGAGGTCAAGAACTTCCTGATTACCGAGGCAGTGCGCGGCGAGGGCGGTCACCTGCTTAACCCGCGCACCGGGCACCGCTATATGCCCGATTATGACGAGCGCGCCGAACTGGCCCCGCGCGATGTCGTGGCGCGGGCCAACGATGCCGAAATCAAGCGCGACGGGCTTGATTATGTTCACCTCGATATCAGCCATAAGCCGCCCGAATTCGTCCGCGAACACTTCCCGAATATCTACGAAAAGCTGCTGTCGCTGGGCATCGATATGACCAAAGGGCCGATCCCGGTGGTGCCCGCGCAGCACTATACCTGCGGCGGTGTGCTGATCGATCTGACTGGCCGCACCGATCTTCCCGGGCTTTATGCGGCGGGAGAATGTACCGAAAGCGGGCTGCACGGTGCCAACCGGCTCGCCTCGAACTCGCTGCTCGAATGCTTCGTCTTTGGTGAGGCGGCGGCGGCGGATATCTTGGCGCGCTGGGACAGTTTCGATGCCCCGCCAAAGGTGCGCGGCTGGGACGAAAGCCGTGTTACCGATTCCGATGAAGAAGTGGTCATCCACCAGAACTGGGCCGAGATCCGCCGCTTCATGTGGAACTATGTCGGCATTGTCCGCACCACCAAACGGCTGGAGCGCGCCGCGCACCGCATCAAGCTGCTGACCGAGGAGGTGGAGGACTATTACGGCCACTTCCGCGTTTCGACCGATTTGATCGAACTGCGCAACCTGCTGCAATGCGCCGATCTGATCGTGCGATCAGCCTTGCAGCGCCATGAAAGCCGGGGGTTGCACTATACGCTCGATTTTCCCGACATGCTGAAAGTGGCACGCGATACGGTTTTGGTGCCGTAAGAATAACACCCCGCAGGAGACCGAGATGCCGCAAGTCACCGCCAATGGCGTAAGCCTTGAATATGAATGCCATGGCGACCCTGCCCATCCGCCGTTGCTGCTGATCATGGGGCTGGGCGCGCAATTGACGCTGTGGCCGGGCGAATTCATCGCGGCGCTGGTGGCGCATGGCTATCACGTCATTCGCTACGACAATCGCGATATCGGGCTTTCCACCAAGTTTTCCGAACACGCCGCGCCCAATCTGCGCTGGGTCGGGTTGCTGCGGCTGATTGGTCTGCGCGCGCGGTTGCCCTACCGGCTATCCGACATGGCCGCCGATGCGGTTGCTCTGCTGGATGCGCTTGGTATTGCCAAGGCGCACGTGGTCGGTGCCTCGATGGGCGGGATGATTGCCCAGCTGGTCGCTTCTGGCTGGCAGGAGAGGGTCCTGTCGCTGACCTCGATCATGTCGACTACCGGCAACAGCCGCCTGCCTCCGGTCAAGCCCGAGGTACTGGCGACACTGATGGACAGGCCAGCCAATGACACGCTCGAGCAAGTTATACTGCTCAGGCTCCGCAGCCTGAAGGCGATCAGCAGTCCGGCCTATCCGGCGGACCAAGGCAGACTCCGCGATCTTATTGCCCGTGAATATGCCCGCAGCTATCACCCCAGTGGCGCTGCGCGGCAGCTGGCAGCGATCGTTGATGATGGCGATCGGCGCAAACGGCTCCGCGCCATCACCGCGCCGACGCTGGTGATTCACGGCGAGGCTGATCCGCTGATCCCGGTCGAAGGCGGGCACGATACCGCCGCCAGCATCGCGGGTGCCGGGCTCCACACCATCGCCGGGATGGGCCACGATCTGCCGGTGGAACTGACGCAGGAAATTGCCGATGCGATTGCCGGGGTGGCGCGCGATCGGGGGCAGGCGACCTCAGTCCCGCAAACCTAGAGCATTTTGCACGAAATCTGCACCACTTTATCCTCTCCCCACTGGGAGAGGGAAAAGGGGCGCAGATTTTACGCAATCTACTCTAGCGCGGCCCTGATCCGCAGATCAAAGGCGCGCGCTGCGCCGAAGCTGTCGATCACACGGGCAGAGGATAGCGGTGCGCCGCTGGCCATCACCACGAACAGTTCGCCCACTTTACCGTCCACCGCATCCCCGCCACCAACCGGCCCGCAGCTGGTCTCACCTTTATAGCTGATCCAGAATTTGCCGCCTTTGGCCTTACCCTTGATCCAGCGCAGCACTTTCACTTGTGCAGTCTGACCGGGGCCATAGTATGTGAGCTTCACCGGCCTTACCTGTTCGACGCGGGCGATGAAGATCAGCGCGGCGCTGTCCCAAGCCCGCTTTTGCCGATCAGCCAGCGCCTGATTTCCGGCAGCGCGCATGGCCTTATCCATCGCGGCCAGCCGCGCTTTGTAGGCTTCGGCTGTTTCACCGGTAACGCGCGCGGGCGGCGGCGGCGGCGGCGGACAGGCATAGGCTGCCGTGCCCCCCGCCACGAAAGCAAGAGCGCACAGCAGGCCCGTGGCCAGCGTCCGGTATTGATGGGCCATCACTCGGCCCGTGCAGACAGCTTCACAGCAGACGGTTGCCGGCAAAGATCAGAACCAGGGCTCCGAGAATCGAGGCGAGAAATCCGGCGCGATTGAAGCCAGTCTTGCCGCGATTGGTGATCATACCGGCGAGCAGCGAACCGGCGATGCCCAGCAGCATTGTCATCCAGAAGCCCAGCGGCTGATCGCCCGGATAAAGCAACTGCGCCAGAGCGCCGATAATAAGCCCGGTAATCGCGGATGAAATCAGGTTGATCATGGAGTTAGCTCCCATTTCGCCCACAAAAAGGTTTGGGGCGCCCACCCGAAGGTTCGGGCTGATGGCTTGAGGCTAACCTGCATTGCTGCAGGCGGCAATCGTCAAGCGGGCGGGCGAGGCAATTGTGTGCGGCGCAAGCCCCCCTGCCGCTACCATTCACCAGCCCTGTGGACGCGGTGTGGAGAAAAATATTTTCACCGATTCACTTTGACTCTTGCGCTGCTGATGAGGCGAGGATTTCCCGCGCGTCGCTGCGCCGCAACATGGGCTGTCGGGGCCCTTGCCGGGCAGGTGAAATGGTTATCGCTTCATTTACCCTCTTGCGCCTGATTCAGGATGAGGCACTATCAGTAGTGGTTCGTATTCAGGGGGAACCCACAAGACCTAGATTCAGTCAAAACGACGCTTAAGGCGACGCGGGGATGGATTCGGGTGGTGGCAACCCCTGCGGTTGGGGACAAGCTGGTGATAAGTTAGCGATTCTGGGGACAGATCGGGGAAAAGTTTTTCTCCATTTGTTCTCATGGAGTGGTAGGATGTTCGCTTGCCTGCCGATTCGAACGGGCCTGGTAATTTTGAACGGGTACGGAATTTTTCGCCGAAAATTCGGCAGGTATATTGGGGGCTGGCAAGTGGATTTCAGAAACGGGGACGGAACCGTGTCGGGCAACGATGTGGATGTCGATGTTATAACTGATGCTGTAACTGATACTGGGGAGACCGGCTCTCCCCAGGTTAAGGAGGCGGGCGCAGGCCCGGCTGTGGCCATGACGGAAAAAAGTGATGCGGGATCGGCTGATCTGGTCGAAAAGCTGGGCGCAGAAGCGCTGGCCGGGGCGATGCAGAATGTCGCCAAGGCGGCCAAGAAGCCCAAGGAAGATTCGCATGCGATCAACGCGCGGCGCTTCACCATCGTCACGGATAATACGCGCGATGCCCTGCTGACGCTGTTCGGCAAGGATACGCTGGATGATCGCTATCTGCTGCCGGGTGAAAAGTATCAGGATCTTTTCGCCCGCGTCGCCGATGCCTATGCCGATGATCAGGATCACGCCCAGCGGATCTATGACTATATTTCGAAGCTGTGGTTCATGCCGGCAACGCCAGTGCTGTCCAACGGCGGCACCGGGCGCGGACTGCCGATCTCGTGCTATCTGAACTCGGTGTCAGACAGCCTTGAAGGCATCGTCAACACCTGGAATGAGAACGTCTGGCTGGCCTCGCGCGGCGGCGGCATCGGCACCTATTGGGGCAATGTCCGCGGCATTGGTGAACCGGTCGGGCTTAACGGCAAGACCTCTGGCATCATCCCTTTCGTGCGGGTGATGGACAGCCTGACGCTGGCGATTTCGCAAGGTTCGCTGCGGCGCGGCTCGGCGGCCTGCTATCTTGATGTGTCGCACCCCGAGATTGAGGAATTCCTCGAAATCCGCAAACCTTCGGGCGATTTCAACCGCAAGGCGCTCAATCTCCACCACGGCGTGCTGCTGACTGACGATTTCATGGAAGCCGTGCGCGATGGCAATGAATTCCACTTGCGCAGCCCCAAGGATGGTTCTGTCCGCGCCACGGTTGATGCGCGCAGCCTGTTTCAGAAGATGGTCGAAACCCGGCTGGCCACGGGTGAGCCCTATATCGTCTTCTCCGATACGGTGAACCGCATGATGCCCAAGCATCACCGCGATCTGGGGCTCAAGGTTTCAACCTCGAACCTGTGCTCGGAAATCACCCTGCCCACGGGTGTCGATCACCTCGGTAATGATCGCACGGCGGTGTGCTGCCTGTCCTCGCTCAATCTTGAGACTTGGGAAGAGTGGCAGGGCGACAAGCAGTTCATCGAAGATGTGCTGCGCTTCCTCGATAACGTGCTGCAGGACTATATTGACCGCGCGCCCGATGAAATGGCCCGCGCGAAATACAGCGCCTCGCGTGAGCGCTCGGTCGGCATGGGGGTGATGGGTTTCCATTCCTATCTGCAGATGAAGGGCATCGGCTTTGAAAGCGCGATGGCCAAGGCGCTCAACCTCAAGATGTTCAAGCACATCGCCGCCAAGGCTGACGAGGCCTCGATGATGCTCGCTGAAGAGCGTGGCGCTTGCCCCGATGCGGCGGACATGGGCGTGATGCAGCGCTTCTCCTGCAAGATGGCGATTGCGCCGACCGCCTCGATCAGCATCATCTGCGGCGGCACTTCGGCTTGTATCGAACCGATCCCGGCGAACATCTATACCCACAAGACGCTGTCGGGCTCCTTCGTCGTCAAGAACCCCTACCTTGAAAAGCTGTTTCAGGCGAAGAGCAAGGATTCCAACAATGTGTGGAATTCGATCCTTGAACATGGCGGATCGGTCCAGCACCTTGATTTCCTCAGCCCAGAGGAAAAGGCGGTGTACAAGACCTCGTTCGAGATTGATCAGCGCTGGCTGCTTGAATTCGCCGCAGACCGCACGCCCTATATCGATCAGGCGCAGAGCCTTAACCTCTATATCCCCGCCGATGTCGACAAGTGGGATCTGATGATGCTGCACTTCCAGGCATGGGAAAAGGGCATCAAGAGCCTTTACTACCTGCGCTCGAAATCAGTCCAGCGCGCCGGTTTTGCCGGCGGCGTCGAAGCGGATAACACCGCCGCCCCGGCGCAGTACCAGATGGAAGCCGTGGCGACCGACTATGAGGAATGTCTGGCCTGTCAGTAAGCCAGATTTCCGGAGGCCCGAATCCCGGCTAACAAGGAATTCTAATGCGTAAATACCATCGTTGGCTTTCCGTGCTGTTCGGCGTTTTCCTCTTGTGGATCTCGGTGACGGGTGTGCTCAGTCAGGTTGTGCCGCTGGTCGAGCGCGGCGGGTTTGAGAATGAGGCGGCGGAAAAGGCTGAGCGGGCTGAGGCTATGGCCAAGGCAACGCCGCCGGGCTTCGTCTGCCCCGAAACGCTCACATGCCAGCCCAAGCGCAAGCCCTCGGTGGTCGGCTATCTGCATCACCTCCATGCGGGTGAGGAGTTCGGCCCGCTCGGCGTGGTGATCTCGCTGCTGTCCGGCCTTGCGCTGGTGTTCTTCAGCTTTTCCGGCCTGTGGCTCTACATTTCGATGTGGCGCAATCGCGCGGCGAAAAGCCACAAACCGGCATGGTTCTGGAAATGAACCGCGCCCCCTTTTCATTCGCGCCAGATGCGCGCAAAATCGCACCGCTTTCAGGAGTTCTCCCATGCCGCTGCTAGAAGCCCGCAACACTTACAAGCCCTTCGAATATCCCTGGGCCTATGACATGTGGAAGCGCCAGCAGCAGATCCACTGGATGGCCGAGGAAGTGCCGCTGGGTGAGGATTGCCGCGATTGGGCGCAGAACCTTTCCGATCATGAACGCAACCTGCTCACCCAGATATTCCGCTTCTTCACTCAGGCCGATATCGAGGTGCAGAACTGCTATCACGAACAATATGGCCGCGTCTTCAAGCCGACCGAGATCAAGATGATGCTCGCCGCCTTCTCCAATATGGAGACGGTGCATATCGCGGCGTACTCACACCTGCTCGATACCATCGGCATGCCCGAGAGCGAATATGGCATGTTCCTCGAATATGAGGAGCTGAAGGCCAAACACGATTACCTGCACACCTTCGGGGTGGATACGGACGAGGATATCGCCCGCACCCTCGCCATGTTCGGCGGCTTTACCGAAGGGCTCCAGCTGTTCGCCTCGTTCGCCATGCTGATGAACTTCCCGCGCTTCAACAAGATGAAGGGCATGGGCCAGATCGTCACCTGGTCGATCCGCGATGAGAGCCTGCACTGCGAAGGCATCACCAAGCTGTTCCACACCTTCTGCCACGAGCGTGGCTGCCTGACCAAGTCGGTCAAGGAAGACATCATCGATTGCTGCCAGAAGACCGTGCGGCTGGAAGATGCCTTCATCGATCTGGCGTTTGAACAAGGCCCGGTGCCGGGGATGAGCGCCAAGGAAATCAAGAAATACATCCGCTACATCGCCGATTGGCGGCTCAGCCAGCTTGGCCTGCCCGCGATCTACATGGTCGAAGACCACCCGCTGCCTTGGCTCACGCCATTGCTCAACGGCGTAGAACACGCCAACTTCTTTGAAACCCGCGCGACGGAGTATTCGAAGGGCGCCACCAAGGGTGATTGGAACTCGGTCTGGTCCAACTTCGACCAACGCCGCAACGCCAAAGCCAGCGACGGCGCGAATGACGTGGCGGTGGATGAGGGCGAAGGAACCGAGGATATGTTCAAGGCAGCTGGGATCGCGGCGGAGTGATTAGTCCTCCGCCCAAACTTCCTTCATTAATTCGATATGCCGGACGAGATTTGTTAGCGCCTTTTCGCTGACTTCCCCGTGAAACTTTAGAGATGCCCTACAGTTTTTTGTTAGAGGGATGACCAATATCTCTCCGGAGCCATCTGGAATTGAATTTGAACCCTTTTCCGCAGCTTCTTGCGAGGCTATCAGGGCGTTATCTATTTCCACGACCTTGTTTTGTACACCCAATTCAATATCGGCAGCGCTTGTTGGCAGCGGAATGACGGGAAAACTTTCAGCAAATTGAAGGGTCGCCCGGATTGGCTTTGTTGCGTAATTGCGCGCGGGGGATTCCTCCGGGGAATCTAATGCGTTAAGTTGGCTCATGCCCAAGCCAGCGCCACCAAAATATCGCACAACGAACTGGAGCGCGTATAACGCCGCTCTGAAGCAGCGTGGATCGCTGGATA
>CAMDQO010000047.1 GCA_945906105.1 Novosphingobium sp. Chol11 | reverse complement strand
GGCATACCTCCACCGTCGGCATGCCCGCCTCCTGCTCCTTCAAGATCCCGATAATCTGCTCTTCGCTGAACCTGCTGCGCTTCATGCGTCCGACTCCTTGCGTGTCGGACTCTACTCATTTCTGGTCACATTTCAGGGGAGCACGTCATAAGCAATGCTATTATCAGCAAGAGGGATAACAGCATGGATAGTGATCGGTTGCTGCCGCTGGAAGGTGTTCACAACTTTCGTGACTATGGCGGCTATGCATTGGCAAGTGGTGGGCGGCTAAAGCGCGGCATTTTGTGGCGTTCAGGCCAGCATCATGAAGCGAGCGACGCCGATATCGCCGCGATTGCCGGGCTAGGGCTGAGCGATGTGTTTGATCTGCGAAGTGACCGTGAGCGCCAATCTCATCCCTGCCGCAGGCCAATCGGCTTCACCGGCGAAATTCATATTGTTTCAGATGGTTCGCTGAACACAGCTCCACATATTGCCGCCATCGCGGGCACACGCCGCGATGCGGAAACGACGCGCGCCAACATGATCACTTCCTATCGCGGGATACCCTATCGCCCCAAGCTGATCGAGATGGTCCGCAATATGCTGCTGCGTATCTCACAGGGCGAAGGGGCCAGTCTGGTGAACTGTATGGCGGGCAAGGATCGCACAGGTTTTGCCGTGGCGATGCTGCACCATGCGCTTGGCGTGCATCAGGATGATATCATGGCAGACTATCTGCTGACCAATTCTGCGGGGGATCAGGCGGCGCGCCTGGCATCCGGTCAGCGCACTGTCAGTTCAACGCTGGGCGAGATTGATGAAGCTGCGCTCAAAGTGCTGATGGGGGTGGAGGCCGGATATCTTGATAACGCATTTGCCGCGATTACTGAGAATCAAGGCTCGCTCGATGCCTATCAGACAGAATTTCTGGGAGTCGACGAGAAGTTGCGTGATCAGTTGCGGGATCGTTTGAGCGAAGGTTAATCCTTCAGGAATGCCTTCACATCACTCATGAACCGGTCAAGCTGGTCATGGTGCAGCCAGTGACCGGCCTTGTCATATTCAATCACCCGGGCATTTCGGAAATGACGCGCGCGGCCGTCCTTCTCGGGATTGGAGGCGAAGCTGTCAGCGCCATAGAGCAGCAGCATCGGACAGGTAATCGCGGCCCACAGCTGCTCGACCTCGCTCTGCGGCAAGTCCATCGGTGCCCAGACGTTGAGGTAATTGTCGAACTTCCAGCTCCAGGTGCCGTTCTCGTTGCGGATTGCACCATGCACGGTGAGATGGCGGGCCTGGGCATCAGACAGGAAACTGTTTTCCTCCTTCATCCGTGCATAGGCCGCTTCAAGGCTGGAATAGCGTTTGGGCATCCGGCCCGCGGCCTGCCGTTTATTGCCGATCCATTCACGCATCCGGTCAGCAAGACTGCGCGCATCACGCTCGGCGATCAGCTTGGGGGAGGGGCCAAGCCCTTCGATATTGACCAGCTTTTTGACCTTGTCGGGATAGAGCCCGGTAAAGCGCGTGGCGATATTCCCGCCCAGAGAATGAGCGATAATCGTCACCTGATCATGCCCCAAAGAGTGCACAAGCTGAGCGAAATCATAGACAAAGGCCTGGCTAGAATAATCCCCATCGGGTGACCAGCCGCTGTCGCCATGTCCGCGCAGATCAGGCGCAATCACGTGCCAATCGTCGGCTAACTGTTCAGCCACCCAGTCCCAGCTGCGGCAATGATCGCGGCCGCCGTGCTGGAGAATCAGCAGCGGTGCGGCAGGATTGCCCCAATCGACATAGTGGAGCCGCAAACGCTGCGACATGAAGCTGTTGGATGTGGGGCCGGAAAGGGTCATTCGCGGCAAATGGGGCGGCAATACAATTGAGTCAATCGAACCTGAGCCCCGCTCCTGAATATCGAACAGGGACAAATCGCCATGACGGACTCGCAATCGTGCGCATCGCCGCTTATCTCGCCCTCTGGCTTGGCAGGATCGGCAAAATTGAAGGATTGAACGCATGGCTACCCACACTACCCGCATGCTGATTATCGGCTCCGGTCCGGCTGGACTTTCGGCGGCGATTTATGGCGCGCGTGCTGGCATGAAGCCGATTGTCGTGCAGGGGCTCCAGCCAGGCGGCCAGCTAACGATCACCACCGATGTTGAAAATTACCCCGGCTTTCGCGATGTGATCCAGGGGCCGTGGCTGATGGAAGAGATGCAGGCTCAGGCCGAGCACGTCGGCACGCGGATGCTGTGGGACACGATCACCGAGGTTGATCTCTCTGGATCGCCATTCCGTGCCATTGGCGATTCGGGCGATGTCTATGAAGGTGAAACTCTGGTCATTGCCACCGGTGCGCAGGCCAAGTGGCTGGGCGTTCCCGGTGAACAGGAGCTTGGCGGCAAGGGCGTTTCGGCCTGTGCCACTTGCGATGGGTTTTTCTATCGCGGCAAGAAGGTTGTGGTCATCGGCGGCGGCAATACGGCTGTTGAGGAAGCGCTCTACCTCACCAACCATTCGCCGGACGTGACGGTAATCCACCGCCGCGACAGCTTCCGCGCCGAAAAGATCCTGCAAGACCGCCTGTTTGCCAATGAAAAGCTTTCGGTGGCGTGGAACAAGGCGGTCGATCACTTCGTCGGCGATCCAGCCAGCGGCGGGCTGACCGGCGTGGCGGTGACGGACACTGTAACTGGCGAAAAGTCGATTATCCCAGCCGACGGTGCCTTTGTCGCCATCGGCCATGCCCCATCGACCGAACTGTTCAAGGGCAAGCTGGAAACCGACGCCAATGGCTACCTCATTGTCCAGCCCGGGACGCCCAAAACCGCTATCCCCGGCGTTTTTGCCTGCGGTGACGTGATGGATCACATCTATCGTCAGGCGGTCACAGCGGCGGGCACCGGCTGCATGGCTGCGCTGGATGCCGAACGGTTTCTGGCGGAACGAGAATTTGCGGCATTGAAGGAAAAAGCTGAGGCCTGATCAACCGACCAGCGCACTGAGAAGCTGAATCTCCAACCACACACGTGCATCTACCTCGACATAGCTGTGCGTAGCCCCCGCGCAGCGCGCGATTCGTTTGTCCGCCCTGTCCCAGCTGGCCTCAAATGCCTGAGCCGTTCGATCACGTGATGCCAGCAAGATGCTGACTGGACCTTTGAACTGCTTGAGACCGCCCGCAATTTCCTGCGCCAGAGAACTCGGCGGGGGAGCTGGCCTCAGCGCATTTTTCAGCGAGGCGAACAACTGGCTGAGCGATACCTTGCCTTTCAGCAGCCGCAATAGCGCCTTGGGGTCTTTCAATCGCTGGGCATAATGTGATCGAAGGGCTTCAGGCGGTGCTTCCGCGTCGTCATTTTCGATGGTCCATGGGTTGGATAGCACCAGCGCATCGAAGCCTTTTCCGCCTGAAAGCATCAGCGCAGAAGCGCCATCGCAATTGCCGAAAGCGACCATGCGGGTGACATGCGGCGCTTCAGCACGGAAGGCAGCAAGTGCAGCGGCAATATCCTGGCCGGATGAACGAAACGCGCCGTTCGGCCCCTCACTGTCACCCACCCCGCGCCGGTCAAAGCGGAACACCGGATAGCCGACAGTGGCGATGCGAGCTGCGAGCAGTGCTTGCCCGTTCCACGCGCCCGAACGCAGCTCATTGCCGCCACCGACGATCAGCAGCCCGGTGCTGCCTGCGGCCTCGTCAATCGTGCCGACAAGGGCCGAGCCTTCGCAGTCAAACGCGATGTGGTGGCGGGTCACAGCGTGATCCCCATGGCCAGCACGGCGGCGAGGGCATCCGCTTGTTCGCGATCCTCATCGGGTTCAGCCCGCAACCACAGCGGACTGCCGCCGATCATATCCTGACCGATGATCGACTGGCTGCTTTGGGGCGGGGTGGCATCCTGAAGTGTGGCGATCATGGCGGGGGCAAGGCGATAACCGGCGAGTTCCAGACCCTCGGCCAGCCCTGCTTCCAGCAGCGAACCTTGTGTCTCATCTCTTCCGGCCTCGCGCGAGGCAAGGATACGCATACGCAGCATCTGCCGCAGGATCGTCGCGCCATTCACCGGGGCATAGCGCCAGCCGGGTAGCGATTGCGGCACCACCAGCGCGCCGCCACGAATGGCCAGCACATGAGTCGCACGGAAATGGCGGGCCGCAGCGACCATGGCACCCTGCCAATCGGCCAGCGAGAGCTGCTCAAGCGGTTGCAAACTCTCATTGCAGCCGGGCAGATCGGGCAGAAAACTGTCAATCCCCGCCAGATTGAGCCGCCGCATCACCTCGACCGTCAGGCGGCGCAGGCGATTGGCTTCGTCAAACAGGGCGGGAATGATCAGCAGGCGGTGTGCGCGGTCAGAATCGAAAACCTGCGCAAATTCGCTGGCCGTGTCGCCATGGCTGGCGGGGCAAGGCCAACTGGCGATCATGCGCGGATATCAGCCAGCAGCAGCACGCTTTACCTCGGCAAAGGCCAGCAGAGAGCCATAGGTTTCAAGCAGTTCGCCATCGATCTCGTCATCGTCAATGATGAAGCCCAGACGGTCTTCCATTTCGGTGAGCAATCCGGCGACGGACATCGAATCGAGTTCGGGCAAGTGCCCGAACAGACCGGTCTCGGCATCGAAGGCGGCCACGTGCTCGGCCTTCAAGCCCAGCACATCGGCGAGAATCCGGCGCAACTGCCCGTCGGTATCGTCGCTCATAATCCCCCAGAGCCTCGCTGGCGTGATCGCCGTGGCGGCGCCTCTAGCCATGGTTGGCGCGCGCTGCAAGGCGGCGTAGCACAGCCTTGGCGATTTGTGGCCAGTTTCCCGGCCATGCGGGGCGCATCATGACTAACCGGTAGCGGGGACGGATCAATTCCATCCAATCGCGTTTGTAGCCATCGTCGCCGGTGCCAAAATCGACAAGCGTCACATGATCGCGGTCTATCACCTGCTCGAATAGCGCGGCGCTGAGCGTGGTTCCGGGCGAAAGCGGCTTGCTCGCCTCGGTATGCGCCAGTTTGTGGATGAATGCAGTGCCGCCTTCGACCGTCCAGAATTGCGCTGCCACCGGTTCGCCTTCAGCGCGGGCGATTGCCATGCGCAGGCGGCCAGCAGCGCCTTCCTCCTCGGCGAAGCGCCGCAGGAACACGGGCGAACCTTCGCTGGGCTTCCAGCTTTGTGCATAAACCGCCTCATAGGCGGCCCATGCATCGGCACTGAAAGCGGTGTACAACTCGACTGCAACCTTGCCGGACTTGCGCTTCAACGTGGTGCGCAGCTGGCCGGGGCGCATCGCCATGTATTCGGCATAGGATCGGCCGCCGACAGGCAGGACGTGGTTGACGTCACACTGTTCACGAAACACCGCCCACCCGGCCTTGCGGAAGCACTCGGCGAGCAAGGCCATTTCGCCATCCTCGTCGGGGAGGGGGGAGAGTGTGATGTGCGGGGCTTCACCGGCAAGATCGCGGGCCAAGGCTGTCAGCAATGCCCGCTGGTCAGCGCCGGGGGTGAACAACGGGCGGGTGCGGAACGAGTACCAGTTCGCCAGTGGGATGATTTTACGGCCTGATCGCAGCAGTGGCAGGACGGCGCGGGCGTCGCCATCGCGCGCCACGGCGATCAGCGGCAACATGTCGCAAGTCTCGGCCAGATTGCGCCACCAGGCCAGCCGATCAAACGGCGCGCAGGTATGATCCTCACCCAGCAGCGCGGCCAGCGCGGCATCGGCTTGGACTTCCTTAAGATCATCGTGATAGGTAACCACGATCACGTCATTTATTCCCCTTCTGGAGCCCGTTATCCCGTGCCACTTGCTACGCCAACCACGATCCAGCCGCTTGATCATCTCGCGCTGCGCGGGCTCGACGCGGCACCGGCACTGGTGCTGCGTGGGGGAACGCTTAGCTTCAAGGACTTAAGATCGCGTATCGCGCAGCTGGCTGGCTGGTTGAAGGGGCAAGTGCCTGAGCACGGCGCGCGCGTGGCGACATGGGCCGCCAAGGGTGAGCTGACTTGCCTGATGCCACTGGCGGCAGCCCGCGCGGGGCTGGTCCATGTGCCGGTCAATCCCCTGCTCAAGCGCACGCAAGTGGCGCATATCCTTGAGGATAGCGGGGCAAAGCTGCTGATCGGCACCCCGGCGCGTCTGGCGTCCCTGGAACCGGGTTGCCGGGCTGTGAGCGAGGAGGATGCCTTGGCGCAGGCCTATGCACAGGGCGCGGAACTTCTGCCCTCCAGTGCCGATGTGCATGATCTTGCAGCGATTCTCTACACCAGCGGTTCGACCGGGCGCCCAAAAGGCGTGATGCTCAGCCATACCAATATGTGGCTGGGGGCGGAATCTGTGGCTAGCTATCTGGGGCTGGCGGCGGATGATTGCACGCTGGCGGTGCTGCCGTTGTCTTTCGATTATGGCCAGAACCAGCTATTTTCCACCTGGTATGCCGGGGGCAGCGTCGTGCCGCTCGATTATCTCACACCGCGCGATGTGGTGAAGGCGATTGAGCGCCATGGCGTCACCACGCTGGCCGCCGTGCCGCCGCTGTGGGTGCAACTGGCCGAGCTTGAATGGCCGCCCGAAACCGCCGCCAAATTGCGCCGTCTGACCAATTCAGGCGGGGCTCTGACCATTGATCTGGTGGCCCGACTGCGCGCGCTGTTCCCGCAGGCGCAGCTGTTTGCCATGTATGGTCTGACCGAGGCATTCCGTTCGACATTCCTTGATCCGGCGCTGATTGATAGCCACCCGACCTCGATGGGCAAGGCCATTCCCCATGCCGAAATTCTGGTGATCGATGATCACGGCGAAGTGTCAGCTGACGGCGAGGAGGGCGAGCTGGTTCACTGTGGCCCGCTGGTAGCGCAAGGCTATTGGCAGGACGCGACACGCACCGCCGAGCGTTACAAGCCCGCGCCCAAGGGTTCTTACTATGGCGGCATGGCGGTGTGGTCTGGTGATCGGGTGAAGCGCGATGCCAATGGCTTGCTCACTTTCATCGGGCGGCGCGATGCCATGATCAAGAGCGCTGGCAATCGGATCAGCCCGCAGGAAATCGAAGAAGCGGCGCTAGCAACCGGCTTGGTGGCTGAGGCTGTGGCGCTGGGGGTCAAAGACGAGCGACTGGGGCAGGCGGTGCATCTGGTTGTGCGGGCATTACCCTCAAGTTCAGATGCTGATGTAGAATTGCCACGTAAACTCATGCAGGAACTTCCAAATTTTATGCAACCAAAGGTCATTCACTGGCGTGCAGCCATGCCTATCGGGCCTAATGGCAAGATAGATCGCACCGCCCTGGCGCAGGAGCTTGGAGCATGAAACCGCTTGGACCGATCCCTTCAGGATTTACTGCAGTTGATGGCGTTTTGGCCATTGATGGCCGCCGGGTTACTGATCTGATCGATCAGGCGCATGGCACACCATTGTTCGTCTATTCGCGGGCCATGCTGGCTGATCGGGTAGCACAGTTGCGCCGCGCTATGCCTGAACGATTGGCGATTCATTATGCCGTAAAAGCAAATCCATATGAGCCTATACTTGAAGTCATGTCTGAACTGGTGGACGGCTTCGATGTCGCATCCGGCGGTGAATTGGCGGTGGCGTTCAAGGCCGGGGTTTCGCCTCAGCGGATCAGCTTTGCCGGTCCGGGAAAGCGCGATGCGGAACTTGCTGCCGCGATCCATCAGGGCGCGACAATCAATCTTGAATCCGAAGGTGAAGCTGCGCGCGCTTTGGCCATTGCTTTGCGCGAAGGACTAACCCCGAGGCTTGCCATTCGGGTCAATCCTGATTTCGATCTCAAAGGATCGGGCATGAAGATGGGCGGCGGGGCCAAGCCCTTTGGCCTTGATGCCGAGCGCGTGCCCGAGCTTGCCCGCCAGATCATCGGTGCCGGGGCAGAGTGGCGCGGATTTCATATATTTGCCGGTAGTCAGGCGCTGTCAGCTGACGCCATCATCGAAACGCAGGCGCAGACCATTGCTCTGGCCGTGGAGCTAACCAGCCAGATCGGCGCGCCGCTGCCTCACTGCAATCTGGGCGGAGGCTTTGGCATTCCTTATTTTTCCGGCGACGAACCACTCGATATTGCGCGCATCGGTGCGGCTCTGGAGGAGCAATTCGCCAATCTGCCCGATGAATTTGCCGCAACCCAGTTCTGCATCGAACTGGGGCGCTATCTGGTGGGGGAAGCGGGCGTCTATCTGACCCGGATCGTTGACCGCAAGATCAGCCATGGCGAGACTTTCCTCGTGACTGACGGCGGCCTGCATCACCAATTGGCAGCCTCAGGCAATTTCGGCACGGTGGTCCGCCGCAATTATCCGGTCGCCATCGCCACGCGCTTTGATGCACCGGTGGAGGAAGCGGCCACCATTGTCGGCTGCCTGTGTACGCCAATGGACAAATTGGCCGACAAAGCCGGTTTCCCGCGCGCCGATGTGGGCGATGTCGTCGCCATATTCTGCGCCGGGGCCTATGGTGCCAGCGCCAGTCCGGCGCAATTTCTGGGGCAGGGTCCGGCCCATGAGATGCTGATTTAACCTTAACGGATTTACCGTCCCGGTTTGGGACCAGCCCTTAAAAATGCACACAATTTCGTGAATTGGCCATCAAGGCTAACGGTATGTTCACCCTTTTTGGCGATAGCCCGAGCTGAACTGGCGGTGTGCCATGTGCAGGATCGGGACGTTTCCCAGCTCTGCACCGGGCTAACCGTCGCAGACGAGGGTGTGCATCGATGCCAACCAACCGCTTTTCCCGACTGCTGGCCGGCAGCGCTATTGCCAGCCTTGCCCTTAGTGGCTGTGCCGGTTCTTCCAGCGGGCCACAGCTGCCTGCCGCTTCCTTTGTCTCGATGCAGGAAGGGCCGGGCGAGGACTATGTGGTTGGCCCACTTGATGAACTGACGATCTTCGTCTGGCGCAATCCCGAACTGGGCGCGAACGTTCAGGTTCGGCCAGACGGGCGCATCACCACGCCGCTGATCACCGATATACCAGCCGTTGGCAAGACCCCCAAGATGTTGGCCGATGATATCACTCTCCAGCTTTCGCAATATATCCAGAACCCGATGGTCTCGGTGATCGTTAACAAATTTGCCGGAACCTACAGCCAGCAGGTCCGCGTGATCGGTGCCACCGAAAAGCCCGCCTCGCTGCCTTACCGTGCCAACATGACGCTGCTTGATGCGATGATCGCGGTGGGCGGCCTGTCTGAATTCGCCTCTGGTAACCGCGCCAAGCTGATCCGTTTTGACAAAGAGCGGGGCAAGCAGACCGAATTTGCCCTGCGGCTCGGCGATCTGCTGAAGAAGGGTGAGAGCAAGGCCAATGTCATGCTGATGCCCGGGGATGTGATCATCATCCCCGAAAGCGCGTTCTGAGCCGGATGCGTAGGGGCAGGGACCAGACATGAACTCGATCTTCGACGAACTGCGATCGGCAATCTACAGCGTCTGGCATCGCCGTTGGGTGGTGCTGGGGGTGGCCTGGGGCGTCTGCCTGCTGGGCTGGCTGGTGGTTGCCACGGTGCCCAACAGCTACGAATCGAAAGCCCGCATTTACGTTCAGCTCGATGATCCGCTCGCCGATCAGATCGGCATCGGTGTTGGTGATCGCAAACGCGACGTCACCCGGGTGCGGCAGACTCTGACCAGCGCGGTCAATCTGGAAAAGGTGATCCGTTCGACCAAGCTGGGCGATGGCATCACCACGCCCAAGCAGATGGAAGCGATGGTGCTGGATCTGAGCAAGGCGATCAAGGTTGAGAGCGAGCAGGACAACCTGTTCAAGATCAGCGCGATTTCCACCGACGGCAAAATGTCCGATTCCGATAGCGCCAAGATGGCGCAGGACATCGTGCAGAAGATGATCGACATCTTCCGCGAGGAAAACCTTGCCGGAAGCAATGGCGGCATGGGCTCGCAGCTGGAATTCATGGATAAGCAGCTGGCCGAGCGCCAGAAAGCGCTTGAGGAGGCCGAGAAGCACCGCACAGAATTTGAGGCGCGCTATCCCGAACTGGCCCAAGGCTCGCAATCGGTGATGCAGCGCATGGAAGCGGCGCGCAGCGAGGTTCGTGGCATTGATTCGGACCTGGCCGGTGCGCAAAGCGCTTTGGCGGCGATCAACGGCCAGCTTGCCGGAACTCCCGCAACGCTCGCGGGCACCTCAACCGGCGGCGCGCGTGGGGCTTTGGCACAGGCGCAAGCAGACCTTGCTGGGATGAAGGCGCGCGGGCTGACCGATAATCACCCCGATGTCATTTCGCTCAAGAACCAGATTGCCGCGCTGCGGGGATCGGCGGCTAATGAGATCGGTCCGTCCGGTATTCCTAACCCGGCCTATAGCTCGCTCCAGTCAATCAAGGCGGAGCGTCAGGCCAATGTCCAGTCGCTTCAGGCGCGGCGGGCTGCCCTGCAAGCCGATCTGGCGCGGGTAACATCGCAGCAGATCCAGAACCCGCAGGTCGCCGCCGAGGCGCAGCGCATCAGCCGCGATTATGACGTGCTCAAGCAAGCCTATGACAAGCTGCTGCAAAACCGTGAGCAGATGCAATTGCGCGGGCAGGTCGAGAATGAGCATAGCAGCATCAAGCTGCAGGTCATTGATCCGCCTTCGACCCCGCGCAAGCCGATAGCGCCGAACCGTCCGCTGCTGCTATTTGGCGTGCTGATTGTCGGCTTGGGAGCCGGTGCCGGAGCGGCCTTTGCCGTTGGCCAGCTGCGTTCGACCTTTGCCACCACCGCCAAGCTGGAGCGCGCCTTCGGCCTGCCGGTTCTGGGTGCGATCTCGCAGAACCTGACCGATGTGGGCCGCGCCATGCGCCGCAAGAAGCTCAAATATTTCTACGCCGGATCGGCAGCGCTGGCGGGGGTCTTTGTCCTCCTGCTCGCCTCCGAAATGATCCAGCGCGGCATGGTCGCGTGAGGGGGCAAGCATGACCGAACACACCAAGATTCCTTTGCCCCAAGAAGGCAAGCAACTGGGCAACTCGTCGATTGAACGCGCTACTCGCAGCCTCGATCTGGCCACTCTGGGCGGCATGCCGATCCCGGCAGAACTGATCCCACCGCGCCGCGTGCCGCGCCGAATCGTGCGCGCCGAAGATGCAGTGGAGCAGGCAGCAGCACCCGAAGTGCCCGCGAAGCCTGAGCCAAGGGTTACTGTCGCCGAGGTCGAGCAAGTGTCACCGCCCGTCGTGACCAAACAGGCGACGGCCCCCGCAATTGCTGTTGAACCGGTGATCTTCAAAGGCGCGCGTCACAGCGTGAACCGTGATCTGCTGCGCGAACAGGGTCTGATTCAACCTGAAGGCGGGGTGACTGGCCTGCTTGAGGAATTTCGCATCGTGAAGCGGCAATTGCTGCTCCATGCCAGCGAACTGCGCCGCGCCGGGATGGGTGCCGCATCGCAGCGCATCCTGATCTGCTCGCCGCTGCCGGGCGAGGGCAAGACCTATACTTCGGTCAATCTCGCGCTGTCGATTGCGGCGGAGAAGGAAAGCGAAGTCCTGCTGGTCGATGCCGATTTTGCCAAGCCTTCGGTGCTTTCTTCGCTCGGTCTGCCCGGCGGCCCCGGCTTGATGGATGCGCTGACGGATCCCTCAATCGATGTGGCGGATTGCGTGATCGGCACTGATATTTCGGGCCTGTGGGTGCTGCCCGCTGGCAGCATGACCAATAGCGATACCGAACACCTGGCCTCGTCTCGCACCCGCGATGTGCTTGATCGGCTGGTGCAAGGCGCACCAAACCGCATTGTCATTTTTGATTCACCGCCCGCGCTGGCTGCCTCTCCGGCTGCGGAACTTGCGAAATATGTGGGGCAAGCGGTGGTCGTCGCGCGTTGTGACCGCACCGGTCAGGGCGCTCTGGAAGACGCAATCTCGCTGCTTTCGGCCTGTCCCAACATTCAACTGCTGCTGAACGGGGTCCACTTCTCGCCCAGCGGTCGCCGCTTTGGCTCTTACTACGGATACAGGGGGTAGTTCCATGAACAACCGTTCCTCTTTGCTCGCTTGCACCGCGCTTGGTCTGGCGCCCGCTCTAGTGCTGGGCCTGCCAGCGCACGCCAATGCCCAGACCATGTCTTATGGCGGTGGTGGTGGCTCCTCAGCCGATTCCGGCGATGATGAGGGTGACACCTCAGGCGAAAGCAAGCGCGGTTCGCACTCGCGCAAGAAGCTGACCGTCACGCCGTATATCGAAGCGGCACAGGTCGCCACCGCGCGGCTTTCACCGGGCAGTGATACCTTGACCTATTCGATGATTGCGGCGGGTATTGATGCCTCGATCCAGGGGCGCAACACCAAGGGCGCAATCTCGGCCCGCTATGAGCGTCGGATCGGCTATGGCAAGGCTGCCAGCGGCGATACGATCAGCGGCGTTGCCCGGATTGGCACGACGATCATCCCCAACGCGCTCAATATCGAAGCCGGTGCGCTCGCCGCCCGCTCGCAGGTTGAGAACAACGGCCAGACCATTCTCGGCACGCCGGTGGGTGGCAATAGCTCAACCCAGGTCTATTCGGTTTACGCCGGGCCAACGATCAAAACCCGCGCCGGTGATGTCGCCATCGATGGCGGCTACCGCATCGGTTACACCAAGGTTGGCACCGATGCAGGCGTGGCCACTGCGCCGGGCGGCCCGGCATTCGATGTGTTCGATCGGCTTTGTTGCGTAATTGCGCGCGGGGGATTCCTCCGGGGAATCTAATGCGTTAAGTTGGCTCATGCCCAAGCCAGCGCCACCAAAATATCGCACAACGAACTGGAGCGCGTATAACGCCGCTCTGAAGCAGCGTGGATCGCTG
>CAMDQO010000046.1 GCA_945906105.1 Novosphingobium sp. Chol11 | reverse complement strand
CTTCGATCGTCAGATAACCGAGCTCAAAGTCCGTGCTGCAATCCTCAATCGCTTCTCGCAAATAGGCACACCCAATACCGTTCGTGTTGGGTAGTAATCCTAAATAAAGGATGGTTCAGGCCCGCGCGGAGTTATGCAACAAAGCCGTTTGGGAGGCAAGAAGCGCGCTGAACGAATTATAGGAGAGCAGATATGCCGGAGGAGCTAATTTACGTCACGTTGGTGCTAGCAACTTTCGCATACCCTTTTTTCGTTGAGGATCGCATCACGCTTAAAACAGTATTCTGGGCGGTGCTTTTCGCCATTTTCACCCCCATCACAACATTCATTTTCGCGATGAACCATAGGGAGCAGATGCTGCACCTCCGGGGCCGGCGCGTCCAAAGGGCCGAACGCGAGAAACGCGAAGCCAATTCAAACTGAGACACTACCGAATGGCGTGCTTTCTGGCTGATTGACGCCTAACCATTGATCTGCCAGCCATGTGCCCATAGCCATGAGCATGCCCTGGGGGACCATCAATGACCCGTTTTTTGCAAGTTTCCCTGCCTCTCGCAGCACTGATGCTGCTGGCCTCACCCGCCGCCATCGCCAAAGACAAGGATGAGGATGCATCCACGGCACCGCCACCCGCCTATCAGTCGGTGCTCGATTGCCAGAAACTGCCCGATGCCACCGCGCGGCTTGCCTGCTTTGATCGCAGTGTCAGCACAATGGCCGCCGCATCGCAGAACAAGGATCTGGTGATCATTGATCGGGCCACCATCCGCGAGACCAAGCGCGGGCTGTTCGGCATCAGCCTGCCCAAGATCAAGCTGTTCGGCGGCAATGACGATGTCGAGGTCAATTCGATCGAAAGCACGATCTCATCCGCCTATGCCGCGCGTGATGGCAACAGCGTGTTTGTGCTGGCGGACGGATCCCGCTGGAAACAGACCGACGGGCGCTTCACTTACCCCAAGCCGGGGCAGGCGATCACCGTCAAACGGGCCGCATTGGGCAGTTTCATGGCCAATGTGAACAAGCAGCCCGGGGTAAAGGTGATTCGTTTGCCCGAGAACTAAGGCTTTTCCTACTGACCCGAAGCGGCTTTGCTTTGCATCGCCCCATAGGTTTCGCGGGCGTTCTGATTGCCGGTTTCATCGGCCAGCGTCCACTGGCGATTGGTCCGGCAAGAATAATTGCGCTTCGACAAGGATCCGGTTTCCATCGAGCTGACGCAGCGGATATAAAAAGGATGATCCCGCGCCACGTGGGCATTGAAGGCGCGGATCTCACGCTGGTTCATTTCCCTGGGGCTGGGTTCGACAAGCGGTTGCGGGTTTGCGGCCTGCACCGAAGAATCGGCGGCCAGCAGAAGTAGTATGGAGCTTAACAAGGGCGACGTTCCTGATTGCTCATGGTTGGGGCGAAAAGTTCAATAATAGCCCAATTCTATCGCTGATACAGGGCGCTCGCAAGACAAACTCGACGAAAGGCTTCTGTCAGCCTCGCCCACCGTTCAGCGCCGCATCGGCAGCAACAAAATAGCTGACCAATGCCTCGCGCTCGCCCTCGCTCAGATGTGGGTTCCAGGCATCGATGATCAGCACGGCGCGGCGCTGGTTGCTGTTGTTCCATGCCTCGTGATCAATGGTATCGTCAAAGGCGAAAGCCTTGCCCTCCACCCATTCACGCGTTTCATTGCCGACGCGGAAACCACATTCGGGCGGGATATCGAGCGCCAGATGGATAATCGCGCGGGTGTTGGTCACGCCGGTATGCGGCGGAATATGGCTGCGGGGCCGCAGCATCGAGAAGAAGGCATTGGGGGCACGGCCCGGAATGCGTGCGAGCGGCAGGCTTTCAAGTAGCGCCGCCGTCTGCGGGCAACGCGTGAGTGCCGGCTCGTTGGGCTTGCCATATTCCCACAGAAAGCAGGCCGCCCAATCGAGCGAACCATCAAGCGCAGACCAATCATTTTCCGGTGTGCCAGCTTCCATTTGCACATAGGGCCGCAAGTCTTCGCCGGGATCGGCCAGCAGCGCCGCAAGCTCGGCCTTTATCGCGCTGTGATGAGCCTCAAGCTGATCAAGCCAAGGGAAATGACGGCGGTCGAAGTATTCATCTTCGGGCAGGAAGGGATAAAGCACCCCGGCGCACTGGTTGTGATAGACCTGTCGCCGCCCGAGCGCATGATCGACGAAGGCGCCGATGCGGCGCTGCTCTGTTTCGTCCCAATCAGCTGCTTTCGGCGCCAGCGCCTCATTGATCCGCACATAGAGCCGTGACTGCAGGGCATCGCAATAGTCCCGTCCAGCGGCGAGTTCTTCGGCGACATGAGGGGCAATCTCCGGCAGCTGTGCAGCCAGTTGCTGAACACCGCTCCACGTGATCAGGGCCTGCGTTTCTTCCCCCTGGCGCTGATGCAATTGCGCCATGCGCAGCTGCGCGCCAAAATCGGTGCGATTAAGCTCCAGAGCACTGTTCAGTGCCGCCCTTTCGCCAGCGCTATTTCCAGCAAGGCGGTAGGCATGGGCAAGGTTGGACCACAGCGGCAAAGCGCCGGGATCAGCCTTGGTCGCGCGCATGAAAGCTGAAATGGCCAGATCATGGTTGCCAGCGCGCAAAGCAGCCATGCCCTCGGCATTGGCCGCCTGTGCCGTTGCAGGATCAATCTGGGCTTCACTGGTCATGATGCCTTCAGCGATAAGTCCGCTTGCGGGTCTCGGCAAGGGGGAGTTGCCGGAAGCGGCAGCGGGCCTTAGGGTTTGCGCCTATGCCCCCCCATCAGCCTTCCACCGCTGCCCTGTTGACCGATCCCGAATGGCTCGCGCATCGTTTTGTCGAGAGTGACGACGCTTTTCGGTTCATTCGTCTAGCCCGCGCGGACCATGCTGGCATGCCGTTTCTGACCGACGACTATATAGGGCAACGCGAGGTTGGCGGCGATGTCCCGGCCGAGCAATGCCTGTCGCTTCTGGGTGATGTGCCGCTTCACTTCCTGTTTCATTCGGCCTTTTGCGGATCAACCATGCTGGTGCGCGCGCTGGACCTGCCCGGTCTGGCCATGGGGCTTTCTGAGCCAAGAGCGCTCAATGATCTGGTTGGCTTTCGCCGTCGCGGGGCGGATCCTCGCGCCGTCGCCCGCGCTGCCGATGCCGCGACACGCCTGCTGGGACGGCCTTTTGCGATAGGCGAGGCGGTGGTTGTTAAGCCGTCGAGCCTGATCAACCCGCTTGCCGCGCTGCTGATGGCCCTGCGTCCGCAGGCCAAGGCGGTTTTTCTGCACGCTCCGCTCGAGACATTCCTGATCTCGGTGGCGCGCAAGGGGCTGCATTGCCGCACGTGGGTTCGTGAACTGCTTGAGGGCTACCTGCTAGATGGTGCCATCGAAGGGCTGGGCTTCGAGCCGCAGGATTACTTCCGCCAGAGCGATCTGCAAGTGGCTGCGGTTGGCTGGCTGGCGCAGCACCGGCTGTTCACCGATCTGGCAGAAAAGCTGGGCCCGCAGCGACTGGCGAGCCTTGATGCTGATGCCATGCTGGCCGATCCGGCACTGGCATTGCGGGCGGTTACGGCACATTACGGTCTGGCGATGAGCGAGGCGCAGCTGTCTGCCGTGTTGGCCGGTCCGGCTTTCTCCCAGCATTCCAAATCAGGCGCTGCCTATTCGAGCGAGGCGCGCAACGCCGACTATGCGCGAGTGCGCGAGGCCCATGGTGAGGAAATCGGTATGGTCATGGTCTGGGCAGAGGCGGTAGCGAAAGCTGCGGGTGTAGCAATGGATGCGCCCAACCCGCTGCTTTAGGCATAACCGAACTTGTCGATCCATGGTTGCAGGATCGGCAAGACCGGCTCCAGAAAGCGCGCATAGGGCTCCCACTGGCGGGTGCCGTCGTAGAGCCCCTTGCGCACCTGCCCGGCGCTGGCGGTGGCCACGCCGCGCTTCATGGCGGTGCGATCAAAGCGGGCGAGATCTTCGCTCCACGGCAGCCCCGCGAAGGCGCAGAGTTCCTGGGTGGTCGCCGCAAAATCACGCACCAGCCGGTGGTAATGGACGACATGGGCCTTGATCGGCAGGTGCTCCAACGACGCTTCGATCAGGCGCATCACGGCATCATAATGCCGCGCCGCACGCTCCAGCGTGGTGAATTCCATCGCCGCATTGGTCAGGGCAAAATTGGTGTGAAAACAGCTCCATACAACATCTCGCGGATCGCGGCGCATGACGATGACCTGCGCCTTTGGGAACAACCGCGCGATCAGCGGCAAACGCAGGCCCTTGAGCGGGTCCATATCGACGAAGCATTTGCCCACACAATCAATCCCGGCGGCGGCGACTTTGTCCCAATAGACGGCGCGGTATCCAGCCGCTTCCGCCTCGCTCAAGGCCGAGAGTCGTGGTAGCCCTTGCAGCGGCTCGACGAGAAAATCCATGTCCGCCGCCTGCATTGTCGGTCGCTCTTCCAGTGCAACCACGCCGGGGATCGAGGCGAGGATGTTCTCGGCCAGCGTATTGCCCGAACGCGGATAGCCGAGCAGGAACAGGTGTTTGGTGGCCGCATTGGCCGGGCTTTGAGCCGCTTTGGGCTGCCACTGCGCCGGGTCCATCGCCAGCATGCCTTGATGAATGGTCTCGACGAAAGTGCGGTGGTTCTCCCGCCCGGCAAATTTGTCGGCATGGATCACGGCGAAATCAGATTTAGCTCCAGCATAGGCTTGGTAAGCGGCATCGGCATCGCCCAGCTTGTTGCAGGCATCGCCGAGCAGGCCGCGCAGCAGCGCGCGATCAGCATCGGGCTGTTTGAGCGCGGCGGCAATCGGCTCGATCAAGGCGCGCGCTTTGTCCGCTGCGCCGCTTTCGATTTCCATGGTAGCGAGTGCGGCGGCGGCAATGGCATTGGCCGGATCGGCAGCGAGCGCCAGCTGCGCGTGTTCGCGGCCCTCAGCACTATCGCCATCGCGCGCTGCGAGTGAGGCAAGGCCGGCGTGGGCATCGGCATTGGCCGGGTCCAGAGCCACGACCTGAGCATAGCAATCTCGCGCCGAGGCCATCGATCCGCCACTGGCAAAGGTGAAGCCGCGCTCCAGCCATGCCAGCACGAAGCGCGGGTCAAGCTGCAGTGCAGCATCGCAGTGGAGCAGCGCATCGCGCAAGCGGCCTTGCAGGCGCAGTTCGACAGCCATCTCGACCAATGTGTAGGGATCGTTGCTCATCTCGACATGTTCAAGGCCGTCAGACTGCACAGGTCAAGGTGCCACAAACGAAAAGGGGCGGACATTGCTGCCCGCCCCCGTTCATTCGTTTCGATCAGATGATCAGAACTTCACCTTGGCAGAGACCGCGAAACGACGCCCCAGCGAGTCGTATGTCGACGGGAAGGTATTGCCGCTGCCATATGAGGTTGAACCGATACCACTGCCGACGAGCGGCGGTGCCTTGTTAAGCAGGTTCTGCACCGTGGTGGTGAAAGTGAAGTTGTCACTCACATTAAAGCGCAGTGTCAGATCGAAGTAGTTGTATGCCGGGATGCTCCCGAAATCGACTGACTGGCCGGTGAGGGTACCAGCCCCAGCACCAATCGTACCGACAAATGCCGGACCACGACCGTTTAGGATGTCATCGGGCTCTTGCACGATGCCATTGATGTGGCGCCACAGCAGCGAAACGTCCCACTTGCCGTAGGTAAGAGTGTTGCGCCATGACCACTGGAACTTCGGCTGAATTGAGCCGCAGTTAGGTGACATGTAACCGACGCAATCACGATCCAGCGAAGTCGCCGAAGAGGCATCCGCCTTGAACTTGGAATGGGCGGTGTAGTTGCCGATGATCGCTGCGGTCCACTTGATGCTACCGAAATCGTGGGCGTAGTTGATCATCAGATCGACACCGTCGGTTGCCAGCTTGCCGAGATTGGTAAGCGGGCCGAACAGGCCATCGGTTGTTGCCGGATCACCATCAAGACCGCCGGTAACCGGGTTACGCCGGATCACGGTACAGGCCGCGCTGGTTGCACTGGCGGCCGTGACGCTGCCAAAGCAAGCATTCATAAGATCGGCTGCCGTTGCCGATCCGATGACGTCGGTCACCTTGATGTTGTAGTAATCGAGCGAAATCGACAGTCCGGGAACCATCGAGGGCTGTACAACCGCACCGACGGTCCAGGTTGTGGCCTTTTCCGGGGTCAGGTTAAGATTGCCGCCCGAAAGCACATTGGCCTGCCCGGCTGTCGGAAGCAGGATCGAGCCGATTGTTCCAGACGGGGCACCCTGAGCAAGGCAGATTGCCCGCAGATTGGTATTGGTCGTCGGTGCCGCACCTGCGCAAGGATCAGTACCAAGGCTGGTCAGACCCACAGTTTGCGGGGTGAACAATTCGCCGATGTTTGGCGCGCGAACGGCGCGAGCATAGTTACCGCGGAACTTGATGTCGTCGATTGGCTCCCACGACAGGCCAGCCTTGTAAGTCCAGGTTTCGTTGCTGCCGCCGCCATCGATATGGTACTTCGAATAACGCGCGCCGCCTTCAAGCGTCAGGCTCTTCATCAGCGGCTTGTCTTCAACCAGCGGAGCAGCCAGCTCGGCATAGAGTTCATAGACATTGTAGCCGCCGTTGATGTCCGGAGCCGCACCGCCAGCGCCGCCGAGTTCACCGGCAGTCTTGGCGAGAAGATCCGAAGCCTGCTCGGCATGGTACTTGCGGTATTCAGCGCCGAGAGCAAACCCGATCGGGTTGTTGGCACCCGGTGAAGTGAAGCCGAGATCGCCGTTGATCAGGCCACGTACCTGTGAAAGCGTGGTCTTGACCCTAGTCGTGCTTTCAGCTGACAGGAAGGAAGCCATAGCGGGGGTGATCGAACCGACATCACCAAACGGATTAACCGGAACGCAGCCATTGGTGGCAGTGATGCAGGTCGTGGTGTTGTTGGCAAGCGCCGCCTGCCGCCAGCGCGACTGCAAGGTGTAGCCCTTGATCGTCTGCAGATTTTCCGATTCACCGTAGGAACCGTTCAGGTCCCAGTTAATCGAATCGCTGATGTGGCCGCGCAGACCAGCACGATAATCAAAAATGGTCGTGCCGTAGTTGCTGATGCGCGGGCCGACTTCGACGGCGCGTCGGGCGAGGGTGAAAGTTACCGTGCGATAATTAGGATCGCTGGCACCCGTTGCAGTTGCTGCAGCGGCGCAGACTGTTGTCGAGTAAAGCGGTGTATAGGCACCGGCACCCGCCGTGTTGAATGCGCAGAACTGGCTGCGCAGTGTTGCAGGCATATAAGGGTTGTTAAGGTTCATCGTGATCGCGCCGCCGAACGAGCCGGAAGGTGCGATGATGGTATCAACCGTGTTCTTCGAGAACAGCGCGCGAGTATAGACTTCGACCGAATCCGAAATCTCGTAATTCGCCTGAGCGAAGATGTTGAAACGCTTAAACGGCGTCTGGAAGACATTGTAGGGGTTGAAGTTGAAAAATGCGAAACTGCCAACTGCCGCGCCTGCCGAATTGACCTGACGGGTGCCGCCATTGCCCGAAGTCAGCGGGTCGATGGTAGTGTTGGGAACGCTGCCAGCCAGCGGGCGCGTGCCAGAGATGCGCGATGGAACCGTGGTGCCCGATCCGCCGACAGTACCGGTGTAGCTGTCAAGGAAGAACCGCGAGAAATCGCGATCACCCTGATAGACCGGATCAGACTTCTGATAGCCGATGCTGAGGACCGCATTGCCGCGGCCATCATCGAAGTTGGCACCAACGGTAAGATCAGAGCGGAAATAGCCGCCATCGCCCAGTTCGGTAATCTGGTAGCCAGTCGAAAGATCGACGCCGGCGAAATCCTTTTTGGTGACGAAGTTGACAACGCCGGTGATGGCGTCTGCACCGTAGGTGGTCACCGCAGCACCGGTCAGCGCATCAACGCGGCTGATGAGGGCCAGCGGGATGTTGTTGAGATCGACGCGGCCTTGAAGATCGCCTGGAACAATGCGGTTGCCATCAAGCAGGACAACGTTGCGGTTTGAGCCGAGACCACGAAGGTTAACATAGCTCGCGCCGCCGTTACCGTTGTTCACCGCCGAGCCAACGCTAGGAACGATACCGGGAATTTCGCGAAGCACATCTTCAGCAGTGTTGGACTGCTTGAGTTCAATCGCGTCGGAGGTGGTTACATTGACCGGGTTGGCCGAAACCAGATTGGGGTTCTTGATCAACGAGCCGGTAACGACGATGACATTGGCATCTTCGGTAGCGCTCTCATCGGCAGGAGCAGTGTCCTGAGCAAAGGCGGAAGTGCTTACGAGGGCAAGGCCGAGCACCATCGGTGCGGCGCCAACCTTCAGTGCAGAAAGAGTGGTTTTTTTCACAGTCAGTCCCTTTGTTTCACGGCAGGATACCGGGACTTCCGGCATACCCCCTGTGCGTTCCCGGTGGGTGGATCGGGTTGTCTGCCCCCCTGCCAAAATGGCGTTACGCAGACGTCCCAACCGGGAAAGATGGGGTTTATTGGCGTAAAGCTGGGGTTGCAGCAAAGAATTTGGTTGCGTGCGAAAGCAGATTTCCCCGCTGTGTGGCCAATCTACAACAAGGTCAGTAGTGGAGCTATCGCACCGGCATCCGGCCCTTTAAGCAATTGTTGCAATTATATTTCAAACAAGTCTGCAACAGTATCCGAAAATTGCGCTGCGGCGTCACTACAGGCGAATGACATTGCCATTTCCACAACAGGGCTGTTGATTTTTCAGGATGGCCTCAACGCTGCGGTGCAACAAAAAGCGACGGATCGAGCCGCGCCTCGCGCCACTTGAGCGCCCAGTGCAGATGTGGACCTGTCGCCCGGCCAGTCATGCCGACATAGCCGATGAGCTGGCCTTGCCGCACGGGGTCACCGTCATGCACCGCCAGCTTCGAGGCGTGCAAAAAAGCGCTCGACAGCCCCCCGCCGTGATCAATGATCAGCAGGTTGCCCTCCAGCGTGAACGGCGCAGCGGCTGCGAGCACCACCACTCCGTCCGCCGGAGCCATGAAGGGCGCGCCTTGGGCGGCGGCGATGTCCATGCCCGAATGGTAGCTACCCGGCTTGCCCTGATAGACGCGCTGCGCCCCGAACCGTCCGGAAACGCGGCCCTTCACCGGCCAGATGAACTCTTGCCGCCAGCCAGCCGCAGCAGTCGAAATCCTGCGCGATGCCCCGATTTGCGCCAGTTCCCCGGCGCGGATGCGGGCGAACTCGGCGCTTGGTAGTTTGGGTGGATTGAACGGCGCATTGATGTGCTCGATCATCCAGCCGCGCGACCTGATGGCAATGTTGCGGCGAATCACCGGCGCCTTGCCCCGCCTCGCGACCAGTTCGGCAGTGGGGGCGGCATCGCGATCAAAGGCGGCGAAGAAATGCCCGTCCGGCTCGATCTCCACCGGCTTGCCATTCAGTGCCAGCCCATCAGTTCCCGCGGGCACGACGCCCTTGATCCAGCCGCCTTGGGTAAACGCACCGATCAGCGCGAAGTCACCCGATTGCTGGGCGGGAAGTTGTATCGTGACGGGCTGGGTAGGTGCAGTCTGAATAGGTGGAGCCGCTTCAGCCATGACATGAAGATTGCAACTGCCCAGCGACAACAGCGCCAGAGCTAACCCGATTGGGCCGCCGCTCAGCGCCCGCACCATGGCGGGGTCAAGCCTCGCCAGTAAGGCGGCGCGTGGCGATGGCGCAACTGGCATAGGCTTCCTGATGCACCGCGCTCCAATAGCGCAGAGCCTCCAGCGTGATGGCCTCACCGGTTATGGCACATTTCACGTGGTTGCCGGGCGAAAGTACGCGGAAGCCATTGGCTTCATAGCGCAGTATGGCGGTGCGATCATTGGGGGTCATCAGCATGAGCGGAGTCTAGCCGCGCGGCGCGCTCAAAGCAATTTCGGCTGATCGGCAGATTCTGCACGGCGTGTCGGTTTGGGACTGGCCGGACGGGGTGGGGGAGGTGCGGGGGGTGGCGTGGCTCTGGCTCCATTGGGGACCACCGCCAGCTCGCCATCGCGGAAATGCAAGGAAAGCCGTGCTTCCTTCGCCGCCACCACAGCGTCGGTCAGCGTGCGGCCATCGGCACCGGTTACCCGCACATAACCGCGCGCCAGTACATTATCAGGGTTAAGCGAGGCCATGACGCGAGTCATTGCGGCGAGCCGTTCCTGACCATTCGTCACCCGCGCGGTGAGCAATGCTGGCGATAATCGCTGCGCCGCCAGCCGTCCGCGAGCATGGGTGAGCCGCGCGGCGAGCAGTGGGGCAGAGAGCCGCGAGGCATCCTTTTGCAGCGCGGTGCGGGCAATGCCGATCCGCTCAGACAGCCCGCGCCGCAAACGCTCTGACAGATCATCAAGCTTTTGCACCGGCGCGGCGAGCAAATTTTCAGGCCTGAGTAGCCGCTGCACCCGCACTGCAAGCCGCTCGCGCCCCAATTGCAACGGACGCACAACGGCGCGGCGCTTACGCATGCCCAGTTCGGCCAATTGCCCGCGCAATTCCTCACGCACCGGCACCGCCATTTCGGCGGCAGCGGTCGGTGTCGGGGCGCGCATGTCGGCAGCGAAATCTGCAAGCGTGGTATCGGTCTCATGGCCAACGGCGGAGATGATCGGGATCGAACAATCGGCGATGGCGCGCACCACCACTTCCTCGTTGAACGCCCAGAGGTCTTCGACCGAACCGCCTCCGCGCGCAACGATCACCAGATCGGGGCGCGGGATTGGTCCATCCGCTGGCAGGCCTGAAAACCCTCGCACCGCCGCCGCGATCTGCTCCGCCGCGCCCTGCCCTTGCACCAGCACCGGCCAGACGAGGACATGGGTGGGGAAGCGATCAGCCAGCCGGTGCAGAATATCGCGGATCACTGCGCCGGTGGGTGATGTCACCACGCCGATCACCCGCGGCAGGAACGGCAGCGCGCGTTTGTTCGCGCCATCGAACAGCCCCTCAGCATCCAGCCGCGCGCGGGTTTTCGCCAGCAGCGCCAGCAGCGCCCCTTCCCCGGCGATCTCCATCCGATCGATGACGATCTGGTATTTCGAGCGGCCGGGATAAGTGGTGAGCTTGCCGGTGGCGATCACCTCAATGCCATCTTCGGGAAGGAACGACAGGCGCGCGGCGCTGCCCTTCCACATCACCCCATCGATCACCGCGCCTTCGTCTTTCAGCGCGCAGTAAAAATGACCCGATGCGGCGCGCTTGACCCCTGAAAGCTCCCCCTTCAGCCGTACAAAGCCGAACCGGTCTTCCACCGTGCGCTTCAGGATCGCGGAAATCTCAGTGATAGAGAGCGGTGCAGCGTTGTCGCCCGCAGAGTCCTTCGCTACCAGCCCACCGGACTCTTCAAGATCATCGAAAGGCGAAAGCGGCGACATGAACATCCTGCTCCTGGGTTCGGGCGGCCGCGAACATGCGCTGGCATGGAAGTTGACGCAATCCTTGGCCTGCGAAAAGCTCTATGCAGCCCCCGGAAATCCCGGCGTAGGTGAGACAGCTGAACTGGTTGCGCTCGATGCCACCGATCACGCAAGCGTCATCACCTTCTGCGAGGCAAAGCGGATCGGCCTCGTTGTCATCGGACCCGAAGCGCCGTTGGTCGATGGGCTGGCGGATGCTTTGCGCGGGGCTGGCGTGCCGACCTTCGGGCCGAGCAAGGCCGCCGCGCAGCTTGAAGGCTCCAAGAGCTTCACCAAGGAACTATGTGCGCGTCACAACATCCCCACCGCTGCCTTCAAACGTGTGGCCAGCGAGGCAGAGGGGCTGAGGGCGCTTGAGCATTTCACCATACCTGTGGTGGTCAAGGCAGATGGTCTGGCAGCAGGCAAGGGCGTGACCGTCGCCATGAGCACTGCGGAAGCCGAAGATGCCATCCGCGAGATCTTTTCGGGCCGGTTTGGCGATGCCGGGGCCGAAGCGGTGATCGAGGAATTCATGGAGGGCGAAGAGGCGAGCTTCTTCGCCCTGACTGACGGCGCGACCATCGTGCCGTTCGGATCAGCGCAGGATCACAAGCGCGTCGGCGAGGGCGATACCGGGCCTAATACCGGCGGCATGGGCGCCTATAGCCCCGCCCCGGTGCTCACCGCCCTGCTTGAAGGTGAGGCCATCGAACGCATCGTCGCCCCCACGGTCAAGGCCATGGCGGATGAAGGCATGCCCTATTCTGGCGTGCTCTATGCCGGGCTGATGCTGACCCCGCAGGGGGTCAAGTTGATCGAATACAATGCCCGTTTCGGTGATCCTGAATGTCAGGTGCTGATGATGCGCTTTGAAGGCGATCTCGCCGAACTGCTGCTCGCCTGCGCAGAAAACCGCCTCAGCACGATCGAGCCGCCGCGCTTCTCCGACGACACGGCGCTCACCGTTGTCATGGCAGCCGAGGGTTATCCCGGCACGCCGAAAAAAGGCGGGCGAATCGAAGGGGTAATCGATGCCGAGGACAATGGCGCCAAGATATTCCACGCCGGAACCGCTCTCGATGCAGCGGGCGAGCTGGTGGCAAGTGGCGGGCGCGTGCTCAACGTCACGGCGCTGGGCGCCAGCGTGACCGAAGCGCGGGCGCGGGCCTATGCGGCGGTCGATGCCATCGAGTTTCCGCAAGGCTTCTGCCGCCGTGATATCGGCTGGCGAGAAGTGGCGCGGGAAATGAACGCCTAGGCCATCCCTGACGCTAGGGAAGGCATTGGAATAGAGAGATTTATCTGCTAGCCATGGCTACATAAGGCAAGGGGAGCATAACTCCCTGCCGCGGGGAGCTGCTTGTGAAAATCACTCTGGTTGACAGTCTGGAGCCAAAGCTGGTCCCTTGGCTGATCGGCTATATCGGTGCCGAGGTGATTGTCAGGCCAGAGCCGGTTCGCCGGGTGCTTCCGGCTCGCCCCAACTGCTTCATCCAGATCGTGCTTGGGGGCAGCCACGCGATGATCGACGTGCTGAGCGGCGCGCGGCATGAGGTGCCGGCGGTCAGCCTGTTCGGCCCCTTGACGCATTACCGGTTTGACATGGAAATCACAGGTCCGCTGAAAACCTTCTCGGCGCGGCTGCAACCTGCCACCGCTGTGCAGCTGTTGGGTATCAATCCGTCATCGCTGGTGGATGGATTTATACCCATTGATCAGCCAGATGGTCTGCTGGAAGAGCTGCATGCGGCCGCGGATTGGGCGGCAATGGCGGCAGTTCTGGATCGCCGTCTGATGCGGCAAGCCGCTGGCTGCAGCGAAGACCGGGTGGGCAAGGCGGCCCGGCA
>CAMDQO010000045.1 GCA_945906105.1 Novosphingobium sp. Chol11 | reverse complement strand
GGCATACCTCCACCGTCGGCATGCCCGCCTCCTGCTCCTTCAAGATCCCGATAATCTGCTCTTCGCTGAACCTGCTGCGCTTCATGCGTCCGACTCCTTGCGTGTCGGACTCTACTCATTTCTGGTCACATTTCAGGGGAGCACGTCATGTTGAGAACCTGGCAGCTGCCGTTAGGGACCGATTGGCGGGAGCAGATCGCAGCGAAATTTTGGATTTCTATGGTTCAATGTACCTTCCAAGTTTCAAAAGACGGCAACTCAAGGATCGGATTGATTTCTAGTTGAGTCTCCGATCATGGCTACCCTCGATTACGGTTACTGTGACAGGTGCAACACCCCCCATATCCCATCCTTGACTCCCGGCCCAATCTGTCGTATATATCCGACAATGCATCACGTCGAACGAACCGTCGAGTTTGATATCTGGCTCGACGGGCTGCGTGACGAGAAAGCGCAGACGAAGATCGCACAGCGCATCCGGCGGATCGAGGCGGGGCTGTTGGGTGATTGGAAAACGGTTCATGACGGTGTCAGCGAGCTGCGGATCGATTATGGACCGGGCTATCGGCTCTATTACACGATGCGCGAACGGGTAATCGTCATATTGCTGTGTGGAAGCGCCAAGCGCGATCAGGATCGGGCAATCAAACTGGCCAAGGCCATGGCTAAGGAAATTGGGGCCAAGGAGATTTGAGATGACAAAACTTGTAACCACCCCCTTCGACGCGGCGAAATATATTCGCACGCCCGAGGCGGTTATCGACTTCCTCAATGACGCATTCGAAAGCGGCCACCCACCCTATATTGCCGCCGTGCTGGGCGATGTTGCTCGCAGTGAGGGCATGACAAAGCTTGCCGAGAAAACGGGCGTCAACCGGCAGGCATTGTACACCGCGCTTTCGGAAAACGGCAATCCGACGCTGGAAACGCTGCTCAAGGTGCTGTCCGCACTCGGCATCAAGCTGAAGTGCGAGGCTGATCTGGCAAAGGCTGCGTGATGGCTGACAAGCATGACATCCCAGAAGAGCAGATGGCCGCCGCGCGCGAAGTGATGGAGCGGCGCAAGGATGCACTGAGCACGTTGGCGCAGATGGAAATCGCTGAACGAATCATGCGCAAGGATCGAGAGATTCTTCGTAAGCTGGCCGATTAGAGCGCGATGACATTACATCAGATCACTTCGTCTTTGCGAGCGAAGCGCGGCAATCCAGGGCGGTGTACGCAACCCTAGATTGCCGCGTCGCTTCGCTCCTCGCAATGACGATTCAGTGTAAAGTTATCTTGCTCAAGGCCACTCCGGAAGTGCTATCCTCCGACATGCTCAGGTTGAGCGGGTGGCGCGGGCACTCCCCCCTTTCCTACACCTAACCAAATCGGTTATCATATAACGATGACCGAACCAACACACATCCTCCCCGCCCTTTCCGAAGACCGCAGCGCCCGCTGGACGCGCAGCCGCATGGTGCAGTTTCTGCAGGAGCTGGCGGAGACGCACTCGATTGCCTCGGCGGCGCGGGCTGTCGGGGTTTCGCGGCAGGCCGCGTATCGCCTCAAGGCGCGGCAGCGGGGGGAGCCGTTTGATATTGCCTGGGAGACGGCGCTGCAGGATGGCTATGATGCGCTGCATCAGGCGGCGCTGGAGCGGGCGCTGAACGGGGTGGAGGTGCCGGTCTATCACCGAGGCGAGCTGATCGGCACGCGCCGCGCCTTTGACGAGCGGCTGACGGTGTTCCTGTTATCGAAGGGCAACAAGCATTTTCGCGGCGCGGGCTTCTGGGGCGAGCGGCATCGCAGCGAGTGGGTGGGGCGGCTGGAGCATCTGATCGACAAGGTCCGCCGGGGCGCACCGCTCGACGAGGATCCGGACTTGGATGAAGAGGATTGCGATGAAAAATAGCGCAAGTGTGAACTTTTCATCCCCAAGTGACTGTGAGGAAACGGTTTTCAGGCCGGACAGGGGTGTCCGCTTTGTCCGGCCCTGTTTGGCTCCACACTCAGAGAAGCGGGCTTGTCCCCTACTCCTCGCCCATCCGCAGCGCCGCGATAAACGCCTCCTGCGGGATGCTGACATTGCCATATTCGCGCATCCGGGCCTTGCCCTTTTTCTGCTTTTCCAGCAGCTTTTTCTTGCGGCTGATGTCGCCACCATAGCATTTTGCCGTCACGTCCTTGCGCATCGCGGCGATGGTTTCGCGGGCGATGACTTTGCCGCCGATGGCTGCCTGCACCGGGATCTTGAACAGGTGGCGGGGGATCAGGTCTTTGAGGCGCTCACACATGTGCCGCCCGCGTTCTTCGGCCACGCCGCGATGGACGATCATCGATAGGGCATCGACGACTTCGCTGTTGACCATGATCGTCATCTTGACGAGATCGCCTTCGCGCAGGCCGATCTGCTCATAATCGAAGCTGGCATAGCCGCGGCTGATGCTTTTGAGCCGGTCATAGAAATCGAACACGACTTCGTTGAGCGGCAGTTCATAGCTGACCTGCGCACGGCCGCCCACGTAAGTCAGATCAGTCTGCACCCCGCGCCGGTCCTGGCACAGTTTGAGGATCGAGCCGAGGTATTCGTCAGGCGTGTAGATCACCGCCTTGATCCACGGCTCGTCGATCTGCTCGATGCGGCTGGGATCGGGGTAATCTGCCGGGTTGTGGAGCATGATCTCGGTCGCGTCGTCGGTCTTCGATTTGCGCAGCTGGATGCGATAGACGACGCTGGGCGCGGTGGTGATGAGATCGAGATCGTACTCGCGGGTGAGCCGTTCCTGAATGATCTCCAGGTGCAGCAGCCCAAGGAAGCCGCAGCGAAAGCCGAAGCCAAGCGCGGCGCTGCTTTCCATCTCGAACGAGAAGGAGGCATCGTTGAGCCGCAAGCGCGAGATGGATTCGCGCAGCTTTTCAAAGTCTGCGGCATCAACCGGGAACAGCCCGCAGAACACCACCGGCTGGACTTCCTTGAAGCCGGGGAGCGCCTTGGTGGCACCCTGTTTGACCGTGGTGATGGTATCGCCGACCTTGGCCTGCGCCACTTCCTTGATCTGCGCGGTGATGATGCCGATTTCGCCGGGGCCGAGTTCGTCGAGCACTTCCAGCTTGGGGTTCATGCAGCCGACGCGGTCTATCAGATGTTCGGTGCCGCCGGCCATGAATTTGACTTGAAGTCCCTTTTTGATCACGCCATCGATCACGCGCACGAGGATGACGACGCCGAGGTAGGGATCGTACCAGCTATCGACCAGCATAGCGGTGAGCGGGGCACTGCGATCACCCTTGGGCGGCGGGATGCGGGTGACGACGGCTTCGAGCACTTCGGCGATGCCGATGCCGCTCTTGGCGCTGGTGAGCACGGCGTTGGAGGCATCGAGGCCGATGATTTCCTCAATCTCGGCGCGGACTTTCTCGGGCTCGGCAGCGGGGAGATCAATCTTGTTGATGACGGGCACGATCTCATGATCGTGCTCGATCGACTGATAAACATTGGCGAGGGTCTGCGCCTCGACGCCCTGCGCGGCATCGACGACGAGCAGCGCGCCTTCGCAAGCGGCGAGGCTGCGGCTGACCTCATAAGCAAAATCGACGTGGCCGGGGGTGTCCATCAGGTTGAGCTGATAGGTCTCGCCATCTTTCGCCGTGTAGGAAAGGCGGACAGTCTGCGCCTTGATGGTGATCCCGCGTTCTTTCTCAATGTCCATATTATCAAGGACTTGTGCCGACATCTCACGCTCGGTCAGCCCGCCGGTGTGCTGGATCAGCCGGTCAGCCAGAGTCGACTTGCCGTGATCGATGTGCGCGATGATGGAAAAGTTACGGATCTTCGAGAGTTCAGTCATGGCATCTTTGCTAACAAGAGCTACGCGGTTGCGCAGCCGGGCCGTTAGCAGTGTAGAGCAAGACTGTCACGAGCACAGGATGTGCGCAACTCTCGCAGCTTTGACTCACATCAAACCCAGTGACACCAGGGCCTGCTAACGGCAATTCTCGCCAGAACACTTTGCCGGAGCATTCCCCCTTGGCCACCATCGCTGAAACCGCCATCCCCAACACGCCGTTTCACCGTCTGGGCGGGCATGAAACGATGCAGGCGATCTGTGACCGCTTCTATGATCTGATGGATAGCGATCCGGCCTATGCCGAGCTGCGCGCCATGCACGCAGCCGATCTGGCACCAATGCGCAAATCGCTGCCAATGTTCCTTGCCGGTTGGGCGGGCGGTCCGCGTGACTGGTTCGATGCCAACCCCGGCCGCTGCATGATGAGCGTACACAAACCCTTCACCATCACCAAGGCGGTGGCTGGGCAATGGGCCGAAGCGATGAAGCGCGCTATCGCCGATACTACTCCCGCCGATGCCGAACTGGCGAAGGCGATGGGCGGGGTGCTGGAGGAAATGGCGCTGGGTATGGGGCGATAGTTTGGCTGTCCAACCTTCGCTGTCTCAAGTGTGGCCGGTTCAGGCGAGAGCGGTCATCCTGCCCATTGAACTTGACGCTGTATTATTAAGGTAATACACACTGTGGTCACGGCACACCCTGATCGAGTGAAATCCAGCATGGAAACCCAGGCCAACGCGCCATTACCGCCTGTCGCACTTTGGCGCATCAATGCCATGCGCATCATCTTCTTGCTCATGGCATTCATCATGGGCAGCATCGTGTGGCGGCAAGTCCTGTTTGAATCCGCCGATTGGCCTGTGATGCGGGGTCTTGCCAAATCAATGCTGGCGGCATTAGCCCTGCTGAGCCTGCTCGGCGCGCGCTATCCCATGCAGATGCTGCCGCTGATGATCTTTGAAACCGCATGGTAGACGATCTGGATTACCCTGATCGCACTACCCGCGTGGCTGAACGACCGTGTCACAGCAGACATCGAGGGGTTATTCTACGATTGCGTAGGCATTGTCGTGGCCTACTTCGTGATTCCGTGGCGCTATGTCTGGGCCAGTTACATCACGCGACCGATGGAGCCTTGGCGAAAAACGAGGCGATGAATCACAACAGCCCCGCGTGCTCCAGTGCAGCGTCAACCTGCGCCCGCACCGCATCGCCGCATTTCACCAATGGCAGACGCAGTTCCTCGTTGAACCAGTCCTGTGTTCGCGCCAGCGCATATTTCACCGGGCCGGGTGAGGCATCGGCGAACATGGCGTAGTGCAGCGGATAGAGCTTATCGTTGAGATCGCGCGCTTTCTTGAGATCGTTGTCCTTGCAGGCCAGCTGAAATTCAGCACAGAGCTTTGGTGCGACATTGGCCGTCACCGAAATGCACCCGACCCCGCCCGCCGCGTTGAAAGGCAGCGCCAGTTCATCATCGCCTGAAAGCTGTGCGAAGGGCGATGAAATACCCATGCGGTGATCGGTCACGCGGGAAAGATCGCCGCTGGCGTCCTTGATGCCGACAATCTGCTTGGGGAAGCGGCGCGCCAGTTCACACACGGTCTCGGGCTTGAGATCGGTTACTGTCCGTCCTGGCACGTTGTAGAGGATGATCGGCAGATCATTGTGCTCGGCAAGGTAGGAAAAGTGCGCGAGCAGCCCTGCCTGGCTCGGGCGGTTGTAATAGGGCGCGACCAGCAGCGCGGCCTGGGCACCGCACTTCTTGGAAAAGTTCATGTGCAGCAGCGCGTTCATCGTATCGTTGCTGCCACAGCCAGCGATGATAGGAACCCGGCCTGCTGCCTGTTCAACGCAGAGCTCGATGACGCGGTGATGCTCTGCGTTCGACAGCGTCGAGTTTTCGCCCGTAGTGCCGCAGGGCACCAGCGCGGAAGAACCGCTCTCTATTTGCCAGTCAACAAGCTTGCGAAAGGCTTTCTCATCAAACGCTCCGTCGCGAAAAGGAGTCACCAGAGCCGGAATCGAACCGGAGAACATGGACAAATTCCTGTCTATTGGCCCAAGAGTGCGCTGGTTCGTGTGCGAACCGGGCCAATCAGGCTTGGTTGTTCAGCGCCTGATAAGGAGCCTTTGGCCAAAATGTCCAGTATGGTGTCTCATCGTTCTATCCGCCTTGTGCCTCTTTCGCTGATCCTTGCACTCGGCCTGAGCGCGCCGGTGGCGGCGCAGAGTGTTTCATATCCTGTCGTCCAGCCCCTGCCTCCAGGCTACAATGGCCCAGGCTACAATGGCAGCGCTGGGCCGGTGGCCTCTTCGACCAGTGCTCCGGTGCCTGTCACGCCGATGCCTGCCGCTCCGCTAATCGTGCCGATGGTCGGCGGCGGAGGCGAATGGGATCAGGCGCGCGCAAGGCTGAAGCTGAGCGGCGGCACAGGCATGGCGCAAGCGATCGAGCGCTGGAAGCTACTGAGCAAGTATGACAGCTCGTCCTTCTCCGATTACTCGGGATTCATCCTGACCAATCCCGGCTTTCCCGGTGAAGACAAGTTGCGGCGCAGTGCCGAAAAGGCACTTGAGCGCGAGTCTGCCGAACCTTCTCGGCTGGTCGCCTTCTTTGATCGCAATCCGCCGCTGACCAATTCCGCGCGGGCGCAATATGCGCTGGCACTTTCCGCGCTGGGCCGCCGTGAAGCTCCGGTGGTGGCGCTGGCAGCATGGCGCAGTGGTCCGATGAGCGAATCAGCAGAATCGGCGATTGCCGCACTGATCATCGCCCGGATAACCCCGGCTGATCAGGACGCACGCATGGACGCGCTGCTCTGGACGGGCACCACGGCGCAAGCTGAACGGCAGTTCTTCAATCTGACTTCCGGAAAAAGGGACCTGTTCGCCTCGCGGCTTAATGCACTGCGCGGCAACAATCCTGATGACACCACGCTGATCACCCCCGCCGGTGCCAGTGCCGATGCCGGCTGGCTTTATAACCGTGCGCGGCAGCTGCGCCGGATCGGGCAGAGCTATGGTGCGGCGGGCCTTCTGGCGAACCGTGCGCCGCTCAGCAACCTGCCCTTCGATCAGGAAAAATGGGTCGATCTGCAACTGGCCGCCGCCAAGGATGCCGATGCGGCGACCGTGGTGCGCATCGCTTCGAAAATCGACGATGGCTTTGCCGCCGGAACGGACATCAGCCGATTGTCGTTCGGGCTTCGCGATAATTACACCTCGCTGATGTGGCTGGGCGGGCTGCGCTCGCTCTGGCAGCTGGGTGATGCCCGCTCGGCAGCGCCTTTGTTCTGGCGTTATGGCGCTGCTGCACGCACCCCGCAGACGCGTTCCAAGGGCTTTTACTGGGCCGGTCGCGCGGCTGCACAAGCGGGCGATAGCGCAGGAGCTCAGCGTTATTTTTCCCAAGCCGCCGCATACCCTGCACAGTTTTATGGCCAGCTTGCGCTCGAACGACTGGGCCTGCCCATTCCGCCCTTCGCCATGCGCCCTGCCGCTGCCCCGCCGACCAGAGATCAGCGCAGCGCCTTCCTGACCATGCCGATCACCACAGCGGTCCGCGAAGTTGCCCGCGAAAGCGACTGGCCCACCGCCATCCGCTTTTTCCGCGAGATCGCCGATCAGGCGCAGACCCCGGCTGACCACCAGCTCGTCGCCGATCTGGCGCTCGAGCTTGGCCGCCGCGATCTGGGTGTGATTCTGGGGCAAGCCGCAGAATCAGACGGCCTGAACGACTTTCAGTCCATCTCGTTCCCGCTTATCCCGGTGCCGCAGGGCTCGCACTGGACTATGGTCCACGCTATCAGCCGTCAGGAAAGCCAGTTCGCCATGAACGCGGTGAGCCACGCCGGGGCACGCGGGCTGATGCAGTTGATGCCCGGAACCGCACGTGAAGTCGCGCGCAAGGTCGGGCTTTCCTATGAACCCGGCTCGCTGATGAGCAATGCGGGATACAACCTGCGGCTCGGCGATAACTATATCCAATCAATGCTGAGCTACTTTGACGGCTCCTATCCGCTGGCTATCGCCGCCTATAATGCTGGCCCCGGCAATGTGAACAAGTGGCTGCGCGCCAATGGCGATCCGCGCAAGGGCGGCATTGCCTGGATCGATTGGATCGAGCGCATCCCGCTCACCGAAACGCGCGGCTATGTGCAGCGGGTGATGGAAAACGTCGTGGTCTATGAGGCGATGAACCCCGACAAGGCGACCTATCGCGGAGCAAACCCGACCAGCCACTTCCTGGGCAAGCGCGATCCGGGCTAAGGCGGGCGCATGAAGCCCGATGGCCCGCCCATAACCCCCGCCGGTATCGCCAAGCTGCGCGCGCGCTATGACCATCTGCTGGGCACCGAGCGTCCGGCAATTGTCGAGATTGTCTCTTGGGCGGCAGGCAATGGCGATCGCAGCGAGAACGGCGATTACATTTATGGCCGCAAGCGCATGCGCGAGATTGATCGTGAGCTGAACTTCCTTGCCAAGCGGATGAAGCTGCTGCGGGTTATCGATCCCGCCGAGCAGACTGACCGGCAACGCGTGTGGTTTGGTGCCACGGTCACTATTGCCGATGAGCAGGATAATCAGCGCACCCTCACGCTGGTCGGCGATGATGAACAGGATGCGGGCGCTGGGTTTATCGGTTGGAGCGCACCGCTGGCACGGGCACTGCGCGGCGCTGCACTGGGCGATCTGCGGCGGGTCAAACTGCCGGGCGGCGAGAAGGAATGGGAAGTGCTGGAGATCACCTATCCACCAAAGTAATCCCAACGCGACAAGCCAAACTTCACCCCCCGAAAGAATGTCTGGTTTTTTGATAGAGATATTGCCCGATAGCGGATGATGGGTGATGGCCAGCAGCAGGGTCTAAGCAGGTAAGGATTTGCGCTGAATCCCCTGCTATGCGCGCCGCGTCATTTGGGGGATAGGACGGGCATGGATTGGTTCCAGCACTTTGATTCGTTGCACGCGTTTGCCGGCTTCATGGTCGGCACACTTGTCGGCCTGACAGGCGTCGGCGGCGGATCATTGATGACGCCGATCCTGGTGCTGTTGTTCAACCAGTCTGCACAGACTGCGGTGGGCACCGACCTGCTGTTTGCCGCCGTGACCAAGATGGCCGGCTCGGCGGTCCATGGCTGGAAGGCCACGGTTGACTGGCGGATCATGCGTCTGCTGGCCACCGGCAGCATTCCAGCGGCGCTCGGCACGGTGGGTGTGATCCAGTATATCGGCAAGCTGGGCAAATCGACCGAACACATGATCCTGCTGGTGCTGGGCGTGATGCTGGTGCTGACCGCCGTGGCAACACTGTTCCAGAAAAAGCTGGTGAAATATGCCGGTGAGCACAATGAACTGCGGCTGCGGCAGGCGCAGATTCCGACGATCCTGCTTGGCGCAGTGATCGGCGTACTGGTTTCGATTTCGTCGGTGGGAGCAGGCGCGATTGGCGTCACCGCCCTGCTGATGCTTTATCCGCGCCTGCCCGTATCGCGCATTGTTGGCACCGATATCGCCCATGCCGTACCGCTGGCACTGGTAGCCGGAACCGGCCACTGGCTGATCGGTGACGTCAATTTCCCGCTGCTATTGGCGCTGCTGGTCGGCTCGATTCCCGGCGTGATCATCGGCAGCTTGCTCTCCACTCGCGCACCCGATCATTATCTGCGGCCAGCTCTGGCGGCGGTGCTGACCTTCGCGGGCCTCAAGCTGCTGACCCAATGAGAACCACCTTCGACAATGCCACGGTACGGCTCTACCACCTGAGCGACGGCCCCGATGGCGGCGCGGCGGCAACGCTGCTTTACGGCACGCTCACCGAAGCACTAGCTCTGGCTGCACAGCAAAGCGCCGAGGAGCAGGAAGGCCTGTTTATCGCGACCGATAACGATGTCGTTGCCTACCTTGACCTGATCGAGCGATGACCCCCTCCCCTTTTCTCCAGCCCCATGCATCTGCAATGACACTCTTTGTGACAAAGACACTGGCCGTGACCAAGCGCCTGCTCCTTCCCGCCCTCTTGCTGCTCTTCGCTGCCCCGCTTTCGGCGCGCGACAATCTGGGCATCTATGGCAATTGGGGCGCCTTTCGCGATGCGCAGGTGCCGCGCTGCTACGCTATCGCCATGGCCGAGCCATCGTCCATGCAGCGCGATCACCAGCCCTATGCCGATGTCGGCACCTGGCCGGGCAAGGGTGAACGCGGACAAGTCCACTTCCGCCTCTCGCGCAACCTTGGGGTCAATGCCAGAATAGTGCTTGCCTTGGGTGGCCAGCGCTTCGCACTGGTCGGCGGCGGCGGCGATGCCTGGTCGGCGGACAAGCGCATGGACGCCGCCATCGTTGCGGCCATGCGCGCGGCGGGCGAGATGTTTGTCAGCGCGCGCGATGCCAGCGGGCGCAGCTTCTCCAACGCCTACAAGCTGGAAGGTGCCGCCACCGCCATGGATGCCGCCGCGATAGGCTGCGCGCAGGCGCGCTAGCCAAGCGGCACGCGCGCGCCTATAGCGCCCCTCCCATGGCAGACACCGCACTCATGCAAATCCCCGGCAACACCGATCCGGTCACCGTGCCGCGCGACATCACCCCGCGCGGTGATGGCCGCATTGATCTGCTTGGCCTGCCCAAACTGCGGATAGCCGAATTGTTTGTGGGGGCCGGTCTGGACACCAAGGCGGCCAAGCTGCGCGGCAAGCAGGTCTATCACTGGATCTACCATCGCGGCGTGACCGACTTTGACAACATGACCGACATCGCCAAGACCATGCGTCCCTGGCTGGCTGAACGCTTCGTTATCGGCCGACCCGATATTTTGCTCGCCCAGCATTCAGAGGACGGCACCCGCAAATGGCTGCTGCGCACCGATGATGGCCATGAGTTCGAGATGGTCTTCATCCCCGATGAGGCGCGTGGCACGCTGTGTGTTTCATCGCAGGTTGGCTGCACACTCAATTGCCGGTTCTGCCACACCGGCACCATGCGGCTGGTGCGCAACCTGACACCGGGCGAGATCGTTGGCCAGGTCATGCTCGCGCGCGATGCGCTGGGTGAATGGCCAACGGGGACGATGGCAGGTTTTGGGGACGTCAGCTTTGGGGATGAGGATGATAGTGATGATGACGACGATCTCGGCGGTTACACATCAAACGGACGCCTGCTGACCAACATCGTCATGATGGGCATGGGTGAGCCGCTGTATAATTTCGATAATGTCCGCGATGCGCTGAAGCTCGTCATGGACCATGAAGGGCTGGCTCTGTCCCGCCGCCGCATCACGCTTTCGACCAGCGGTGTGGTGCCGATGATGGTTCGTGCCGGCGAAGAAATCGGCGTGAACCTTGCCGTTTCGCTCCACGCCGTCACCAAGGAAGTGCGCGACGAGATCGTGCCGATCAATCGTAAATACGGCCTTGAGGAACTGCTTCAGGCCTGCGCCGATTATCCCAAGGCCTCCAACGCGCGGCGCATCACCTTTGAATATGTCATGCTCAAGGACAAGAATGACAGCGATGATGATGCGCGCGAACTGGTGCGGCTGATCAAGCATTACCGCCTGCCCGCCAAGGTCAACCTGATCCCGTTCAACCCATGGCCGGGGGCAATCTATGAATGCTCTGCGCCCGATCGCATCCGCCGATTTTCAGAGATCATCTTCGAATCGGGCATCAGTGCCCCGATCCGCACCCCGCGCGGCCGCGATATCGATGCCGCTTGCGGCCAGCTGAAAACAGCCGCCCAGAAGATGGGCCGTGCAGAACTTGATCGCTTGGCTGATGAGAAACAGGCCGCACTGGGTTAGTGCTTTCCTCCGTTGCATGACTGTGCTTGGCTGCACCGCATGAAGCCTGCCGTCCTGATCACCGGAGCCACCAAACGCATTGGCCGTACCATGGCCGAAACTTTCGGCGCGGCGAACTGGCACGTGGTGATCCACCACCGCGATTCCGCCGAAGACGCGCAGGCGCTGGCCGATAGCCTGCCCTCTGCTGAGATTATCGCTTGCGAGCTTGGCGATGTAAACGCCTGCACAGCCATGATCAGCCACCTTTCCGCGCGCCTGACGGACTGGCGCGCGCTGATCAACTGCGCGGCCATGTTCGATTCCGATACGGCTGAGGCGCTCGATCCGGCGGTGTTTGCCGAAACCATGGTGGTCAATGCCGAAGCCCCGGCCATGCTGGCCCAGAGTTTCATCGCGAATGCCTGCTCAAACAGCGGCAGGCGCGTGATCAATGTGCTGGACCAGAAGTTGCGCAATCCCAATCCCGATTTCTTCTCCTACACCATGGCCAAACACGCGCTTTCCGCTGCGACCAGAATGCTGGCGATGGCGCTTGCCAAGGCGCACCACGAAGACCGCGTCTATGGCCTCGCCCCCGGTGCCATGCTCCCCAGTTTTGACCAGCGCCGCGAGGAGCACGAGGTGAGTGGGCGGATGAACCTGCTGCACCGCCTGACCGATCCTCAGGAACTGGCCGATGCCGCATTGTTCCTGTGCAATGGCTGGCTGGCGAGCGGCGAAACGCTGTTCGTCGATTCGGGGCAGCACCTGCTCGCCCAGCCGCGCGATGTGCTTTACTTGGCGCGGGGCCTCACCTAGGCGCAGCGCCATGCTTGAAGCCTTCCTCTCCTCAACCGCTGTCGTGGCCCTCGCCGAAATTGGCGACAAGACCATGCTGCTGGCGATCCTGCTGGCTGCCCGGCTGCGCGCGCCGTGGCAGATCATCGCCGGAATCCTCGTGGCGACTATCGCCAATCACGCGCTTGCGGCGCTGGTCGGGCGTGAAGTGGCGGGGCTGCTGGAAGCCCCTTGGTTCCGCATTGCCATTGCACTCGGCTTCATCGTCATGGCCGGGTGGATCCTAGTGCCCGACAAGCTTGACGATGACGAAGAGGGCGCGGTGCGGCGGCGCGGCGGGGCTTTTCTGACCACGCTGGTTTCCTTCTTCTTCGTCGAGATCGGTGACAAGACGCAAATCGCCACCATCGCGCTTGCCGCGCATTACCGCGATGTCGTCACCGTTGCGGCGGGCACGACACTGGGCATGATGCTCGCCAATGTTCCCGCCGTTTTCTTTGGCGAGGCGCTGGTGAAACGGGTTTCCATGAATGCCGCGCGCTTCACCGCCGCTTTGCTGTTCCTAATTCTAGGGCTGTGGCAATTGGCCGAAGTTCTGGGCTGGCTGGGCTGAAATTCACCCGATAAGGGCTTGCCAATCGGGCACAGGCGCATAGACTCTGGGTCCATGTGGTTACTCGATAAGATGCTCGCTCGGCTGATCCGTGAAGGTCAGCTCATTGTCACCGATTTTGACGGCAAGGAATACCGTTACGGCAAACCTGATGTCGATCCGGTGCGGATCCGCTTCACCGACAAGGGCGCCGCCATGCACATCGCCCGCAACCCGGGCGTCGGCGCGGGTGAGGCCTATATGGACGGCCGCATGGTCATCGAACCGCCGCATGACATTCGCAGCTTCATCCTGCTGGTGATTTCCGGTGCGCGGGGGCTTTGTTGCGTAATTGCGCGCGGGGGATTCCTCCGGGGAATCTAATGCGTTAAGTTGGCTCATGCCCAAGCCAGCGCCACCAAAATATCGCACAACGAACTGGAGCGCGTATAACGCCGCTCTGAAGCAGCGTGGATCGCTGGATA
>CAMDQO010000044.1 GCA_945906105.1 Novosphingobium sp. Chol11 | reverse complement strand
AGCTTGCTGCGCTGGCAGCTAGCGGAGCTGGGAGAGGGGGCTCCCCACTCACGAGCGGAGAACCCCCTCACCAACTCCGGCTAGGCAGCCCTTCGACAAGCTCAGGACTGCCAAGCCTGCGTATCCTCTCCCCACCGGGGAGAGGGCAGGTGGTGCAGATTTATCGAACGACGATTTAGAACTTCACCCGCACGGTCAGCTTGGCGTTGATCGGCTCGCCGGTGGCGATGTTGTTGTCGGCGTGAGCGCTGGGATAATAGCGCGCATCGGTCAGGTTCTCGACATTGAGTTGCAGTGCGAATCTGTCGCTGACATCATAATAGATTGCCGCATCGAGCCGGGTGAAGGCGGGCAATTTCACCGCATTGCTGATATTGGCAAACTGGCTCGATTGATGAATCAGGCCCAGCCCCAGACCCAGCTTTGGCGTCACATCATAGCGGCTCCAGGCCGAAAACTGGTGGTGAGGCAGCTTGTCCAGTTGGCGGCCTGCGGGAATCGTTGTGGTGCCGCTGGCGATGGGCGAGCGGATCTCTCCGTCCTGATAGGCATAGCCGAGGGTCGCGCGCCAGCCGTGCATGATTTTTCCGGCGAGTGCTGCCTCGAACCCCTGCACCCGGCTTTTGCCGCCCAGCAGGAAGAAGCCGGTATTGACCGGATCGGCGACCCGCGTGTTGGAACGATCTACTTGAAACACCGCGCTGGTGAACGACAAAGCCTCGCTGATATCCCATTTGATGCCAGCCTCTAGATTGCGGAATTCCTCGGGTGCAAGGCTGGCGGTATTGGCCGCCAGAACGGTGAACTGATCACCCGCCTGCGGCAGGAAGCTCTTGGCATAGCTTGCATAGATCGACACGTTTGACTGCGGCTTGATGATAAGCCCGACACGCGGCGACCACTTGCCGTCGCTGCGCGTGGCGGCAAATCCGTTCAGCAGATTGAGCGATGACAAGCGGAAATCATCATAACGCAGGCCGCCGATGATCTGGACATGATCGCCAATCTCGATCTGATCCTGAACATAGGCCGAAAGCGCCCGGACTTGCGAGGTGCTCTGGTTGATTGGCGCGGTGAAGGTGATCGCAGGCAAGGTGATCGTGCGGGCCAGCGGCACGGTCACACTCGCGGTCGGACTGCCGACCAGCGCGGCAAAGCGCGTGTCCGAGCGAATGTTGCTGGTGTCCTGATTGGCGGCCTCGAACCCGATCAGCAGAGTGTGCTTGATGGGGCCGGTCATTCCCTTCCATACAAGATTGCCTTGCCCCACCCAGTTGCTGCGGGTGATGCCATTGTTATAGCCGGACAGAACGACGGTGCTGGCAGTGGCGGCACCTGGCAAAACATTGGCGTAGAACTTGTCATAAGTCGCATATGCGGCGGTGAAATTGGCCGAGAGACTATCGGAGAATTCGTGGTCGATCCGCGCGTGGGCGATATGCGCGGTCACTTCACTGCGATTGATTGATGGCGATCCGAAGAAGGTCTGGTCATAGCCGGTGATCGGCAGGCCGCCCAGTGAGGGCACGCCGCGATCCGTCACGCGGCGGTCTTCGGCATATTCATAAGATAGCACCAGCGCGGTTTTCTCACCCAGCTGGACGCCCAGCGTGGGCGATATGCCGATGAAGTGGCCGCCATAGACATCGCGGTGATTGGCGAAATTCTCGTAAGTGGCGTTAAGCCGCAGCGCCACCGCATCGCCCAGCGGCTGATTGACATCGGCGGCGAGCGACCAAGCACCAAAGCTGTCGATCCCGGCGCTGGCCGAAGTGAGGGGCTGGCCGAAATGCGGTGCTTTGGACACACGATTGATCACCCCGCCGCCGCCGCCGCGGCCAAAGATCATGGCATTGGCACCTTTAAGCACTTCAACCCGCTCGATATTATACAGCGGTCGGTAATATTGCGCATCATCACGCAGCCCATCAAGGAAGAAGTCCGCCGTGCTCGATTGGCCGCGCAACACCACCTGATCGCGGTGGCCTTCGCCCTGGGCCAGGGTCACGCCGGCAACATAGCGCAGAGCATCGTTGAGGTTGTCGACCGCCTGATCGTCAAGCTGTTCGCGGCTGACAATGCTGATTGACTGCGGAACGTCGATCAGCGGCGTTGCGGTCTTGGTGGCGCTGGTTGTGATATCCGGCGCATGCCCGCCTTTTACGACAATGGTGTTGCTGTCTGCATAGTCCAGCTCATCTGCCAATACCGGAGCGGCAGTGATGAGGGAGCCGGTAGCTAGAAGAGCAGAGGCAAATTTCATGATATTCCGATTCTCTAGTTGCGAACGATTCGCAATAAATATGCCGCTAATGCGAATCGTTCGCATTGACAAGGATCAAATTGATCACACGCATTTGCGCCGCTAAGGAGTTTTTCCTTCGCGTTGGCGCAGGTTGGCGCATCTGGGAGTACGGCAGGAATGAAAGCGACGATCTGGCACAATCCCAATTGCGGCACGTCTCGCAAGACCTTGGCGATCCTTCAGGAAACACCTGGCGTTGCGCTTACGGTGGTCGAATATCTCAAGGCTCCGCCAGCATCACAGAAGCTTGCCCAGCTCTATCGCGATGCCGGGATGACACCGGCTGAGGGACTGCGCACGCGCGGCACCGATGCCGAAGAACGCGGACTGCTGCTTGCCAGCGACGCGGAAATTCTTGCCGCAATGGCGGCTGACCCCATTCTTATTGAGCGTCCGCTGGTTGAAACCGACAAGGGCGTGCGGCTCTGCCGCCCTCAGGAAAAGGTCTCGGAAATCCTGTGACGGGACATTTGGGCGGGTGCAGTCTGTCCCAATGCGCTTGCCAAGCCCCGGCAAATTTGCAAACGCCTGCCGTGGAACACCAATTGACGAGATTGTGCCAATAATGACCAGCTCCGAGCTTGCCCGTGAGGCCTGGCCACGCAAGATCATGCGCCGGCTCTCGCGAAAGATGGGGCCATTGGGGGTCTTCTTCGAAGGTTTCCTTGAGCATCCGGTGATGGTCGGGTCGATCATTCCGTCGTCGCGGTTCACCATCCGCAAGATGCTGGCCCCGGTCGATTGGAAAGCCTGCAAGGTTTTTGTCGAATATGGCCCCGGTGTCGGCACTTTCTGCCGCCCGGTGCTCGAACGGTTGCGCCGCGATGGTCAGCTGATCGTCATTGATACCAACCCGCTGTTCATTGACTATCTGCGCAGCACGATCACTGACAGCCGATTTTCAGCCGTGCTGGGATCAGCCGCTGATGTGGAAGAAATCGTTCGCGCCCATGGGCACGATCATGCCGACTATGTGCTTTCCGGGCTGCCCTTTTCAACGCTTCCCGATGGCGTAGGCCCGGCCATTGCCGCCGCCACGCACCGCGTGTTGCGCGACGGCGGGGCGTTCCTTGTCTATCAGTTCACCGCCAAGGCGCGTGATTTCATGGCCAAGCACTTCACCCACATTGACAGCGGTTTTGAGGCACTGAACGTGCTCCCCTGCTTTCTTTACTGGGGCTGGAAAGACAGCAGCTCTGATAGCTGAGGCTAATCAAATTCCTTCGCCAAACCCTGCGGTGTCTGGCTGGTCAGCTGCCGATGCGTTGCCGCCAGCAAGGCGATGTACAGCGTATTGGTGACTGCCCCCAAGGCACTGCTGGTAACATCCCCGGCGATTTTGCCGCCATCGGCTCCGGCAATGAACGTCACCACAAGTTCGATCAGGGATGTGATGATGCCGGTCACGATGCCCGTCGCGATGAATAGCATGACAAAGAACAGCAGCAGTTGCCAGAAGGTGCCGCGCGTCAGATCCCAAGCGCGCCGCAGTGCCGCAACCGGATTGAACTTGCGCTCGATCACCACCACCGGTGAAATCAGGATCACCCTGAGGCCCGCGTAGATCGCCACAAGTCCTGCCATCAGCAGCGCCACGGCAACGATGATGCCCACACCCGTAACCGCTGACAGCAGCAACAGCACTCCGCAGACCAGCGCCAGCAACAGACCGAGCAGAAGTTGCGCCAGCACCAGCGGCAACAGCGCGGTGGCCCCCTGTTTCAGCGCTTCAGCGACGGTCGGCCTGCCGCGATCAGAAAACAGCGCGAGGATGGCCAGAGTGCCGATGATCGTGACCAATGAGAGCGGCAGGATCACCAACCAGTTCTTGTCAAAGTAATCGCGCATGATCGCGGTCAGCGCCTCGAAGCTCTGTTTGCCGGTAAGTTCCGGCGGCGGGGCAAACAGCAGCATGGCCAGCGTTGGCAGCATCAGAAAGACACCCGCCAGTGCGATCAGCACCTCGCGGTTCGCCCGCATCAGGGCGAGCCCTTCGTTCCAGGCGCGCATACTGTCGAATTTCATCGGCTTTGTCTCCGTTTCGCCCCTTGATAAGCGCTGCAAAGCCCGCCACGCAACGGCTGATGAACGGCGATCTTCCCACAGGCATCGAATGGCGGCGCGAATCTGTGCCTGTGCCCTATCGCGCGGCGCTGGAGGCCATGGCCGCGCGCAACAGTGCTATCGCTGCGGGAGAGGCGGAGGAACTCGTCTGGCTGCTTGAGCACCCGCCGGTTTACACCGCCGGAACCAGCGCGGCACCGGCTGAACTGCTCGATCCGCGCTTCGAGGTGGTCGAGGCCGGGCGCGGCGGGCGCTATACCTATCACGGCCCCGGTCAGCGCATTGGCTATGTCCTGCTCGATCTGCGCACCCGTGCCCGCGATGCGCGCGGCTTTGTTCATGCTCTGGAGGGCTGGGTCATCGACACCCTGGCCGATTTCGGCGTGGACAGCTGGCGCAGCGAGGGCCGCATCGGCATCTGGACGCGCGATATTGATGGGTCTGAGGCCAAGATCGGCGCAATCGGCGTGCGCATCCGCAAATGGGTGACGATGCACGGCTTTTCGGTCAATCTTGCGCCTGATCTGTCGCACTTCGCCGGGATCGTCCCTTGCGGGATCAGCGATTCAGGCGTCACCAGTCTGGAACGGCTGGGCATTACCCTTGCCAGCAAGGACTGGGATCGGGCATTGCTGGCCCGCGCTGGTGAATTCCTCGCCAGACTTGAAAATACCTGTCCACGGGATGCCGCTTCATGACCAAGGCCCGCCTGATCGCCGCTGCATTGCTCCTCACGCTGCCGCTGGCCGCCTGCAAAAAGGCTGAACCGCCTAAGCAGGCGCAGGCCGGTGGTGAAATTCTGCCCGGATCCGTCAGCGATGCCATGCTGCCGATGGACACCGTCACCTCGCAGCCCCCGCTCGCACCCCGGGAGGTGAAGTCGGAACCCAAAGCCAAGGACGTAGCCTCTGGAGCGCCCGACAAGCCCGATGTGGGGGCACCGGCGATAGAAGCCAAGCCAGTGGCTGGCGCGGAGCCTGAAGGCTGAGCACCACCGACAATGTTGCGGTCGCGCCTCACCCTGCGCCCCCGCCGCGTTATGATTGGAACTGGCGGCATTTTGCCGCGCTGATTACCGCCAATGTCACGCTAGCGCTGGGATCGTGGGCAGTGCGGCTGGCCGATAGCGGACCGGTGGCGGCGGGGTTCTGGCGGCTGTTTTTACCGCTGCCGGTGCTGTTTCTGCTGGCCCGGGTAAACCGCCAGCAGCTGAGCGGATTTTCCCGCGTGACCTGGTTGGCGATCATCGCGGCGGGGGTGATTTTCGCTCTTGATCTGGCCGCCTGGCACATTGGCATCGGCATGACCAGGCTGGGTAATGCCACGTTGTTTGGTAATTCTGGCAGCCTGATCGTCATGGTCTGGGGCCTGATCGCGCTACGCCGCAGACCGCGCGGTGCGGAACTGCTGGCGCTGCTGGCGGCGATGACCGGGGCGGCAATTCTGTTCGGGCGCTCCATCGAGCTTTCGGCAGAAACTTTTGCCGGTGATCTGTTCTGCAATCTCGCAGGTTTCTTCTATGCCTTCTATATCCTGCTGCTGCACCGTGCGCGGGAGCGGCTGGGTAGCTGGTCGCTGCTGGCTTGGTCCAGTCTGGCGGGAGCCCCGGTCATGCTCGCCATCGCACTGGCCCTGGGTGAGCCGGTCTGGCCGCAAGTCTGGTGGCCGCTGCTCACGCTCGCCTTTGGCAGCCAGCTGATCGGGCAGGGGCTGCTGGTCTATGCGCTGAAACACTTCCCGCCCCTGATCATCGGCCTCGCGCTGCTGTGCCAGCCGGTGATCGGCGTGTTGGCCGGGTGGTATGCTTTTGGCGAGATGTTGACCCTGTGGGATGTGGCGGGAATGGCGATGGTCGCCGCCGCACTGGTGATTGCGCGTGCGGGGGAGCGGGGGTGAAGTCGATTGACATATATAGCAATATAGCTATATTCAACAAATGAACTGGGCCGTCAGCGTTCTCAACCAAACTGTTGAGCATGAAATCGAAGCACTGCCCAAGGATATGCAGGCCAAGCTGCTGCGGATCATCACGATGATTGAATCGCTTGGGCTGGAGCGAATGCGCGAACCCTATGTGAAGCATCTCGAAAAATCACTGTGGGAAATGCGAATGATCGGACGCGATGGCATATCGCGGGCGATCTATGTGACGGCATCGGGCAAGCGCGTCGTGATCGTTCGGGCCTTTGTCAAGAAGACGCAAAAGACGCCGCGCGCTGAAATCGAGCTGGCCCTGAAACGAACCGAGGATTTGACATGAGCAAGACCATTCCTTTCGAAAAGATCGCTGCCAAATGGCGCAAGGATCCTGAATTCATGCGCGAATATGATGCGCTTGAGGAAGAGTTCGCGCTTGCTACCGCACTGATCAAGGCGCGCTCGGATGCCGGGCTGACGCAGGAAGAACTGGCGAAGCGCATGGGCACGACGCAGAGCGTGATCGCCCGGCTCGAAGGCGGAAAATCGCGGCCTTCGACAACGACACTGGCCAAGCTGGCGAAGGCTACGGGGACGAGATTGCGGGTGAGTTTTGAGCGGGTTGGGGTGTAGCTTCACTCTTATTTAGTATTCCGTCGATCATGCACGATCCGCAAGAACTTCAATATGTCGTCGACGGGTTCAAGCTCAAGTTCGCTTCGCAGACTACGGCGCAGGCTTTGCAAGATTGGGTCAAAGGACCCAGTACGAGACTCGGCGAATTCGATAGCAAAGGCCTGTGCAAGCTTAACCTGTTCCGGGGTTCCCAGTAGCTGTATGTCAGCGATTGCCGTTTCGATGTCATGAGAATGGCGCCCTCCTTTTTGCAAAGGACGATTCCCTGCATCTTCAAGCCTCCGATAGGCTTCAAGAAGATACGTCACGCGAAGCTTGCGCTTTTCTGCCGCGATCTCGCGCCTAAGGTTGAAGTAGTGAACGATTGGCCAGCTGGCAATGATAGCCAATGTACCGGCAATGACAGGTAACATTGACTCCCAACCAATCGCGTTCACGCCAACTCCACCCGCAGCGTCCGTCCAACCGCAGCCGCCGCCCTCCTCAACGTTGCCAGCGTTACCGAGGGATTCGCCGGATCAAGCAACCGGTCCAGCTGCCGCCGGTCGGTTTTCATCCGGGCGGCCATGGCGGTTTTGGTTAGGTGTTGCTCTTTCATCGCCGAACGAATCTGATCGGCGATAATCTCCTTGATCGCATCTTCCTCGCAGACAGCGAGCAGGTTTTCACTGGCGAGGAAATCGTCGAAGGTTTCATCGCTGATCCGCGCTTTGCCAATCTGTTCCATCATTTCAGCTCCTTCATGCGTTTAAGCGCGAGATCGATTTCCTGTGGCGGGGTCTTCTGGGTTTTCTTCACGAAACCGTGGAGCAGTACCATGTCGCCATCCATGATGCAGAACAGCACGCGCGCGATCCGGCCCGATGAAATATCGCTTCTTACCTCCCAAAGACCGCGCCCCAGTGGTCGACAATAGGGCATGCCGATTGGCCAACCGAACTCGACCTTCTGGATGTCCTTGCCGATCTCGCGCCGGTCTTCGGAATCAAGTTCCAACAACCAGTCGCGCACCGGCAGCTTGCCGCTGACCGACACGAAGAAGCGCGCAGCGATCTTCTTGGAGCGTTCAGGACTCACGGGAAGATTGTGTCAAAAATGACGCGTTTAGTCAAGGCAAAACCTAAGCCCGCCCCAAATCCCCCATCCCCACAGTCCCAGCTGCCATCTCCAGCATCCTGTCCAGGCTCTTCTTCGCGCGCAACCTCAGCCCTTCTTCGATCTCGATCCGCGGCTGCAAATCGCGCAGCGCCACGTAGAGCTTTTCCAGCGTATTCAGCGCCATGTAGGGGCAGATGTTGCAGTTGCAGTTGCCGTCGGCGCCCGGTGCGCCGATGAAGGTCTTGTCGGGGATGGCGCGTTGCATCTGGTGGATGATGTGCGGCTCGGTGGCCACAATCAGCGTGTCGCCGGGGAAGCTTTTGGCGAACCCAAGGATGCCGCTGGTCGAGCCGACGTAATCGGCGTGATCGACGATGTGCGGCGGGCATTCGGGGTGCGCCGCCACCGGTGCGCCGGGGTGCTGGGCCATCAGCTTGATCAGCTCGGTCTCGCTGAACGCCTCATGGACGATGCAGACGCCGGGCCACAGCAGCATATCGCGATCGAACTTGCGGTTGAGATAGCCACCCAGATGCCGGTCAGGCCCGAAGATGATCTTCTGGCTCTTGGGGATCTGGGCAAGGATCGTCTCGGCGCTGGAACTGGTGACGATGACATCGGACAGCGCCTTCACCTCGGTCGAGCAGTTGATATAGGTCAGCGCGATGTGATCGGGGTGCGCCTCGCGGAAGGCCTTGAATTTCTGCGGTGGGCACGAATCCTCCAGGCTGCACCCGGCGTCCATATCGGGCAGGATGACGATCTTTTCAGGCGACAGGATCTTGGCGGTATCGGCCATGAATTTGACGCCGCAAAAGGCGATGACATCGGCATCGGTATCGGCGGCCTTTTTTGACAGCTCGAGCGAATCGCCGACATAATCGGCCAGATCCTGAATCTCCGGCTTCTGGTAATAATGCGCGAGGATCACCGCGTTGCGGTCTTTGCGCAGCCGGTCAATCTCGGCGCGGATGTCGATGCCGGTGAGGCCGGTCGGCTGGGCAGTCATGATGTGCGTTCCCTGAACAAGTGTCAGGGATCAGATAGGCATTGCGCAGCAATGACCCAAGCACAAAAACCTCAGTCCAAGCAGAAAGCCTCAGCCCGCCGCAATAGATGCCGCCAGCCTGCCGATATGCGGATTGATCCCCGCCAGCTCCACCAGCACATGGGTCATGGCGATGATCGCGCCTGCCGTGGCGGTGGCTGGATGCACACGGCCAAGCACACGGCGATCATGCCGGGCGATAATGCCGACAAGGGCCAGCTGGATCGCAAGCACCACCCATCCGCTCCAGCCGATCATCAGCGGCATCGGCAGAATTCGGCCTAATGCGGGGTGAGTGATCCCTATCAGGGCGCCAAACATCAGCCGCCGATGGTAGTCAGTCTCTTTACGCCGGGTAATCGCGGCAAAAACCATGCCGCCGAAGACGACCGCGCCAACTTGTGTCAGGGCCAGAAAATAGGGGGCGGTATAGAAGGACGGCACAGTGTGGAGCTTGATTGCCATGATGCCGGAAAAACAGGCAAGCCCGACCAGCGCGACCACCAGATAGGTGCTAATCCAGCCAAGCTTGCGGTGCAGCGCCATGTTGCCGGCTGCCGCCAGCCGGTTCTGCGTAACGAACAGCGCCAGCCAGACCACCATCAGAGCCGCGTGAAGGTGCAACCAGACCGGCACTTGCGCCAGATTGACGAAGCCGCGGGCGGCAAATTGCCCGAACCCGAAAAGGATGAGCAGCGCGAGGAAGATGGAGTATTTGACGAAGAATGGCTGATCGCTGCGATAGTTCGCTGCGGGCTCGGCGGTGCCGGCCATGACTTCTCCCCTGTTGAGCGTCATGGCCTAGGCTAATCTACTTAACACTTGTAACCAAGGGGGATTAGCTGCTTTTTTGCTGGGTGCTGGTTCAGCACGATCAGGCGAGCAGCGTCCATTGCTCCAGCCTCCTTGCCACGCGGCCTTGCTGCTCCAGTTCAATCAGATGGGCCAGAACCGAACGGCCAGCCGCAGGCCACAGCCGCTGATCGACGCCCTTGTACATGCGCGGAACCATGGCCGCGATCTCGTGAAGTCCCTCGTCCAGCAGCTTCAGGATCTGGCGTTCGCGCTGGCGGCGATGGCCGATCATGCCGCGCACCAGCTGTTGCGGCTTGTCCACTTGCGCGCCGTGGGCAGGATAATAGACACGGTCGCTGCGTTTATAGAGCCGGTCGAGGCTGGCCATATAGGCGGCCATATCGCCATCGGGCGGCGCGACAACGCTGGTTGACCAGCCCATCACGTGATCGCCGGTAAACAGCGCGCCGCTTTCTTCCAGAGCGTAGCACAGGTGGTTCGAGGTATGGCCGGGGGTCGCCACGGCCGTCAGCGTCCAGTCGGGGCCGGAAAGCTGCTCGCCATCGCGCAGCACCCGGTCGGGCTGATAACTGGTGTCAAAGGCAGCATCGGCGCGCGGGCCATCGTCGGCCAGTGCCAGCCGGTCACAGCCGATGATCGGCGCGCCGGTCGCGGCACTCAGCGGCGCGGCGGCGGGAGAGTGATCGCGGTGGGTATGTGTACAGCAGATGGCGATGACTTTGGCAGAGCCGACAGCGGCAAGGATCGCGGCGATATGCTCCGCCTCGTCCGGGCCGGGATCGATCACTGCCACTTCGGTTCCCGCGCCGACCACATAGGTTTCGGTGCCGGTGAAGGTGAACGGCGATGGGTTTGGCGCGAGCACACGGCGCACCAGCGGCTCAAGCTGTTCGGCCAAGCCAGTGGGCCATGGGCGCTCGGGAATGTTCATATTTGGAGATATGGTTATTCCCAAGCCTCATGTCGAGCGGTTAGGATGAAACGGGGGAGACAAGTATGGCTAACGATCCGCTGATCCTGGTGCTCGATGAAGGGACAACCTCGACGCGGGCGATGGTGTTTACGCTGGCGGGTGAGGTGAAAGCCTTGGCGCAAGAGGAATTGACCCAACATTACCCACAACCCGGCTGGGTCGAACACGATGCGGACGAGATCTGGGATAAGACACTATCCAGCGCGCGCGAGGTCGTGGCGCAGATAGGCGGGCCATCGTGCATTGCCGCCATCGGCATCACCAATCAGCGCGAAACGATTGTCGCGTGGGACCGGGTAAGCGGCGAGCCCCTCGCACCCGCGCTGGTCTGGCAGGACCGGCGCACCGCCGATACCTGTGCGTCGCTGCGCCGTCTGGGACATGAAGAGAGCATCCAGGCGCGCACCGGACTGCTGCTCGATCCCTATTTCTCCGCCACCAAGGCGCGCTGGCTGCTGGACAAGGTTCCCGATGTGCGCGCGGCGGCAGACAGCGGCCGACTGGCGCTCGGCACGGTGGAATCATGGCTGGTGTTCAAGCTGACCGGCGGTCTGCATATTACCGATGCCAGCAACGCCAGCCGCACATCGCTGCTCGCACTGGACGGAGCACAATGGGACGAGGGGCTGTGCGATCTGTTCGGCGTGCCGCGCTCTGCGCTCGGGGAAGTGACTGACAGCGCGGGCCAGTTGGGCAAGACGCTGTCCGATTGGTTAGGCACGGCGATCCCGATCACCGGGCTGGCGGGTGATCAGCAGGCGGCCACTGTGGGGCAGGGTTGCCTTGCCCCCGGTGAAACCAAGGCGACTTACGGCACCGGGGCTTTCGTCCTCGCCAATATGGGGGCAAAGCTGCCGCGTTCATCCAATCGTCTGCTCGGCACAGTGCTCACCCAACTGGGCGGCAAGCGGCAATATGCGCTCGAGGGATCGGTGTTCGTTGCCGGCAGCCTGATCAAGTGGCTGCGCGATGGATTGGGGCTGCTTTCCAGCACCGACGAGAGCGAGGTGTTGGCCCGCTCGGTGCCCGATAGTGCCGGTGTGGTTGTCGTGCCTGCGCTGTCAGGGCTGGGCGCCCCGCACTGGCGGCCAGAGGCGCGCGGGACCATTTCGGGGCTCAGTTTCGCCGCGAGCCGCGCGCACATTGCCCGCGCTGCGCTTGAGGCGATGGCGGCGCAGACGCATGACCTCGCCGCCGCCTTCGCTGCCGATGGCGCGGCATGGCGTAACCTGCGGATCGACGGCGGGATGAGCGCCAATGACTGGATGGCGCAGGATCTGGCGGACATTCTGGCGCTGGAGGTTGAACGGCCTGCCATGGTCGAGACGACCGCTCTTGGCGCGGCGATGCTGGCGGCGCTGGGTGCTGGACTGTTCGGTTCATTGGGCGAAGCGGCACAGGCCATGCGCGGCGGCACGCAGCGTTTCACGCCAGCGATGAATGAAGCGGTGCGGGCTGGACGGCTGGCGGCGTGGCAAAAGGCGCTGACGGGGGTTTAGATGGGCGGCTGGAACCGGACAGACCGGACATCCCTGTCCGGGTTAATTACTATGTAAATTCAGTATATTATGCCGAAAAAGGTGACACATGTCAGCTTATCACTGCAAATTGATTTGCTGGCTGTCAATGAACCTGCGGATCATGCGATTTCCGTGACCTGTAGGACAGCACTTTATGCGGGCCCAAGCCCTAACGCCCCATCCCGCCCAGCCGCTCTCCCAGCCGTTCACGCAACCGTTCGATCGCGGGCGGCAAGGCTGCATCACGGCTCCGCCAGCCGGTGTCGAGCCGCAGCAGCCGGGCATAGAACCGCTCGGTGGTATCGATCAGCGCGCAAGTTGAAGGCGAAAGCAGCGCCAGCCGCTCAGGATCGGCGGTGGGAAAATCGCTCTGGAGCCGGCCGTGGCGCAACAGCTGGAACTCGCTGATCTCGCCGCGAAAATAGGCGCGGTGATTAAGCAGCCAGGCCAGCGCGTGCATCATCCTGGTGGTGGTGCGCAGCGCCTCGCAGGAAAGCGCGATGCGGCCTGAATCTTCAGGGTCGCGGTTGTCCTGCACGCTCAGGCAGAAGGCGGCCCGAACTTCGTCGGACAGCACCAGCGCTTCGCCATAGAGCGATTCAATGATGCGCGGGTTGATGTTTGCGGGCGTTGGCATTGCAGGCTGCGATAGACGTGCCGAATCGCAGTTTACAATTGCTCTGTTGCACCATGCACAGGCCAATTCGGGACTGTGCCGGAACGGCACGGATTTGAGCATGAAACGGGCCAGTTTCTCTGTGCCTGGCAAGGCAACGGCCCGATCCCTCGCCCACCCATCAATAGGGTACTGTCGGGATCATGTTTGCGGTGCGTCTAGTGCTATCGCGCTAGGTGTCCTTGGGTTGCCCAATCGTTTTGATCTGTTCAAAAGTAGGAATACCGTCGGGGCCATTGCCCTTGGAAGTGGCAGAGAAATAAGTGCGGCAATTACGCAACGTAACGGTATCATATTCTACATATCCGATCACAAGCGGCCCAAACGGACTAATGCCTTTAGCTATGGTCACTCCAATCCCGCCATTGGGATCGTTAAGGAGTATGATTGGCTTTTCAACGACCTCTGGTGCTAGCTTGTCCATCCACAAAGGATGGGGGGCGAGATGCGGGCGAGATTCGCGACACACGCCGTTGATTACTGCGGGAGAAGCCCCCAGGTTTCGTGCCAAAACAAAATATCGCAGATGTGACGTGCTCCCCTGAAATGTGACCAGAAATGAGTAGAGTCCGACACGCAAGGAGTCGGACGCATGAAGCGCAGCAGGTTCAGCGAAGAGCAGATTATCGGGATCTTGAAGGAGCAGGAGGCGGGCATGCCGACGGTGGAGGTATGCC
>CAMDQO010000043.1 GCA_945906105.1 Novosphingobium sp. Chol11 | reverse complement strand
TCCAGCGATCCACGCTGCTTCAGAGCGGCGTTATACGCGCTCCAGTTCGTTGTGCGATATTTTGGTGGCGCTGGCTTGGGCATGAGCCAACTTAACGCATTAGATTCCCCGGAGGAATCCCCCGCGCGCAATTACGCAACAAAGCCCATGCGATGCGATATAGAATGCAATCTTATGGATGAGATCGATCTCCGCGATTTTTTGAGACGATGTGTGTTCACGATTCTCCAATTTCGGATTCTTTTGAGTTTTGAGGACGTAGTTTTTCCCGCGACCTACGATCATGCGTACCAATTCTTGCGACACCAACGGAGCAATCGATCCATGAGCATGATCCAAATACATACCTAGTGGCCCCAGCTCCCCTGCTCTTAGAGCATCAAGCACTATAGCCCAGTGAAGCGGTGTTGCCTCATCGCCCTCTTCAATGGCACGCCTATATGCTCGCTCCCAGAGAGGCATAGTTTGTGACGATCCGAGGCCTTGGGCTGGGCGCACGTTTCCTTTGAGGACAGACTTTCGAGATTCACTCATCATAAGAACCCCTGTTTAGCCAATTGAATTTCGCTATTCGAATAGACTGGCTTGCGAAGCCAATTGTCAGGTTGATAGTCGGCTTGACGTCAGCGCCACCACATTTCCACCAGACCTGAGGGCATCAAGCAAGCTACTCCACCATTGCACCATGGCGACGCGCTCCTCCCAATAACTTGATCGGTTATAGGCCGCACGCACCTGATTGCCTTCCTTATGCGAAAGCGCCCTTTCGATCGCGTCCGGGTTCCATTGGCCGCATTCGTTGAGGATCGAACTGGCGGTTGATCGAAAGCCGTGTGCCGTCATTTCACTGCCTGAATAGCCCAGCCGCCGCAGTGCGCCGTTGATGGTGTTTTCTGACATCGGACGCTCACTTGTCCGTATAGACGGAAAGACGTATTTGCCGCGCCCCGTGAGGCCACGGATCTCAGTCAAGATAGCGATTGCTTGTTTTGATAGCGGCACGGTATGCGGCTGGCGCATCTTCATACGGGATGCGGGAATGGTCCAAACCGCCTTCTCGAAGTCGATTTCGGGCCACTGCATTTGCCTAACCTCACCAGGCCGCTGAAACACGTGTGGTGTCAGGCGCAGCGCAGACAGAGTTACTGGCTCACCACTATACCCATCGATCGCCCGCAGCAGTTCGCCAAGTTTGGTTCGATCGGTGATCGCCGCATAGTGCTTCGCAATCGGAGCAACCAACGCACCGCGCAGTGGCTGGGCCGGATCGGATTCGGCACGGCCTGTTGCGACCGCGTAGCGAAACACACGACTGGCGAAGGAGCGAGTGCGCTTTGCGCTTTCCCGATGACCGGCCTTCTCGATCTTCTTGAGTGCAGCAAGCAGTTCCGGCGGCTTGATGTCAGCGATCGGGCGCTTGCCAAGAGCCGGTTTTAAAAGCGCGAGGAACCATCGCGCCTTGACGAGCGTGGTATCGGCAAGACCCTCTTGCTGCCGCTTATCGATGAACTCTTCGGCGATCACTTCGAATCGATTGTCGGCACCAATCTTCGCAGCAGCCTTCGTCTCTTGCTTCTCCTGCGCCGGATCAACGCCTTCTGCCACTTTGCGCCTGGCATCTTCACTAAGGCGGCGCGCTTCCTTCAATCCGATTACAGGGTATGCCCCCAACGAAAGCTTCTTTTCGCGGCCAAGATGACGAAACTTGAAGCGCCACAGCTTTGCTCCATTGGGTGTGATGAGCAGGTAGAGACCCTTCTCATCTGCCAATTTCCAGTCTTTTTCCCGTGGTTTAGCTCCACGAATAGCGGTGTCACTGAGGGGCATGGGGGCCTTTTCCTCTCACATGGAGGCGATTCGGCCTCCAGATTTCACTCAAGCCCCCAACAAGGCCCCCACGTTGACGCGATTTTGCGTGAACCTGAGTGAACTTCAATGAACGGCTTGAGCAGGAAAATGGCACTTTCCTGCGGGTTTCGCAACCGCTAGCGATCAACGCTGAACAGGAAAATGGTGCCCAGAAGAGGACTCGAACCTCCACGCCCTTGCGAGCGCCAGCACCTGAAGCTGGTGCGTCTACCAATTCCGCCATCTGGGCACGGGCATAACGCAAGAACGCGATACGCTGGGTAGGAGCGGGCCGATAGCGGTCGGTGGGGGCATATGTCAACGACTAGGTTAAGCCCAGCATGGCAAGTTGTGAAAGGCTTGGTGTCATTTCAAGGCGCGTAACCAAGTTGGCGCCCTCAGATGCGCTTGCCGAAATGTCCGGAATGGCTGCCTCATCCCTGACTATAGTTAATGGTCAAACGACAGAATTGGGCCGAAAATTCAGCTTTCCGGCACCGGCGCGTTAACCAGATCATAAGTGCCTCCCACTATGGATGATTGCGTAGGCCTGTCTCAATCGAGGGAGGACTGCATCGCTAGGGGGTCGTCCGGTTTCGCATCATGCGGGAGCGAAGGCTTCCGGGACGAAACACCAGGCCCCATAAATCCGGGGCGGAAACCGGGACGTTACTACCATGAAAAAGATCATCGCATTTGCGCTGGTTGCTGCTGGCATGGCCAGCACTCCGGCGTTTGCCTAAGCGGCAAACACCTCGACCGCCACTGCCAATAGCTCAGTCACCATTATCCGTCCGCTGACGATTACCAAGAACACCGATCTGGTGTTCGGCCGCGTCGTCCAGCCGCGTTCGGGTACCGGAACGGTTTCGATCGCCAATAACAGCACCACCACTGTCGGTGGCAGCGGCGCGGTTGTGCTTTCGGGCATCACCACCAGCCATGCGGTTTTCAACGTTGATGGTGAAGGTGGCCAGGTGGTGACAGTTACCACGCCGACCACGTTCAACCTGACCAAGGGTGCTGACACAATCGTCGTAACACTCGCACCCGATTACGGCGCAACGGTTACGCTGTCGAACGCATTAGCCGCAGCTGGCAGCAAGGTGCTTAACCTTGGTGGCAGCTTCGATCTGCCTTCGACGCAGGCGAGCGGCGCCTATGCCGGCACTTTTGACGTGATTGTTACCTATCAGTGATCCATTGCCGGATTGCAGGGAGTATTGGGACATGAGCTTGGGTCGCCGCAGAAAAATGTGCAGAATTGCACTTTGCTCTGCGTCGGCGCTTGCCAGCTTATCCGCTGTTTCTGCCATGGCGCAGGAACAGCGGGCAAGTTCCCGGGGGTTGGTCGAAATAACCCGTTCGGTAGGAACCGGCGTTGCCTTTGATGTGTTGACCGATGCGCTTTCGGGCGTGTTTCTTGAAGGTCAGCCAGGCGATTCGGTATCGTTATTGCTGCCTCCGCGCCGTGCGGTGGCGGGCGGTAACAGGCATATTCCGGGTGAAGTTGTGGTGCTGTCCACCGCTTCCTATAGATTTGATATTTCCGGAAAATCGCCTCCTGCGAACCCTCCTGCGAGACGAGAAAATGGCGGCGCTCGCCTGCAACCTGCGGGTTATGGCGCGGCACCGGGCAATCTCTTGTTCCTGGCCCAGTTCAATTAGGGGTAATTGGCTGAGGCCCGACCATTCGGGGGGACTGGTTATGAACCAGCTCAAGAAATACCATACCGGCCGTGCCTTTGGGGCACTGCTTGGCATAGCTTTCTGCGGCGTGAGCATTGTTGCTGCGCCGCTTTCCGCGCAGACTGCACCAGCAGTTGCTGCGCCATCTGCCGGTGCAGCGAACATCAATATCACCCCGCGCCGGGTGATCTTCGATCGCAACAAGCGCACCGAGGCGGTCTATGTATTCAATCAGGGCAACGCGGCGGTCACCGTTGATGTCGCGCTGATCGATAATGTCATGCTGCCATCGGGTGAAATTGTGCCGGTTTCTCGCGCTGCCGAAAAAGGTCCGGCTGCGGTGGCTGCCGCTGCCACGATCAAATCGGCCAAGCCGCTGCTGCTCGCCGCGCCGAGCCGGCTGGTACTTGGCCCAGGGCAGGGCAAGACGGTCCGCGTGCGGGCGAGCTTTCCCGATGCCGCGGAAGGTGCCGAATACCGCAGTCACCTGACAGTCACCACCGTGCCGCCCGCTGATAGCGGCCTCACCGCCGAACAGGCTGCTGCTGCCCAGCGCGGCGAACTGGTGCTGCGCATTCAGTCAATCTTCGGGCTTTCGATCCCGCTGATCGTCCGCAGTGGGGCAATCAATGGCACCGCCAGCTTCGGTATGATCACGGGTGGTAGTGACAATGGCGTCAACGAAAATGGCAAGGGCGTGCTGCTTGTCCCAATCCGGCGCAGCGGGACAAATTCGGTTTACGGCAATGTTGAGGCCCGGGTTGGTAAAAATGAGGTTATCGGCCTGGTTCGCGGGCTGGCCGTTTACCCCGAAGTCAACGAACGCCTCGCCACGATCCCGCTGCTGCGCCCGCTGCGCAAGGGCGAAGTGGTGACGGTGCGCTATTTTGCCGAGGAGGCAAAGCCGGGAACTTCGCTGGCGAGCGGGAGCTTCACCGCTCCTTAAGCCATGCTGAGGAAACTGCTCGCACTTGCCCTGATGGCCGCCGCTACCGGTGTGCCATCAGTCGGCGGGGCTGCACTGGCGCAGTCCCAGACAGTGCTGGTCGATACCGACCAGCTGCTGCTTTTTGCTGTCCAGTTCGATAATGCGACACTGACCGAATCGCTCACCGCCTATGGTGATCCCGCCGATCCGCTGATCCCCTTGGGCGAACTTACGCGGCTGCTGGAAATCGGCCTTTTTGTGCAACCTGCGGCCGGGCTGGCTTCAGGGCGGTTGGGCGAGAACCAGCGCTCGATCACCATTGATCTTGCCGCCGGACGCGCATTGATTGGCGGCAAGGTGGTGGCGCTGGTGCCGCCTGACAGCAAAGTTACGGCAACCGACATCTATCTGCGCGCATCGCTGGTGGAAAAATTGCTGCCCATCGCCATCCGGGCCTCGGCAGACGAGATGATCCTTGATCTGACGGCAAAGGAAAAACTGCCCATCCAGTCCCGCCGCGAGCGGGCGGCGCGGATTTCCGGCTTGATGGATGCACCCGAAGTTTCCGGCGATGTCATGCGCGTTCCGACGCCTTATGGGTGGGTTAGCCGTCCATCTTTCGATGTGGGCATTGAGCTTGGCGCAGACAGCGGCACCAATCACGCGATCACCCGGTTTGAAGCGCGGGTTGCGGGCGATCTGGCCAAGACCGGGTTCACCGGCTGGTTCTCCACCGATGAGCGCGGCCACCCAAGCTCCGCGCGCATCACCGCCACACGGCGCAGCGCCGAGGGCGATCTGCTGGGCCCGCTCCACGCCACTTACGCTTCAGGCGGCGACGTCTATACGCCTGCGCTGGCACTGGGACCGCGCAGCAGCGGCGGTGCCGGCCTGGTTATCTCTACCGCGCGCAATGAAGAAACCAGCGTGTTTCAACGCATTGATCTGCGCGGCGAGCTGCCGATCGGCTATGACATTGAGCTTTACGTCAACGACATTCTGCGCAGCGGCCTCGATGGCGCGAAGACGCAAGGCCGCTATGAATTCAACAATGTGCCGCTGGTTCGCGGACGCAATGTCGTGCGGCTGGTGCTTTATGGCCCGCGCGGCGAACGATCAGAACAAACGCGGGTGATCAATGTCGGCGGCGGGCAACTGGCGGCGGGCAAGACGGTGATCGAGGCGGGTGTTGCCCTTCAGGATCGCTCGGTCATCACGCTGTCGGGTGACGACCAGCTTCTTGGCAATCAGGCGCGCGGATCGCTGCGCGCGGTTGTCAGCATTGCCCACGGCCTGACTCCCGGCCTGACCCTGAGCGGCGGCGCAGCGGCATATGAGGACTATACCGGCAAGCGCCATCAGGTGCTGACCGCTGGTTTGCGCACCTCGCTGGCCGGAATGGCCGTGCAAGGCGATCTGGCCAAGGACATCAAAGGTGGTTCGGCGCTCTCGCTGGGTGCCGCCGGACGGCTGGGCGGCATCGGCTTTCTGGCGCGGCATGTCGAATATGACGGCAGTTTCAACGATGAAGCAAACAGCGCCTGGGATATTGGCCGCCCAATGCGCCGTCATGATGAACTGACGCTCGATTTTTCCATGCCGTTGCCGGGCAAAACCGGACTGCCGGTTTCGGCCCGTGTCGAGCGGGCGCAATATGCCGATGGTGGCACCAGCTTTTCGGCGCGGGCGCGCACTACTGCCTCTGTCGCAGGGACATTGGTGGCACTTGGCACCGATTACAGCCGCAACACCGGGCCATCCGGCAAGACAGAGAGTTTCACCGGCAATGTTTCGGCAGCGCGCTTCGTTGACTATAAATGGCAGCTGCGTGCCTCTGCCGACTATCGCCTGATACCTAAGTTTTCGCTTGAAACTCTGAGCCTTACCGCTGATCGTGCGCTGAATGACCGCTACAGTCTGCGTCTGGGGGCCAGCCGCAGCTTTGCCGCCAAAGACCTGTCGCTGCAGGCCGGAGTCACCGCGCATCTGCCATTCGCCGATGCGACCTTGGGCGGTGACTATTCTACCGGGCAGAAGCGCTGGAAGGTGGGCTTGCAGCTCAATTTCGGGCTGGCCTGGGATCCTTTCAAGCGCGGCTATCGCGCCACGCCCCCTGGCCCCGCCAATGGCGGCAGCGCAGCCTTGCTGGCTTTCATTGACGCCAATGCCAATGGCCGCATGGACCGGGGCGAGGCACCAGTTCCGGGTGTCGAGTTGGGCGGAACCGGCCGCAAGGTTGCGACCGATGCGCAGGGCCGCGCTTTCGTTACCGGCATGGGCGATGGCGGCATGACCACGCTGCGCACCGATGTGGCCAATACCGACACCATTTTCGTCGCTGCGCCGCCGCAGAACGTCGCTTTCGCGCCGCGCGCGGGCCATGTGGTGCAGATCCTCTATCCCATGGTGCCAACCTCTGAGCTTGTCATCCGCATGAACTTCCGCCAGCAAGACGGCACCATGACAGGCCTATCCGCCGTGCTCGTCCGCCTTGTTCCACGCCTCTCTGTTTCCGGTGTGGGCGAAGCCGTGACGGCGACCACCGAATTTGATGGATCGCTGGTCTTCGATGCGGTGAAGCCGGGCAGCTACGCCATTGAACTCGATCCCGATCAGGCCAAACGCCTTGGCATGAAACTGACCGCGCCGATGCAGGTGACGATCACCAGCGACGGAAAATCGCACAGCACCAGCGGTGAGATCGTCTTTACAAGGTCCATGCAATGAGGCTGCAACCCCTGCGCATGATGCTTGCATTGTTCGCCTTCATCTGGGCGCTGCCCGCGCTCGCTCAGACCTTCACCGTCTCCTCGATCGGAGCCGCCAATCTTGGCAATGTCGCCGCAGCATCGTCTGGCCAGTCCATCTTCCGCGCAGCAGCCTCCAGCGGGACCGTGACCAAACTTTCGGGCAATGGTGTGCGGCTGGGTTCCAGCTCTGTCCGTTCGCTGGTGACTATCGCTTGCGGCAACCAGACAGCCTGCAACACGGCCAATGCACTGGTGACGATAACGACCACCGGCTCACCCACCGGACGCGCTGCGGCCTTGCAGAATTTCACGGTTTCCACGTCTGGAGCAACCGCCACGATTGTGCTGGCACCTGGCACTGGCAGCAGCATCAGCTTCCGCATCGGGCCAGTCGGACGCAACAGTAGCAAGACCTTCTGGGTGGGCTACGATCTGCCGATCAACGGCGACAACACGGCTGGCAGCACGGGCAGCGCAACATCCGGATTGGTGGTGACTGTATCGCGAACAAACAGTTCTTTTCCCAATTCACGGGCAGGATCGGTGGGAGCATCAGTTTTCCGCGCTATCTCGATCACCAACACCGCCAGTCTCGCCTTTGGCCGCGTCACCTTGCCCAGAAGCGGTCTGGCCACAGTCTCGCTGGTCCCCGCAACCGAGCTGGTGACTGTTACCGGCACCGGCATCATTGCCTTTGCCAGCCCGACGCCCACTGCCGCCGCATTTTCGGTGAGCGGCGAGGGGGCGCAGGCCATCACGGTTTCGGTGCCGGGAAGCTTCACCCTGACCGGGCCTGCGGGCACTTTGACGGTGACGACAATCCCCTCGGTCAGCGGCACACAGGTGCTGTCAGGTACACTGGGCGCAGCGGGGGCGCTGACGGTGAAAGTCGGCGGCAGCTTCGGGCTGAGCACCAGCACCGCATCGGGCACCTATACCGGCACGATCTCGGTGACAGTTCAGTATAATTGACGCATTTTAGGCGCGACATGCGCTAAGGCTTCCTTGAGCCTGCGTCAGGCTGCAAATTCTGCCCGTGAGTCCTTCATGCAATTCAAAAATTTCGACATCGACCTGTTCCTGCGCGATACCTGGCAGAAGCAGCCGCTGCTGATCAAAAACCCTTGGAAATCTTGGAAAAATCCGCTCGATCCCGATGAGCTGGCAGGCCTCGCCTGCGAGGAAGAGGTCGAATCGCGGCTGATCACGCTGTCACGCAAAACGCGCTCTGACATTTGGAAAGCCGAGCACGGCCCGTTCCCCGAACCGCGCTTCAACACCCTGGGCAAGGAGCCGTGGACACTGCTGGTGCAGGCGGTCGATCACCACGTGCCCGAAGTCGCCGCCTTGATTGATCCGTTCCGCTTCATACCGGGCTGGCGGATCGACGATGTCATGGTCAGCTGCGCCAGCGATGCCGGCGGGGTTGGGCCGCATTTTGATCAATATGATGTGTTTCTGATCCAGGGTCTGGGCAAGCGCCGCTGGCAGATTGGCGCGGTCTGCGATGAGGCCACCGAACTGCTGCCGCACGATGATCTGCGCCTGCTGGCCAGCTTCGAGGCCACCCAGGAATGGGTGCTCGAACCCGGCGATATCCTCTACGTCCCGCCGCGCTTCGCGCATAACGGCGTGGCCGTCGGCGATGATTGCATGACCTATTCGATCGGCTTCCGCGCGCCCGCCCGCTCCGAATTGCTGGGGGCCTGGTGCGATGATCTGCTCGAGCACCTGACCGACGATGATCGCTATGCCGACCCCGGCTTGCAGCGCCAGGCCAACTCCAGCGAAATCACCCCGGAAGCCCTCACCGCGCTCCACGCCATGATCACCGAGAAACTGGGCGACCGCGAGGCGTTTGCCCGCTGGTTCGGTGCCTATAATTCGGCGCGCAAATATGCCGATATGGAATGGGCACCCGAAGAACCGCTGGCGCTGGAGCACCTGCGCGCCGTGCTGGCACAGGGCACCCCGCTGATCCGCAACCCCGCCAGCCGGTTCTCGTTTGTGCGCGGGGACGCGGGCGGAGTGCTGCTGTTTGTCGATGGCGCGTGTCATGATTGCGCGGGCGATACCGCGGCGTTTGCCGAGATGCTCTGCGCCGGGGATTGCGTTGCGGTTGGGGCCAAGGCGCTGGATTCGGATGCGGTGATGGAACTGATTACGCGGTTGTTCAATCAGGGAAGCGTCGGATTTGAGATCGACTAAGTTGAGGTAGTGTCAACCTCCCGCCACGCCCCCAGCCCCAACCCCTCAACCGTCCATTCCCCGATCGCCCAGCGCACCAGCCGCAGGGTCGGATGCCCCACCGCTGCCGTCATCCGCCGCACCTGACGGTTGCGGCCTTCGCGGATCGTCAGACTGAGCCAGCAATCGGGCACGGTCTTGCGGAAGCGAACCGGGGGGTCGCGGGGCCATAATGCTGGCTCTGCGATGCGCGTGACCTCAGCGGGGCGGGTCAGGCCATCCTTGAGGCGGACGCCCTGGCGCAGGGCTTGCAGACTATCTTCCGACACATCGCCTTCGACCTGCACCAGATAGGTCTTGGGCAGCTTGAATTTGGGATCGGCGATCCGCGCTTGCAGACGGCCATCGCCCGTTAGCAACATCAGCCCCTCGCTGTCCATATCGAGGCGGCCTGCTGGATAGACACCGGGCAGGTCAATGAAATGCGACAGAGTCTGGCGGGGAGAGCCCGCCGCACTGCTACCGATATCGCTGTTATCAGTGAATTGCGAGAGCACTCCGAAAGGCTTGTTGAACAGGATCAACCGCGACACGCCAGTTCTCCTTAGGCAGCAATGAAAAGCGCTAGAGCAACGTGCGCCAATCTGAACCACTCTTCGTCATTGCGAGGAACGAAGTGACGAAGCAATCCAGAGCGTCACGCACTGCCGCTCTGGATTGCTTCGCTACGCTCGCAATGACGAGGGGATTCTGATTATCGTCATTCAGCCCTGATGACATCAGCGCGTGCCAGCTTGTTTAGCATTTGCCAAGCAAGCCTTGCCTGTCCTAGCCTTCGCCTCTCGTATTAGAGCAGATTGCGTAAAATCTGCGCCCCTTTGCCCTCTCCCTGTGGGGAGAGGGGAAGTGGTGCAGATATCGCGCAAAATGCTCTAAGCCCCGCGTTTGGGAGAAGTTGGTCATGACAAATCAGGCAGCAGCCCCGCTGCACCGCAAGATCGAATGCAGCGCCGAGGAATGGGAGGCGCGGCAGCAACTCGCCGCCGCTTACCGCATCTTTGATCTGCTCGGCTGGTCCGAATCGATCTATAACCACATCTCGCTGAGCGTGCCGGGGGAGGAAGGTGCGTTCCTGATCAACCCCTTCGGCTTGCTCTATTCCGAGGTCTGCGCCTCCAATCTCGTCAAGATCGATATTGCCGGCAATGTGCTGGATGGCAGCCCTTATCCGGTGAACAAGGCCGGCTTCACCCAGCACTCCTATTTTCACCAGAACCTGCCTTGGGCTAAGGCGATCTGCCATGTCCATACCACCGAGACCATGGCCGTCGCCAGCTTCGAGGGCGGACTGCTGCCCAGCAATTTCTATGCCTGCTTCCTGACGGGCCGGATCGGCTATCACAGTTTTGAGGGCATCGCCGTGCGCGCTGAAGAGGGGACGCGGCTGCTCGCCAATCTGGGCGATCACCGCGTGCTGATGCTGCGCAACCACGGCCCGGTAGTGCTGGGCGAGACCTTGCCTGAGATATTCCTCAACCTGTGGACGCTCCAGCGCGCCTGCGAGGTGCAAGTGGCGACGCTGGCCATGGGCAAGCCTTTGCTGGTGAGCGAGGAGGTGATCGCCGTTCATCAGCGCGATGTTTCGCAAGTTCGGCTGCCCGGCGGCCCCGGCGCACCCGATTTTGCCGCCTGGGTAAGGCGGATCGACAAGCTGGATCGCAGCTGGAGAGACTAATTCTGAGCCATACTCTGGCCCAAAATCTGCCGCTTCCCCTCGTGCCTCGCACCGTCTAGGAACGGCTTATGGCCGTGCTGCCCATCCATCCTACGCCGTTCTTTGCCAACAAGAACCGGGCTTTCTGGCGGCTGCAGGCGATCGGCTGGGGCGGCGCCATGCTGATGCGCGGCATTTCCAGCATTGCCGGCGGTCAGGACTGGAGTTTCCTCGTCCTGCTGGTGATTCAGGCGGTAACTGGCTTTTCGATCTCGCTGATTCTCGCGGTGATCTACCGCCAGCTGATCAGCCGCCGCGCGCTGATTACCTGGGGGGTGACCGCGCTGGTGCTGCCCTTGGCGATCACGCTCTATGCCTTTATCGATGCCTGGGTGTTCGGGCTGATGCACGGCGAAACAAACTTCACAGTGCTGCTGATCGGCGTGTTCTTTATCGACGCGACCCTGCTCGTCTCATGGTCTGCGCTGTATTATGCGATCAATTTCTATGTGCAGATCGAGGAGCAGAACGATCAGCTGATCCGGCTGGAAAATCAGGCGACGAGCGCGCAGCTGGCCATGCTGCGTTATCAGCTCAACCCGCATTTCCTGTTCAACACGCTCAATTCGATTTCGACGCTGGTGCTGCTGAAACAGTCAGAGCCGGCCAATGCCATGCTCTCGCGGCTTTCGGCTTTCCTGCGCTATACACTGGCGAACGAGCCGACCGGGCGCGTGACCGTGGCGCAGGAAGTGGAGACGCTGAAGCTTTATCTCGGCATCGAGCGGATGCGCTTTGAAGAGCGGCTGCGCACCAATTTCAACATTGATGAGGCGGCATTGCCGGGATTACTGCCCTCGCTGCTGCTTCAGCCGCTGGTCGAAAATGCGATCAAATATGCCGTCAGCCCAGCAGAAAGCGGCGCGGAAATCACCATCGGCGCGCAACTCATCGGGCCAATGCTTCGCATCACCGTCTCTGACACCGGACCGGGATTGCAAACCGGCGCGACCGACAACAGGCTGTCGGGCGTGACATTTGATGGCGGCGAACAAGTATCTACCGGGGTCGGGCTGACCAACACACGGGACCGGATGGCGCAGGCCTATGGCGACAAGCACCGCTTCGAAATCTTCGCTCCACCCGAGGGCGGCTTTGGCGTGCTGATCGAAATTCCCTTTGAAAGACGCGAAGTGATCATACCTGCCGCCGAGACACCAAGGCTTGCAGGTGCAGCGGGGTAGCACCATCTTACCAATAAGGCGCAAGGGGCAGCGCAAGGCTCAACAAATGAAGGGCAGAAGCGACCCATGACTATCCGAACGATCCTCGTCGATGACGAGAAGCTAGCGATTCAGGGCTTGGCTCTGCGGCTGGAAAAATTTCCTGACGTCGAGATTATCGACACCTGCAACAACGGGCGCGAGGCGATCCGCAAGATCAAGACCGAAAAGCCCGATCTGGTGTTCCTCGACATTCAGATGCCGGGCTTTGACGGGTTTTCGGTGGTCAAGGGCGTGATGGACATCGAACCGCCGCTGTTCGTCTTTGTCACCGCCTATCAGGAACACGCGGTGCGCGCGTTTGAGGCCAATGCCGTCAACTATCTGATGAAGCCGGTGGACGAGGACAAGCTGGCCGACACACTGGACCGCGTGCGCACCCGGCTTTCGGAAAAGCGTTCGTCCGGTGAGGCTGAAATGCTCAAGACCGTGCTCGCTGAAGTGGCTCCTGATGCCATGGATGCCATGCCCGATGAGGGCGATCCGGCGGCGGCGCGCTTTGAAAAGCTGATCAACATCAAGGATCGCGGGCAGATCTTCCGCGTCGATGTCGATTCAATCGAACATATCGAGGCGGCGGGCGATTACATGTGCATCCGCACCGCCGATAACAGCCTGATCCTGCGCGAAACGATGAAAGACCTTGAGCGCCGCCTTGATCCGCGGGTGTTCCAGCGGGTCCACCGCTCGACCATCGTCAATTTGAATCAGGTGCGTCAGGTGAAACCGCATACCAACGGCGAATGCTTCCTGGTGCTGGATAGCGGCGCGCAGGTGAAGGTTTCACGTTCTTACCGCGATGTCGTGGCGCGGTTTGTGCATTGATGATTTTGTTCACGCAAAGGCGCCAAGGCACCAAGATGTTTCGCTTGCGACGAAGCCGCTCCACAATCGAATGGATGTGTCTGGCGCCGCATTTTGATTTGAGGGTGAGCCTTCGGCTCGTCACAGCTTCTTTGCGCCTCTGCGCCTTTGCGTGAACCAACTCTTGCGCCAACCCATCGACTGGGCGAAACGCTGACTATGACCAGCCTTACCATCCCCGGCTTCGATCTCGATGCCTTCGTCACCGCCACGCTGGCCGAAGATCTTGGGCAGGGTTGGCCCGGTGGCGGGCGTGATGTCACCAGCGAAAGCGTGATCCCGGCGGATGCGCGCTTTGCCGGGGTGATGGACAGCCGCGATGCGATTACCGTCTGCGGCTTGCCAATTGCCGCCGCCTTTTTTCGCGCGCTCGATCCGGCAATGGAAATCAAGATTCTGCGCGACGAGGGTGAACAGGTTCCCCCCGGAACCGATCTCATGCGCCTGTCGGGCAATGCCCGCGCCATGCTGACGGCGGAACGCTCGGCGCTCAACACGGTGCAGCACCTTTCCGGCGTGGCGACAATGGCGCGGCAATATGTTGATGCCATGGGCGGGGCCAAGGCCGTGCTGCTCGATACACGCAAGACCATTCCGGGACTGCGCCATCTGGAAAAATACGCCACGCGAACCGGCGGCGCACAAAACCACCGGCTCGGTCTGTGGGACGCGGCGATGATCAAGGACAACCATGTGCTGGTGGCCGGCGGCGTTGCCGAAGCCGTGCGCCGCGCACGAAAAGCAGGGGTGGCGCGGATCATCTGCGAGGTGGACCGCATCGACCAGATCGAACCAGCGCTTGCCGCCGGAGCCAGCCATCTGCTGCTCGACAATATGACCGTGGCCGAACTCCAGCAGGCCGTGGCACTGGTGGCGGGACGAGTGCCCTGTGAGGCATCGGGCGGCGTGCGGCTTGATACGATTGGCGCAATTGCTGCCAGCGGCGTCGATTACGTTTCGGTCGGCCGCTTGACACAGAGCGCGCCAGCGGCTGACATAGGGCTCGATTTCACGCCGCTTTGATAAGTATTATTGCTGAAAATCAGTGCTTTCGGGAAAGGACAGGCCATGCGTCCGGCATCAATTCTGACATTTGACCGGCTTTATCTCGTCGCCGTCGGGCTGGGGCTGGTCAATTCGATCATGGCTAAGGACCACTATCTCGCCATGCTCGCAGCCGATCCCAATATGGCCAAGCTCAAAGTCACCGAAGCCATGCTGCAAGGCGCGGTCTGGGCAATGATCGGCTTCTCGGTGCTGATCGGGTTGCTGCTGTGGTATCTGATCGCCCACCGCGCCAGCAATATGGCCAAATGGGTGCTGGTGGTGATCACGCTGTTCGGGCTGATGTCGGTTCCCGCCTCGTTGCGGCAGCTCGGTCAGGGTGGTGGCCTCGGCATCATGGTTACGCTGGCAATCGAAGCACTGCGCGTGGTTGCGATCAGCTTCCTGTTCCGCGCCGATGCCCGCGCCTGGCTGGAGGGCGGCAAGCGGGATGCGCAGGGCTAGCTTCGCCATCCTGCTGGCGGCGGCGCTTCCCGCCCCGGCGCTGGCGCAGGCCTATCAATGCGCTGTGCCCGAGCGGGTTGGCCCGCAATCGCCGCCCAAGCAGGATGGCCCAACCCGGCGCGGCCCGGTCGATGGCTTCACGCTGGCGGCCAGCTGGTCGCCCGAATATTGCCGCAGCAACCGGCAGGCGCAGCGATCTATGCAATGTTCGGGGCGGAGTGGCCGCTTCGGCTTCATCCTGCATGGCCTGTGGCCAGAGGCCGCCTACGGCCCGCCGCCGCAATGGTGCGCGCTCACCCCGCGTCCCAGCCCCGAAGAACTGCGCCAGAACCTGTGCATGAGCCC
>CAMDQO010000042.1 GCA_945906105.1 Novosphingobium sp. Chol11 | reverse complement strand
AGCTTGCTGCGCTGGCAGCTAGCGGAGCTGGGAGAGGGGGCTCCCCACTCACGAGCGGAGAACCCCCTCACCAACTCCGGCTAGGCAGCCCTTCGACAAGCTCAGGACTGCCAAGCCTGCGTATCCTCTCCCCACCGGGGAGAGGGCAGATGGTGCAGATTTATCGAACGATGCTCTAGTCAGGTTTGACGTGCAGCCAATCGGCATGGCGCGGAGCCTTTTTGGTTCGGCTCCATTCCTCCAGCATTGGTGCAGCAACGCGTTCGAGTTCGGAATATTGCTCAGCCGTGCCGATGTCGGCGGCGAGTTCGATGCGGTGGCCGTTGGGATCGAAGAAATAGATCGACTGGAAGATCCCGTGCCAGGTCGGGCCGAGCACCTCGACGCCTTCCGCCTCGATATGCTCTTTGGCCGCGAGCAAAGCCTCGACACTGGGCACGCGCAAGGCCAGATGCTGCACCCATTCGGGCGTATTGGCATCCCGGCCCATGGCTGGCTGGTTGGGCAGCTCGAAAAAAGCCAGCACGTTGCCATGCCCGGCATCAAGGAACACGTGCATGTAAGGATCGTAAGCACCGGTTGATGGCACGTGATCCTCAGCAAATGCAGTGGTGTATTTCATGCCGAGGACACGCGAATACCATTCCACTGTCTCCGCAGCGTCCCGGCAGCGATAGGCTGCATGGTGGATGCCCTGCAAAGCGACCGGATGGCTGCTCATTTTGCTTCCCCTTCAACCTCAAGCGCGCCGCGCCTGATTTGATCGGCTTCCATTGATTTGAACAGCGCGGTGAAATTGCCTTCGCCAAAGCCTTCATCCTTTTTGCGCTGGATGAATTCGAAGAACACCGGGCCGATTGCTGGCTGCGAGAAAATTTGCAGCAGCAGGCGCGGATCGCCCGATTCGGTGGAGCCATCCAGCAGAATACCGCGCGATTGCAACGCATTCACAGGTTCACCGTGGCCGGGAAGGCGCTGTTCCAGCATCTCGTAATAGGTCGCAGGCGGGGCAGGGACAAAGGCGGTGCCGATGGCTTTCAGCCGGTCCCACACCGCGTAAAGATCGTTGCTGGCAAAAGCGATGTGTTGAATACCCTCACCATTATAGGCGCGTAGATATTCGTCGATCTGGCCTCTCCCACCGGCTCCTTCCTCATTGAGCGGGATGCGGATCTTGCCATCAGGTGCGGTCATCGCCTTGCTGGTGAGGCCGGTATATTCGCCCTTGATATCAAAATAGCGGATCTCGCGGAAATTGAAGATGCGCTCATAAAAGGCCGCCCAATGCGCCATCCGCCCGCCATAGACATTATGGGTCAGGTGATCGATCAGCTGCAATCCGGCACCAACAGGATGGTGATCGACACCCGGTTCATACCGGAAGTCGATATCATAGATCGAAAGCTCGTCACCGTATCGGTCGGTCAGATAAATGATCGAGCCGCCGATGCCGCGGATGGCTGGTAGCCGAAGTTCCATCGGACCGGTGCGGACCTCGACCGGTTCTGCGCCGCGTTCGCGCGCCAGCCGGTAGGCAAGTGGTGCGTCCTTTACACGAAAGCCCATGCCGCAGGCCGAAGGGCCGTGTTCGGCAGCGAAGTAGGTGGCGGGGCTGCCGGGTTCATAATTGGCGATGAGGTTGATCGCGCCTTGCCGCCACAGTTGCACATCTTTTGAGCGGTGGCGGGCGATCAGGGTGAAGCCCATGGCGATGAAAACCGGTTCAAGCATGCCCTTTTGGGGCGCGCAGAACTCGACGAATTCGAAGCCGTCGAGGCCGAGCGGGTTTTCGAACAGGTCTGTCATGCTCATTCCAATATGGTTTCTTTTGAAACTATACAGGTGATGCAAAGCCGGGTCAATAGTGTGCTTGGTCAGTCAGTATTAGGGGCGTGATGAGATTGGCTCGATCCGTTCACCCCGAACATATCGGACTGTCCTACAGGACCAGAAATTGCCATGAGAGGCTGGTTCTTTGAAAGCCTGAAGATCAATTCGTTGCTAAAAACGGACATGTGTCAATTTTTTCACGATAAACTATTCATATTGCGTAATAATATGCCCGGACAGGGGTGTCCGGGTTGTCCGTTTCCCAGCTAGAGAGGCTTTCCAGTCGCCTCGGTCAGGAATGGCTCCGCCGCTGCGCGCAGAGCCTTGGCACCGGCGTTGTCTGGCAGGATTGCGCCAAGCAGATTGGTGTCCTTCGCCAGCAGCGGCGCGCCAAGACTGAAGGCGGCAGGACTGGGCAGGCGGGCATAGACTTCAAAGCCGAAGCTGCGCCCGCTGCTGGCCTTGATGAGGTCAGCCAGCGCCGCACGGTCAATCCCCAATGCCTCGCCCGAAGCCAGAGCCGCATGGGCGAGGCCCATATTGGCCGCCATGAGTGTGTTATTGACGATCTTGGCGCGCTGCCCCGAACCAGCGGGGCCGAGGAGGGCGATCATTTGTCCAAAGCTCTCAAACACCGGCTGCCCCAGCGCAAATGCCTCAGCGCTACCTCCGCACATCACCGTGAGTGTTCCCGCCGCAGCAGCCGGTCCGCCACCACTGACTGGGGCATCAAGAAACAGAACGCCATGCTTGGCGCAGCGGGCCTCCAGCGCCTCGCAGCTTTCTGGCAGCACGGTCGAATGGATCGCCAGCAGGCTGCCTGGGCGCATCGCCGGGATCAATTCATCGCAGATCGCGGCAACGCCCGCATCATCGACTACGCAGATGCCAATGTGATCGCAAGAGACAGCAAGCTCCGTGATGGACGAAGCCGTGCTTGCTCCCTGCGCGATAAAGGGTTCCAGCGCCTCTTGCCGCCTCGCCCAGACGGTGAGGGGGAAGCCTGCCGCCAGCATGCGTACCGCCATTGGACCGCCCTGGCTGCCAAGACCGATGAATCCTGTAATCATCCCGCTGTGATCCCGGCATCAATATTGATGCAGGCACCATGAAACCCGCGTCCGGCGTCTGAAGCCAGCATCAATACCATGTCCGCCACATCATCGACCTCAACCGTGCCGCGCATTCCTGAAAAGCGCTTGATCAGCTCAAAATCGCAGTCTTCAGGGAAGGTCATGTTGGCGGCAATATTGGTGACCATGCCGCCCGGCGCGACTGCATTGATGCGGATGGTCTGCTTGGCATATTCCATCGCCAAGGACTTTGTCAGTCCGAGCAGTCCCCATTTGCTGGCGCAGTAAGCAGCGGCATAGGCCTCGCCAATGAAGGCGGCTGACGAGACAACATTGACGATCGCCCCATTCGCCTCAAGCAAATGCGGGATAGCCGCCTGCGAGAGGTGAAACGGCGCAGAAAGGTTCACCGCCAGCGTTCGCTGATACTGTTCCAGCGGCATCTGCGGGGTATTGGCGAAATAGATCAGTCCGGCGACATTGCACAGCGCATCAAGCCGCCCAAACCGCGCCACCGCAGCCTCGATTGCGCCAGTGCAGGCAGCAGGATCAGAGAGATCGGCGGGGTGAAGCAACACTTCCACACCGCTCTTGGCGAGCAAGCTTGCGGTTTCCTCAAGACCGGCAGGATTCACGTCCACCAGTGTGAGATTTGCCCCCGCTCCGGCAAGCTTAAGCGCCACTGCCCGGCCAAGGCCAGAGGCAGCACCCGTTACCAGCGCCGCTTCATTTTTCATCATTGCTGTGCTCATATTCATCCGTTCCAGGGCAGGCCTTCATCGAACTTCTTGGTCATTTCAAACACTGCGCCCTGGATCACCGAGGCCTTGGGCCAACCAGCGTGTATTCCGTAAGCGAGGACGAATTCCTGCATCTCCTCAGGTGAGCAGTTGCCGCTGACCATGGCGGCATGGATATGGCTCTTGATCGGTGTTTCGGCGCAACTTTCGCAGACCCCAACCAGGGTCATCCAGCGGCGTGATCGTTCATCAAGCGCGCGCCGACACCACATTTCGCCAAACACGAAGTTGCGGATCGCCTCAAGATACGGCGTCGCGCTGGGGCCACCGCGAAAGCTCATGACCTTGATGAATTCAGCTGCACCTTCCTCGCTGCGGACCGCCGGATCCCAGGCTTCCTTGCGGATCGGCGCACTTGTCGCGGGCGGCAGCTTCAATGTCTTGGCAGCACGCGTTACCGCCGCATCAATCTCGCCGCCTTTGTTCCAGCCGCCATAGACCGAGACGTGCAAGGCTGCCTCGCGCAGTTCTTCAAGCGATAAAGTGCCTGATTTCAACGCGCCGTGGACATAGCCATCGAGGTGGGCGGATGCTCCATTGCATATGGCCGCTCCGGCGATGGCAATCAGGTAACGCGCGCGGCGATCAAGGCCGGGGCGGCTCCACACCTCGGCAAAGACGAAATCGCGCCAGCTTTCCTCATAGGGTGTGGCGGGATTGGGTGCTTTCTTGCCGGTTATTTCGGCGTGCAGCGCCGCGCCGCGTGCGCTGCGCTCGGCGGGATCCAGCATCTTCGCACTGTTCATCAGTCATTCCCCAATCTGTTTGCGCAAGGTTAGCGCGGCCCTGAAGCGCGGCAAAGCATTTCGCGCGCGCTGCTGCGATGGATTGGGGAGCAATTGTTGCGATTTAGTAATTTTCGCCGAGTTTCGAATGATCCCAGCTGACATAGCGATAGGGAGTGAGCCGGATCACCGTGCGTTTGGCATAAGATGCAGTGATCTGTGCGGTCATCTGATCGCTGCGCTGCTCCACCGGATGATCGGTGCGGATGAAGTTCATACAGGTGCGGACTTCGGTAGGATCGGTGATCAGTTCGGCGTTGCAGTAAGCCATTACCGACTTGATCTCGTGATAGGTCGAGCCGGTTTCAACAAGGATTGTAGCGCGCGGATCACGCCCCACATTCTTGATTTTTTGCGCCTTGCCAAAGCTGGTGACGACAATCCCGCCATCATCATCAACGCCGTAATAAAGCGGGATCAGATGCGGCATCCCATCAGCGCTGATCGTGCCGAGCACGGCCTTGCACTGACTGCGCAGATAGCTGAGCGATTCCGCCTCGCTCATGCGGATTAGATCGCGGCGGCTGGCCATTATTCTGTCAATGCCTCGATCCGCGCCAGCACAGCTTCCACCTGAACCTGCGCGCCCGCCACCGCTTTGAGCTCTGCTACCACGCCATCGAACGGCGCGGTGAGCGAGTGTTCCATCTTCATGGCTTCGAGCGTCAGCAGCTTCTGCCCCTTGGTCACGGCCTGACCTTCAATGACTTCCACTGCGATGATCTTGCCCGGCATCGGCGAAAGGATCGTGCCATCGCCAGCGTGGCCGTGGCCGGTGCCATCTTCGCGCCATGGCTGGAGCTGCCAGACTTTGCCGCTCTCGGCGATCAGGATCGAGGTTTCGGGTTCGTCGCTGCCGGGGCCATCAAGTTCGATCTCCACGCGCTCGCCATCGAGCAGGAAGGAAGCCACGCGGCGGTCGGGAGCGTTAAGCCGGAAGCCGGGTGCCAATGTTGGTGCCACCAGTGCCATCGCCGCATCCAGCAGCATTTCGGCTGACGGTTCGGGATCAGTCGCCATCGCCTCGCCATCACGGCCGATCAGCCCGGTATCGACGGTGCCAGCGGCAAAGTCGGGATGGGCCAGAGCATTGATCAGGAAAGCGGCATTGGTGCGCACCGGCCATACGGCGCTGTCATGCAGCATGTCGGACAACCGCTCACGCGCGAGGTCGCGGGTGTCTCCGTGGGCGATCAGCTTGGCGATCATCGGATCGTAGAACGGCGAAACCTCAGCGCCTTCATAAACGCCGGTGTCCACGCGCCCGCCTTCGGTTTTCCCGAGTTCAAACAGTTCGAGCGTGCCGATGGAGGGCAAAAACCCCTTGGCCGGGTCCTCGGCATAAAGCCGCGCTTCCATGGCCCAGCCATTGATGCTGAGTTCTTCCTGAGTTTTAGGCAGTTTCTCGCCGCTGGCCACACGCAGTTGCCATTCGACGAGGTCTTGCCCGGTTATTTCCTCGGTGACGGGATGCTCGACTTGCAACCGTGTGTTCATTTCCATGAACCAGATGCGATCGGCGCGCAGGCCTTCGCTGCCGTCGGCGATAAACTCGATGGTGCCCGCGCCTTCATAGTCCACCGCCTGTGCAGCGCGGACAGCGGCGGCGCAGACCGCCTCGCGGGTGGCAGCATCCATGCCGGGGGCAGGGGCCTCTTCGATCACTTTCTGGTGGCGGCGCTGGAGCGAGCAATCGCGCTCGAACAGGTGGACGACTTGGCCGAAGCTATCGCCGAAAACCTGCACTTCGATGTGGCGGGGCGAGAGGATGTACTTTTCGATCAGCACATGGGCATTGCCAAAGCTTGCGCTGGCTTCACGCTGGCATGAGGCGAGGGCATCGGCGAAATCTTCCGCCGCCTCGACCAGCCGCATCCCTTTGCCGCCGCCGCCTGCGACCGCCTTGATCAGCACGGGATAGCCGATCTTGCCCGCTTCGTTAGCGAGGTTCGCCGGGTCCTGATTCTCACCAAGATAGCCCGGAGTGCAGGGGACGCCCGCCGCGATCATCAGCGTCTTGGCGGCGTCCTTGAGGCCCATCGCGGTAATTGAGGCGGGCTTCGGCCCGACCCAGACGAGACCTGCATCGAGCACGGCCTCCGCGAACGCGGCGTTCTCTGAAAGGAACCCGTAACCGGGGTGAATCGCCTCTGCACCGGACTGTTTCGCCGCTGCAATGATCTTCTCGCCAACAAGGTAGCTCTCGCGCGCCGCAGACGGCCCGATATGCACGGCCTCGTCCGCCGAGCGAACGTGCAACGCATTGGCATCAGCGTCGGAATAGACCGCGATGGTGCGAATACCCAGACGGCGCGCGGTGCGGATAACCCGGCAAGCAATTTCGCCGCGATTGGCGATGAGGAGAGATTTGATCATTGGCAAACTCTTTCAACGAACGACGTGAGGTTGTCTTTCTCTTTTTGGCTATCGCCTTTAAGAGTTCCCCAGAAATACCTTTCAAGTCCGTCCTCAAGAACGAAAGTTACAAGACTATCAAACAACCGATTGCCGTTCTTTCGATGGGCGTTGCAATAGCTCTGAAGCCAGTGCCACGTCGACAACGAGCCTCGGCTAGACTCTTCGGCACAAAATCCAAGGAAAGTTACTGACTGATCGATTAGTTGCGCTTGTGCGTCTTCTAAACGTTTGCGCTTTTTAGCACTTGGTTTCCCAAAAATGGGCGAGGCAATGCCGGTAGCAATCACGAATTTCAGGTGACTATCTAAAAGTAGATCTAATGAAATGATTTGGGATTGTGCTAGCTTCAAATCTTCATTTGGTCGTGGTGGGGGCACAATATTTTCCCACGGCCAAGGTTTCCTGTCTGGTGCCTCGGCTACCATGCCATCTTCCATTGGCAGTGCAATTCGATGCCGTGACTCGCGTCTCAGGTTATCTAGACTCATTAGGTTCGGCCGGTTGTGATTGAGCTTGGTCACATCCTGAACACCCCAAACTGCGGCCTCTCCGCCACCGGCGCTTCCAGACACGCCGCCAGCGCCAGCCCCAGCACATCGCGTGTCTGCGCCGGGTCGATCACCCCGTCATCCCACAGCCTTGCCGTGGCGTAGTACGGATTGCCCTCGTCCTCATACTTCTGCCGCACCGGGGCCTTGAAGGCCTCGGCTTCTTCAGGCGACCACTTCGCCGCATCGCGGTGGACTGTCGCGAGTACGCTCGCGGCCTGTTCGCCGCCCATCACAGAAATCCGGGCGTTGGGCCAGGTGAACAGGAAGCGCGGGGCATAGGCCCGCCCGCACATGCCGTAATTACCTGCGCCGAAGGAACCGCCGATCAGCACGGTGATCTTGGGCACACTCGCGGTCGCAACTGCCGTCACCAGTTTTGCACCATGTTTTGCAATGCCTTCTGCCTCATACTTCCCACCCACCATGAAGCCCGAGATGTTCTGGAGGAACAGCAGCGGGATCTTGCGTTGGCAGGCCAGTTCGATGAAATGCGCGCCTTTCTGGGCGCTTTCGGAAAACAGCACGCCGTTGTTCGCCAGCACTGCCACAGGCATGCCGTGGATATGGGCAAAGCCGCAGACCAGTGTTGAGCCGTAAAGTGCCTTGAACTCATGGAACTCGCTACCGTCAACGATCCGGGCGATCACCTCATGCACATCGTAAGGCGCGCGGACATCGTCGGGGACCACGGCGTACAGCTCTTCCGCAGCATAGATCGGTGCGCGCGGCTCTGCCATGTTGATATCGGGAACGCGCGGTGGGGTAAGGGTGGAGACGATATCGCGCACGATGGTCAGCGCGTGTTCGTCGTCATGGGCCAGATGATCGGCCACGCCAGATTTGCGGGCATGCAGATCGCCGCCGCCAAGGTCTTCGGCAGTAATCACTTCTCCCGTCGCGGCCTGTACCAGTGGCGGCCCGGCGAGGAAGATCGTGCCCTGGTCCTTCACGATAATGCTCTCGTCGCTCATCGCAGGCACATAGGCACCGCCCGCCGTGCAAGAGCCCATTACGCAGGCGATCTGCGCGATGCCTTGCGCGCTCATATTGGCCTGATTGAAGAAGATGCGGCCGAAGTGGTCCTTGTCGGGGAAGACTTCCGCCTGATGCGGCAGGTTCGCGCCGCCGCTATCGACCAGATAGACGCATGGCAGGCGGTTTTCCTGAGCAATTTCCTGCGCGCGAAGGTGCTTCTTCACCGTCATCGGATAGTAAGTGCCGCCCTTCACGGTGGCATCGTTGCAGACGATCATCACCTGACGGCCCGAAACCCGGCCAATCCCCGCGATCATGCCAGCGCCGGGGATGTCATCTTCATAGAGACCGTGGGCCACCAGTTGGCCTATTTCAAGGAAGGGCGAACCGGGATCGAGCAGGCGTTCCACCCGGTCACGCGGCAGCAGCTTGCCGCGCGAAGTGTGCCGCTCGCGGCTCTTTTCGTTGCCGCCCAGCGCTGCCTTGGCCACGCGCGCGCGCAGTTCCTCGGCCAGCGCACGGTTATGCGCGGCGCGGGTCTGCGCCTCGGGCGAGGTGAGGTCGATCTGCGTCGTCAGTACTGGTGCTGTCATCTCAACCGCCTAATAGAGCCAAGAGACCCGCTGCCGAAAGCAGGGGCCAACCGATATGTTTTCCGCGAGTCAAAAAGCCGTCGATCACACCAGCGAACAACCATATCGCGCCCGTTATCTTGATGAGAGGAACCGGCGTATCCGGCCACGCGACAAGGAGCGCAGTGACGATCATCAGAAGACTGGTAAAATGCCACGCAAAGCGCACCAGATTAGCCCGGTATCCCGACAGGATGTCGATCCTCATCGCCAGCAATGGCCCAATCAGGCGTTTTTCACCAACCAGCGAATGGGCAATCGCGGTCAGGATCATTGCCGCTGCCGATAGTGTGAGTAAGCTCATGCCCCGATCAATTCCCTGCCTATCAGCATACGCCTGATTTCGTTGGTTCCTGCGCCGATATCGAGCAGCTTTGCATCCCGCAGGAAACGCTCGACCGGCCAGTCCTTGGTATAGCCTGCGCCGCCCAATGCCTGAACAGCCTCTCCCGCGACACGGAAAGCGCCTTCGCTGGCGAGCAAAATCGCCCCGGCGGCATCGAAGCGCGTGGTCTGCCCGGCATCGCAAGCCTTGGCGACGGCATAGACATAGGCGCGCGCCGATTGCAGCGAGACATACATGTCGGCAATCTTGGCCTGCATCAGCTGGAAGGTACCGATCGGTTGGCCGAATTGCTTGCGCTCGCGGACATAGGGAATGACCACGTCAAGGCAGGCCTGCATGATGCCGAGTTGAAGGCCAGCCAGCACCACGCGCTCATAATCGAGGCCAGACATCAGCACGCCAACACCGCCATTCACCGGCCCCATGATCTGGCTTTCAGGCACGAAGCAATCGTCGAACACCAGTTCGGCGGTTGGGCTGCCGCGCATGCCCATCTTGTCGATCTTCTGGCCGATGGAGAACCCGGCGAAGTCCTTCTCGATGAGGAAGGCGGTGATACCGCGTGAGCCTTCACCAGTCTTCGCGTAAACTACGAGAACATCTGCGTAAGTAGCGTTGGTTATCCAGAATTTTGTTCCATTGAGCCGGAAGCCGCCTTCAACAGCTTCTGCTTTCAGCTTCATCGAAACGACGTCTGATCCCGCACCCGTCTCGCTCATCGCCAGACTGCCCAGATGCTCGCCGCTGATCAGTTTCGGCAGATATTTTGCCTTTTGTTCATGCGTGCCCCAGCGGCTGATCTGGTTGACGCAGAGGTTGGAATGCGCGCCATAGGAAAGCCCGACAGAGGCCGAGGCGCGAGACACTTCCTCCACCGCGATAACGTGTTCCAGATATCCAAGGCCAAGGCCGCCGTCTTCTTCGGCAACCGTGATGCCATGCAGGCCCAGTTCGCCCATTGCGGGCCACAGTTCACGCGGAAACCAGTCCTCGGCATCGACGCGAATGGCGAGCGGCATGATCTGCTCATCAGCAAACCGCGCTGTCGCCTCGCGGATCATCTCGGCGCTTTCGCCAAGGGCAAAATCGAACTGCGGTGTCGCGCGCATGGGCATCTCCTCAATCCGCGCAATAGCATTACACCGGCGAGAAATGAAACTGCCGTGCGGCTCAGATAATCTTGAGTTCCCGTAACTCGTCAATGCGTTCGTCGCTTAGCCCAAGCAGATCGTGGAGCACTTCGCGGTTGTGTTCGCCGATTAACGGCGGCGGGCGGCGGATCGTGGCGGGGCTGGCCGACATCTGCGCGAGCGGACTGGCGATCAGGTCAACCGATCCAGCTTCGGCATGGGGGTGCGGGGTGGTGGCGCGCAGGTTCCGGTGCTTTACCTGCTCTTCTTCCCAGACTTCGGGCAGTGAATTGTATTTCGCCGACGGGATGCCGACCTCGTCAAACATTTTGAGGAGCTTGGCCACGGTGAACGTGCGGCTCCAATCGTTGATGATGTCGATCAGAATAGCCCGGTTGGTTTTGCCGCGCTTGAAGTTCGAATCGAAGCGCGGGTCGTCATTCAGTTCGGGCTGGTCCATCAGTACGGTCAGGCGGCGGTAATGTTCATCGGTACCGGCGGTGAGATAGATAATCCCGTCACTGCAATGGAGCAGATCAGCCGGGCCGCCACCATTGCCGCCGTTGCCAAGGCGCAGCGGAGCCTCACCACTGATCAGGTAATCCTGCATGACATGGCTGACCATCGCCACCGAACTATCGAGCAGGGCAATGTCGATGAACTGTCCGGCACCGCTCTGATTGCGATACATCAGCGCTGCCATGATCGCGAGCGCGGCGTTGTGGCCGGTGAGAAAATCGACCAGGCTCGGCCCTGCTTTCAGTGGCCCTGCACCGGGCTGGCCATCGGGTATGCCGGTTACTGCCATCATGCCGCCGGTCGCCTGAAACAGCCCGTCATAACCTGGCTTGGCCGCCATCGGCCCGGTCTGGCCATAGCCAGTGACAGAGCAATAGATCAGCCGCGGATTGATCGCTTTCAGGCTTTCATAATCGAGCCCGTAGCGCGCCAGATCGCCGACTTTGTAATTCTCGATCAGTACGTCAGCGTCCTTGACCAGCGCGCGAATGATCTCCTGCCCTTCCGGCTTGGAGTGATTGAGCGTGATCGAACGTTTGTTGCGGTTGGATACGGTAAAGAAGCTGGATTGTTTCGTTTCGATGCCGTCCTTGCCCTTGATCCAGGCGGTGCCATAGCCGCGGCCATCATCGCCCACGCCGGGGCGCTCGATCTTGATCACATCGGCACCAAGGTCGCCCAGGATCTGCGCGCCGATGGGGGCGGCAAAAACGCGGGACATATCGATAACGCGGATGCCGGCAAGGGCGCTGTTGTTTGTGGTCATGGCCAGCATACTAGACATTCGCACCGCAGAGGCCAAGCAAGCAGGCAGCCAATACCGCACCGGCGTTCTCGACGCGGGCAGTGCCTGAGGCTAGTGCTGAACAGAAGTTCCATCTGGGCGGAGACCTATTGTGAAAGTTGCGATCATCACCGGCGCGGGCAGCGGTATCGGGCTTGAGGCGGCAAAGATGCTGGCCGTGGCAGGCGCCGCGGTGGTCGGGGTTGGGCGCGACAAGGCCAAGTTGGCAACGCTTGAGGCGGCCATCGGCAATCCGGCGCTGGTCGCGACGATTTCGGCTGACGTCACCGCAGAGGATGCTCCGGCGAAGATCGTGGCACTGGCGCTCGAACGGTTTGGCCGGATCGATTATCTGGTCAACAATGCCGGTGTCGGCAGCCCCAAGCCGGTGCATGAGGCCACTGACAGTGATTTTGACAGCTTCATCGACATCATGCTGAAAGCGCCGTTCCGCTTGATCCGCGAAGTTTTGCCGCTCATGGAGAATGGCGCGTCCATCGTGAATGTCACCTCCACCTTCGCCCATATCGGCGGACGGCGCGGCGGGGCCTATTCGGCGGCCAAGGGCGGGCTCAAGTCACTCACCGAACATATGGCCTGCGAATATGGCCCGCGCGGCATCCGCTCAAACTGTGTCGCGCCCGGAGTGACCATGACCGAAATGGTCGCCCACCGCTTTGACGATGAAACGTTCAAGCGCTCCAATGTCGAGACAACGCCTTACCCGCGGCTTGCCAACCCAGAAGACATCGCCAGTGTCATCGCTTTCCTGTGCTCGCCGGGCAGCGAAATGATCAACGGCCAGTCGATTGTTGTTGATGGTGGCTGGACGAATACCAAGTATCTCTCGCCACGCGCCACTTCGACCAAGTGGGTTGAGGCTGATTGAGGAGAGCGTTTCATGACCCAACAACTCACCAAGATCATCATTGGTCTGAAGCGCCGCCCGGGCATGAGTGTTGAGGCATTCCGCGACTATTACGAGAGCATCCACACCAGAGTAGCGGGCAAATATACCCAGCCGGGGATGTGCTATTACGCCCGCCGCTATCTTGATCCACTGCCCCAGCTGGATACCAAGGTGGTGCATGAGCCTGAATTCGATGTGATCACCGAGCTGTGGTACGATGATCGCAAGGCCGCCGACGGCCTGATCTGGATGGTCAGCAAGGGCAAGCTGCCCGCCGATGTGTTCGAGGACGAGCGGAACCTGTTCGATCGCCCGAAGACGCGATATTTCGTCACGACAGAGTGTGTCACAGATCTAGGCCAAGTCTCGCGATAACCTATGTCTCGCGATAAATCGTGTAGCAGCGCGATTTGAACAGCCACCTGCCATGCTCGCGGCGAAAGTGGTCTTCATATTCGCCCAGCATCTCGCCGCCGCCGGGAAATACCAGTGCAACCATCAGTGATGTGGCACTGGCCGTGTCGCCATCAAGTTCGATCAGCAGGTTGTGGATCGCGGGAAACACGCGGGTGGTTTCGCGCGATGCGCCCATGCTGGCCACCACTGCCTCACGCCCTTCCGCAAAGCTGCGGGTGGTGAGCGTTTCGGGCCGCATGGGGTGAGCATCGCGCACTTCAAAGCTGCTGTCTTCGGTAAACAGTTCGGCGCAAAGCCCATGTTCGCGGCGGCGGATGTTGAGCGCATATCGGTGCAGCAGTTCGGTAATTTCCGTCTTTGACGCCAGCGCTTCTATCGTATCTGCCACGCAACTGCTCCCTACCCGTCAATCGCTCAGGAGATCATGCGCGCTTGAAGCTGGACCTCAAGCTGAAATCCGATCAAAGGCGGCGCGCAGGCTAAATAGCGAGGGCACGATGAGCTACACTCAGTTCCTGAAGCAGCAGTGTTTCATCGATGGCAAATGGTGCGATGCCGATAACGGCAGCACGATCAATGTCTCTGATCCGGGCAAGGGCGAAGTGCTTGGCACTGTCCCGAATATGGGCCAGCCCGAAACTGCCCGCGCCATTGCCGCGGCTGAGGCGGCGCTGCCCGCATGGCGTGCTCGCACCGCCGCTGATCGCGCGCGCGCGCTGCGCAAGTTCTTCGATCTGATGATGACCCATCAGGCTGAACTCGGCGAACTGCTGACCCGCGAGCAGGGCAAGCCGCTGGCCGAGGCCAAGGGCGAGATTGCCTATGCGGCGAGCTTCATCGAATGGTTCGCCGAAGAGGGCAAACGCACTTACGGCGATATCGTCCCGCCCCACGCTCCTGATCGCCGGATAGTTGTGCTCAAGCAGCCGATCGGAGTGGTTGCGGCGATTACGCCATGGAACTTCCCCAGCGCGATGATCACCCGCAAGCTGGGTCCGGCGCTGGCAGCAGGCTGCACCATGGTGCTCAAGCCAGCTTCAGCCACGCCCTATTCGGCGCTGGCGCTGGCGGCGCTGGCAGAAGAGGCGGGCATTCCCGCTGGCGTGTTCAACGTCGTCACCGGCTCTGCGCGTGCCATCGGCGGAGAACTCACCGCAAACCCCAAAGTCCGCAAGCTGACTTTCACCGGCTCGACCGAGATCGGCGTCCAGCTGCTGCGCGAATGTGCGGATACGGTGAAGAAGGTGTCGATGGAACTCGGTGGCAATGCGCCCTTCATTGTGTTCGATGATGCCGATGTCGATGCCGCTGTCGAAGGCGCGCTGATTTCCAAGTTCCGCAATTGCGGCCAGACCTGTGTCTGCACCAACCGGTTCTATGTTCAGGACGCTGTCTATGATGAATTCATCACCAAGCTGGCAGCGCGGGTCAAGGGGCTGAAGGTCGGCTACGGCATGGATGATGGCAGCGTGGTTGGCCCAATGATTGACGAAGCGGGCGTGCTCAAGGTTGAGGAACACCTTGAGGATGCATTGGCAGGCGGTGCAACACTGCTCGCTGGCGGCAAGCGCAGCGCTTTGGGAGGCACTTTTTTTGAGCCCACCGTGGTAGCGAACGTGAAGGCCGACATGAAACTGGCGCGCGAAGAGACCTTCGGGCCGCTGGCAGGCGTTATCCGCTTTGCTGATGAGGAGGAGGCCATCACCCTTGCCAATGACAGCGAATTCGGCCTCGCCAGCTATTTCTATGCGCGCGATCTCAGCCGTGTGTGGCGGGTGGCGGAAGCGCTGGAGGCCGGGATCGTCGGCATCAATACCGGGCTGATCTCCACCGAAGTCGCACCGTTTGGCGGGGTCAAGCAATCCGGCCTTGGCCGCGAAGGCTCACGCCACGGGATCGACGATTACATGGAGCTCAAATACCTCTGCATGGGGATTTAAGCCAGATCAGGGCTGGGCTGGCGACTTCGCTGGCCCGGTCCATCCCCCAGCCGTGGCAACATAAAGCCGCGCGACATCCAGCATCTGCTTTGACCGGGCATCGAGCAGGCCCAGCTTGGCCTGCTGTGCCAGCCGGCTGGCATCAAGCACTTGCAACACACCGCTGTTGCCCACCTGAAAGCTGCGGCGTGACAGCGCCAGCGAGCGATCAGCAATAGCGGCAGCATCACTGCGCAGATTGACTGCACGGGCATCATTGCCCAGCGCCGCGAGCAGGTCGGATATCTGGCCGAAAGCTTCCAGCACCGTTTGCTGATAGCGCGCAGCGGCGGCGCGGGCCTCTGCCTCTGCGCCGCGCTTTTCAGCTTTGAGAGTGCCGCCATTGAGCAATGGTGCAGTCAGCCCCCCCAGCAGGTTGAAACCGTTTGACGAACCCTTGAACAGATCGCCCAGACTGCTGGTAGATTGTTCAAAACTCGCACCCAGCGTGATGGAGGGATAGAGCCTTGCGGTCGCCACGCCGATGGCAGCGGTGGCGGAATGAAGCCGGGCTTCAGCGGCAAGGATATCAGGGCGTTTGGCTGCCAGTTCGGAAGGCAATGTTACCGGTACTTCGCTCGGCAGGCGAAGGGCGGAGAGGCTGAACGGGGTAGCTCCGAGTTCTGCTGGCGAAACCCCCAGTAGGACCGCCAGCATATTGCGCGCCTCAGCGCGGGCCTGTTCTATCTGGGGAAGGGCGGCCTGATCTCCCGCTTGTTGCCCCTGCGCACTCAGCACTTCGACCAGAGTTCCTTCGCCACCGCGCCGTTTGGCTTCGGTGAGCCGGACATTGCGCTCGTCTTCGGTGACCAGCGCTTGTTGCACGGCAATCCTGTCATTCAGCGAAGCGATTGCCAGCACCTGCATCACCACCCGACCAGCAATCGTCAGGTGCGCCGCCTCGGTTTCACGCAACTGCGCTTCCGCATCGGCCAAAGCCCGTTCGCTGGCACGGCGCTTGCCGCCGAACAGGTCAAGATCATAGGAAATGCCGCCGCCGACCGAATAGAGCGTGAATTCAGGATTGCCGAGCGCAATGCCGAAGCTACTTGCATCGAGGCCAACTCCCGAGAGATTGACCTTCTGGTGCGAAATTCCCGCATTGGCATCGGCCTGCGGCTGAGCCTGTCCGGCTACCGCGCGGGCGCGTTCCCGCACGCGCTCAAGTGTGGCCACGCTGGCAGCCAGGCTGTAATTATGCGCCAGTGCGCGATCCACTAGTGCGTCGAGTTCGGACGAGCCGAAGCTTTCCCACCAGCGCAGTTGTGGTCCTTGCCCCAGTAATGCCGCTGGTCCCTTGGCGCTCACGCCCGCCTCAGCATAGGCTCCGGCAGCGGTGGTTCCGGGCCGCGCGAAATCAGGGCCGACGGTCTTGCAGCCCGCTGGAAGTAGGACAAGGATGAGAAGCGGAGAGAGTTTTTTCATCTGCGCTTCACCGCGCACTGGTGCGGACAGGGGCAGGGGCAGGGGCGTGAGCTCTTGGTGAATTAGGCGGCGTATCCTTACCGAACAGGTGCCGGATATGGCCAGTATCCACCGTCACATTGACACTCAGGCCCGCGTGTAGCGGCAGTTCATTCGGTACTTCATCCAGCACGACGATCACCGGCAGGCGCTGGGTGACTTTCACCCAGTTGCCGGTGGCGTTTTCCGCCGGAAGCACCGAAAAGCTGTTACCAGTGCCAGGGCTGAAGCTTTCGACATGGGCCTTCAGATCTCGATCAGGGAATGCGTCGATGCGCACAAAGGCAGGCTGGCCGAGCCGCATATAGCGTAGCTGGTTTTCCTTGAAATTCGATTCCACCCAGAATTTCACCCCGCTGAGCACAAACAGCGGCTTTCCGGCGGTGACATAGCTGCCGACCTGCAACTGGTTGACCTTGGTGACAATACCATCCTGCGAGGCACGGACGACGGTGTTATCCAGCGCGGTGCGGGCCTGTTGCAGTACGGCTGCGGCCTTGCGGGAAACCGGCTGCGCATCTGATGATCCAGCGGGCAGGCGCGCGGCGACACTGGCTGCCTTGGCGCGGGCCGCAGTGATCGAATCGCGCGCGTTGCGCACGGCGAGTTCCGCCAGATCGACTTGTGCCTGTGAGGATATACCTTCACGCAGCAGAGAGCGCTGCCGCGCAGCTTCGGACTGGGCATAGGCCAACTGGCCCTGATAACGGCTGACGTCCGACAGCTTTTCCTGATAATCGGCCCGCGTCGCCCCGACATCGGCTATCGCGCCCGAAAGATTGGCCTCGGCTTGCGAAATTCCGGCTTCAAAATCGCTGGGATCGATGCGGAACAGCACTTGCCCGGCCTTGACGAACTGGTTCTCCGTCACTTCAACAGAGACGACCTTGCCGCTGACACTGGCCGCCACCATGACTTTGCCCGCCTGAAGCTGCGCATTATCGGTTTCAACATAGCGTCCGCCCGAAAGATAGAACCACAGCGCGACACCAAGTGCGATCAGCACACCGCCCAGCATCAGCGTCCGGCGCAAGCCAGCGCGCGATTCCTTGGGCTCCGCACTATCAGGGGGGGGAAATTTTTCGACGCTCACAAAAATCTCCGTTGCGCGATCACTCGCAGGTCAGGCCGCATTGACCTCTGCGAGATACTAAGTGACGTGCTCCCCTGATTGTTACCATTCAGAGGTAGAGTCCTTCCATTGTCTGGCTGATGGTTGATGGGATGACAAGCAGTGCCGGGGCATGCCCCGGCACTGCTTGTTTTGCGATCTCGGCGGGGGTGCGTCCACCAAGTTTCGAGT
>CAMDQO010000041.1 GCA_945906105.1 Novosphingobium sp. Chol11 | reverse complement strand
GAAAGGGGGCCTTCGACGGCCCCCTTTTTTTGTTTGCCTTACAAGCCGCTTTATGGTGCCTTGCCACTCCGCCCGGGACTGATGAGGCGGTGCAAGGGGGTTTTTATGGAATGGATGCTGATGCCGTACAGGAAGCTGTACCGGCTTATTGAAGGACGTTCGACGCGGCGCGAATACTGGATGTTCACGTTGCTGACCGTGCTTGTCTCATTAGCTTTCGTATTATTGATGGTCGCGGTGATTGGCGGGGCAGGTTCTGCTTTCACCAATCCGACAGACGTAGCAGGAATGATGGCCGGAGCCGGCGCAATCGCTCTGATTGTTGTGATACTTCCGTTCTATGTCTGGGTTCTGTTGACCGGGGTTGCGGCTTTTGCCGTGACGATACGAAGGCTGCATGATCTGGGCCAGTCCGGCTGGATGCTCGTGCTGTTTTATGCGGTGATGATCGTTGCAGCTATCATCAGCATGTATCTCTACTGGCTGGTTGCCATTGGTGGTATCGTGGTGCTGTGCCTGCCGGGAACACCGGGAGCCAACAAATATGGCGCCGATCCGCTATCACCAGATGCTGATGCGTTCGCCTGATATTGTCTGATCTCAATTAAAAAGGGGGCGCAAATTGCGCCCCCTTTGTTATGTGCGGCGCGCGCGTTTTACGCCGCCGGAGGCGCTTCAATCGCGGTGCCGTCATCCGGACAGAACTTGACGCCAACCTTCACCGTCTTGCCGCATTTAGGGCAGGTACCGCCATTGGCATTCACCGCCGCGCTGACTTGCGATGCCGCAGCCGTGACGGCTTCCTGTGCATCATTCGCCAAAGCGGAGAGCTTGTCGCTGGCTTCCTGATCGCGATTGGTCATCACCAGAAAGGCCATGACGCAAGCAACTATCAGCGACAGCAGCACCAGATAATAGCCAAAATGCCAATCGATCTGGATCATTCCGGCCGCCGCCTGATCCATTGAATCCGAACTGAACGGATTGGAGGCATCGGCGGTTTTCTTGGGCGCACGTGCCAGAATCGCGCTCTTGCTGTATTGCATCGTGCCAATCAGGACCAGCACCAGTGCCAGCGCGGAGCTGCCGAGTGAGAACTTGGCTGAGCCGCGATCCCGCAGGACGGCAAGCGCCAGACCGCCGACAATCGCCAGCAGCGCGATGATCAGCCAGACATTCATATTGCCGCTTTCGCCGCTGGCAGGCCCCATCGTCGAGAGCTGGCCGAACGCCAGCTGGAAGCCATTGCCCTTCACTATCGGTGTGCCGCTGCAACTAACCGTCATCCACGGTAGAAAGAAGGCGAGCAGTGCTACACCTTTGGGAATTTTGATCCATTTCCACATGACTGCATGCCCCCCTTGAGCAATTGGAGTCGAGCTATCGACAGGGGCAACTTCGCCGGAAATGGGTTAAGAAGCAAGTTAGAGCACAATACGCAAAATCTGAGCCACACGATCCTCCCCTGGAAGGGGAGGTGGCAGCCCTCTTGGGCTGACGGAGGGGTGACAACGCTGGCGTGGATACCCCTCCGACTGCCTTTCAGGCAGCCACCTCCCCCACAGGGGGAGGATCGATGTGATTCACAATTATCCTAAAGCTCCCGCAATGCCGCCGCAGGGCGCGCGCGCAGTACCGGGAGCGAGGCGGCAATCGCGAAGCCTATCACCAGCGCCAGACCGATGCCCAAAACGCCCAACACCTGAGTCCAATCGGGCAACCATTCAAAGGCGAACAAATGGACGATAACCCCCCAGGCAATGGCGCTGCCCAATGCCAGCGCTACCAGAGCCAGCAGCGCCGCCAGCAGCCCATATTCACCAAGCTGCATCAGCAGCAACTGGCCCCGGCTGGCACCCATCATGCGCAGGATCACCGTGTCATAGGTGCGGGCAGCACGCGCGGCGGCGATGGCCCCCAGCAGCACGGCAATCCCGGCCAGCACCGCCACCGATGCGGCGGCAAGGATGGCAAGGCTCATCTGCGAGAGCAGTCCGCGCGCTTCGCGTAGCATCGGCCCGGTTTCGATCACCGAGCTTGAGGGGAAGGCGCGGGCAAGGCGGCGGAGCAGGTCGCCCGATGTGACGCCGGGCGGAAAGTCTATCGTCGCGGCCAGGTTGTGCGGTGCATCGGCAATGGCATTGGGCGAGAAGACCAGCACATAGTTGAAGCCCATCGAATCCCAATCAATCCGGCGGAAGCTGGCAATGGTCGCGCTGCGCTCAACACCGAGCAGCGAAACGGTGATCCTGTCACCCAGTTTGAGGCCAAGGACTTCCTCCAACCTGACATCGACCGAGACTAACGGAGTGCCAGTATAGTTCTTCGCCCACCACTTGCCCGATGTCAGCACATTGCCCTCGGGCAGTCCATCGGCATAGGTCAGCCCGCGCTCCCCGCGCAGCGGCCATGCGCCTTCGGGGATTTCCTTGAGATCGGCGACGCGGATCATACTCGCCTCGGGCCCATAGGCGAGGATCGCACCGCGCAAGGCGGGCACCGTGCGCAGCTTGGCCTGCGGGGCAACGGCGTGGACGGCGGCATCAAATTCAGCGACCCGCGCCTTGGGCACATCAAGAACGAAATAGTCTGGCGCGCGGGCGGGGATGCGCGCGGCGATATTGGCATCGAGGCTGCTGGAGACGGCCGCCAGCAAGACGAATGTCGAGAGACCAAAGCCCAGCGCCGTCACCAGTGCGCCGGTCTGTGCGCCGGGGCGGGTGAGGTTGGCGATAGACATGCGCAGCAGCGGCGAACGCGCCCGTGGCAGTCTGGCGATGCCGCGCTGGATCGCCCAGCCAAGCGCGCCCAGCAGGCCAAGCATGGCAGCAGCGCCCGCGAGAAATCCGCCCGTCACGAGTGGCTGCGCGGCGCTGGTCATCGCCAATGCAACGATGGCGGCAAGGCCCAGCGCGACAGGAAGTGCAGCTGATTTCCAGTTGCTATCCAGAGGGCTGACGCGGGCCCGCAGCAGCGCCATAGCCGGGAACGAACGGGCGCGGGCGAGCGGTACGGCGGTGAATATCAGCGCCACCAGCAGTCCATAGAGCGCTGCGCGGACCAGAGCGGCCGGTTCAAGCGGAAAGCCCTCTGGCACCGGGAGCAAGCCCGCGAGCGCGCTGGTGAGTAGCGGTGTGACCATCATGCCTGCCGCTAGTCCGGCGATAACGCCTACTATGGCCACGGTAAGCACTTGCAGCAGGGTAATCCGGGTAATGTCGGCACCAGTCGCGCCCAGCACCTTGAGCGTGGCGATGGAGGCACGTTTGCTTTCCAGCCATGATGTTACCCCGCCGCCAATACCGATCCCGGCAATGGTCAGTGCGGCAAGACCGACCAGCGCGAGGAACTCGCCCAGTCGTGAAACAAAGCGTTCCGCTCCCGGGGCGGCTTCATCGCGGGTCTTCAGTTCAAATCCGGCAGCCGGAAAGCGGGATTTCAGCTGTTCGGTGACTTTGAGCGGATCGTGCCCCGGCGGCAGGGCGATGCGATATTTGCTGCGATACATGGATCCTGGCAACAGCAACCCAGCCTCTTGCGGCATGGCCTTATTGACGATGACCACCGGTCCAAGGGCAAAGCCTTCTCCCAGCCTGTCGGGTTCATCATCGATCACCCCGCCAACCTTGAGCCGCGTTTCGCCAATGGCAAAGCTGTCCCCCACTTTGATGCCCAGCCGTGCCGATGCGCCTTCACCGATCCATGCCTCGCCGGGGGCTGGTGCGCCAACAACGCGGCTGTCCTTGAGTGTCAGGCGGCCATAGAGCGGCCATGTGGCGTCGATGGCTTTCAGCTCAACCGGCGCGGCGAGATCGCCTGAAGTCGCCATCGCCTGCATCCGCGTGCCGCCCGAAACCTTGCCCAAGGCCTTGAATGCGGCAAGTTCTTGGGCACTCGCCGCGCGCTGCCATATGGCGAGTTGGACATCGCCGCCCAGAATCATCTGCCCGCGCTCACTCAGCTCGCGCTCGATGGCAGCGGTCAGTGTGCCGATGGCCGCCAGCGCACCGACACCAAGGAACAGGCAGACCAGCAGCAGCCGCAGTCCTTTGAAACGCGCCGAAAGATCGCGGCGGGCAATGCGCCATGCACCAGGCCAGGTAAGGGCGGTTTTCACTTGGCCGCGCTATCGCTCACGATGCGTCCGTCGCCTATCGTGACGACGCGATTGCAGCGCCCGGCGAGATGCTCGTCATGAGTGATGATCACCAAGGTCGCCCCGGTCTCAGCGCGGCGGGCGAACAGCAGGTCGATGATCTGCGCGCCGGTGGCTGCGTCAAGGTTGCCGGTGGGCTCATCGGCAAAGATCAGGGGCGGGCGCGATACGGTGGCGCGGGCGATGGCGACGCGCTGCTGCTCGCCGCCCGAAAGCTGTGCCGGATAATGGGTCAGGCGGTGGCCAAGGCCGACGGCGGCCAGTTCGTCCGCCGCGCGAGTCCAGGCATCGGCTTCACCGGCCAGTTCGAGCGGGGTGGCGACATTTTCCTGCGCGGTCATCGTCGGCAGCAGGTGGAAGGCCTGCAGCACCACGCCGATCCGTCCGCGACGGGCCAGGGCAAGACCGTCTTCATCGAGCGTGGTGAAATCCTCACCAGCAACGCTGAGCGAGCCACCACCGACCCGCTCCAGTCCGGTCAGTAGCCCCATCAGCGAACTCTTGCCCGATCCCGATGGACCGAGCAGCGCCAGTGTCTCGCCAGTGGTTACGGTCAAGTCGATACCCTTGAGGATCTCGACTTTGCCGAGCGTGAGGGTGAGACCACTTGCCTTGATGACTGGGTGCAGAATGGGCGGCGAATTTTTTGGGGGACTTGTCACCGCGCTGCGATGGCATAGCTATGGGGCAGGCGGCAAGGAGCTAAAATGTCTAAGTTTGTAACCGTTCTGGCCGCAGTGCTCTTGCTGGCCGCTTGCAAGGGCGATGCACCTGCGTTGCAGCCCAGTCAATCAGCGGGGGGCCAATCAGCGGTGGTGAGCGCCGACGAGATGCCCGTCATGGGGCCGCAGCGACACGTGCTGGCAATGGGTGACAGCCTGTTCGCGGGCTACGGACTGGACCCCGGTCAGAGCTATCCGGCTATGCTGGAAACATCGCTGCGGGGTGGAGGCATCAACGTGCGCGTCACCAACGCCGGTGTTTCGGGTGATACATCCGCGGCGGGGGCGCAGCGCTTTGCCTTTGTGCTGGATAGTCAGAAGGTTGTGCCAGATTTGGTGCTGCTGGAATTTGGCGGCAATGATCTGCTGCGCGGCCTGCAGCCCGCAGAAACACGCAAGAACCTGGAAGCGATGCTGGCCGAGGCGCGGAAGCGCAAGCTCAAGGTGCTGGTCATGGGGATGCTGGCACCGCCCAATCTGGGCGCGGGCTACAAGGCGCAGTTTGAGCCGATCTATCCGCAGCTTGCGAAGAAATATAACGCTGAAATTGTGCCATTTTTCCTCGCCGGGGTGATCGACAAGCCGGAACTGATGCAGCCTGATCACCACCACCCGACTGCAGAAGGCGTGGAGGAAGTGGTCAAGGCGACGGTGAAACTGGTGGGCGAAACCTTGCCGCCAGCACCACTCAGTTCAACCGTTCAACTGCCCCATCGCTGACCCGCCATACCGCAGCCTCTTGCTCAATCCCGCTGAACGGCGCTAGCTCGGTCCCGGTCAGCCAGACTTGCGCGCCACAGCTGCGAAGCCGCTCAAACAGCGCCTCACGGCGGAGCGGATCGAGGTGGGCGGCAACCTCATCGAGTAGCAAAAGCCCCGGGCGTTCGGGGGCGAGCAAACCCGCATGGGCAAGGGTTATGGCGATCAGCATGGCTTTCTGTTCGCCGGTTGAGCAATCTGCGGCGGGCTGATCTTTGCCCGCCATGGTGACGGTAAGCTCGTCGCGATGCGGGCCGATGAGGCTGCGTTGCGCGGCGCGATCACGGCGGCGACCATCAGCCAGTGCTTGCGCCAGAGTATCGGCTGTCAGTGGTCCGCCCGGAATATAAGTTAGGGCAGGGCGAGCGAAGGGTGCCTCTGGCAGCTCTTCCAGAGCGCTTGACAGCCGTTCAACCAGCCGCGCCCGCGCTTGCGCCACCAAGGCTCCAGCTTCAGCGATCTGCGCCTCCAGCGCGGTAAACCAGCTCGGATCAGGTTCGACCTCAGCTCCAAGCAAGCGATTGCGTTCGCGCAGGGCATTGTCGAAGCGTGCCGAATTTCGCGCGTGTCCCGGTTCCAAAGCCAGCACCAGCCGGTCAAGAAATCGCCGCCTTGCGCTGGGCCCTTCGGCAAACAGCCGGTCCATCGCTGGGGTCAGCCAGCCTATAGCGAGCCATTCTGACAGCGAATTGGCGGCAGCTTCCGCGCCATTGACCTGCACTAGCCGCCGTCCGGGACGATCGGGTGCGGTACCGGTACCCAGCCGGATCGCGCCCGCATCGTTTGCCAGATCGGCGCTGACGGCAAATCCGCCGGTGCCATCTTTCGCTGCCATGTCGGGCAAGGCCGCACGGCGCAGTCCACGTCCTGGCGCGAGCAGTGACAAGGCTTCCAGCACATTGGTCTTGCCAGCGCCATTCTCACCGACCAGCAGATTGAACCGTGCAGTCCCTTGCAAAAGGGTCTCGCGGTGATTGCGGAAGCGGGTGAGGAGCAGGCGGTCAAGCGTCATGGTGGTGCGCCAAGCCCTATCGCGCGAGGGGGCGCATGACCAGCGCTTGCCTTTGGATTCAACAATCCTGAATATTGGGAAAAATTCCCATTCATCGGCAATTCATTATTCGAGAAAGCTAATGATCCGCGTGAAAACCGCACAAATCAGCCATTTTTCAAAACTGGCACGGTGTCTGCTGAGTAACTGGCATCGGCGGTTAACCCGCCTAACCCATTAGAAACGAGGAAATGACTATGACAAACATTACCACTATTAGCAGCCGCTTCGTTGCCGCCGCTTCCGCCCTTGCGCTGTCGCTGGTGCTTTTCACCAGCACTGTTGCCATTCCGCAGAACGCCTTAGCCGGCACCACTTATGTCGGAGCCGTAGCATGAGCGCGCTTGATCGTAATCGCGGCGGTTCGCCAAACCGCTTTCAGCTCGGCCGTACCAACAAGAAAGTCATGGGCGTTTGCTCGGGCATCGCCAATTACTTCGGCTGGGATGTGAACATCGTTCGCATCGCCTGGGTTCTTGGCACGTTGCTTGGTGTTGGTTCGCTGATCCTGGTCTATCTCGCTATCGGTCTGATCGCTGATTGAGGGGAAACCCGTCCTTACTGAGCGGGTTTTCCTGCCTTGGCGAAGGGCGAGAAGTCGGTGTCAGCATCGAACACTTCGACCCCTTCCTTGCGCTTCAGCCAGCCGACCACGGCATAGGTGACGGGGGTGAGCAGGGCTTCCCAAAGCACTTTCAGCGCCCAATTGGTGATCATCACGGTGATCACCACTTTGGTTTCCCAGATGCCAAGAAAGGCGATAGGATAGAAGATCATGCTGTCCACCGCCTGACCGAACACGGTTGAACCGATGGTGCGAGCCCACAGTTTGTTGCCTTTGGTCCACACTTTCATCTTGGCGAGGACGAAGCTGTTGACGAATTCGCCAGCCCAGAAGGCGATGATCGAAGCTGCAACGATGCGCCAGGTGCTGCCGAACACGCTTTGATAGGCCGCCTGTCCGCCCCATCCGGCAGCGGGCGGCATGGCGACAACCACCCAGCTCATGAAGGCCATGAACAGCAGGGCGGCAAAGCCCATCCACACACAGCGGCGGGCATTGGCATAACCGTAAACCTCGGTCAGCACGTCTCCGATCACATAGGAAACCGGAAAAAACAGGATGCCCGCACCAAAGATTAGCTGATTACCGGTCAGAATCCAATCCCAGGGCAACCACGGCGTGATGCCGACGATTCCCGACAGGTCCAGCACAGACTGCTTGGCCGCGCCAATCAGGTTTGACAGCAGCAGGATGGCAACAAAAGCGGCCATCACATAGTCGAAATAGCGGAAGTGGCGGCGGGCGCCGGTGGTGCCGTCTATGCGGGAAAGATCATCGTTCATGGCTCAGTGCTAACCCGGTTTGCGGTTCACGCAAAGCCCGACTATGGAGCAACCCGCGCGCGCCCGTAGTTCAACTGGATAGAGCACGAGCCTTCTAAGCTTGGAGTTGCAGGTTCGAGTCCTGCCGGGCGCGCCACGCAGTCAAAACGTAATGTCGATCTGGGTCAGTCTTCTGTGCTCTCGGCAAATCCCCAAATTTTCCGTGGGTTTGCGCGAGGGTTGCCGACGATATGCGTCAGCCCAGACACCAAACCGGCTTCATGCTGCCTGCTTCATATATCTTTTCAGGATCAAGATTTGCAAATTGCGGAAGACGACAGCAACGCGCTAACAAGGTCAGAACGGCTGTTACTCCGCCGCATTTTCAATGGTCGCGTCGTCCCTATTGTCGTGGATGGAAGGTCATTTTTGACCTACAAGGATGCGCGTTGACACCTCCAATCCCTGGTGCCGGAAGCGCGCGAACGAACTATACTGATTTTGATGGGCGAGCCTGTAACTAGCGACGCTATCTGGACGGCTTGCGTGATCTTGGTGTCCACCAAACCGGCAGCACACCTCATCAGTCCACACTGTTGAAGCAGTATGTCCAGTTGGCCATGATCGACTACTCCAACGATCCCGCGTCTTGATGCAATGCTCGAGGAGAGCCCTCATCATATAGAATCACATTGAATTACAGTGCCTTGTAAGATTCCTATTGACAAGAAGGGGTGTGGTGATCAAGTTAAAAAAACAAACACTTGTTTTTAGAATGTTTGATGTGTATTGGCAGAATTGTCAATAATCAGGGAGATGGAGGTTATTATGGGTATCTTTGAAGCGATCGCACGTGTGCGCTGCTCGAAAGTTCTGCTTTGCGGCTGCGCAACAATCGCACTGACGGCAGTTCCGGGAATTGCCCATGCTCAGTCTGCTGCTGAGGACAATGCATCAAGCGGAACAGAAGGCGATATCGTCGTTACCGCCCGCCGTACTGAGGAAAAATTGCAAGATGTCCCTGTTGCTGTGACGGCATTCGGCGAGAAGTCTTTGAGTGAGCGACGGATTAGTTCGGAAGTCGACCTTCAGATTGCAACGCCAGGGCTTACGGTTCGCCAGACTGGTTCATCTGACCAGTTGAACTATGCCATCCGTGGTCAGTCGATTGACGCCTTCTCCTTCTCATCGCCTGCCGTTGTTACCTATTTCAATGAAGTTCAGGTTGGCGGCTCTTCAGCAACGTCATTCTTTGACATGTCATCAATCCAAGTGCTCAAGGGCCCTCAAGGGACATTGTTCGGTCGCAATGCTACGGGCGGCGCAGTGCTTTACGGTACCGCCAAGCCGGAATTGCGGTTCGGTGGCTATGCCAAAGCGGGTTACGGTAATTACAATAATGCGGAATTCGAAGGCGCGGTGAATCTCGGCTCTGAATCCGGTTTTGCGGTTCGCCTTTCCGGCAAGATCCGCTCGCGCGATGGCTATCAACACAATCTGCTTGATGGCACCCGTCCTAACTCGATCGATTCTCAGGTTGGCCGTATCAGCGTACTTATCGCCCCAGAAGGTTCGCGCTTTTCGAACATTGCGGTAGCCCAATTAGGCCGTTTCCGTGGTCTTACCGGTGCCACCAAGATCAGCAATGCCAACGGCGTCAACGGTACGCCGTCGACCTATTTTGATCCGATTACCAATTCGACCAAGCCGCTCATCACCAATATGCGGGATGTTTACGGCATCGGCGGGCCTGGCGCTGGTCTGGTCGCAGGCTTTACCAGCCTGAACGACTTCCTGACCAAGCAGGCTAGTATCGGCTTTTATGACGTTTACGCAAATCAGGACAGCAAGCGAAAGGGCGAACAGACTGTTATTACCAACACCACGACATTTGAGGTTTCAGACAGCCTCACGATCAAGAATATCTTCGGATACAATCGCGTCCTGAACAAAGAAAACAGCGACATCGATGGCAGCCCTTATGAGTTCTTGCTCGTCGGTGGCGGCGTTGGCGATAATAATGCGGGATATACCTTCGGCACCAAGCAGTGGTCCGATGAACTTCAGGCAAGCGGCGAACTTGGCAGCTTGAAGTACATCGTTGGCGGCTTCATTTCCAAGGAAGAGGGCTACACGCGCATCCCCCTTGCGGTTACACCTGACCTTGGCTCCGCATTCCTTGGGCCTTATGACTTCACCACAACCAGCAAATCGAGGGCGCTTTACGCTCAGTTGACCTTTGCTGCGACTGATCGCCTCAATCTAACTGGCGGCTTCCGCTACACTTGGGAAAAAGTTGATCTGACTCACGGGGCAGACAGCCTTCTCAATATCCTCAACGCCGGTATTCACACGCGCAGCGATTCAAAGCCGAGCTGGCTGATCGGAATTGACTACAAGGTGACTGATGATCTGATGGTCTATTTCAACCATCGTGGCAGCTGGCGCACGGGCGGATTTAACGGAACGTCTGCAGCTTCATTCCCGAATGCCCCTGCATTCCAGCCGGAAACCACTTTCGATTTTGAAGCCGGTCTGAAATTCTCCGGTGATCTGGGTGCGGTCCCGGCAACGCTGAATATCGCCGTCTATGACCAGAGCATCAAGAATGTGCAGCGTGCGCCTTATCTGAATATTTCAGCACTCGCAGGCAACGTGAACAAGGCCCGCGTGACTGGGTTCGAAGTTGATGGCAGTGTCGATGTTACGCCTTGGCTGACGCTCGGTGGTGCCTACAGCTACACAAATGCGCGTTATACTGATCCTCGGGCGACTGTTGCTGGTGCAAACTTCATCTTCGGCCCCTACGCTGATGCTCCGAAGAACACCGGTTCAGCGTACTTCCGTGCCCATCATGATCTTAGCGGTGATCAAGGCGAACTGGTGCTTCGCGGCGAACTTTATGCGCAGAGCGAGTTCTTTTTCAGCAACCTGAACGCGACGATTGTTCCAGGCGCTCGCATCGAAGGTTACAGCCTGATCAACCTGCGCGCAGAGTGGAACAAGTTCATGGGCACAGGGGCTTCGATTGCCGCCTATGTCAGCAACCTGACCAACAAGAACTATCTGACCGGCGGCTTCCCGCTTGCGGCCGTGACGGGTTCTAACTCGGTCATGCCCGGCACGCCGCGGATGTATGGCGTTGAAGTCGGCTTCAAGTTCTAAGCCAAATATTTAGAGGAGAAGTCAGATGGATGAAGGTGCAAAAAGAGCGGTTGAACGCTTTCTTGCCTGGTGCGGTCCCATTTTCATCGTCGGGATCATCTATACCTGGGCGGTGATGGGGCATAACGTCCCACCACCGAACATGATGGCGATGACGGCGGATCAATTGGTTTCCGAGTACTACGGCAAGTACCCAGAAATCGGCCCTGGCATGATTGGTGCCGCCACTTTCGGGCTGTTCTACACGGTTTGGTCCTGCTTACTTGCCTCATTGATGCGCGATGAGAACGGTAACATGGGGCCGCTCAGCTTCATCGAGTTGGCTGGAGGTATCCTGACGGGGTGGCTCTTCGCTTTCTGCTCGGCGATCTGGGCAACCTGCGCAATTATGGTCAATCAGGTGGAACCCGAAACAATCAAGATGGTGCATACGTTCACGTGGATCATCTTTGATTGCACCTACATGATTACGACGATTCAGATGGTGGCGTTGGCCCTCTATACAATCCTCAACAAGCAGCAGACAATGTTTCCGGCTTGGGCGGGGTGGGTTTCAGCAGCGATCGGCATCTCTTTTGTCGCCCTAGTTCTGATGCCATTTGTTACCGAAGGCCCATTCACGGTCGACGGGCTTTGGAACTTCTGGATCATCTTCACGACTTGGATTTTCGCGTTCTTTGGGGTCTACAACTTCTATGTCCTGAAGCACGTTTACCGATCACCTGCAGAACAACGTCGCGCCATAGGTGCAGCTATCGCAGCCTGAGCATCTCACCCTGCCAGGCAGCCGGTATCGCCTCTCCCGTTTTATGCGGGGGAGGCGATTACGTTTCAAGGAGGTGTATTGATGCCTGATCAATCCGCAGAATTGCAGGACCATCCCGGTAACGATGGTGTCTGGACTTTTGTCTTTATAGACATGATCGTCTTCAGCCTGATCTTCATGGTTTTCCTGAGCGAAAAGTGGCGTTTACCAGCGCTTTTCCTCGCAGATGCTCGCCTTCTTGATTTCAGATTTGGCCTTGCCAACACACTGATCCTGCTCACCAGTTCGTTGTTCATGGCTCAAGGCGTGCTGGCCGCCCGGGCTGGTGAAGCAGTACGAGTTCAGAACCAGCTACGGTTATGCCTGGTCTGCGGTGCGGCCTTTTGTCTGAGTAAATTCACAGAATATTCGGCAAAGCTGACCGACGGATTCTCGCCAGCGAAAGATCCATTCTTCTCGTTATATTATTTCATCACAGGTGCGCACCTGCTTCATGTGCTCGCCGGAATGATTTTCATCTTGCACTGTCAGGCAGTTGTCCGGGCAAAGCCTGTCGATGGCAACTATGTTCGCAAGCTCGAAAGCACTGGCCTGTTCTGGCATTTCGTCGATCTTGTCTGGCTGTTCATCTTTCCCTTGTTCTATCTCGTGGGAGCTGTGTGATGCATACTGAACTCTTCAAAACGAGACGGGTATGGGCAATTCTTGTTCTCCTCACCCTGATATCCGTTGTAATCGCAGAGCGGTTACATCAACCCTGGATTGTGCTGGTTTCCGCCTTCGGACTTGCTGCTGTAAAAGGGAATCTCATTGCAATTCACTTCATGGAGACACGGCAAGCCAGAACTATCTGGAACGCGCTGTATCGTACCTGGATCGTCGCAATTGCGAGCCTATTGCTACTCGGCAACCTGTTCGCTCCGCATGGCTGATAATAATTCAGCCGGTTGGGCCAATACCGAATAACGCCCTTGACTCCTGATCGGTTATCACCAATAGGATTAAAACAAACAGTTGTTTTATGGACTGAAGGCGAGTTTAGTATGCTCGTACGGATGGCCATGCAAAGGACAACTGGCAAAATTGGGCTTACGATTGACGCGCAATTGGCTCGTTGCATTGCGCGTCATCTTTAGGAGACGATAATGGGCAAGCAACCCGATTTTGATGCAGTGGTGATCGGTGCCGGGATCACCGGGATGTACCAGCTTTACAAGCTTCGTGAACAGGGCTTCAGGGTAAAGGGTATCGAAGCGGCTCCCGATGTTGGCGGGGCATGGTTCTGGAACCGCTATCCCGGCTGCCGCGTCGATTCTGAGAGCCACACATACAGCTATTTCTGGTCGGATGAGCTTAAGCAGAAGTTCAACTGGACCGAGCGTTTTGCAGGCCAGCCCGAAGTATTATCATATCTTCAGACTGCTGCTGACCTGATGGACATTCGAAAAAACTACGTTTTCAACCAGCGTGTGCGCCATGCTCGGTGGGACAACGAAAACAGTTACTGGATTGTGCAGCTTGAAGAAGGTGGCTCAATCCCCTTTACCACGCGCTTTCTGTTCTCGGCGATGGGGCCTCTTTCCGCCCCGCAAATGCCCAATGTTCCTGGCGTCTATACCTTCGAGGGCCAGTGGTGGCATACTGGCCGCTGGCCGCGCGATCCGGACAGCAATCGCGGGGCCGACATCGATTTTACTGGCAAGCGCGTAGCCGTCGTTGGCACCGGCGCATCGGGCGTTCAGGTCATTCAGGAAATGGCAAAGGTCGTAAAAGACCTCTACGTCTATCAGCGCTCGCCCAACTGGTGTTGCCCGCTGGGCAATGCCCCGGTCAGCCAGCAAGAAATGGACGAGATCAAAGCGAACTACACAGCGCTCAATGAATTCTGCGACACCACCCTATCAGGCTTTCCTCACAAGTGGATCGATCAGCACACGTTGGACGTTCCGGCTGAAGAGCGCGAAGCGAAGTATCAGGAACTCTATAAAGGGCCCGGCTTCAGCCTGTGGCTGGGGAATTACAAGGACTACCTTGAAGACCCCGAAGCAAATGCCGTGGTAACCGAATTCGTGACGCGTAAGATAAGAGAACGTGTGAAAGATCCGGTCATCGCCGAAAAGCTGACGCCGCGCGATCATGGCTACGGCACGCGCCGGGTGCCGATGGAAACCAAATATTTTGAATGCTATAATCAGGACAACGTGCACCTGATCGATTTGCGCGAAACCCCCATCGAACAAGTGGAACCAAATGGTATCCGCACTTCTGATGGCAATCTCACCGAAGTTGATGTGATCGTCTATGCCACCGGCTTCTATGCTATCCGTGGCTCTCTCAGCCGCGTCGAAATTTACGGCAAGGATGGGCGTTCGCTAAATCAGGTGTGGAAGGATGAGGGAGTGGAAACATACCTTGGCCTGATGGTCGATGGCTTCCCGAACTTCTTCACGCTGGTTGGCCCGCAAAACGGCACGGTTTTCTGCAATATCCCGCGCTGCTCTGCTGCCGCTATCGACTGGAATGACGGCCTTATGCAGAACGTGATGGATAAAGGAATCACGACTATCGAAGCCGATCCCAAGGCGCAGGATGAGTGGAATGAACTGTGTACCACACTGCTGGCGAAAGGGCTGCTAGGCAAGACAAGTTCATGGTTTACCGGCGTCAACAAGAACGTGGAAGGCGCGCAGAAGCGGGAAGTTTTATTCTACGCTGGCGGCATTCCGGAATTCAAGGAACTGTGCGTCGATATTCAGAACGATAACTGGCGGGGTTTCCTGTTTGATGGCAAACCTGCGGTAAAACAAAGTGAGCCTGCATGACGATTGCCGATGTTCTTGAATCGCGCCTGTCACTATCCGGAAAAACTGCGGTTGTGACAGGCGCGGCGAGCGGCATCGGACTTGCTACGGCAAAACTGCTTGGCCAGCTTGGCGCTCAGACGGTGTTTCTTGATCGCGATGCCGATGGTTTGAGCTCTGCGATTAGTGAATGCTCAAACCAGACTGCCCCCACGCTTGGCTTCGAGATCGATCTTGCCGACGCCAAGGCCATCGAGCAGTGCTTCGCCAGAATCGTCGATCAGTGTGGCGGCATCGATATTCTCGTAAATTCGGCGGCGATGAATGTTGCGGGTGCCAGTGTCGATTATGATCTTGAAACCTGGCAGCGTGTGATTGATGTCAACCTGACTGCTCTGTTCCTTGCTTGCAGGCTTTCGGCGCGTTCCATGATCGAACGCAACGTGGGTGGCTCGATCATCAATGTTGCATCGGTCGGCGGACTTAGTGCCGGAATAACCGGCCGGGCGAATGCCAATCCCTCCTATCGGGCAACCAAGGGCGGGGTGGTAAACCTGACGCGGGCCCTGGCAATCGAATGGGCGGCGCAAGGCATCCGGGTCAACGCCGTCGCCCCGGGTTATGTCCGCACACCGATGATCAACCGTCTGACCAGCGATCCTGCCCGGGAAGCTGCAACCATCGAGAAGATCCCGCTTGGCAGGCTGACTGAACCGGACGAAATCGGTTGGGTGATCGCGTTCCTTGCAGGGGAGGGTGCCTCGATGGTCACCGGGCAGATCATCCCGGTCGATGGCGGTCTAATGGCATGACCGCAACGACAGAGCGCAAGAAGCCCCAGGTTCATCCCGTCGATGAACAATGGCTGGCGCTGGGTGCGGAAGCGGCCATTAGCCCTCAGATCGACATAATTGATTCTCATATCCACCTCTGGGACTTTTCCGATCCACCCTATTTTGCCGACTCCTATCGCCGTGACGCCGCCAGCGCCGGGATTGGCAAATCGGTCTATGTCGATTGCACTATGGCTTACCGCCAAAGCGGCCCCGAAGCGCTCGAACCGGTGGGTGAAATGGAATTTGTGGCCGAGCAGGTCATAAGCGCAGCGGGTCACGGCGTGGACGTTGCGGCCGGGATAATTGGCTGGGCCGACCTGACGCTGGGCGATAGAGTTGGCGAAGTGCTCGATGCGCTCGCACAAGCGGGCGGGGCTAATTACCGAGGCGTCCGTACGCGCGCTAACAGCGATCCTGATCCCGTCGCCGGTTACGGTCCGCAAGGCACGGTTCCGGGCCTGCTGCTGCGCGACGATTACCGGCGCGGGCTGGAACAGGTGCAGGCACGCGGTCTGGCCTTCGATCTCTATGCATTCCACACTCAGCTGCACGAAGTGGCTGACCTTGCACGCGCCTTCCCCGACTTGCCGATCGCGCTCAACCACAGCGGTGGGCCGATCGGCGTGGGCCGCTACGCTGCAATTCGCGATCAGGTTCACGCCGAATGGCTGGACGGCATGGCCGATGTCGCAATCTGCCCGAATGTTTCGGTCAAGGTCTGTGGCTTTGCGATTTCGCGGATCGCCATTATTCCAACCACCCCGCGTGAACGCCCATTCTCCTCGCCAGAAGTCGCCGACCTGTGCCGGCCGTGGACCGACCCCTGCCTCGAACTGTTCGGTGCAGACCGGTGCCTGTTCGGCAGCAACTTCCCGGTCGACAAGGTGGCGCTACCCCTGCTCACGCTGGTCAATGCGATGAAGCTGCTCACCGCCGGACTTGGCGCCGATGGTCAGCAACGTTTCTTCGCCGATAATGCGCGCGCCTTTTACCGGCTCTGAGTCCCACCCGGCTTCAAGGAATTCCTGCAATGGCTTCGCAACCCCTGTCCGACATCACGGTCCTCGACCTATCGCGGGTGCTGGCGGCCCCCTTCGCGGGGCAGATGCTGAGCGATCTCGGGGCGGAAGTGATCAAGGTCGAAGCGCTCGGCGGCGACGACACACGTACCTGGGGCACACACTATTTCCGCGCCATCAATCGCGGCAAGAAGAGCATTGCGGTCAATCTGAAGGATCCGCGCGGGCAAGCGATCGTGCGGCAACTGGCGCTCAAATCGGACGTGCTGCTGGAGAACTACAAGGTCGGTGATCTGGCGCGTTACGGGCTCGATCACCCGACACTGGCCAAGGACAATCCGGGGCTGATCTACCTTTCGGTCACCGGTTTCGGCCAGACCGGGCCGCGCGCTACCCAGCCGGGTTATGACACGATCATCCAGGGCATGACCGGAATTATGACGCTGTGCGGCGAGTCCGATCGCCCGCCCGCGCGCGCCGGACTGCCGATGGTCGATATCATGTCGGGGATGGTCGGGGCGGTCGGCATCCTCTCGGCGCTGCATGAACGGGCGCGTTCGGGTCTTGGCCAGTATATCGACCTGTCGCTGTTCGATGTCGGAATGATGATGCTGGTCGATGCCGGGCAGGACTATCTCGATCACGATCATGTCCAGAGCCGGATGGGTGGCATCAACCGCAATTTCTCTCCCGGCCAGCCGTTCCAGTCGACTGACGGATGGGTAACGCTGGCGGTCGCGACGGACGACCAGTTCAGGCGGATGTGCCAGGCAATGAATCTGGACATTCTGCCAGACGATCTCCGCTTCGTCGACAATGCCGCTCGGGTAAAGAACCGCGCCGAACTCTCGGCGGTCCTCGCGCCCTGCTTCGCCAAGGTTTCGACGCAGGAGCTGGAAGATATGTTCAAGGCGGCCAAAGTGCCGCTCAGCCCGATCTTCGACATCGCCGAGGCCTTTGCCGAGCAGCAGAGCGCCGCGCGCAACCTGATTTGGAACATGGGCGGTGCGATGCGGCTGATCGCCAACCCGCTCCAGCATATGAGTCGCACGCCCGCCCGCCCCGCCGCGCCGCCGCCGGAACTGGGACAGGATGCGCATAGTGTGCTGTGCGACAATCTGAAGCTTTCCCCTGATGAACTCGCGACGCTGATCGCTGACGGGGTAATCGGCAAGCCGGATTGAACGTAAGAATCCGCGTCGGCAACTGTTTGCCGAAGTGCGGTATGTGACATTACGCTGGACAGAGCCTGAACAACTAATAGGTCCTGGCCCTAGAGGTTGGCTACTTTAGCCACTAGCTTGGCAAGCTTGAACTTCTGCGGTCGCCCGGTAGCAGTAAGCGGGATGTCTTCAGTGAGCAGCAGAACAGCGTGTTTGGGCACTTTGAATTTTGCCAGACGCGCCGCGCAAAAGGCAATCAGTTCTTCTAGATCAGGCGATGATCCGGGTTCTGGCACGACGCACAGGCAACCCACTTCACCCATCCGTGCGTCTGGAATCCCAACCACAAGCGCCTGCGCGACGCCGGGATAGCCGGTGAGCAAGTCCTCGATTTCCCTCGGCATCACCATTTCACCGCCGCAACGGTAGGTTTCCTTTATCCGCCCGGTGAGCTTCACGTATCCGCCGTCGATCAAATGGCCAAGATCACCAGTGCGGAACCAGCCATCGTCAGTGAATGCGGCCTGGGTCTCATCGGGCTTGTCAAAGTAACCGCAGGTGACAATCGGGCCGCGTACCTGCAGCTCTCCGTCATGCCCCGGCAGCATTTCCAGCCCAGTTTCAGG
>CAMDQO010000040.1 GCA_945906105.1 Novosphingobium sp. Chol11 | reverse complement strand
TCCAGCGATCCACGCTGCTTCAGAGCGGCGTTATACGCGCTCCAGTTCGTTGTGCGATATTTTGGTGGCGCTGGCTTGGGCATGAGCCAACTTAACGCATTAGATTCCCCGGAGGAATCCCCCGCGCGCAATTACGCAACAAAGCCGTGCCACGTGCAACCACCCCTGATTTCCTGCGGGGCTGTTCCACATATCATTCACCGCAGCCCCAGCCCGCCCACATGATCCTGTTGCTGGTGCATGATCCGCACAATCACAATCTCTCGGTCATTGCAATTACAGTGACACGTGCAATAACCCCGAAACTCCTTCAATCCTTCAGCCGCGACGGGATATCCTGCGATTGGTGTAGTACGCGCACGACGGTCAGGCCACCGTCCGGATCGCGCCTCAGGACACAGACGTGGCGACCTGAGCTGATCCGCAGGTAATCGTCAAACGGGCGGAGCAGCGGTGATCCCGCAGCGGCGGCGGACAGGTCATGTTCGATCTAGAGAATGTAACGCTCTGCCCGATCAATGCCCCAGCGATCAGCGGTGTAGTGCCAGATTGCTGCCATTTCCCGCCGCGCCTTCGGCGAAAAATGCCAAGGCCTCACGCGGCGTCTCTGGACTGGGCCTTCATTTCCGCAATGAATTCATCAAAGTCAAAGGGTTCGGCCGGCCCGCTCTCCTCGCCCTCACGGATCAACCGGCGCAGAGCCTCAAGCTTGGTATCCTCAGCAATATAATGCCGCATCGCCTCCCTCACCACCTCGCTGGTTGAGCCGAATTCGCCGCTCTCCACCTTGCGGCGGGCGAAATCGGTGTAGGGTGCGCCCAACGCGATCGATGTGTTCTTGGCTGCCATGGTGCGGTGTTACCAAATATTGGTAACACCGGCAACAGTTGCGACTAGACGCAAGAATCCCCCTCCCCAGCGGGGAGGGGTTAGGGGTGGGGGAGCGAGGCGAATGCCGAGCGTCCACGCTGGCGTCGCACACCCCCACCCAGCCTCCCCCTCAAGGGGGAGGGGCAGGAAGGCAACACCCCCCAGATCAATCCTGCTCCCAGGCCTCGCCGCCCTTGAGGATCGTGCGGTGCATCATGCGGCCGCAATCGGGATCGTAGGGCGTGGCGCGGTGGAGGGAGGTGCGGTTGTCCCACAGCACGGTATCGCCCACGGTCCACACGTGGCGGTAGGTATAGGGTTCGGACGTGGCGAAATTGCGCAGGCTGTTGAGGATCTGGGCGCTTTCCCGGTAATCCTTGCCGATGACGTGCGCGGCGGTGTTGCCCAGCACCAGGCTCTTGCGGCCTGACTGATGCTTGACCACCAGCGGCACCTGGGCCTCGCCCTTTTCCTGCCAATCGGCCAGTTGGGCATCGGTGGGTTCGGGGGTGTGATAAAGCGCCGAATTCCACAGCGAATGCTGAACGCGCAGTCCGTCAATCTCTGCCTTGCGGGCTTCGGGCAGGTCTTCATAGGATGTCGCGGTATTGGCGAACAGCGTGTCACCGCCTTCGGGGGCCAGCACCTTGCCGGTCAGCATCGAGGCGCGGATCGGGATCGAATTCATCGTGCCGTCAATGTGCCAATAGAGCGAACCGAGCAGATATTCGGCAACATTCTGGTTGACCTTCCGGTCGAGCGAAACCTTGAACATTTCCTCGCCGCGAATTTCCATCGCATTGCCGCCAAGCAGATTGGTGAACTGAATCTGTTCCTCATCGGTGAAGTCCAGCTTGGGGAACACCAGCACGCAGCGCTCTTCAAGCAGGGCGTTGATCTCTGCCGAAAGCTCGCCCGAAAGCAGCTCGGCCTTGGTGTTAAGAATGCGCGCGCCGATCTTGGGCTTGATCTGCTCGGCGCGCAGGCGCGTGTCGGTGACGGTAGCCATTAGTTTTCTCCCGGAGACTCGGTTTTATTTGCTGAACAGTTGTATGGCGGATGCGAGGTGAAGTCCAGCAGCGGGCAAAGCGCCAATCGCCGCCGATCATAACTTCACATAGGCTTGCCTGTCGTTGCTCGATTTCCGCTTGTCAGGAGAAAATTCTTGATGTTCTTCACCGCATTACGAAAAATGGGGAGTGATGCCGTGAACGTGAAGCGCTTGCACATGGAAACCAGCCTGGTTGCCTTGGCTCTGCTGATGCAGCCTCTGGTGGCGACGTCCGCGCTGGCAGAAGATCCCGCCACCCTGCCCCGCCCCACCGGCTGGGCGCAGGAAAGCTCCGATCTGAAGGCTGATCCCGCCGTGCGTTTTGGCACTCTGCCGAACGGGCTGCGCTATGCGATCCTGCACAACGAAACCCCGAGTGACGGCGTTGCCATGCGGCTGTGGATCGGCTCTGGCGCGATGATGGAGCGCGATGAGGAACAGGGACTCGCGCATTTCCTTGAACACATGGCATTTCGCGGCAGCACCAATATTGCCGATGGCGATCTGGTCCGCATTTTGGAGCGGCATGGCTTGCAATTTGGCCCCGATACCAACGCCTTCACCTCGCAAGACCAGATTGGCTTCCAGCTGAATTTTCCCAAGGCCAATGCTGCCGCGCTGAACGATGGCTTCACCATCCTGCGCGATGTTGCCAGCCGGCTGGATATCAAACAGGCACTGGTTGAAGCCGAGCGCGGGGTGGTCATTTCCGAAGAGCGCATCCGCGACACGCCGCAAGATCGCATGGGCAAGGCGATGCTTCGGCAGGCGCTCGAAGGAACACGCGCGTCTGTGCGCTTCCCGATCGGTACGGTCGAAGTGCTCAAGTCTGCGGGTGCTGATCGCATCCGGCGCCTCTATCAGGCCAATTTCCGCCCCGATAACGCCGCCGTGGTCATCGTCGGCAATATCGACCCGGCGGCGATGGAGCAGGAAATCCGCACCCGCTTTGCTGATTGGAAGGCAAATGGCGCAGCAGATGTGCTGACACCGGGCATGCCAGCCCCTCGGAAAATGGTGACCGAACTGGTCAATGATGGCGCGCCGGATATCCTCTTCCTCAACTGGGTGGCACCGGTTGATCGCGCCGCAGACTCTGTGGGTTTTGAACAGACCAGACTGAAAGAATTGCTGGGGCTCACCGTCTTGAACAACCGCTTGGCTGATGTTGCAGCCAAGCCAGGCAGCCCGCTGCTCGGCGCGTCGGCTGGCACCGCCAACAAGCTGTATGGCGTTGTTGATTTCGTGCAGCTCAATGTCACGGCTCCCCCGGAAAAATGGCGCGAAGCGCTCGACGCCGTCACGCAGGAACAGCGCCAATTGCTACGCGATGGCATCACCGCAGCCGAACTGTCCCGGGCAGTAGCCATGTTGCGAACCCAGTTTCAGGCCGCTGCCGCCGGAGCAACCACCCGCAAGAGCCCCGAACTGGCCGACGCGATTATCAGCAACCTCAACCGCAATGAAGTGTTCACCAGCCCCGCACAGGATCTGGCACTGGTCGTTCCGGTGCTGGACAAGGCCACGCCCGAAGAAGTCAGTTTGGCGTTTCGCAAGGTGTTTTCAGGCAACGGGCCACTGCTGTTCCGCTCGGCCAAGGCAGGGGCCGTGGGAGAAGCAGTGCTGGCTCAGGCACTGGCGGATAGCTATGCCCGCCCGCTTGGCACGCGCGTTGCGCAATCAGCGGTGGTCTGGCCCTATGCCGATTTCGGCAAGCCGGGCCGCATCACCACGCGCCGCGCCGATACTGCGCTGGGCACGACAACCGTCACCTTTGTCAATGGCACCCGGTTGATCGTCAAACCGACCCAGTTCGAAAAGGACAAGGTGCGCGTTGCTGTGGCTCTGGGCGGCGGCAAGGCTGCGGTTCCGGCAGCGCTGAGCCACGCGATCTGGGCGGCAGACGTGCTGCCATTTGGTGGCACCGGCAAATTGGCGTTTTCTGACGTGCAGCGCTGGGTTCAGGAAAGTGGCAAGGGGATCAATGTCTCCCTCTCGATGTCACCAAAATTCGTCCAGCTAGCCGGTGTCGCGCGCAAGCAGGATCTGGACAGTGAATTACAGCTACTGACCGCCTATGCCCGCGACGCAGCCTTCCGGCCCGAAGGTGATAGCAAGGCAGCGCAAGCCGGACCGATGCTGGCCAGCCAGTTGAACGGCAACGTCTCCGCAGCATTTGCACGCGCGCGCAGTTCTGTGCTGGTCGGCGATCAACCACGCTTTGCCGATCTGCCTGCCAATGCCGATATCACCGCCACCAAGGCGGGGGACATCGGCAGTCTGCTACGTCCCCAGCTGGCAAGCGCAGCTGACGTTGTCGTGGTCGGCGATGTGGCGGTGGACGATGCGGTAAACATGGTGGCAGCAACCTTTGGCAGCGGGCCAAAGCTTGCTCCGCCGCCCACCAAGGCGCCGCGCATCACCATGCCAAAGGGGCGCGCAGAGCCATTCGTTTTTACCCATAGCGGACGCGCCGATCAGGCAATGATCGGGCTCTATTGGTCCATGCCTGATTATTTTGCCAATCCCCGGCTGGCCGATAGTTCCGAAGTTCTCAGCAAGGTGTTTCAGCAACGGCTGGTCGAAACCGTGCGCGCCAAACTCGGCATTACCTATTCGCCCTCCGTCGAAGCAAGCTCTGCGCGGCAAATCAGCAGCTATGGCTATTTCGGTGCGGCGATCGAAACGCCTGCGGCCAATTTCGATGCCTTCCGCAGCATTGTCCTCGAACAGCTGAAAGACCTGGCGGCCAAGCCGATCAGCGCCGATGAGCTGGCGCGCGCCAAGGCACCGGTAGTGCAATCGCGAAAGCAGGGGCTTGAGCGCAATGAATACTGGACAGGGGGTTTGGCCCTGCTGATGCGCGAGCCACGCCAGCGCCAATCGATCCTGTCACGGGTTGCCGATGCCGAGGCCGTGACCGCGGCTGACCTGCAAAACCTGGTGCAAAAGCAGCTGCTCGGAAAACTGCCGCTGACGGTCATCGTCAAGGGCAAATAGCGCGCTTTCTGGCAGAGAAGAATAGCCGCAGGCTTTATTCGCCTGCCAGCCGTGCTAGTGGATTGATTTTGACATTTGCCAATGGCCTAGCCGATAGCGGATGCAAATGTCAGAATCGGACCACTAGGTGCCCGTCTCGAGTTCAGGAGCACCATGATGATCGCACGTGAATTGCTGGGCACAGCGCAAGTGCCCGGAGGCGAGGAGCTTCGCCTGTACAAGCACGACCGCGATTTCATGATCGTGCTTGATCGCAACGAGCTGATGAGCAGCCGGATGAGCGGTTCTGAGGTTTCGCTGGCTACGCTGACTTGCGAACGGCTGGCGGATCGCAAGGCCGCGCACCTGCTGATTGGCGGCTATGGCATGGGCTTTACCCTCCGTGCAGCGCTGGCGGATCTGGGCAAGGACGCGGCGATTACCGTTGCCGAACTGGTGCCCGAAATCATCGCATGGGCGCGCGGGCCGATGGCGGAGCTGGCCGCCGGTTGCCTCGATGATCCCCGCGTCACCCTCGCCATGGAGGATGTCGCTGACACGATTGCGGCCAGCGCAGCGCGCTATGATGCGATCCTGCTCGATGTCGATAACGGGCCTGACGGATTGGTGCGTGATGCCAATGACCGGCTCTATACGATGAAGGGACTGAAGGCGGCCAAGCACGCGCTGAAGCCTGGCGGCGTGCTGGCAGTATGGTCCGCCGCGCCCGACAAGGTGTTCGCCGCGCGCATGGCCAAGGCCGGGTTTACGGTTGATGAAGTCCAGGTCCGCGCCCGCGCCAATGGCAAAGGCGCCAAGCACGTGATCTGGTTTGGGTTGCGGGTGGCTTGATGCTGCCTGGTCAAAGTCGGTTCACACATAGATGCCCATCATCCAGCTTTGAGCAGAATTCCACGGGAATGCGCCAATTCTGCAAGCTGATCCGCGCTTGAATGCGATGCTGCCGAACTTCTTGAGCCCGATGTTTCAGCCATCACATCTTACCTGCCCATCACCTGAAAGCAAAAGGGCGCGCCTCCACCAGACGCGCCCCCTGCTTTTCCCCGGGGACTGAAGCCGGGGAACTTGTCCGTCAGCTCAGCTGAAGGCTTCTTCGCCCAGCAGGATCGTCCGCTTGAGCAGACGGCCGCAATCGGGATCATAGGGCATGGCGCGGTGCAATGTGCCGGTGTTGTCCCACATCACCGAATCGCCGACCTCCCATTCATGCGCATAGTGATAAGGTTCGCTGGTGGCGAATTCGCGCAGACCGTGCAGGATGCGCGCGCTTTCCTCCATATCCTTGCCCACGACATTACGCGCTGTGTTGCCGAGCACCAGGCTCTTGCGGCCAGACTGGTGATGCCAGACCAGCGGAAGTTCCTGCGTGCCCTTCGATTGCCAGTCCTTCAGCTGTTCCATCGACGGTTCGGGGCAGTGATAAAGCTGCGAGACCCACATGGCATGGACCACGCGCAGATCGTCGATCTGATCCTTGGTTTCCTGTGGCAGATCGTCGTAAGCATCATAGCAGTTGGCGAATTCGGTGTTACCGCCCCAGGTTGGCAGAACCTTGCTGGTAAGGATAGAACCACGCACCGGCACCGGGTTCATCGTGCCGTCAACGTGCCAGAACAGTGAGCCTTTGAGGTATTCGATGACCTCCCTGGAATGTTCGCCCGCGTCGAGCGAGATCGAGAAGATCGCACCGCCATCGACGCCAATCTCGGTGGCATTGCCGCCAAGGCTATTGGTGAAGCGCACCTGTTCATCCTCGGTCAGGTGCAACTGCTTGAATACCAGCACGCCGCGCTGCTCGAGCAGATCGTTGATTTCGGTGGAGAGTTCGCCCGAGAGCAGCTCTTCCTTGCTGTTGAGAATACGCGCGCCGATCTTGGGCTTGATAGCCTCAAATTTCAGGCGGGTGGCGGACATGACGTTCATGGCAAAATCTCCCACTGAGCCGCATTTCACGGCTGGCTGAACAAGTGTTCAGCATGGGATAGCGCGCTGGTTTCAGTACGCTTTGATCTGAATCAAGATTTCGCAGTCAGTCCGTCAAGCCAGCCCTCGAACCATTCACGCGCGCGGATGTGGCCGGTAGAGATGCCGAGTCCACTTTCCATTACCAGCGCGCGGCCAATGCCGGCGATCAGCGTGGCGAGAACATCGGCGGGGATATCGCGCGCGCGGTCGCCCAGCGCCTGCTCGATCACTTCAAGCTGGAGCCGGTGCGTCTCGCCCGCATGTTCAGCCATCGCCGCCTGCAAGGCCTTTCGGTGAGTCGCCATGGCCATGAATTCCAGCATCAGCGCGGTGCGCGTGGTGTGCATGGTATAGGACCACAGCGCCTTCAGCGGCTGCGGATCGGCCAGCGCCTTGGCCAGTTCCCCGCTCGCCCACTCGGCAGAGCGGCGATAGACGGCGATGAGCAGGTCGTCGGTGGTGGGGAAGTAATAGTGCACCAAGCTGGGCTTCAGCCCCGCGCGCGCCGCGACGCGCCGGGTGGAGGCGGCGGCATAGCCCTCTTCCACCATGACCTGCTCAGTCGCCTCAAGGATCTGGGTCCGGGTTGAGGAACTCTCCGCCCCGACCCTGCGTGGTGCTGCCATTATTAATTCCGCCCCTGCCATCGCGCGGTTGGTAAGACGTGAGGCAGGACCGCGCAAGGCGGTGGGCACTTAAAAAGTGCTGTGCGAAAAATGGCCAGCCCGGCAGAGGCCAGCACTGATCGGCAGAAAATGCGTCACCCCTCTGCTTTTGCCACAAATGATCATATTCCAGCGGCAGTCGGTGTGAGAGTCTTTCCGGTTATTTGCCCTGAGCCGCATCGACCGAGCGCTTGTAAGGGATCGCGCCGATGAACACGCAGACCGCCATCACCCCGCCGCCGATCGCCCCGCCATCGAGCACGCGGAAGCCGAGGATCATGCCAACGACAACCCCCGCAGCGATGCAGACGAACTGGGCTTTGGTGGGCATGGGACGGTTGGCCATTGTCATTCCTCCTGTTTGTCGCAAACTGGCGAGGACAGGGCGTGGCCGCCATGCCACAGATGTGGTGGTGCGAGCGCGATTGCCTGTCTGCTGTGCTGCTTGATGAGCGAAAATCAGGAGAAATAGGGATGGAAACAGGAACGACGAACGAGGCGCTGATGCGCCGCTTCCTTGCGTTGTGGCCACTGCGGGATGCGGCGGGAATGACGGAGTGCTTTGCCGAAAACGGGGTCTATGACAACGTCCCCAACAACAAGCCGCTGGAGGGCCGAGGCGCGATCCGGGGCTGGCTTGACGCCTGTTTCCAACACCTCACCCGCATCGATGTCAAACTGCTTTCCATCGCCGCCAATGGCGAATGGCTGCTTTCCGAGCGGCTCGACGATCATGTCGTGGGCGAACGTCACATGAAGCTGCCAGTGATGAACGCCAGCCGCATCGTCGAAGGCAAGATCGTGTTGTTCCGCGATTACTATTGCCGTCAGACGGTCAAAGAGCTTGGAATGGGCTAGGCTGAGCGGGCCTAGCGCTTCATATTCTCAAGTCCGGGCAGCACACCGGCCTTAGTCGAGGGGTTGGAGGCGTTGAGTTTTTTTGGTTTCTCGGCCTTGGGCTTGCGCACTTCTTTGCTCGATTTCTTCTGGCTCTTGGCCATGACAGGTTCCTGACGGCGGGCGGAAGGCCCGGAGACAAGCCTAGGCGCATGTGAATTCGAAAGCGCGCGAAATCGTAGCCGCAGGGGGATTGTCGTTTGATACGAGTCAATGACGGTGACAGCCAATCTTGGGAGCAACAAGACAGATACAAGTACGGGACCCCGGCATGAACAAAGTGACAGCGCGAAAGAATTGGCAAGGGTCTGGACGGAGCGCGATGGCGGCGCTGGCTTTAGCGATGACATCAGTTCCGACCGAGCCATCCGCTGCTGCCGACGATGCACTGGGTAACAGCGCCACTGGCGTGACGACAGCTAAGGATAACGCCGGTAAGATAGAAGCAAGCCTGCTGGCTGGACGGGTCGTGAAAGAAGCTGCGAGTCGGATTGTCGATGATATCGGCACTGACTTCAGTTCGCTAACTTTTGTCGTGTTGCCGGTTGCAAAGACCGAAAATCCTGATGACGTCATAGGGTTTGACGGCTGGGATGTGCTCGGCGCAGTGAAAGACTTGCCGGTAGTAGCCGATATGGTCACCGTCCGCGACGAGTTGCAGCGGTTTCGTCATCGTCACGCCGTGTTATCGGCACGGGCTGCGGATCGCTGCAAGCCTGCCTATCAAGGCGAGAAATCGATCAGTTCAGTCATCACGGGAATTAACAGCACACTGACCGCTGCAGCTCCGTTGTTTGATTTGCTGAAGCAGGATTTCACCTATTCCAACATCAAGATCGGCATGCGCGACGGCATGCTGGTCACGGCCATTCGTGCCGAACTTATCGAGAGAGCAAAACCCTCGTCAGCAGGTCAGTCCGCCGGGGCGTCGTCAATGCTCGAGGCTGTAGAAGATACGGAAAGACTGCTGGCCAGCCTGCCCAAGCCTGCACTTTGTCCCGATTTCGTTACGGAGAACAACGCCGAACTGGCAAAACTCAAAAACGCATTTGCGAGTTTTCGTAGGTCACTTGACGGACCAGCTTCGATTTCTGGCAAGACGCTGCTGGCAGCAGCGGGCGAACAATTCCGGCGATATGGTGCAAAACCGGCTACACTGGTTTTAGCTATTGATGCCGTTGGGGCTTCAATGGTCGAGAAGAAAAATCTTTTCACCATGTTCGGTGCCGAGGCGGTGACCGTCTCTACAGGAATAGTCGTGTCCTATGAGCACTACGAGCCTTATTCGGGTGGGCTCCGGTCATTGAAGAATGCAGGGGTGCTTAGCTGTATGTCAGGCGCAATGGGGATTCGGGCACTGCACAAGGCTAAGGATCAGCACACTCGGGCGATCTGTTTCTAGAACGGCATGGCACTGCCTCATCACCGCTTGCGGACAAATTCCGCGCGCAGGACGAGGCCCTTGATGCCATCGAAACGGCAGTCGATCTCTTGCGCGTCACCGGTCAGCCGGATTGATTTGATTACCGTGCCTTGCTTGAGCGTTTGCCCGGCGCCTTTGACGGTCAAGTCCTTGATCAGAGTAACGGAATCGCCATCGGCCAAAATATTGCCCACGGCATCGCGCACTTCCACAGTATCAGCCGCCGCCTTCTTCGCGGCCAGTTCCGATGCTGGCATCCATTCACCGCTGTCTTCGTCGTACACGTAATCGTCGTCGGCATCAGACATGGCATTCATCCTTTAACTGGCTGCCGCCCGCAGGCGATCAAGTGCGGAATTTTTGCCGATCAGCGGCAGCAGCGCGCCCATATCAGGCCCATGTTCCTGCGCCGTCAGCGCGAGCCGCAGCGGCAGGAACAGCGGCTTGCCTTTGCGGCCTGTCGCTTCCTTGAGCGCATGGGTCAGCGCTTGCCAAGGGCTTTCGCCCCATTCCTGCGCATCGAGCAGATCGGCTGCCTTGGCGATAAACGCCCGGTCCTCTGCTTCCAGCGCCGGGGCGACAATCGGTCCGGTAACAACCTGCCACCAGTCCACCGCCTCGCTAATGTGGGCAAGGTTGGGACGGATCGCCTCCCACGCCGCTTCACCCATTCCGGGCGGCAGCAAGTGGCTGACGCGGGCGAAGGGCAGGCGGTGGACAATCTGCGCGTTGAGCCGGTGCAGCTCAGCCTCGTCAAACCGGGCAGGCGCGCGGCCGAAGGTTGCAAGATCAAAGGCGGCGGCGAGCGCATCACGATCCGTGATCGCCTCGACCGGCTGCGAGGTGCCGAGCCGTGCCAGCAGCGCGACCAGCGCCTCAGGCTCGATCCCAGCTTCGCGCAGTTCGGCCATACCCAGCGCGCCGAGCCGCTTGGAAAGCTTGCCCTCGCTCCCCACCAGCAGCGCCTCATGCGCAAAGGCTGGCGGATCGGAACCGAGTGCGGCGAACATCTGGAGCTGCGTGGCGGTATTGGAGACGTGATCCTCACCGCGCAGCACGTCGCTGATGCCCATGTCCACGTCGTCAATCGCGCTGGGGAGCATATAGAGCCACGATCCATCGGCACGGCGCACCACCGGATCAGACATCTGCGCCGGATCGAAATGCTGAAACCCGCGCACGCCGTCCATCCATTCAATGGGCCGCGCATGATCGAGCAGAAAGCGCCAGTGCGGTGCCTCGCCCGCTGCGGCCTTTGCCGCGTGATCAGCTTCACTCAAGGCCAGCCCCGCCCTGTCATAGATCGGCGGCATACCGCGTCCGAGCAGCACCTTGCGCTTGAGATCAAGCTCCTGCGCGCTCTCATAGCAGCGATAAACACGCCCCCCCGAGACCAGCTTCTGGAACTCGGCTTCATAAAGCGCAAAGCGCGCCGACTGCCGTTCCTCACCATCAGCTGTGATGCCCAGCCAGGCGAGATCGGTGCGGATGCCCTCGACAAATTCCTCGCGGCTGCGCGCCACATCAGTATCATCGATGCGCAGCAGAAAGCGCCCGCCGGCCTTCTTCGCCAGCAACCAGTTGTGCAGAGCCGTACGGATATTACCGACGTGCAGGTTGCCTGTGGGGCTTGGGGCGAAGCGGGTGGTAATGGTCATCGTGTGCCTTCAGGCCGAGCGGAACGCATGAGTGATCGGATAGCGCCGATCGCGCCCGAAATTTCGGCTGCCCAGCTTCACGCCGGGAGGCGCCTGACGGCGCTTGTATTCGGCGAGGTGCAGCAGGCGCTCGATGCGCACGACAACCTCGTGATCGAAGCCTTCCTCGACCAGTTGCGCGACGCTTTTCTCATGCTCCACCAGCCCGAGCAGGATCGGATCGAGCACATCATATTCGGGCAGCGAATCCGAATCCTTCTGATCGGGCCGCAGTTCGGCACTCGGCGGCTTGGTGATGATATTTTCCGGAATCACCGGGCCGTCAGTGCCGAGCCCGATGACGGGCTTATGCTGATTGCGCCACTTCGATATGGCGAAGACCGTGGTCTTGTAGGCATCCTTCAGCGGGTTATAGCCGCCCGCCATATCGCCATAGATCGTCGCATAGCCGACGCTCATTTCGCTCTTGTTGCCGGTGGTCAGCAGCATCGGGCCGAACTTGTTGCTCAGCGCCATCAAGGTCACGCCGCGAATACGCGATTGCAGGTTCTCTTCGGTGATATCGACCGCGACATCGGCAAAACTGCCCGCCAGCATGGCGTCAAAGCCTTCGACCGCCGGCTGGATCGGGATGATTTCATGGCGGCAGCCGATCAGCTTGGCGCAATCCGCCGCATCATCAAGGCTGGACTGGCTGGTGAACCGGCTGGGCATCATCACGCAATGCACCCGCTCCGGCCCCAGCGCATCAGCGGCGATGGCAGCGCAGATCGCCGAGTCTATCCCGCCCGAAAGCCCCAGCACGACGCCCGGAAAGCGGTTGCGATCAACATAATCGCGCAGGGCCATAACCATCGCGCAATAGATATCCTCGGGATGATCCGCGAGCAGGGCGATCTCGCCCTTGTCGCAGCGCCAGCCGCTGGCGGTGCGGGTCCAACTGGTGGTGACCTCCTGCTCCTGCCAATCCACCATCTGCACCGCGAGAGTGCCCTCGCCATTGACCACGAAGCTCGCGCCATCGAACACCAGTTCGTCCTGTCCGCCAACCCGGTTGAGATAGGCGAGCGGCAGGCCGGTGCTGGCCGCGCGGCGCTTTGCCACGCCATCGATGCGCAGCGCATCCTTGTCGATCTCATAAGGGCTGCCATTGGTGCAAATAAGAATCTCTGCGCCAAAATCGGCAAGGTGCCGGCAGACGTCGGGCTGCCAGATATCCTCGCAGATCGGCACGCCGATCATCACGCCTCTGAACACGATAGGCTCTGGCAAGGGGCCGGGCTGGAACAGCCGCACTTCGTCAAAGGTGCCGTAATTGGGCAATTCGTGCTTGAAACGGATCGCCGCAATCTTGCCGCCATCCAGCAGCGCCACGCCATTATGCAGCGCACCGTCCTGCACAAAGACCGAACCGACCAGCATCGCCGGGCCGCCATCGGCCGTGGCTTTTGCCAGTTTGTCCAGCTCGGCAGCGGCGCGTGCGATCAGCGCGGGCTTGAGCACCAGATCCTCGGGCGGATAACCGATCAGGTGCAATTCGGGAAAAACGATGAGGTCCGCCCGCGCCGCCTTGGCGCGTTCCCGCGCGGCGAGCATGGCGGCTGCATTGCCAGCGAGATCGCCGACGGACTGGTTGAGCTGGGCAAGCGTTATCTTGAGCGTATCGGCCATGCGAGTGGCTCTAGAACGCCGCAAGCGCTACGGCAATTGCCCCTGATGCGAGAACAGCTTTTACACTGACCTGCCTTGCCGCCGCCAGTTCGCCTGATTACGAGCAAGCCATGTCAGATGCCGCAATGATCGTCGAAGCGCCAAGGCCCGCAGCCGCACCGCGCGCGTCAGGCAACGAACAAATATACAAGCACAGCAATGCCTTCGGATTTCTGCGCTTGTTTTTTGCCTCGCTGGTCATCGTCTCGCACACCCCGGAATTGGCCGACGGCAACCGAAATCGCGAATTGCTGACAATGGCCTTCGGCACCATCAGCTTCGGGACACTGGCCGTTGATGGATTTTTCGTCATAAGTGGCTATTTGATTACCGCGAGTTTTCTGAAAAACCCCGATGCCCTTACCTTTCTGGCACGACGCGTCGCCAGAATTTATCCAGCCTTCATCGTTGCATTTCTGATAGCAATTTTTGTAGTCGCTCCATTATCCGGGGCAAAATTGCACACTATTACATCGCTTTTGCAACTGAATACTGTGTTCATGGCATTTCTGCGCATCCCTTTAATTCCAGGGGTATTTGAAGGAAGCCATCACACCTTGCTCAATGGCGCCATGTGGACAATTTCCTATGAGTTCCAATGCTATCTGCTGATTCTGCTGCTGGGGATTATCGGGGCACTGCGCTTTCCCTGGTTGATAGCCATACTTGGCGCGGCAATGCTCGCCCTGTTTGTGACGATCCCTTCCCCGCAGCTGATCAATGTTGGCCAGAGCATCCCATTCAGCCAGTTGGTTCTACAGGATCTGGATAGCGTGCTGCGGCTCAACGGCATATTCCTCACAGGATCGCTGTTCTACCTGTGGCGCGACAAGATCAGATATACATGGCCGCGCGCCATGATGGCGGGAGGTATCCTGATTATTTGCCTGTTCATCCCCAAACTTGCCGAGCCTAGCCTGGCTGTTGCTGGCGGCTATGTCATCTTCGCCGTGGCCTTCCTCTCAACCACCGGGCCATTGTCGCGCATCAACAACACCAATGACATCTCCTACGGCGTTTATCTCTATTCCTGGCCGATCGAAAAACTGCTGCTGTGGTACTGGCCGTCAATCCCGCTGCTGGCCTGCGGGTTGCTTGTCCTTGCCGGAGCCATGCTCTGCGGTTGGCTGAGCTGGCATCTTCTGGAAAAGCGCGTGATGGCATGGACAAACCGTAGCTTGCGCAAACGTATCTCTGCTTAGGCTGCCTTGGGCGAAGCTTCCCCCCGCGCTAATTCGGCCTGCTTTACCAGCCATTCGATCTGGTCCGAGCAGGCCGCCTGATCCAGTTCGGTCAGCGCCAGCAGGTTCGCCTCAATCCGCCCAAGGTCATAGACATAATTGACCATCACCCCGTGCGACTGCCGGATTCCATTGGCGGAATGGTCAGCCCCGGCATGCACCGCTTCCAGCCGCGCACCATTGCCCAGATGAAAACGCGCCACCGGATCGAGCACGCCGCCTGATGCGCTTCTGCCGGTGACGAGATAACGCGCCGCCTCGCCGCGCAGGGCATCGCCCTGGGGTGCGGACTCGCCCGGATTTTCCGCCGCCAGCCAGCGGGCAAACCCCGGCACCGGGGAGAGCGTGGCGAAGCACGATAGTTGCGGCAGTTCAGCGCGGAGCAGCTCGACCACCTGCTTGATCAGGAAATTGCCGAAGGGGATTCCCCGCAGCCCCTGCTGGCAATTGGAGATCGAATAGAAGATGGCATGGCTGGCGCTACGCGGATCAATCACCGCGCGCTCCTCGTTGATAATGCCGCCAATCGCATCGGGCAATTCATAGGTGAGAGCCACTTCGACGAAGATCAGCGGGTCATCGGCCATCTGCGGGTGGAAAAAGGCATAGCAGCGCCGGTCTGCAGGCTCGGCACGCGCGCGCAGATCGTCCCAGCTTTCGATCGAGTGGACTGCCTCATAGCGGATCACCCGTTCGAGCACAGAGGCTGATGTCTCCCAGTCAATTCGCCGCAACTCAAGAAAACCGGCGTTGAACCAGCCGGTAAAGACATATTCGAAATCGGCATCAAGCGCCGCTTCGGCCCGGCCCAGCTTGCCGCCGGAAAGCAGATCGGCGCGCATCTGGATCAATCGCCGGGTGCCGCCGGGTGCCAGATTAAGCAGCTTGATCAGCTTTTGACAGCGCGATTCAGCTGCCCGGTGCAGCGCCTTGGCGGTCACCTCATCGTGGCTTTCCTGCCAGCGCAGGATCGCTGCACTGATCGCTTCGCCATCGCGCGGAAAGCGGGCGCGCACTTCGGCGAAAAACGCGCGGCGCTCGTCAGCGCTGCTGGCTTCGTAAAGATCGAAAAAGGCCGAGGCGAGCGATGGTCCAGATGCCTTGCCACTGAAAGACAGCAGCGATTCGGCAAAATGGATCAACCGCGCCGGATTACGCGCCGCGTCCTTCCCGCCCTTTGGGGCAAAGCCGACACGCTCCAGCAATTTGCCGAAACGCGCGCCCAGCACCTGATCGAAGCTCCCGCGCACCCGCGCAATCCGCGAAGGCCGTGGCTTACTGGCTAATACTGACTTGTTCATTCCATGCTCCATCGCGGCACGGCATCCATCCCGGACCCTAGCTCACCTATGTTTCGCAGTTGTGACGTGTGACTAGGTGTAAAGAGATTGACGGAACGGGTGGCTTGATGGCAAGCGGCTTTCGCATCGCAGCAGCGCTGTCCATTGCAAGCCCGGCCCCGCCTGGCGAAGCACCGGGCCGATGAGCGGGTATAGCATAGTGGTAATGCACTAGCCTTCCAAGCTAGCTAGAGGGGTTCGATTCCCCTTACCCGCTCCAGCCGCAATCGCTTACCAGCAGTATTCCTGAGCGGGGTTTAGTTGATGAAACACTTGCGCGGGGGGTGTTTTCGCTTGGCCGTGCCCTGATCGCAGGATGAGGAAGCCCTGCGCGAATGTAGCAGGACTGCGGTGTGTAGGAAAATTGCTTCCCCGCTTTACTCTGGCAGAGCATCACGGCACTAGACGCGGGTGGACGTCGAAGCATTCATTGCGAAATACTGGGGCAAGCCGGGGGGTGCCGAGCGCGCCACCTATCAGATGTTCCTGACCGAGCTGGCGCAGCTGCTGGGCGCGGCCACACCCGATCCCGGCGCCGGGGGCGAGCTGGGCAATTACCAGTTCGAAGGCCCGGTCAAATCCGAGGCCGTGTTCCTCTCCAAACACAACAAGCGCATCGACCTTTACAAGCGCGACTGCTTCATCCTTGAGGCCAAGCAGAGCCAGCTCAAGCCCGGTGAGGTGCTGCCCGAAAACCCGCCTGAAGATGCGCTTGAGCCGGTTTACGATCTGTTCGGCAATATCACCGGCCACGCCTCCCCCAGCGGCAAGCGCAAGCCGCGTTATGACCGGTTGATGGCCGACGCCCGCATTCAGGCCGAACGCTATTCACTGGCGCTGACCAGCGGCCACAAGCCGCCGCCGTTCCTGATCGTCGCCGACATTGGCCGCGCCTTTGAATTCTATTTTGACTGGACGGGCGATGGCCGCGGCTATGGCTTCTTCCCCGATCAGCAAAGCTACCGCATCACGCTGGAGCAATTGCGCGATGCGGCCACGCGCGATCTGCTGCGCGGCATCTGGCTTGATCCCGCCAGCGTCGATCCGCGCAAAAAGGCGGTTGCCATCACCCGCGATATTGCCAAGGAGCTCTCGCTCGTCGCCGAACAACTGGAAAAAGACGAGCGCGCCATCGTCAAGGACCGCGCCGATTTCGAAGTCGCGCTCGGCATCGAAAAGACCTCGCTGTTCCTGATGCGCGTGCTGTTCTGCATGTTTGCCGAAGATGTCGAACTGCTGCCCAAAGGCAGTTTCACCTTGTTCCTTGATGAAGCGCGCAGCAAATCCCCGCACTTCTGGACATTCGGGCTGCACGATTTGTGGGCCAAAATGAACTCGGCTGACGAGCTCAATCGCTATTGGTCCTATGGCGACGAACTCGTCCGCCATTTCAACGGCAATCTGTTCAGCTCCGCCACGGTTTACGATCTGCCGCAGGAATTCAAGGGCATCTTGTTTCTGGCGGCCAAGCAGGATTGGCGATCAGTCGAACCGGCGATCTTCGGCACCCTGCTGGAACAGGTGCTGACCGTCAGCGAACGATCAAAGCTCGGCGCGCATTACACCCCGCGTCCCTATGTGCAGCGGCTGGTCAATGCGGTGATCGGCGATGTGCTGGTGCCCGAATGGGAAGCGGTGCGCGATCAGGTGCGGGAACTTCTGTCTCAATCCTCCCCATCGACTCGCGATGGGGAGGTGGCAGCGCGCAGCGCTGACGGAGGGGCCCCTCCACCACTCGGCTGTGCCGAGCGGTCCCCCTCCCCATCGCGAGTCGATGGGGAGGATCGAAGGCAACAAGCCCTCGCCCTGCTGCGCGCCTTCCACACCCGCCTGTGTTCCATCCGCATCCTTGATCCCGCCTGCGGCACCGGCAACTTCCTCTATGTGGCGATGGAACTGCTCCTGCTGCTGGAAAGCAATGCCATCCAGCTGGCCGAGGAACTGGGCGAAACGCTGGCCCCCGCCGTGCATCCCAACCAGTTCCTCGGGCTTGAGCTAAACAGCCGCGCGGCGGTGATTTCGGAACTGGTGCTGTGGATCGGCTGGCTGCGCCACCGGCTGGCCAACCATCCCACGGCCATCGGCGATCCGGTTCTGCCGACGCTGAGTAATATCAATTTTGGCACCCATGGCGGCTATGATGCCGTGCTGCGCCTTAAACCGACCGGCGATCCGGACTTTGAAAATCCCGCTACGCCAGATTGGCCCAAGGCCGATTTCATCGTCGGCAATCCGCCGTTCAAAGGCGGTAAGGATCTGCGCGGCGAGCTGGGCGGTGATTATGCTGAAGCCATGTGGAAAGCCAATCCGCGCGTGCCGAAGTCAGCCGATTTCGTCATGCAGTGGTGGGATCGCGCCGCGCATATTCTGGTGACGGAAGGCACTGCCTTGCAGCGCTTTGGTTTCGTCACCACCAATTCGATCACGCAGACCTTCAGCCGGCGCGTGATCGAAGGCTATCTTGCTAAATCGCCAATCCCCCTCCCCATCGGGGAGGCGTTAGGGGTGGGGGCTCAACGCCCACCGGAGAGCGCGGAACCCCCACCCCCAGCCCCTCCCCAACGGGGAGGGGAGTCGAAAGGGGAGGATTTA
>CAMDQO010000039.1 GCA_945906105.1 Novosphingobium sp. Chol11 | reverse complement strand
ACCTTCGATCGTCAGATAACCGAGCTCAAAGTCCGTGCTGCAATCCTCAATCGCTTCTCGCAAATAGGCACACCCAATACCGTTCGTGTTGGGTAGTAATCCTAAATAAAGGATGGTTCAGGCCCGCGCGGAGTTATGCAACAAAGCCCATGGGAATCGAGTGTCTAAGCCGATCCATATGTCAATATCGGATTGCAACATGGGCGGGATCAGGCTATCAATTTTGACTAGGGCATGAGCTGTATTTTTCGCACTGCCGCATGCCTTGCAACTGGTCCCACTATCGTGGCAGGGTTCGGCGCTGATTTGTGAGCTGCCAAACCATGAACATAATTCTCCGTGCACTTGCTATCGCGCTGTTGCTCGCGCCCGCATCGGTATCCGCCCAATGCACAAGCAGGCCGGTGCTGGCGATGACCTACAACATCCGCCTCGACACTACGGCGGATGGAGCCAACGCATGGACCTACCGCAAGGACTTCCTGTTCAACCAGATCGCGTCAATGCGGCCTGAAATTCTTGGTTTGCAAGAAGTGCTGCTCAATCAGAAGCGCGATCTTGAAGTCGCGTTTCCGGGGTATCGTTTTGTTGGAGTGGGACGCGACGACAGCAAGGAGCAAGGCGAGTTTTCACCGCTTGCATTTGATTCGTCGCAATTCCAGATTAGAGAAAGCGGAACGTTTTGGCTATCAACGAGCCCTGCCTTGCCGTCATTAGGTTGGGATGCTGGCTATAAGCGGCTCGTAACCTGGGCACGACTGATCCGCAAAGGTGATCGAACCCGGTTGCTGGTACTGAACACCCACTGGGATCATCAGGGACTGGTCGCGCGCAGAGAAAGCGGGAAATTGGTCCTCAGTTGGCTCGGCAAGAATCGTCAGCGCAATGAACGGCTTGTCTTGCTGGGTGATTTCAACGCTGATGAAAGCGAAGAATCCGTGGCCCAATTGACGGCTGATCGGGCGTCCGGTTCTGCCTTGTTCGATACCCGGACAATTTCGGCAACGGGCAGCGCTGGTCCATCGTTCAGCTTCAATGCCTTCAACGCCTTTCCGGCCACCGGCAAACTCATCGATCACATCTTCGTTGGAACCGGCATTGGGGTGCGGATGCACGCGGTCATCGCACAACATGAAAACGGCCGCGTTGCCTCTGATCATTTTCCGGTGGTTGCACTGCTCGACATTCCGTCACGAGCCGGGCAAAGTTGCCGAGCAACCGGATAAGATCACTAAGAGCAAGCAGGATTACCTGCCCGCGGGAATTGCACAAATGCGATCGCATGTGGCGGAAGCACGAAATTTCCGTGCACCTGTTTTGCCAGTCCGGACAGAGGCTTGTCCAATGTCGCCAAGTGCGGCGATACGCCATTGATCCGCACGGTCTGCGAATCGAGCTGATCGGCGGTGACGGTCCAGACCGACGCGCCCCTTGCAAATTCAATCCGCCGCGCCGTGCCCGACAGTTCGATTAGCACTGCCGACACCGAGCCCTTTCCACCAAGCGCGCATTGAGCATAGAGATTGACGCCCTCGATCTTGGAAACCGGGCGAAGCACGCGGCGATCCATGGTCCGCTTCCAAAGCCAGGCCAGCCAATAGTTTGGGCGCGGTTCGACGCTCTCGCGATCGATTAGTGCATAGTCGCCCGAGGCGAGCGTATTATGAGCTACAATTTGCACACCTGATTGCGCCAATCGCCCCAACTGATCGACAAATCGGAAGCTGTCTCTGAAGCCGGATGCCCAACGATCGCCTCCGCAGGCAGCTTGCGCAGTCTCGGTCAGCCAGATTGGCTTTCCCGCATCAAAGCGATCTCGCAATGCTGTGTACCAATCCAGATCCTGCGCCGTTCGCGCCAGCCAGGCATCTGACAGCGCTTCTCCGCTTGAGGTCTGATTGCCGTATTCGCGGCAGCGTTCCGACAATGCCCCGTAGAAGTGATAGCTGACCGCATCGGACAGTCCGGCAGTTGATCGGGCAATGTCTTCTGCCGGCAGTTCTCCGCCTTGGCCTGAGGTGCTGTGGCCCAGCAGCAATGTGCCAGGCAGTTCGCGCCGGACAAAATCGCGGAATGTGCGAAAGTCGCGGGCGTATTCGCTTGCGCTGTAGTTGGGTGGTAGCGCGCCCAGGCTCACCAAATTCGGTTCATTGATGAATTCAACCGCTCTTATCCGCGATCGATTGCTGCGGGTAAGTGCAACCAATCTTCGGGCCTGCAGATCCGACCACTTCCCCTGTGCGTCGCGTGCCCCAGCGCTCGCAGGAAAGGAAAGCAACAGGGAGTTCCCCGATGCGTTGACAAGCGAAGTTAGCGCCTTCCACCTGGATTGGGTCAAAACCTGCCGAAAACCAGCTGGCGGCGTGGCCGGAGCCCGTTCGGAGAGCTCGGGAACGTAAGTGCTGTTTGCCCAGGTCCCGCTTACCCTTACCACTGCTGGTGACAACGCTTCGACAAGGCGGGACAGCCGCTGGTCGCTCAGATCAAGCGGAGCGCGCGGAGCGAGACGGCGGCGTAATGGATCGCCGTACGGCGCCCAAAATTCGCCGCCAGTGACTTCCGCCATTTCGATATTGAAGGCCAGATACTGCTCATCAACCGTCGCGACATGTGACCAGTTCGCAGGGTCAAGCCGGGATGAGGTAATCGGGGATACTTCCGAGCGAAGTTGAGGTGTGCACAGTAGCCCAGCAAGAGCGATGACGCTCGCAGTTATGCTTCGCCAAGCTCCAGCTTTACCTTTCCTGGACATCGTGGTGATACTCCAATGCGTTGCCAGCGAACGTCTCGCCTAGTGAGGGGGCGGTACTTCCATCGCGCTGCTCACGAAAACCCGCGCCGATATGGCTTGCCACGCGAACCAGGTGATGAACAGGTAGGCTATTGCAGGAACCACAAACGCCGCGCTCAGACTCATCGAGTCGGCCATCAATCCCACCAGCAAGGGCAGGACCGCCCCGCCAACAATTGCCAGGCAAAGCAGCCCAGACGTTGAAGACTGCGAAACTCCCGAGCGCTCCAGAGTGATCGTGAAGATTGTCGGAAACATGATCGAGTTGAACAAGCCGACGCCCAGTGCCGCGTAGGCCGCCACCGGGCCAACCGTCAGCGTCGCGATCGCACAGAGGACAGCGGCTACAAGCGCGCACAAGGTCAGCAAGCGCGGCGCGGCGACATAGGTGAGGAGGAAGCTGCCAACGAACCGACCGACCAGCGCGCCCATCCAGTAGATATTGGCCAGATACTGCCCGCCGGTTTCGAACGGGAGTCCCAGAATGTCGGCCTGATGGAGGTAGTTGATCATGATACTGCCGATCGACACCTCCGCGCCGACGTAGAGCCCGATCGCTGCGGCTCCGAGAAGCGCCCAGCGCGACTTGAGCGCATCGAATACCGAGGCTTGCGGGGTTGGGCCAAGCCCGGCGGCGGCATTGGCAATTCGCTTGCGCTGCAGCGCGACGAACAAGATCAAGGCGAACAGAATTCCCGCCATGATCATGAAAGCATGGGCCACGGTGCCGAGTGCTTCGGCGCGCAGCAGCGGGTCGGTGATTGGACCGGCCTTGTCGTTGATAACCTTGTCGCCCAGCATGATCATCGAGCCGAAGTGAACTCCGGCGACGACCCCAAGCGAATTGAAGGTCTGAGCGAAGGTCAGTCTGAAGTGGCTGGTCGATTGCGGTCCAAGCGCAGCAGCCAGCGGATTTGCGGCCACCTGCAAAGTTGTAATGCCGGTCGCCAGCACGAACAGAGCCAACAAAATCGGTCCGTAGCTGTCAAAGGTAACACTGAACTGCACCAGCAAGCAGCCCGCGATCATTACGCAGAGCGCAACGACAATCGTGTTGACGGGGCCAAGTCGATTTCCAAGCGAAGCAGCAGGGAGCGACATCAATCCATAGGCCAGAAAGAACACCAACTGCGTCAGCAAGGCTTCTGTGTAATTGAGATCAAACACCGCCCGAAGCGCAACGATCAAAGGATCGTTGTTCGACGTGATGAAGCCCCATGCGAAGAACAAGGTGGTTACCGAGATGAAAGCCCCGGTAATGCCGAGACGACGCAGTGCACTCATCGACTTCTCCTATTGATCGCTCTTGTTCCAGACCAGGGTGACAACCTCGCCGGGCGGCAGGATCAGATTGAACCCGGTTGATTTCTGCCGCACGCGAAGCTGTTCTGATCGCGCGGATTTGTTGAATGCAATCATGACCAGGCTGCCGTCTGGATTGTGGAAGGCCACGTTGAGAATGCTGTTCGTCTGATTGCTGGCGACGCGGCGGGCACCGCGCCGGACAAAACGGGCAGCGTGCCCCAGCACATAGTATTCGACATTTCGCGTGATCGCGCCGCTGTTGCTGTCGATCGTCACGACGCCGCGGCAGTTTCCGCATCCGCCATTATGCGGACCGCCATTCTCGTTGAGCGCCAAATTCCAGAGCAGCGTTGCGCGCGACCAGTGCCTGCTGCTGCCGATGATCAGGTTCTCGGTCATCCAGCCAAGCGTTTCGCCCCATTTCGGAGCCCAGCCACCGCCCGAGCATTCGGTGAAAAACACGTCTTTGTCGGGATGAGCATCACGGACCTGCGACTGGGCGGCAACGTCCCCGGCATAGCAGTGCCATGCCACGCCAGCGATGTAGCGCCGCGCCGCCGGGTCGGACAGCACGGTCAGCGGACTTGCGGCCTCATCCCAGTTGTGATCCCAATCGAGGATCGCTGTGCCCGGATGCTTGCGTGCCAAAAGTGGGCCAAGATGGCCGCCGATGAACGCTGCGCGGCTCGCCGGATCGACTCGCATCCCAGGATAGTTAGTCGGCTCGAAATGCGGCTCGTTCTGCACCGAGACATAGCGAACCGGCAGGCCAGCCTTGCGCATTTCGGTCAGATAGCGATCGAAATAGGCAGCAAAATCTGCGTAGTGCGCTGGTGCCAGCTTCCCAGTGATAAGGCTGTCATTGGTCTTCATCCACGCTGGCGCACTCCAAGGGCTGGCCATCAGCACCAGATCAGGGTTGTGCCTTAGCGCAGCCAAGGTGGCAGCAATCTGTGGCCCGGCTCTGGTCATCGAAAAGGACTTTAACCCTGTCTGGCCTGCCGGCCGATCAGCCAGACTGTAATGCTCGCGCGAAAAGTCCGAAGCTCCGATCGGCAGGCGCAAGAACGAGAGGTTGAGTTGATTCGGCGCAAACAGTTCCGCGAACAGCGCGTCGCGGATCGCAGCATCCTTTGTCCCAAACAATACTTCAGCCGAAGTGTCGGTCATCCCGGCACCAAATCCAACGATTGCCTGATAGCGCTGCGCCGGATCGACTTCCACAATACCGGCTTCATCTGATGCCGGCTCCAGCATCAGGTCGGGCATCTGCGCCAACTTGCGACTTCCATCGGCGCTGGTCGACCAAACCGCGACCTTGCCCGGTGCACGCTCTGATCGCACCCCCAGGCAGCCCGTAAGGACGAGCGTGGCTGCAAGTAGCAGCGCCGCATAGACGGACTTCGCAGGCATCACGCTTCGGCCAAGCAAGTCTTGGAGACGTATTCCGCGTGGGTCGGCATAACTTTTACGCACTTTCCGATCACGGCTGTAATGTTCCCGAGATGCTGTGCGATCTGTGCGTCACTCTTTATCGCTACCAGCGGATCGTACCCGCGCGGGATCAGGTTCTGGCCAATAAACACCTGAATCCAGCTTTCTTCGGCAAATAGCTCCTCGTCTTCGCGAAAAATCCGGCCGTTAGACATCCATAAATCGATCTTGCGCTGGAGCGTGTCGGGCACTTCCATATCCCGGCAATATTTCCAGAACGGCGTGTCGTCGCGCTGGGTGGCCTTGTAATGGAGAATGATGAAGTCGCGGATGCGTTCGTATTCGAAATCGCTCTGACGGTTGAATTCGGCAATCCCGGCGGGATCAAAACCGGCATCGGGAAGCAACCGTACCATGCGGATAATCGCCGACTGGATTAGATGGATCGAGGTCGATTCCAAGGGCTCAAGGAACCCACCCGAAAGCCCGATTGCTACGCAGTTCTTGTTCCAAAGTTGCTTGCGCTTCCCCGTTCGGAAGCTGACCCGGAACGGATCGGCACGCTGTGCACCATCAATGTTGTCGAGCAGCACCTGTTCGGCTTCCGCATCGCTGATGTACTGGCTCGAATACACATGCCCGTTGCCGGTGCGGTGCTGCAAGGGAATCCGCCACTGCCAGCCTGCGCCATGCGCAGTGGACTTGGTATAGGGCGTGAAATTGTCCGAGCGTTCGCACGGCACTGCCACCGCGCGATCGCACGGCAGCCAGTGGTTCCAGTCGTCATAGCCGGTTTTCATCGCCTGTTCGATGATCAGACCGCGCAGCCCCGAACAATCGACAAACAAGTCTGCGGCGATTACTTCGCCGTCATCCATTGTCACGCTTTCGACGAAACCGTCCTCGCCGCGCAGCGTGACATCAACAATTTTGCCTTCGCGCCGCCGCACTCCACGCTCCTGCGCATAGCCACTGAGGAACCGGGCAAACAATGCGGCATCAAAGTGGAATGCGTGGGCAATCTGGCCAAGCGGCGAATCGCCCATGTCCTGGGCTGCCCGCATAAATTTGTTTTCGGGGATCGCGGCAGTGTTGATCGAATAGTCGGCGAAATCCCCGCCACGCCCTTCGGCATGCGCCTTGAGCCAGTACTGGTGGCAGCGCAGCCATTCAAGATCCTGTCCGATCACCCCGAAGCCGTGGACGTAGCTGCTCCCCAGTGCCGACCAGTTGTTGAACTGGATGCCAAGTTTGAAGCTCGCTTGGGTGCGCACCATGAATTCATTTTCATCGAGGCCCAGCAACTCGACATATTTCTTGATCGCAGGGATCGTCGCTTCGCCAACGCCAATGATCCCGATCTCTTCAGATTCGATCAGCGTAACATCGTAAAGGCCCTGAAACAGACGCGACAACAGGGCGGCGGTCATCCAGCCGGCCGAGCCGCCGCCTGCGATCAGTATGCGTTTAAGGTGTTTCATCGGTCTATCCTGCGCCGGTCACGGGCAGCTTGCAATCGGGGCCTGTTCTGTCAGCCGTCCCGTTAGAAATGGCACCCGATAGCTCAAGCCAAACCCTCTAGGGAGCAGTGCCTCAGCAACTGGTTCGCCGCCAGTGGGGCAGGCGGTGTTCGGCCAGGCGAAGGACAAGCGCGCGCTGAAATCGAGATTCGCGCGGCCACCAAGCAAGTCGGCAATTGCCCCCGCTTCAGTGCCGGGCAAAAATCCGGCCACAAACGCATCCGAACGATTCAGCAGATCTGTCGCATAGGTTGTGCGCCCAGAGTAAAGCACTGTCACAACCGGCACACCCTTGCCCGCAAAACGGTCGAGCAGCGCGCGATCTTCAGGGAAACGCGCCGAATGCGAAAGCGGTGCGGGAAAGCGAACATCGCCTTTCATTTCAGCATAAGGCGTCTCGCCAATTACAGCGACAACCGCATCGTAACCGCGCGGATCGGTCCCGACCCCATCTAGTGAATAGCTCACATTGGCCGCGCCATAAACCCGGCGCAGACCGCCAAGCAGCGTCTCACCCACCGGGTAGTCCTTGTTGTCGGTCTCGTCGCCCTGCCAGGTAAGCGACCAACCACCGGATTGGCGCGCGAAACTATCGGCCCCGGCACCCACCACAAGGATACGCTTTTTTCCGCTCAACGGCAGAACGCCATTGTTCTTGAGCAACACCGCAGACTTTCGCACGGCCTCCTGCGCCAGTTCGCGCTCAACCAATGCTGTCGAATCGCCTGTGTAGCGACCCGCCGAAGTCGGGCGCTCAAACAAGCCCATCCGCAACTTGACTCGCAGTATCCGGGTCACCGCGTCGTCGATCCGCGCCATCGGGATGCGGCCTTCGCGGACGTCCAAAGCGGTTTGGGTGATGAAGGTTTTCCAATTTTCCGGAACCATAAAGAGGTCGATCCCGGCATTGACCGCCTGCGGACAGTGATCACGTTCGCAGCCTGGAATCTGTTCGATCGCGTTCCAGTCGGAGACGACCAGACCATCAAAAGCCAGACGCCCCTTGAGAACGCCTGTGATTAGCGCGCGATTGCCATGCATCTTGCCATGTGGCTGCGTACCGCCACGGGCCCACGAGTTATAGGAAATCATAACCGTTGCAGCCTGAGCATCGAGCGCGGAGTAGTAACCCGCTCCATGGATCGCAACGTAGTCGGTCAGGCTTGCGCGGTTCTCACCCTGGTCAACGCCCTGAAAGGTTCCGCCGTCACCGGCAAAATGCTTGCCGCTCGCAAGGACATCACCGTCACCCGTCAGATTGCCTTGCAGGCCATGAACCATAGCACCGCCAAGCGAAGCAACAATGGTCGGATCGCTAGAGTAGCCCTCATAACTGCGGCCCCAGCGCTGGTTTTGAACCACTGCAAGAGTAGGCGCAAAGGCCCAGTTTATCCCGGTTGCCCGAACTTGCCGGGCGGTCGCCCTTCCTATCCGCTGCATCAGTTCGGGATCGTTGGCCGCGCCCAGACCGATGTTGTGTGGGAAGGTCGTCGCGCCGACCACATTGTTGTGTCCGTGGACCGCGTCCGTCCCCCAGATAAGCGGGATCTTGACCGCGAGATCAGTAGCGAGCGAGGCCTTGGCGTAGCTATCGGCCAGTTTAGCCCAGTCCTGCGCCGTCGCGTGTTTCTTGCCCTGCGGCCAACCACCGCCGCCATTCAGAACCGAGCCGATATAGAATTGCCGCACTTCGTCCGGAGTGATGCTCAAGATGCTTGGTTGCGCCATTTGCCCGATTTTCTGCTCGAGCGTCATGCCGGCGACGATATCTGCGATCCGGCGCTCTCTCGCCGCATCGAGTATCTGCGCGTTACGCCGCACAGGAAAGGCCGCGATCACTTCTGCCTCGTCCTTGGACCAGCCGCCAAGAGCAAGCGGAGTAGTGGAGATCATTGCTGCCGGCCCGCAACCGACCAAAAGCAAGGCAGTGGCAGCCGAAGAGAGGTAAGCAGCGCTGCGGATTTTCACGTGATATGCCTCACAAAATATGGTCGTTCGCAAAACGAGATCGGCCGGACGAGGTCCTCATCTTGGCAAAATCCTCCATAGGAAGAATGATGCCAAGTCCCCATCCGGCCTTTCCCGGTTTCCAGCCAGTGCGACCCGACTAGAACTTGTAGCTGATCCCGAACAGGAATTGACGGCCGTACTTTTCGTAGGTTTCCGGAACGAAAGAACCATCCGAAAGCCGGACGCCGCCATTATCCACCCCAAGGCGCGTGCCATAGGCTGAATCGGTCAGGTTGTTGACCTGGAACAGCACGTTGAGACCACCCAGCGCCGAACCTTCAGCGAAGGTGTAACCGATCTGCGCGCTGACATCCTTGTCGGCGAGAATTTCGGTCGATCCGCGCACCGCGAATAGCTGCGTGGTTTCGCCCTTGAATCCCGAACGGTAGTTGTAATTGACGCGAGCCTGGAAGCCCCACTTCTCGAAGTAAGCGGTGATATGATAGACATCCTTCGACAACCCTGGAATGCGGGTGGCGTTGATTACAGTCGGATTCGTGCTGGCGGTCGGGCGCAGGCTGGAAAGCGTATACGAATAGCTCCCCAGAACGCCGAACCCGTCGAGCAGCGAGGTGATCTTCCCCAGTTCAAGCGCACCGGCCACCTCGATCCCGCGGACGTTGCCGCCGGTGCCATTGGCTGGCTGGTTAATCTGTCCGATCGGGCTGACAATCACCCCAGCCGGAATGTTCGCGGCGATTGGCGGCAGCGGCAAGCCGCTGAAATCGAAGGCCTGGCGCTGGATATAGATGTAGTTGTCGAGCTTCTTGTAAAACCCGTTGATCGCAACATAACTCGCCCGGCCAATGTACCATTCATAGGTCAGGTCGAAGGCGTCTGCCCGCCAAGGCTCCAGCTTTGCATTACCGCCAGACGCCGACCAAGGATTGACAACCTGACCCGGTACGCATGGCGGGCTGCCGCCGCACGGATTGCTGAAGCCAGGCGTAAAGTTAGCCCGCAGTTCATCCATCCGTGGCCGCGCCATGGTCCGCGCATAGGCGGCACGCAGCCGCATGCCACTGCCCAGTTCGAACGACAGGTTCACATTTGGCAGAAGGTCAGTGTAGCTCGCACCTTCGCGGATCGGGATCACGCTGGTCGGCGTCACCGTGAGGTTGATCGCGGAGCCTGTCGAAGACTGGGTCGTGCTGACCATTTGCAGCCCGACATTGCCCTTGAGCGGCCCGGTTTCAAAGGTTGCCTTTGCGTGCAGGGTCAGCAGGTCTTCGTCGATCCGCCAGGATTTGTCGTAGGTGTCGTTGTTGATGAAGGTGACGCGATCATAGTATTGCGGGATCGCAGTCGGCAGGTTGACGCTGAGCACGTTACCGAATCCGGCATAGCCAAGCGATGTCGGGCTGACGAGGAACTGCGAACCAACCAGCGTCTGCAAGCGGCCGGACTTCAGCATCAGATCATATTCATCGACCCGCTTTTGCTTGTCGCGGTGCGTGAAGTTCACCCCGACTTCGACGTTGCGCAGGAAGCCGTCACCGAAATCATGATCGACCGCCATGTCGATCGACCAGACGTTTTCGACGACGTGCGGTTCCTTGGTTTGACCATCGTGGCCCCACCCGCCCCACGGCGCGCGATCACCCAGCGAAATCCGCGAGGCATCGGCGTAGTTCAGACCTTCATCATAGGTTCCGTAACCGTTGCCGGCCAGGAAGTCGGTGAAGTTCCAGTTGATCGTGTCAAACGTCCGGTTGGCATCCTGTGCGCCCGAGGTCACGCAGCAGCCTGCTCCGGCATACGTTTCGGTGATGCTTTCATCGCGCTTGTTGCGCGAATAGGAGAGGTCAGCGATGAACCGCGTGCGCTCATCCAGCTGGAATTCGTTGTTGAGCCCGATCGCATAGAGTTCATCGTCACGCGTATTGTAATCGTTGCGAACGATTGGCGCGACCCCGGTGTTGGTGCCGGTTACACCGACAACGGTTCCACCAACGGTGGCATTGGTGACGTTTGTGAACTGCTGGCTGTCCGCCCAGACGTTCGAGAACCACTGCGCCCCGCGCATGGTCTCGCGTTGTTTGAAGCGTGAATAGTACAGATCGAGCGTCGTATGGACAGATTCGCTCGGCTGCCATTCAAGGATCCCGATCGCCGCATCGCGCTTTTGTTGACGCGAATAGGCAAAGATTTCCTGCCCGGTCACAAATGTCGAAGCGTCTGCAGTATCAGGGGAAATGTTGCCACCGCGCCAGCCGAATGTTTCGTAATTGTAGGCCTTGTAGTGCCGGTTCTGCGCCGGCGCATCGAGATGGGCATAACCGAAGGCCCAGCCCAGAGTGCCGTCGGCATTCTGATCGATGTAGCTGAGGCTGCCGCGCCAGCCATAGTTGCGGACGTCATCGTTCAGTTGCTCGCCGTCGGTATATTCGCCGCGCAGGTTCACCGCGATGGTGCGCTTGCCGTGGGCTAGTGGGCGCACAGTGCGCAGATCGATGGCACCGGCCAGACCCATGCCCGCGATCCCGGCGTCGGGGGTCTTGTATACCACTACACTGCCGAGCAATTCGGACGGATACTGGTCGAATTCAGCGCTGCGGTTATCGCCCGAGCTTGCCTGCTGGCGGCCGTTGAGCAGCGTGGTGGTGAAATCTGGCGAGAACCCGCGCAGCGAGATCGTCTGCGCGCGCCCGCTGACCCGCTGGGCCGCAAGGCCGGGGAGCCGGGCGATCGATTCGGCAATCGAGACATCTGGCAACTTGCCGATTTCCTCAGCCGAAATCGCCTCAACGATGCTGGTTTCGCGCTCTTTGATCCCGATTGAATTGGCGATCGAATAACGGATACCCGAAACGATAATTTCGCCGTTTGCGTCGGTCAGCGGTTCCTCCGTCTGCTCGGCAGCATCCGCAGCCGGGGTCTCCTGCGCAGACGCAACTCCCGGCATGACTGCAATCATCGCCAAAGTTGAAACCGCAGCACCAAATCGAAAGCGCCTGGACATCCGGCGTGATTCGCCGGTTTGATTGATCGAACGCATCAAGATTTCCCCTCCTGAACTCGCAGAAAACTGCGAATTATTCCTTCCCATGCCCCTCGCAACAGGCAGCGAACTTGCGTCGCCGCTTGATTGGAAGCGCTTCCAATTTCTATCACTCTTGCATTTCCGGTCAAGCGCAAAGGTTTCGGGTTGTGGGAATTGTCGGCGCGGGTGCGAGCCTTAGCCGCAGAATTGCGTCGATTCGCGGATAATTAGGCGATATTCGATCAACTCGACATCGGGGCCAATCGCGCGCCCGGCTTCCGCAAGGTGCTCCACTGCTCGCTCCCCCATTCTCCGCAAGGGTTGATGCACGGTTGTAAGCGGCGGCCAGACGATCTCTGACACCGGCGTATCGTCAAACCCCGTAATCGCCAGGTCCTTTGGAATCTCACATCCGGCCTTGTGAGCGGCCAGCAAGGCGCCAGCCGCCATATCGTCGTTGGCGCAAGCAATCGCGGTCGGGCGATTGGCTTGCGCGAGAATTCGCTGGGCGCAGTCAAACCCTGACCGAAAAGTGAAGTTGCCGCGCTCGCTGATGATGTCGTTTTCGACAATGCCCGCTTCGACCAACGCTTCGAGAAATCCGGAGAAGCGGTTCTCAGCCGACAGGTGATCCCGGATACCTCGGACAAAGCCGAAGCGGCGATGACCGTTTGCCACCAAGTGCCGCCCAATCTCGTAGCCGGCCTGGCGATCATCGATACTCACGGTTGTGGCAATCTTTGACATTACCGCCCCACCGGCAATGCAAACAACCCCGCAGTCGAGTGCCTGGATCGAATGAACCAATTCAAGATTGTCGGAAAAAGGCGGAGTCAGTACCAATCCTTCGGCCCGAACTTCGCGGACCAGTCTGGCAATCGAACTTCCCGCCGCGGGATCGTTCTGATTGACGATATGGGTTGTGAGCTGCACCCCCAACCGTATCGCAGCGCGCGTCGCCCCCAATTCGATAGCGGAACTGTAATATGAATTTGGTTCGGTATCGAAATCCGACGCATGGATCAGGAGTATCCGCTTTGCGGACTTTCCCGCCAGGTTGCGGGCCTGCAGGTTAACCTTGAAATCGAGTTGCTCGACTGCCGCCATAACGCGCAGCCGTACTTGCTCGCGCACGTTGGGCTTGTCGTTCAGGACTCGCGAAACCGTCGTCCGTCCAACGGCCGCGAGCTTTGCAACGTCATCGATTGTAGGCTTGTTATTCGGCACGGACGAAGCGCACTCTTCCAGATAGTTTCCCCTCGACGACAGTCGCAGCATGGAGGCCCTCTGGCAAGAGCTGGCGCGATTGCGCATCGTTGACGAGTCATGGTTGGAAGCGCTTCCCAAAATCGTCGGCACGTGAAATACAGGGCTATGTCCAATGCTGCAGACAACTTTTTGCCCAGCCCAGGCATGCGCCTTGGCACAATTGGTAGTGAAGCGAGTCCGCTCGCGGTGATCGATGGATTTCTGCCGGATCCCGAGGCTAAGCGCGAAAGGGCCTCGGGCCTCGATTGGCAAGTACGGGGGAACTACTATCCGGGACCGCGCGCCGAAGTCGATCCAGCCTATGCGGCGCAGCTCGGCAGAGCTTTGCGCCAGATTCTGCCCCAGGTTTTCGGCCCGATCCGGTCGGCACAGGTGCTGCGTTGTTACTACTCTTTGGCCACCACACGATCGGAGCAGCTGACGCTGCCGCAGCGTATCCCGCATGTGGACAGCTATGATCCCAGCCAGATCGCACTGGTTCATTATCTGTGCCCTGAGCAGTTCGGTGGCACTGCCTTCTACCGTTATTCCGCCACTGGATTTGAAACAATCAATGAAGTCCGGTCCGCACCATACCTCCAATCGCTTGACGCCGATTTTGCCCGCCATGGGCAACCGCCCGCCGCGTACATCGGTGGAGACGCATCCGGCTTTGAGCGGATCGGGCTGTGTCCCGCAGCCTTTAATCGCGCCGTACTGTTTCCTGGCAACCTCTTGCATTGTGCCGATCTGGCCGGGGTGGATCTGCCCTGCGCTCCATTGGCAGGCCGCCTGACCGTTGCCGCCTTCATCCGGCTAAATTGAAAGCACGCCTGCAATGCCACTTCCCATATCCGAAATTCCGGTCTGGACGCCCGAAGCCTTGCTGGCCGGGCCGATAGCCTTAGGCGAACCGTTTGTGCTCCGCGGTGCGGCCAGCTCATGGCCGGTTGTCGCTGAAGCACGGCGTGGCGATTCCGAATTGTTAGACTATTTGCGCGGATTCGCGGTCGATAATCCCATTGACTATGTGACGGCCCAGCCAAGTGAACATGGGCGGATGCACTATGATGACTTGCTGCGAGGGTTCAATTTCACGCGCGAGCGCGCATCATTGACGGACTTTCTTGATCAGTTGGCGCGGTCAAACGAACTCGAACCTGCACCAGCCCTTGCTGCGCAGGGCGTACCCGCTGATCGGGCAGCGCCATGTTTCACGCAAGCCAACCGCTTTACTTGGCTGCCGCCCAGTGCGCAGGCGCGATTGTGGATTGGCAATCAGGTCGAAGTGGCGATCCATTCCGACCCTGCCGACAATATCGCCTGCGTTGTTGCAGGACAGCGTAAATTCACCCTCTTCGCGCCCGAATGTCTGTCCGACCTTGCAATGGGACCGTTCGATCCAACTCCCGCCGGGACGCCGATTTCGATGGCCGATCCGCTCGCCCCGGATCAGGGCGCTTACCCGCGTTTTGCCGCAGCGCTTGAACAGGCGCAGCAGGCACTGCTCGAACCAGGCGATGCGATCTTCATCCCTTACGGCTGGTACCACCATGTTCAATCGCTAGATCCGGTCTCGATGCTGGTCAATCACTGGTGGAACGAGGCGCCCCAAGATGGCGGATCGCCGTGGGATGCGATGCTCCATGCGATCATGAGCCTGCGCCATTTGCCCGCGCCGCAGCGACGCGCCTGGCTCGCCATGTTCCGGCACTACGCCTTCCTCGTCGATGGCGATCCGGCAGCGCATCTGCCCGCCCACGCCGCTGGAATTCTCGGCGCAAAGACCCCGGCCGACCGGCGGGCAATGCGCCGGATGCTGGTCAAGAATCTGACGGGGGCGGCTGATATGGCGCGATTGCGATTGGCCGCAGCAGCGCTGGTGTTGCAACTCGGGCTTGCGACAGCGGCCCAGGCCGGCCTGCTCAAGGTAGCTGCGCCGTTCTCCGACAATGCCGTCCTGCAACGCGCGGTAGCGGTTCCCGTCTGGGGTTCGGCTGAGCCGGGGGAACGGATTTCGGTCAGCTTTGATGGGACAAGCCGTGAAGTCAGCGCGGATGCAGCCGGTCAATGGCGGGTTGATATACCAAGTGGCGATGCCCGGCTTGGCACGACGCTCATGATCACAAGCTCCAATGGCGGCAGCGTCAGTTTCAGCAACGTCGCGGTCGGCGATGTCTGGCTCTGTTCCGGCCAATCCAACATGGAATTCGAGGCATCGCGGCAAAGCAACGCTCCGGACATTGTCGCGCGCAGCGAAGACCCGGCGCTGCGTCTGCTGCTGGTACCGCGCCAGCGCAACACAGTGCCCAGTTCTGAATTTGCCAGGCACACTTCGTGGCAGACCGCCAGGCCCGAATCTGTCGCCAGCTTTTCCGCCGTTTGCCACGCCATGGGCCAAGCCCTGCGCGCCCGCGCTCCTGACGTACCGGTGGGTCTGATCTCGGCCGCCTGGAGCGGCTCGCGGATCGAGGATTGGCTGAGCCAGCGCGCACTGGTGCGGCTTGGGGGCTACCAAGGCGAACTCGCGCTGCTCGCCGCGCACGCTGCCGATCCCGAACCTGCCGAGCGGCGCTTTGCGCAGCAGCGCGAGGCCTGGCTTGAGCAGATGTCCAGACTTTCCCCTTCCGGTCCGGTGGTTACAGCCGGTTCGTTGCGTAACGGCTGGGAAGGATGGGACATCCCGGCGCTCGCCGCGTTCGATGGAGTCGGGGTATACCGGTTCGAATTTACCTTGAGTTCTGCTACACGGCGACGGGTCCGTGCGTTGCGGCTTGGCCGGATCGACGACATCGACCGGACCAGACTCAATGGCCGCACAATCGGCAGCACCGCAGGCTGGGATACCCCGCGTCGCTACCCAATGCCCCCGGGTTCGCTGCGAAGTGGTCGCAACGAGCTCGAAGTGCTGGTAGTCGATACCGGCGGCGGCGGCGGCTTCTACGGTGCCGAGCCACGCGGCTTGGAGCTCGACGATGGCACAATCGTTCCATTTGATGGCGGCGCAACCTTCACCCCGCTGGCACCGCTGGCCGCAGTCGAGCCGGTGCCGGTCGCACCATGGAGTGGCGGTGAGGGGCTGGCAACGCTCGATCAGGGGATGATCGCTCCGCTTGGCCACTACCGTGTCAAGGGCTTCGCCTGGTACCAGGGCGAGAGCAATGTTCCGCGTGCATCGCGCTATGCGGCGCAGCTTGAAGCCCTGATTGCCGACTGGCGCGAGCGGCTGGGCGGACGTGAATTCCTCATCGTACAACTGGCTGGCTTCGGTCGCTATGCGCAGGAACCTTCGCCCTCGGCCTGGGCCGATTTACGTGAAGCGCAGCGTCAGGTTGCGCTGAAAGGCGATGCAGTTCGGCTCGTCCCTACCATGGATATCGGCGACCCCTATGATATTCATCCGGCAAACAAGCGCGAAGTCGGTCGGCGTTTGGCGCTAGCCGGTGCTGGTGAAGCCGGGGTCCGGGGAGATATCATGGTCAAGCGGGTCGGCGGGCTACTGACCGTAGTGTTGCCTGCACCCTATCAGGTGGTTGGTGGGGCCAGGACCCCGACCGGGTTCGAAGTTTGCGATGCAACAGGTCGCTGCCGTCTTACAGATGTCAGACTGGCAGCCCCCAATCTGATCGAACTGCCGGTTGCGGCAACCGACCGAAAGCTGCGTTACCTGTGGGCTGATAGCGCTCTTACCAGCCTGTTCGATCGGGACGGCGTGCCATTGGCGCCGTTTGAAGAGAACATTCCCGATTCGGCGAAGCTAGATTGAGAAATCGTTTGAGCCGCTAGGTGCAGGAGGCAGTCTTGGCGTGGGAAGGAACTCGGGCAGACAAGAATGGAAAGGACAATTCGGATGAACAGAGTTACGCATCCATGACGTTCAGAATCGCCTTTGGTTGTCTGGCGCTGGCACTGTTTGCCGCCGTCCCTTTGTCAGCCGCTGAAGCGCCCTTCGCCGACGAAGTCAGGTTGTTTGGGATCGAGGACGAAATCTACCCGCCGGTTGGATGCGAGACGCTGTTCATTGGCAGTTCAAGTTTTCGCTTCTGGTTCCGGTTGCAGCAGGAATTCGCCAGCCGCAGGGTTCTCAAACGGGGATTTGGCGGCGCATCGATCGCCGATATCAATTCTCATTTCGACAATGTCGTTGGTCGTTACCGGCCGAGCCAGATCGTATTTTATGCGGGGGAGAATGACATCAACAGCCGCAAGCCGGTTGCTTCGATTTTGGCGGACTTCCAGAGCTTCCTTGATCGGAAGAGCGCAACGCTTGGCTCCACGCCCGTTTTCTTTGTATCGGCCAAGCCGTCGCCAGCTCGCATCGCCGATTTTGCCTTGCAGACTGAATTGAACCAGCAAGTGGCCCGCCTTGCCGATGCGCGCGCGGATCTGATCTACGTCGATATTGTTAAACCGATGATGCGTGATGGCAAGCCTCGGCCAGAGTTGTTCATTTCCGACAATCTTCACATGAATGAAAAAGGGTATGCAATTTGGCAAGAACACGTCGCGCGTGCGCTCGTGGACAAAAGACATGGCAAGGTTGAGGCTTGCGGCAGATGAGCGCGATGAAGTTCCCGACGATCTTCAGCCTCGCTTGCGAACGGCTGGGTGCGCGCGCAGCGAATGGCTCGGGGATCATCAAAGTCGCGAACTTCGGCGACGCGGCGGTCCCGTCGTGCATCCGTTTGATCGCCGACGCCAACGGCAGACTCGCTACTGCGCTGGACCTGCTCAAACTATGCTTCGCGATCAGCGCCCGTTTCGGGTGGCATGCGCAGCGGTCAGCCTGATCGGGAATTCCAGACATGTCGATTATTCTAACTGGCGCGCCCGTCACAGAGTTGTTCCTGCTTGCCCTGATCCTGGTTTTCGCCTTGCCGTATCTGGTCTGGCGGCTGGGGCGGACCGAACATTGGGCACCACTCGTGGTGGTGCAGATCGTCACCGGCATCCTGCTCGGCCCAGGCATTCTGGGCGCGGAGCTTCCTGACTACTACACAACGATCTTCACCCCGCAGGTGATCGGCGCACTCAACGGGATTGCCTGGTGGGCGGTGATGTTGTTCGTCTTCGTCGCGGGGCTGGAGCTAGACCTGAACGAAGCCTGGCGCAGCAAGGCCGATACGGCGATAACCGCAGGGCTCGCTCTCGCGACACCAATGGCGCTGGGCGCCGGGGTAGCGCTCGCGTTGCTTGAGATGTCTGATCCGGCGCAATGGCTCGGTGACAAGGGTCGGCCTTGGCAATTCGTCCTGGGCATTGGCATGGCCTGTGCGGTGACGGCTTTGCCGATCCTGGTACTGTTTCTGCAGAAGCTTGGCATCCTGCGCACTGCCCTCGGCCAGCGGATCCTGCGCTACGCCAGCCTTGACGACGTGATGATCTGGGCGGTGCTGGCCTTAATCCTGCTCGACTGGGAGCGGATCACCCGGCAGCTCGGGTTCGTGTTGGGGTTTGGCGTGGCCGTCTGGGCTGTCCGTAAACTGGTCGCCGCCATTCCAGAACGTGACCGTTGGTATTGCGCACTGGTCTGGCTGGCCGGATGCAGCTTTTTTGCCGATTGGGCCGGACTTCACTACATGGTCGGCGCATTCCTCGCCGGAGCGGCGCTCGATGCGCGCTGGTTCGGGATCGAGACGATTGACCGCTTCCGTGACGTAGTGCTGCTGGCCTTCATGCCGGTATTCTTCCTCTCGACCGGGCTCAGGACCAGCTGGGAGATGGGCGGGATCACGGCCTTTGCAGCAGCTGCGGCGCTGCTCGCAGCGATGATCGTGGGCAAACTTGCCGGAGTGGGGTTGGCCGGCCGCCTGCTCGGTTGGCGCAAGGGCGAGGCCTGGATTATCGGCTGGCTACTTCAAACCAAGGCGCTGATCATGATAATCTTCGTCAACGTGCTGTTCGACAAGCAGGTGATCACCAGCGGTGCCTTCACCGCATTGCTCCTCGCTGCGGTGGGAAGCACCATGCTGACCATTCCGATTGTTAGTTCTGCACTCAGGAAGCTGGGCGGAACAGCCGCACATGCAAACTGAATGGCATGTCGGCTGACGCCAGCCTTATCTGACGTGCTCCCCTGAAATGTGACCAGAAATGAGTAGAGTCCGACACGCAAGGAGTCGGACGCATGAAGCGCAGCAGGTTCAGCGAAGAGCAGATTATCGGGATCTTGAAGGAGCAGGAGGCGGGCATGCCGACGGTGGAGGTATGC
>CAMDQO010000038.1 GCA_945906105.1 Novosphingobium sp. Chol11 | reverse complement strand
TGATGATGGCGACAAGCTTCATGGGCTATGTGCTGCCGTGGGGCCAGATGAGCTTCTGGGGCGCGCAGGTTATCACGGGCCTGTTTGGTGCGATCCCGCTTGTTGGCGAATCAATCCAGCACTGGCTACTTGGCGGTTTTGCGCCGGATAATGCTGCACTCAACCGCTTTTTCTCGCTGCACTTCCTGCTGCCCTTCGTCATTCTCGGCGTGGTGATCCTGCACATCTGGGCACTGCACATTCCGGGATCCTCGAACCCGACCGGTGTTGACGTCAAAAGTGAAAGCGATACCGTTCCGTTCCATCCCTATTACACGGCAAAAGACGGCTTCGGGCTGGGCGTGTTCCTGATCATTTACTGCGCCGTGCTGTTCTTCGCACCCAATGCGCTGGGCCACCCGGACAATTACATCCCGGCCAACCCGATGCAGACACCAGCGAACATCGTCCCCGAATGGTATTTCTGGCCGTTCTACGCGATCCTGCGCGCCTTCACTCAGGACTTCCTGTTCTTCCCGGCCAAGCTGCTCGGCGTACTCGCCATGTTCGGTTCGATTCTGGTGTGGTTCATCCTGCCTTGGCTTGATCGTTCGCCGGTGCGTTCGTCGAACTATCGCCCGCTGTACCGCAAATTCTTCTGGTTCGGCTTGATCCCGGCAATGGCGGTGCTGTTCTACTGCGGCGGTGCCCATGCTGAAGAGCCCTATGTGATGCTCAGCCAGATCGCATCGCTTTATTACTTCGCGCACTTCCTCATCATCCTGCCAATCGTATCTTCGATCGAGCGGCCGGAACCGCTGCCCTTCTCGATCACCGAATCGGTGCTCGGCAAGGACGATGCTGCGGCACTTGATGTGTCGAAGGCCTGATTCAGCGAGACGGAAAGAGATAGACCCATGATCCGCATCTTCTCCATCCTCGTCGGCCTGTTCTTTACGGCAGCGCTTGGCTGGTCGCTCATTCTGGGCGGCATTAATCTGGCGCAGGAAGGCTTGCCGCACAGTGCGGAAAAGTCTTTCGGTGAGCACCCCAAGGCACTGCATCTGGCTAGCGACGGCGTGTTCGGCCATTTTGACAAGACTCAGTTGCAGCGCGGCTTCAAGGTCTATCAGGAAGTCTGCGCCGCCTGTCATTCGCTGAGTCTTGTTGCCTACCGCGATCTCACGGCGCTGGGCTATAACGAAGATGAAGTGAAGGCGATTGCCGCCAAGGCGCAAATCCCGGCCTACAACGGCGCTACGGGTGAAGTTAAGAGTCATGCCGGGCTTGCGGTCGATCACTTCCCGCCCGTGGCCTATGGAGGTCAGGGCACACCTCCTGACCTCTCGCTAATTACCAAGGCGCGTCATGGCGGTGCGGCCTATGTCTATTCGCTGCTGATCGGATATGAGGCACAGCAACCGGCTGAACTGCTCAAGAAATATCCTGATGCCAAGACGGGCAACGGGCTGTTCTACAACCCCTATTTCGCCAACCTCAACCTGTCGATGCCACCACCACTGACTGATGCCAATGTTGTCCAGTACAGCGATGGCACCAAGGGTTCGGTGGATCAGAACTCGAAGGACGTAGCTGCATTCCTCGTTTGGACGGCAGAACCCAAGCTCGACAAGCGCAACCAGACCGGCTGGCCGGTGGTGCTGTTCCTGCTGTTCGCCACGGTGCTGGCCTATATGGCCAAGCGCAATGTCTGGGCTGACCAGCACTGACCTCTGATGTTCATTGGTGAGGGCTGAATTAAAACGCCCCTCGCATCAGTCGATGCGGGGGGCGTTTGCTTTGAAGGATGTGCGATGACGCCCGATGAACTCAAAGCGCTGGTGCGGACAGTGCCGGACTTCCCCGAAAAGGGGATCCTGTTTCGCGATGTGACCACGTTGATCAGCCATGGTGCGGGGTTTGCGGCCTGCGTTGACCATCTGGCATCGCGTGCGCGCGCTGCCGGAGCCGAGGTGATTGCCGGGATGGAGGCGCGTGGTTTCATTTTCGGGGCAGCGGCGGCGGCACAGCTTGGCATTGGATTTCTGCCGGTGCGCAAGCCCGGAAAGCTGCCGGTCCCGGTGATCGGTATCGACTATGCGCTGGAATATGGAAGTGACCGGCTTGAGATCGATCCGGGGGCATTGCGAACGGGCAGCCGGGTGGTGATCGTCGATGATCTTATCGCCACTGGCGGCACTGCATTGGCGGCAACCTCGTTGCTGCGTCAGGCTGGAGCGATGATTGATCATGCCCTGTTCGTCATTGATTTACCCGAACTGGGCGGGGCTGACCGGTTACGCGAAGACGGTGTGATCGTCGATGCTCTGATGCACTTTCCAGGACACTGATCTTGGAAGGCCGGTCAGGACTTGCTTCTGGTCCGCTTGGGATAATTGCGCATCGCTATGTCAACTTGCAGCCAGGCAAGATGAGCGATGGCATAGGCCAGCAACTGTAACGCGGCAAAAACACCCAGTGGCAGACGAAGCAGGGCAATGATCAGTGCTTCGATACCAAATGCGATGATATGCGCCAGACCAAGCCCTATCCGGCGTGACGGAAATAAAGGCAGCAACAGCGTCAACCGACTGACGAAATAGGTTATTGCCGCGATACCGGCGAGCTTGATCAGAATCATCGCAGTCTAAGCCCCTCGCCCTCGAACGGATTAGTTAGTCTCAGATTTCAAGCGCGTCGAGTAGTGATGCAATGCGCCCCCGGTAACTGGAAAAGCTATAGGTCGCCGCTTCTTCCTGAGCTGCCGCGCGCCATAGATCAAGTTGGTCGCGATCTTCGGTAACACGCTCGATAGCTTGTTGTAGCGCCGCAGTGTCTGGTTTTTCCAGCATGATCCCGGCGCGCGCCGTCACCCCCATGCCGCTCATAGGGGTCTGGATGATCGCCAGTCCCGATGCCAGACCTTCCAGTAGAGAGAGCGCCGATCCTTCGAAATAGCTAGGGAATACGAGCACATGATGATCGGCCATGATCGCCGGAATATCGGATCGGGCTACTGTAGGCACATAGGTCACTCGATCAGCATAGCGGGCAAAGACTGCTTGAGGCATGCGCAAATCGCCGACAATCGTCAGGGTCGCGCGCTCTTTGGGTATTCGCTCAATGGCTTCGAGCAGGTGGTGGATGCCTTTGCGTGGGTTGATCTGGCCGATGAAGAGGAACTTCACCGGACCGTCCTTTGGCACTGGTCGGGGAACTGGTTGATTGGCGAAGAGCGCTTCGTCGTAGCAGTAATTGAGCACCCGAACTTTGGCAGCCACTTCTGGCCCAGCGTGGAGCCGGATCGTGTTGGCGGCGAATTCACTTCCGAGCAGGATCACGTCGGACAGTTCAAATTCGCGTTGGTCACGTTCGATCTGCTCGGTGCCGATAGCGCGTTCGGTGGGCAGAAACCACTCGCCATAGGTGTCGTGTAATTCGGCCATGCGTTGATTGTAATAGCGAAAATCACCGATTGTGCGGTCAAGGATACAGCGACGACCCATGTCTTGCGCCATCGCGAAAGAGCCCAGTGAACTGCCGTTATAACCCCATAGGGCAAAGGGTTGGGCTGATTTGATGTCTGCTTCCAAGGCGCGGGTGAAGCTGCGGTTGCCGATGACATCCAGCCAGTGAGCGGCTTTTCGCCAGCCAGCGCGCGCGGCGATTCTTTCAAACCATTCGATCAGGCCAGAGGTGCGGACCAGCGCTGGATCAAGCCCGGAGTGGCTGAAGCGCCTGAATTCGGAATGCAACCGCACTGCAACGGCTTTGGGAACCATCTGCTCCAGCTGATAGGGAAATCTATCAGGTTGATAGAAGATCGAAGTGGCATACCACGCCAGCCGATCGAGATCCTGAAGCGCCAGCGAAGTCTGCCATGAGTGCTGGGTGCCGGGATGGAATACCGCAACTTTCATCTGAACCAGCCAATCCTCCGGGGCCAACACCAAGCATCACCGCTGCCTTGCACGCTGAGGCTCTCCTAGCGGGACAGGCGCTCCGGCGGCAATGGAATTGCGCGCCATGCACATTTGTGGTTATCCGCTTTCCTACAGATAACCATATAGGTTATTTAAGTGCGAATCAGCATCCAGAAAGGAATTGCGATGCCCTCGCTCCCGCTCCAGTCACCTGCCCGTTTTGTTCCCCCATTTGCCGTCAGCTTCGCCAATGTAGCCGGTGACAGTGATGTGGTGAGTGCCGCCAATCCGCTTCCGGTCGCCGCTGCACCTGCCACTGCGCCTGCCGTGCTGGCCGGCTCTGTCAACGCCAGTGGTGTGCTTGGACCGTTTCAGCCGGTTGCCGGACGGCCGGTCATGCTCTCGCTTGCGGGTACCTGGGCGGGGCAAGTCAAGGTGATGCGATCAACCGATGGCGGCACTACCAAACAGCCTCTCACCGCGCTCGGGCAAGCCTATGGCACCTACGTTGCCAATATCTACGAGCCGGTATGGGAAGAAGGTGAGATCGGGGCCAGCCTCTATCTTGATATCACGCTAAGTTCGGGCTCGATCAGCTACCGGATGGGCCAGTAATCATGGGGATGGATATCATCGCCCGTGCCGCAGCGAATGCGGCAACCAGTTCGGCCGCGCAAGCGCTTGCCAGCACAGCACCATCGGTGCTGTTCATTAATATCGGCACCAAGACCATAGATGCCGCTGTCACTGCCATTACTTCCAGCGGCTACAGCACACTGGGTCTGGGCGCGGGAACTTATGTCAGCGATGCCTTGGCCACCGCCGCTCTGGCAACTGCCCATCCACGCTTCTGCAAGCAGACTGCGAACGGTCGTTATTTCCGGCTTGTGACTACCGACGCAGACAAGGCGATCAGCGTTGCTCAGGGCGGCGCTGAAGGCTTGGCGGGAATAAATGAGCAACCCGCGATTCAGGCCACGGTTGCCTACGCCTGCGCGATGAAGTTCAAATGGGTCGAATTTCCTGAGACAAGTTACGAACTCTGGTGCCCGATCCGCACCACGGTGGTCACCACCCATGCAGTCAACGGCCATCCGATCTGCATCACCACCAATGATGGCCTTGGTCTGCGGGGATGCCGCGGCGGCACAACGCTCAATCTGAAAAATTCGCTCGGTGGCAGCCGCAACATAATCACCCAGGTTGTTGGCGTGACTAACTGGCAGGGCGGCGGCATCTATGTACTGCCGGGAGGCGTTTGGCCGGGCGGTGGTTCGATAGACTGGGTTGCGCTGGAAAACCTGACGGTTGATGGCGGTGTAACCTTCAATCCGGCCGATCGTTCAAACATCAACCTAAACGACAAGGGGTTCCAGGTTCAGGATATTATCTGCAACCGCATCCATATGCGCAATTGCACCTTCAAGAACTTTGCTGGTGAAATCTATTATGTCGGCGGATCGACCGTTAACTCACAGCTAGTCGAGAATTGCACCTTCGATGGCTCGCCGCAGTGCGCGTTGAACCCTTCATCCAACGGCAAGTTCACGGGCATAAATATCCAGGCAGGCAATGCCTATCAGGCCATGGAAGTGTTGGGAGCGCTTGGTTTCACGCTGATCGGCGGGCGATTCTATGATTTCTATTCATCGAGCGTCAGTGGCGGACCCGATCCGAGCCTGGCGACTGGCTACCCCTTCAATTACGCCACCCGGCAAGCGACCAAGCGCCCACCATGGATGACATTCGTCGGTACACGTTTCGAAGGCGCGACCGATGCAGTCTATATCGGGGCTTGGGCACATGGCACCATCATCACCGTCGATTGCTCGGTGACGATGAATTATGGCGTTGGCCATCTGCGTGACGTCCACCTCAATATCGAGGCCTGGTGTGATCAGAAGTCGGCCTTCCCGGCGGTAAACCTCGCGGGGCCGATGACTCTCACAACTCAGATCAACGGCGCTCCGGCGGGTACTTATTATATCCCGCCCAGCAACATCCGCCTCAATGTTACCACCAAACGAACAGCCCAGGCCCAGGCCAGCAACCGCTATTTCAGCTCCGGCATCAATATGTATGCCGGTATCGTTGATAAGAACACCGTCACCTGCACCGTTTCGGGTGATGCCCATAAGGTGTTCAACCTGGTAGCCGGACAGCCTGCGGGCTTTGGCTTGCCGCGCATCGATTACCAGCAGTTCCGCACCACCGCACAGCCTTATGGCGGCACCTTTGATTATCCGGCCAGTGACATGGTTTACGACGTCAGCTGGGCGGCCCTGGTGCTCTATCCCGTTGCCGGAACCTGGAACATCACGCTTGGCAATACCTTTGGCTATGCTGACGGACAAAAAGTGATCTTCTATCACGGTGATGCAGCGGCAGGTAAGGTCATCGTGTTCCCGGCCAACGGGGCCGGTCTCAAGCTGCAGAAGGAAAGGCGGTTGTTTGCGCTGGGGGACATGCTTGAACTGCGCTTTGATGCCTTGCTCGGTAAATGGGTGGAAGAACGCTATATCACCGCCACCCAGCAGAACTTCACTGGCAGCACGACCTATGACGCACCGTCGATTGCCTCAGGCGCTGCAGCAAGCACCACAGTGACAGCAACCAGTGCCGCATTGGGCGATCAGGTGACCGGCATCTCGCTCGGCGTGTCTGCAGGTGGACTTGTTTTGACCGGCTATGTTTCAGCCGCTCATACGGTCACAGTAGTTCTGCAAAACCCTACCGCGGCGGCAATTGACCTTGCCTCCACCACCTTAGCCGTCACTGTGCAGAAGAAATGAGGCTGAGTCCGGGCGCTTGCTTTCGCAATTTTGCGACGCGGCGTCCGGGCGGCCGATGGCCCCTTGTTTCGATCTGGCGCTTCGCCCATAGCCCGATCTACCACCACATTGATGCAGGACGACAGTGCAACAGGGCGAGCAAAGAACGGTTGCGCTGGTCTGGGCGCAATTCGCTGCCTACCACATTGATCGCTGCGAAGCCGTCGCGCGGCGGCTGCAGGGACGCGCACAGCTGATTGCAGTTGAGGTGGCAACAACTTCGGCGGACTATGCCTGGGAGCCTTCGGGTGAGATTGCCGGTGCGCGCAAGATCACCTTGTTCCCCGGCCAGTCCTATAATGCGATTTCGGGACCACGCCGCTTGTTGGCGCTGCTGCGCTGTCTTCGCCGCTGTGACTGGGTGATGATTGGCCTGAGTTATGCGGAACCCGGTCCGGTTCTGCTCAGCTGGTTGCTGCGGCTGTGCGGGGTGAAGCTCGTGGTGTTCAGCGAATCGAAATATGATGACAAGCCGCGCCGGAATTTTGTCGAATGGGGCAAGCGGCTGGCGCTGTCCTGCTACCATGGTGCGATCGTCGGTGCTGGCCGCCATCGTGACTATTTCCGCTTTCTCGGGTTTCGCCGCCGCCCGGTTCTGATGGGCTATGACGGGGTCAGTATCGCGCGTGTTCGTCAGCAAGCAGGGCATGTTCTGGCACCTGCTGGCGCTGATTTTGCGGAACGGCCATTCCTCTTTGTCGGGAGGTTTGTTGACAAGAAAAACCTGATTACCTTGATCGAGGCCTTTGCAGTCTATGCTGCGGAATCCGGCGGTGCGGCGCGGCGATTGGTGCTGGTCGGCTCGGGCGAGGAAGAGGCGGCGATGCGTCAGAAAATTGACGAGCTGGGCCTTGCCGCACTGGTCGATTTTCCCGGATTTCTCTCCGCCAATGCCGTGTCGTGCCAGCTTTCGGCTGCTTTGGGACTGGTGCTGGTCAGCCGTGAGGAGCAGTGGGGGCTGGTGGTCAATGAGGCGCTGGCGCTTGGTCTTCCGGCGATTGTCTCACGGCAGGTCGGATCGCGAGATGCACTGATCCGGCACGGTGAAAATGGCTTCGTCGTCGATTCAGAGGATGCCGGCCAGATCGCCGCAGCCATGCTGACCCTGGGCAAGGATCGTCAATCATGGGAAGCAATGGTCACCATCTCGCATGATCGTGCTTGGTTGGGCGACACCGAAAGGCTGGCTGATGCGGTGGAACTGACGCTTGATCCCGGCAGCGAGCCAGCGGCATCACGAATGGCAGAATTTTCCCGTCAGTCGCAGTAAGCCGCCAAGCGCCCTTTCATCAGAACGCATAGCCGAGGTGGGCAATGTCCTCGGCGTAAATCTGCCCGATCTTATCGCGCATTTCGGTTGAATAGCATTCGCGGTACTGGCCATGCACTGAGCGATTGTAGTGCGGGAACTGAATGCTCTTTCCTAGTTGCCGATTCAGCCATCCTTCCGTCGCGCTGAGCTGCTCAAGCCGACCGATATGATCATAAGGCAGGCTTGCCGCATCATCGAGCAGAAAATGGGTTTGCGGGCGAAACAGCGGATCAAGCTTGCGCGGATCCTGCGCAGGAAGCCAATCGAGAACGAAACGCTCAAACGTTCGGAATTCTGGCACACGATAGAGATGCCGGTTTTCCACATAGATCCTGGCATCATGTCCGGTCCCGGCAGAGGCAAAGCTCCAGCTTGATAAAGCGCGCTCCCAAGGGTTCCGGACTACTGTAAAGCGCGGCATCGCCAGCAAATCGGCAGGCAAAGTCGCCAACTGTTCGCGTAGAGTGAAATGGTCAATCCACGAATCAAACACAGTCTCTGAAACACTGGTTCCGCCCGTCCGTGGAACATGGACATAGACCAGACCTGCTTTGCGGAAGTTGGCAAACAGCGGTTGGCGATTCTGGGCAATGAGCCAGTGGCGCAAGCGCGCAGGCATCAGCGGCAACAAATTCTGCCGAATAACGCGTTTCATCTGCGATCCCGTTTTACCATTTTCTTGGGTCGGTATAACTTTCGATAGGGGTCAAAGGCAAGGGCCGAAACCAAGGAGGAAAGCAATCTGAGACGAATTGACCTGACTATGTGATATTGAGAGGGTGGCACAGCCGTGCAAAGGTGGTTAGTGCGGTTGCGGCAAACGGCTGCCCAGGAGATTTCGATGTATCTGGTCGTGCTGGGTCTGGGCCTGCTGACAAGCAGTTTGGTACTGGCCTATTACCTGAAACATCAGGCTTTCAGCCTGTTCCACCCGCTCACCTATTACAGCGCTTTCCACATGCTGATCTTTGTGATTCGGCCGATTTTCGGCTATTATCTTGATTATTCGACACTGTATCAGGCCTATGGCTTCTCACCGACCATGGCTGACAAGATCACGGTCATTCTCGCCGCGAATATTGGCTATCTCTCCTTTGCCTTTTTCGTTTTGCGGAGTGGGAATATTGCTGTCTCTTTCAGGGCGGATCAGTCGACTGTGGAAGAGCGGCGCCGGCTGGCCCAGATATTCCCTTGGGTCGTGGCGATCTTGGCACCGCTGGCGCTCTATTCGATCTCGAAGAACTTCTCGATCACCAACAACAACTACGATGGCGTTGTACTGGATCGTGCCACGGGTGTGTTCATCAACACCAAGGGTAATGGCTATATGAGCGATGCGCAGCTCATGCTGGCACCGCTCTGTGCGATTATCGCCTGGCTCGGGCGGTTTCGCTGGTTGAGCCTGCTGCCCATGGTCGGCTTCGTCATCCTGCGCGGCGGCGCTGGTGGCCGCGGCCCCGTCATCGCGGCTTTGGTGATGCTGATGATGCTCTATATTTATGAAAAGCGGGTCCGCTATCCCAAGCTGCAGATTCTGCTGGCAGTCGCGGCGATCGCCTCATTGTTCAGTTTTGTCGGCGCAGATCGCGGCGCGGCCATCCGTCAGACCGTCGGGCTTGAAGAGAAGGAAGTCACCTTCACAGATAACAAGCGGGACGAAAAATTCCTGGAAACCATGGATCTCGCGAACATGGAATTCTTCGAATATATCGTCTGGGTTGTTCCTCAACGGTCGGGAACCTACGACTACTTCCTCAACAATCTGCAGCTGTTTACCGAACCGATTCCGCGTGCCTTGTGGGCGGGTAAGCCGATTGGGGCGCCCATCCAGCGGGTGCGCTTGTGGGATTTCGGATCGCCCATTGGCATGACTTCATCGCTTCCCGGTATGGGCTGGATTTCGATGGGCTGGCTCGGGGTGATCATCTGGTGCGGGCTATGGGGCCACATTCTGGGCGCGCTGTACCGACGATATTGGCAGGGTGATCAATCAACGCTCAAGACGGCGGCCTATATGATCTTCGTGGCTACACTGGTGCTGTCTTTCCGCGATGGCAGCAGTCTTTCACTGGCCAAGCAGACCGGTGCCTATCTGGCGCCCGTGATGGTATGGTATCTGATTGGTCGCTACCTTGGCCTGCCGCGATTGAGCGAGTTGCGCCTGTCGGCGATGTATAAATCCCGGCAGATGGCACAAGCGATTGCTGCTGCGGCGAAAGACGTGAGTGGCGCCACCTCGGCAACTCCTGTGCGACACTCCGCCCCGCAAAGGAAGGGGCCAGACTTGCCGCCAGCCGTGATCCGGCGGCGGTTGGCGCTGAAGGGCGGGCCGGGCGCGCCAATAAAGGGATGAGCCTGCCGCTGGAAGGCCGCAGGATCGGTCTGCTCACTGCATCGGCATCGCGTGCGGGCGGCGGCGTGTTTGAGGCGGTGGTCGCGCAGGCTGAATTGATCAACGCGCTTGGCGGCACGGCCAGTGTTTTTGCACTGGACGATGCCGATTCGCAGCGGGACAAGGTTCGCTTTGGCGACAGTGAAGTGACCCATGCCAAAGTGATCGGCCCGCGCCAGATCGGTTTTGCCCCATCACTGCTGCCCTCGCTGCTCGCCGCCGATCTCGATTGCCTGCACCTGCATGGTATCTGGATGTATCCCAGCCGTGCCGGTCAGCTCTGGGCCAAGCAATCCGGACGGCCCTATTTCATTTCGCCGCATGGTATGCTCGATCCGTGGATCACCGCGCGTGGCCGCTGGAAAAAGGCACTGGCGCGTGTGGGTTATGAACGATCTGGCTGGGCACAGGCAACAGCGCTCCATGCGCTGACCCCTGCTGAGGCGCAGGATATCGCACGCGAAACCGGGCGGAACGATAGTGTGGTTATCCCCAATGCTGCACCACCGGCTCAGCTTGAACTGGGCCAAATGCATGACGTAGCCAAGGTCCGCCCACCAGAGATCGTCTATCTGGGACGCATCCATCCCAAGAAGAATCTGCTGGCGCTAGTCGAAGCATGGGCTGTTGCGAGCCGACCCGATGGCGCGCGCTTGCGCATCGCTGGTTGGGGTGATGCGGCTGATGTCGCAACGCTGCAGCAGGCCATTGCCCGGGCAGGGGAAAGCGTGGAGTTCCTCGGCCCAGTTTTTGGCGATGAAAAGACGGCTCTGCTTGCTGGTGCGCGGTTTATGGTACTGCCATCGCTCAGCGAGGGGCTGCCGATGGCAATCCTTGAGGCATGGGCGGCATCAACGCCGACGATCATGACCGGGCAGTGCAATCTCGGTGAGGGTTTTGCCGCAGGTGCAGCGCTGGAATGTGGTTATGCTCCGGCCGAGATCGCCGTCGCTCTTGGCGCTGCGCTCTTGCTCGGCGATGCGGATTGGCAGGCGATGTCGCAAGCCGCGCACCATCTTGCCACAACCCGATTTTCAAGCGCAGAGATTGCCGCCAACTGGGGCGCTGCCTACTGCGGTCACTTGCCAACTCGCCCAAAGGAAGCCTGACGCGATGACATTGCTCGATGCCGCCAGCAGTCGCCCGATGGAGGGTGGCCCCAGCTTTTCGCTTGGCAATCGGCTGCTGCGGGTGTTGTGGATGGCCAGCTGGCTGCTGCTCGCCCGGTTCACTCCCCCGCCGCTGCATAGCTGGCGGCGGCTGGTGCTGCGCGTGTTTGGGGCAAAGGTGGGACGCGGCACGCGGGTCCATGGCAGCGCGATGATCTGGCTGCCGTCGCATCTTGAACTGGGCGATAGGGTGCTGATCGGCCCCGGTGTAAGGCTCTATAATCAAGGGCGGATTTGCATCGGCGATTACACGGTAATTTCGCAGCGCGCTCACCTCTGCGCCAGTACGCATGACATCCGCGATCCCGATTTTCAGCTGGTCTGCCGCCCTGTCACGATTGGCATCCGGTGCTGGGTTGCTGCCGAGGCCTTTGTCGGTCCGGGGGTGATGATGGGTGATCGGGCGGTACTGGGAGCAAGAGGCGCAATGTTTGAAAACGCTCGTCCAGATGGTGTTTACGGCGGCAATCCCGCCATGTTCATCAAGGAACGCGGTTTGCCACACGATTAGGCAACTGCTCGAGAATCTGTTTCTTTTCGTGCCCCGAAAGCATCGGCCAATCGGCAATTTCCTCCAGTGTGCGCTGGCAACCCTCGCACCAGCCGGTGTCTTGAGCTATCCGGCAAATGCTGGTGCAAGGCGATGGCGGGTGGTGCATATCAGGCTCCAAGCACGTGAAGTGCCAACACGCAAGCGGCGCTTCCTTAGTCCCCCCAACCGCGCCATAAGCACTGGATGGAAATTTCACCGGCAATCTGGGGGGCGTCTGGCGCGGCGCTGATCATGACGGCAATCGTCGGCGTACGTTACCTGCTCGCCAGCGGGGGGTTTGCGCTGGCAACCCGGATGGTGCGGCCCGGGCTTTACGCAGGGCAAGACCAGCAGATCCGCAGCGAGATCGGCTGGTCGTTGTTATCTGCGGCGATATATGGAGCGCCCGCGGGAGTGCTCGCCTGGGGCTGGCAACAGCGCGGCTGGACGAGGGTCTATAGCGATGCGCACGAATATCCGCTGTGGTGGCTGCCAGTCTCGCTGTTCGTCTATCTGTTCTTGCATGACACATGGTTTTACTGGACGCACCGGCTGATGCACCGTCCGGCATGGTTTCGCGTTGCCCATGCCGTCCACCATGCCAGCCGCCCGCCAACTGCCTGGGCAGCGATGAGCTTTCATCCGATCGAGGCGATGACCGGCGCGGTGGTTATTCCCGCACTGGTCTTGCTGATCCCGGTTCATTTCGCGGTTCTGGGTTTGGTGCTGACCACGATGACTGTTATGGGCGTGACCAACCACATGGGCTGGGAGCTGTTTCCGCAGTCCCTTATCAAATCGCGGCTGGGAAACTGGCTGATCACCGCCAGCCATCACCAGCGCCATCATGAGAGCTATTTATGCAATTTCGGCCTCTATTTTCGTTTCTGGGATCTTCTGTGCGGTACCGATCGGGGGCTGTCCTCGCCCTGATGGCTCTCGCGTCTGTTCCAGCGGTACAAGCGCAGGAGGGTGGAGCACCTGTGACGGTATCTGTCACCGGCCTGCGCAGCACCAAGGGGCAGGTGCTGGTGTGCCTGACGACCAAGGCCAAGGGCTTTCCTGATTGCAGCAAGGATCCATCTGCGCTGCGGCTTGCCATACCGGCGGGCTCTGCGGCAAACGTCCAGCTTGGACATGTTGCCGCCGGACACTATGCGATATCGTTGCTTCACGATGAAAACGGCAATGGCAAAGTCGATACATTCATGATGATGCCTAAAGAGGGTTTCGGCTTTTCGCGCGATGCCCCGGTGCGGTTCGGCCCGCCGAGCTTCGCTCAGGCGGCCTTCGCGGTTGGAGCCACCCCGATCAATCAGAAGATCAAGATGCGCTATATGTTCTGACAAGTTGGAAAAGCTGCGCTGGCGTCCGGCGCAGCTTGACCACTAGGGCTGCGTTCTGCATCGCCATGAACCATGGCGGATAACAGCGAACCACCTTCAAGTCATTTGGCCAGCCATCTGGCCAGCCGACTGGACCGGATGACCGCACCGGGCAGATCGCTCGCCCCGTTTCGCCATACCGCCTTTCGTGCGATCTGGACGGCCAACCTGTTTTCGGCAATCGGCTCCACGGTCCAGTCCGTCGGTGCGGCCTGGCTGATGACCGAACTGACCGATTCGCACCGCCTGATCGCGCTGGTGCAGGCTTCGGTCACTCTGCCGATCATGCTGTTCGGGGTGATCGCCGGGGCCATTGCCGACAATTTCGATCGCCGCCGGGTGATGCTGTCCGCGCAGGGCATGATGCTCGTTGCCTCTGCCGCACTGACCCTGCTCACTTATGAGAAGGTCGTCGGCCCCTATCTGCTGCTGACTTTCACCCTGATTCTCGGCATCGGCACCGCGCTCAATTCTCCGGCCTGGCAGGCCTCGGTGCGCGCGCAGGTGGGGCGTGAGGATCTGCCACAGGCGATCTCGCTTAACACCATGGCGTTCAACATGGCTCGCTCTGTCGGCCCGGCACTGGGCGGGCTGCTGGTTTCGCTCTGGGATGTCGGTGCGGCCTTCGCGCTCAATACGGTAAGCTATATTGCGCTGATCTGGGTGCTGCTGCGCTGGCGGCCAGAAGCTCCCGCACCGGTTCGCCAGCCAATGCTGCCCTCGATCCGCATCGGGATTGCTTTTTGCTTCACTTCAGAACCCTTGCGCAAACTGCTGCTGCGCGGGTTCTGCGTTGGTTTTGGCATGGCTGGATATCAGGCGCTGATGCCGGCTGTCGTGCGCGATCAACTGCATGGCGGTGAGCTTGGCTATGGCCTGCTGCTCGCCTCGTTCGGCGTGGGTTCGATCTTCGCCGCGCTGTTTGTCACCGCTTTGCGCCGCCGTTGGGGAACAGAACGGGTGATCGGCCTTGGCTCGTTCAGCTACGTTATCACCCTGCTGGTGCTGCCGCTGGCCACTTCGGTAAACGCCGCTCTGCCGCTGGCTTTCATCGCCGGAACCGGCTGGGTCAACTGCCTGACCACGCTCAACATCGCGACGCAGTTTCGCTCACCCGAAGAGATTCTCGGGCGCTGCCTGTCGATCTATTCGGCGGTAACTTTTGGCGGCATGGCGCTCGGTGCCTGGATCTGGGGCTCAGTGGCGGATTGGCAGTCTGTGCCCTTTGCGCTGGGTGGGGCTGCGGCATGGTTTGGCCTCAGCATGATCATTTTGCCGCTGATCGCGCCCATGCCAAAGCCTCATGAAGGCAGGGTCACGCTGAATTAGAGTTTGTCCACTCACGTGGGCCGGTGCCGCAATCCGCCATCAGGCGGGCAAGAAAAGTTGTGCCAAGTCCCGCGCAACTCAACATTTTATCAACCATGTTGCGCGAGAAGCCCCTGAGAAGAGTTTTACGGGGTAAGCCAGATGGATAGCTTGCGTGGGGAATTTGGTGACCGATCAGGTCTGAGCGATTCCTATGATCCGACCGAAGATGACATCGGCCACGAACCGCCACCGGTGATCGGCACCGATGAGCGGCGGATGCAGGTGCGGGCCTATAATCATTGGGCCAGCCTGCTGCATGATCGCGCTTTCCCGGCGATTGATGATCTGGTGGCTGGCAGCCTGCCCGATTTCGATCCCTACTCTGTCCTGCTCGATTTTTCCGGTGGCATCGAAAATCCGGCGATCCGTTATCTTGGCGATGCTTTGGCGGCGGAGTGCAGTTCGTCGCCCGAAGTGATCCGCAGCCTCGCCGACGTGCCCAGCCGGTCGTTGCTGTCGCGCATCACAGATCATTATCTGCAGATCCACGGCAATCAGACACCGATTGGCTTTGAGGCGGAATTCGTCAACCAGCTTGGCAATACCATCCTCTATCGCGGCATCCTGCTGCCATTCTCTTCAAGTGTGGAGAGCAACGAGATTGATCTCATCTACGGGGTGATCAACTGGAAGGAGCTGGCCGACAAGCAGACCACCGAGGCACTGCTCAGCGAGATTGACCGCGCTCTGGAGGCAAGGCCGCTGCGCGAAACGCAGCCAATGACCGAATGGGCTGATGGTCCGGCTGATGGTTCCGCCGATATTCTTGATCTGGTCACACCCTATGATGAAGGGGATGGCGGGATTGACTGGCCGGAGCCGAGCTTTGGCCATGATGATGTGTCAGGTGACGCGATGTCGCTGGCCGATTGGCTCGCTTCGGCGCGTGAACTGGCGCAGACTGCACAGGGCACGGAAGACCGAGGCCGTCAGGCACTCTACGCTGCCATTGGCCGCGCTTGGGATTTCGCCCTCGCCGCCCGCGATGAGCCGGATGATTTCCGCGAACTGCTGAGCGATGCGGGGCTTACCGTGCAGGAACGCGCGCCGTTCACGCCGGTGGTCAAGCTGGTTTTCGGCGCGGATTATGACAAGACCCGTCTCACCGAATATGCCTCGGCCATGGCCTATGCCCAGCGGCAGGGGATCGGTCGCGGCGGGCTGACCCTCTATCTCTCCCATGCTCCGGGCGGTCTCAAGGGTGTGGTCAATGCCGAACGCCGTCTGCACCGTGAGGACAGCGGCAAGACCGGCTCTCTGCGCGATACCCCGCGCGAGGCGCTGGCCAAGAAGCTGCGTGAGATCGAATCGCAACCGCTCAGCGCGCTGGCACCTGAGGGAGAGGAGTTCGCCCTCGTGCTCGTGCGCCGCACTGCGGATGGTCAGGTTTTGCTGGTCGGCGAAGTGGCTGACGAAGGCCTGCTCGAACGCGCGGCAAAGCGGCTGATTTCCTGATCACAAGAATCTGAATGCGAGTGGCGGGGAGCCATGTTCCTTCGGGGGCATGGCGCATCGTTGTTTTTGGTCTTAGTGTCAGTGTCATGCACAGGCTTCAGCCCCGGTTCATTGTCACGGCGCTTAGCCTGAAAGCCATGCTCAACATTACCCGCACGCTGGCCTCGGTTGCCGCGATCCTGCTGAGCATTCATGCGGCGGCTGCGCAGTCGATCCTGCGCGATGCGGAAACCGAGGCGCTGTTTCGCGATATGGCGACTCCGCTGGTCAAGGCGGCGGGCCTCGATCCGCGCAATGTCGATGTGGTGCTGATCAACGATTCCTCGATCAACGCTTTCGTCATTCCGGGTCAGGCAGTTTACCTCCATTCGGGGCTGATCAATTCCGCCGATACGGCCAATCAGGTGCAGGGCGTGATCGCGCATGAACTTGGCCATATCACGGGCGGCCACGCCATCACCGGTGAGCAAGGTGCGAAGGCGGCAAATTCGATCAGCCTGCTTTCGCTGTTGCTGGGTGTTGCCGCAGCAGCGGCGGGCGGCGGCGATGCCGCTATGGGCATCCTGATGGCCGGGCAGCAGGCGGCAATGGGCAAGTACCTTGCCTTCAGCCGCGCACAGGAATCGCAGGCCGATGCCGCTGGCGCTCTCTATCTGGCTAAGGCGGGGATCACCGGGCGCGGCTCGGTGGAATTTTTCAAAAAGCTGGCCAACCTGTCTTACCGCGCGGGCTATAGTCAGGCCGATATGGATACCTTCATGAGCACCCATCCGCTCGAAGGGGATCGTATCTCCACCTTGCAAGATACTTATGAGAAAGACCCGGCGTGGAAAGTGCCGTCCGATCCGGCGCTTGAGGCACGTTTCCGCCGCGCCAAGGCCAAGCTCTTTGGCTATCTCGCTGAACCCAGGCATACGCTGCAAGTCTATCCGGTAACGGACACATCGGTGCCGGGGCGCTATGCGCGGGCCTATGCCTGGCACAAGGAGGCGTTCCTCGACAAGGCGATGGCCGAGGCGGATTCGCTGCTCAGAGATGCACCACAAGACCCCTATTTCCTTGAACTCAAAGGGCAGATTCTGCTCGAATCGGGCAAGCCGGTCGATGCCTTGATCCCCTTGCGGCTGGCCACCGATCTCACCGCCAACCAGCCGCTGATCGCCACGACTTTCGGCCATGCATTGGTGGCCACCGAAGACCCGGCCAACCTTGCCGAAGCGCAGCGCGTGCTCAAGGCGGCGGTGGCGCGCGACCGGGAGAATCCCGATGCCTGGTATCAACTGGGCGTGGTCTATGCCGCCAATGGCGATATGCCGCGCGCGCAACTGGCCAGTGCCGAACAGCAGGTGATGACCGGCCGTTTCATCGATGCCCTGCGCAATGCCGAAGCGGCAGAGGCCAGCCTGCCTAAAGCGACGCCGGATTGGCTGCGCGCACAGGATATCGCCTTTCAGGCGCGCGGCGCGATTGAACAGCAGCGTAAGCGTCGGTAGGGAAACGTGATGACCGAAACCAGTTCCCGCCGCCCCACCGCCACTATCCTGCTGGCGATTGCCTGTGCATTGCTTGGCGCTCTGGGGGGCTGGTGGTGGCAGTCGCAGCGCATTGCGGCCAATCCTGCTGCCGGACTTGCCGCCAATGATCGTGCGGCGATTGAAGCGGTGGTGCAGGATTACCTGCTGGCCCATCCCGAAATTCTCCCAAAGGCCATGGCCGAGCTACAAAAGCGGCAGAACGCCGCGCAGCTGGCCGGGATTCGCTCTGACGTTGAAAAGCCGTGGCCGGGGCAGGTTCTGGGCAATCCTGATGGCAAGATCACTCTGGTTGAATTCACCGATTTCGGCTGCACCTATTGCCGCCACAGCGTTGAGGAAGTCGAGGCGCTGATTGCTGGCAACCCGCAGCTCAAGGTTGTGGTGCGCCAGTTGCCGATCCTTTCGCCCGAAAGCGCCGACGCTGCCAAAATGGGCCTCGCCGCAGCCGAACAGGGGCGTTACGCTGCCTTCCACAAGGCCATGTTTGAAGCTGGCAGGCCTGACAAGGCGAGCATTGAGGCGGCGGCGCGCGCGGCTGGTGTTGATCTGGTCCGCGCCCAAAAGGTCATCGCCGATCCGCGCAGCGAAGCAGAACTGGCGCGCAATGTTGAATTTGCCCGCCAGCTTGGGTTCAATGGCACACCAAGTTGGGTGATCGGCGATACGCTGTTTTCGGGCGCGGTCGGGCGTGAAAAGCTCGCTGAAGCCATCGCCGACGCGAGCAGCTGAGCGGCCAGCGCCCATGCGGCGGGTGTTCTATGCGCTGTTGATCGCGGCCATGCCGGTGCAGGCGGCGACGGCCAGCGTGGATATTCTCGCCGCGCTGAAATCCTTGCAGGCTGATGATGCCCGCGTGCTGGCGATTGGCTATCGTCTGGCGACCAGCAATGCGCCATTCTGCCAAGATGCCTTGCCAGCTTCAGGGCTGCTGCTGCTCGATAGCCGGGGCTTCAACCGGCCGGATGAAGTCCGCGCCGCATTGGGCATCACCGGCGATTTCGCGGTTGAGGCGGTTGCTCCTGGATCGCCAGCTGACAAGGCCGGCGTGAAACCGTGGGCCGAAGTGCTGGCGCTGGATGGACAGCAGCTTGGCCTCCTGCCCGCGAGCAGGGTCAATGATTTTGCCCGGTTGGTGCTGATACACGACCGTCTCGATGCGGCGCTGTCTGCCAAGGGCAAGGTCATTCTTGGGCTTCCAGGAGTGACGGTTGAGCTGGCCGGAACTCCGGCCTGTCGCAGCCGCTATGAACTATTGACCGAGGGCAAGGGCGCTGCTGCTGATGGCAAGCGGGTGCGGATCAGCCGTGCTTTGCTCAACATGGCGCGTTCTGACCATGAGGCAGCCTTCGTTATCGCTCATGAACTGGCGCACAATGTGCTGGCCCATCCATCCACCAAAGGCCGCAAGGCCAGCGCCATCCGCCTGACCGAGCGCGAGGCGGATCGGTTGTCGCTGTGGTTGATGGCCAATGCTGGATTTGATCCGCTTGTCGCGCCGGAATTTCTGCGTCGCTGGGGGAGCAAGGGACTGGCGGCTCTGTTCACTGCTCCGACGCATGATCGGGCGGAGACCAGGGCTAAGTTGATCGAACAGGAACTGGCGGTACTGACTGGCACGGCTCCGGGCGATCACGAACTGCGCGATTGGCGCAGCCGGTTCAGCCCAGATCGGTCATCTCGGCAAAAAGCCCTGTGATCGGGCGCGCCATAACCCGGCGCAGCATCGGTTCGAAGAAAGCAAGCGGTGCAGTGTCATAGGCCGGATCAAAAGCCAGCTGATCATATTCCTCGCAAAAATGTGCGCAGGCCTCAAAATGTTCGTGGCTGCGAAATTGATCGCGCACATTCCTGTCCAGACCCAGATGATGGAAGTAATAGTAGCCCTGGAAAGCGCCATGGTGCGCGCAGATCCAGTGGAGTTCATCGCTGACAAAGGGCCGGATAATCGCCGCCGCAACATCGGGATGATTGTATGTCCCCAGACTGTCGCCGATATCATGCAGCAGGGCCATGACCACATAGGCTTCGCCGCGCCCATCGCGGTGTGCGCGGGTGGCGGTTTGCAGCGAATGTTGCAGCCGGTCGATCGGGAAGCCGCCGTAATCGCCATCAAGCAGTTTGAGATGCGCCAGCACCCGGTCGGGCAGGCCAGCACCAAAGCGCATGAAGTCACGCGCGATGATTGCCCAATCATCGGCTGTGCTTTCGGTCATCGCAGCAAAACCGGCGCGTTCGCCTGTTTGATCCATGGTCAGTCCTCCATGTCCTGAAGTCAGGCTAGACCAATCTTCGGCCAAGACAAGCTTTCACCTGTTGCAGAGAGGCGCTAGGGAACAGGCATGACCAGCCTTACCGTCAATAGCCAGACGCTCGATTTCCAGATCGATCCACAGACCCCGCTACTCTGGGCGCTGCGCGATGGGGCCAATCTTACCGGCAGCAAATATGGTTGCGGCACCGGTGAATGCGGTGCCTGCATGGTGCTGGTCGATGGTGTAGCCACTGCGTCCTGCACGTTGCTGCTCGGTGAGGCAGAGGGGCTGAGCATCACCACGATCGAAGGGCTGTCCAAGGATGGCAGCCACCCGATGCAGCTGGCGATGCTGGCTGAAGGCGCGGTGCAATGCGGCTTTTGCACACCGGGGATTGTGATTGCCGGGGCGGCCTTGCTGGCGCGCAATGCTGATCCTGCCGAATTCGACATCAAGGCGGCACTCACCAACCTGTGCCGCTGCGGCACTTATCCGCGGCTGGTGCGCGCGGTGCAACACGCCGGGCGCATCGCGCGAGGGTTGGAGCCGGTCCAGAAAATGGAAGCTGTCCCGGCGCTCAAGCAGGGTTAGGCACGCAGCGAATTTCAGATTCTGGCCACAATTTTGCGGTCAATCTGCATCAGATTCCCACACTCTCAAACCGGACAGGCGGACACCCCTGTCCGGATATATTATTGTGTAAAATCAGTATGATATGCCGAAAAAGGTGACACACGCAGGTTTTTCACTGCGTTTTGATCTTCAGCCTGTCAAAGAACCTGCGGATCATGCGGATTCCCTGGCCTGTAGGACAGCACTTTATGCGCGCAGAGCCCCCTGATCACCTGTCTGCAGGTGCCTGACCGGGAAGCGCGCTTTTGCGCAAGGCGATTTAGAGCATCGTGCGTAAAATCTGAATCGCTTATCCCCTCTCCCCGGCGGGGAGAGGTATCGCAGCTTGCTGCGCTGGCAGCTAGCGGAGCTGGGAGAGGGGGCTCCCCACTCACGAGCGGAGAACCCCCTCACCAACTCCGGCTAGGCAGCCCTT
>CAMDQO010000037.1 GCA_945906105.1 Novosphingobium sp. Chol11 | reverse complement strand
GATGGTCGTGACCATGCTGATCGCCCGCAATCCCAAAGTGATGGGCGGGCTGACCATTTCGAACAAGCTGGCCTTTGGTGGCTGGCTCTCAACCGCCGTGATGGGGGCGGTGGCCGGGGTGTTTTTGCTGAGTTAAAGCGCCGTCACCGCCACAGTCAGTGCCACCAGCTCGGCGTTGCCGTATGCGGTGAGGAACGAGACGTCGGCGGCATCGCGGCCGACGCCGATCTTGGCCATGGCTCCGGCATTGGCCATGCCGGTGGCATCGACCAGATGCCAGCCGCCGCCGACGAACACTTCGGCTACGGCATGGAAATCCTGCGGGGTCACTCCCAGCGCATAGACGCTGGCGATCCGCGCCGGGATGCCGCAGGCGCGCACCAGGCTGATCAGGACGTGCGCATAGTCGCGGCAGATGCCTTCGCGCCGCACGAAGCTGTCAAGCGCGGTTGTCTGCGAATTGCTCGCGCCGGGAACATAGCTGAAATGATGCTCGATCCAGTCACGCATCGCCTGCACTTGCGCACCGCCTGACAGACCGGAAAATTCATCCTCGACGAAGTTGGCAAAGAGATCTGAGTGGCAATAGCGCGATGGCAGCAGATATTCGATCGTCTCGCTGGGCAGTTCGTGCGGCTGGACAGCGGGCAGGCTGGCGAGGGCTGGGAGCTGGCGGTTGATATCCACTACCGCCTGATATTGCACAGAGAGGCGGCCTTGCAGGCGCAGCCAGATTCGTTCGCCGATCGCATCGTGTCCGGTGACGCGGGCGAAATGTTCGGTCTCCGAAATGTCGATCTGCGCCTGGCTGATGCGCTGCTCGGGCAGCATAGCGGCCTCGATCTGGAGCAGCATATCGCTCGGCTCTGCCAGATCGTAATCGAGCGCGGCCTGAACAAACAGCTTCACGCCTCAGCTGCCATCATGATCGCCACCATTATGATCACTTCTGCCGAAGTCCGGCCGGGCATCGTCCTGCCCTTCCTCGATGATCGAGCGGCGGATGGCGCGGGTGCGGGTGAAGTGATCGAACAGCGCATCGCCATCGTCCGTGCGGATCGCGCGTTGCAATGCTGTCAGGTCTTCGCTGAAGCGCTGGAGCATTTCCAGCACCGCGTCCTTGTTGGACAGGAAGACATCGCGCCACATCGTCGGGTCGGAAGCGGCAATACGGGTGAAATCACGGAAGCCACCGGCGGAATATTTGATTACCTCGCTACGCGTTACCTGCTCCAGATCGGACGCCGTGCCAACGATTGTATAAGCGATAAGGTGCGGCAGGTGGCTGGTGACAGCAAGCACGAGATCGTGATGCTCGGCGTCCATCACCTCGACATTGGCACCCAGCGCCCGCCAGAAAGCGGAGAGTTCGGCGAGTCGGGCTGGATCGGCGTCCGCTGGCGGCGTGATGATGCACCAGCGGTTGCGGAACAGGCTGGCAAAGCCCGCATCCGGCCCGCTGTTTTCGGTGCCAGCCACCGGGTGCGCCGGGATCACGGCATGATGGGGCAGGGCTTCGGTCAGCGCCTTGGCAATCGCCGCCTTGGAAGAGCCGACATCGCTGACAAGCGCGAGAGTCGGCAGCGTTGCGGCAACCTCGCGTGCGGCTTGCCCCATGGCACCGGGGGGCACGCAGAAGATGATTAGATCGGCGTTTCGCGCGGCATCGGCGGCAGTTTCACAAACCGTACCGACAAGGCCGCGTTCAGTGGCGCGCTTGCGGGCGAGGGGATCGGCATCATAGCCGGTGGTGGTGATGTCGGGCAGATATTCCTGTACCGCCAGTCCGATCGAGCCGCCGAGCAGACCAAGGCCGATGATGGCGACGCGGCTAAGGCTCATTTCAGCTGCTCAGCCATTTCGCGCAGACCAAGCGCAATGTCAGCCATTTGCTCTGCCGTTCCAATGGTGATGCGCAGGGTTTGCGGCAGCCCCTGATTGGGCAGCCAGCGGGTGATGTAACCGCGCTCCGCAAGGCCATTGTAAGCCGCTTCGGCGCTGAGCTTTCCAGCAAACAGGATCAGCACGAAATTGGCTTCGCTGGGCAGCGGGCGCAGACCATGATTGCCCAGCGCCTCAAGCTCAGCAACGAAGCGCGCGCGGGTTTCGGCATTGTGGAGCCGGGCGCTTTCCACAAAAGCGCGGTCGTTCACCGCAGCCTCGGCCATGGCCTGCGCGGAATTGGTGACATTGAACGGTCCGCGAATGCGGTTCAGCGCATCGACGATCCCGGCCGCGCCCGTACCCCAGCCAACCCGCTCCCCGGCAAGGCCATAAATCTTGGAGAAGGTGCGCGTAACGAGGACATTGTCGTGCGCCTCGGCCAGTGCCAGCGCGCCATCATCATCCTGCGGTGCGACATATTCGGCATAGGCCTGATCGATCACCAGAAGCACATCAGACGGCAGAGCGGCGTGAAGCCGGGCGATTTCGCCCTTGGGCAGGAAGCTGCCGGTAGGATTGTTGGGATTGGCGATGAAGACCACGCGGGTCTTGTCGCTCACCAAGGCCAGCAGCGCATCGACATCGGTGCCATAATCGGCGTCTGGTGCAACCACCGGCGTCGCCCCGCAGCGCCGCGCGGCGATGTCATAGACCGAGAAGCCATAGCGGACGTAGATCACCTCATCGCCCAGCCCGGCATAGGCTTGGGCGGCAAGATTGAGCAATTCGTCAGAGCCAGTGCCCATGACGATCCGCGCCGGATCAAGCCCGTGCGCTTGACCAATCGCTGCCCGGAGCGCCTTGCTGTCCGGGTCAGGATAGCGGCTTGGCGCGGCCGCTTCAGCGCGGGCGGCCAGCGCCTTCGCGCTCGTGCCCAGCGGGTTTTCGTTGGCTGAAAGCTTGATCAGCACACGCCCGTCCGCACCGGCGCTCTTACCGGGGACATAGGCATGGATCGCGCTGATCCAGCTTTTGGGAGTGGGAGGATTGGCCATTGTGTGGGCGCGCATAGCGAAGCTGATGCGCGATGAACAGAAAATCCTCCTGAAACGCTGGCAGTCGTATTTGACGAGATCTTGAATAATTTGATTCATGCAGAGGCGCAGAGGCGCGAAGATGTAGTGGATGCGGCGAAGCCGCTTTGTCAGTTGGCGTTGGTTTTGCCAAAGTGTCGGATAGTGGGAAGAGCCTGCGGCGCAGCGTAATATCTTCGCGCCTCTGCGCCTCTGCGTGAACCAACTTACTTTCTACTCTCAATCGGGGAGGAATTGACAGGGCGGGTCATTCCCCCCAATTCCGCAAGCCCAATGACTGAACCCGCGCCCGATTTCACCAGCACTCTGCTGGAGCTTGCCGAACCGCTGCCGCTCGATTGCGGTAAGCACCTTGAAAACGCGCGAATTGCCTATGAGACTTACGGCATCCTCAGCCCCGACAAAGACAATGCAGTGCTCATCTGCCATGCCACCACCGGCGATCAGCACGTCGCCAGCCCGCATCCGATCACCGGCAAGCCCGGCTGGTGGGACCGCATGGTTGGTCCTGGCAAGCCGATCGACACCAACCGGTTTTATGTGATCTGCCCCAATGTGCTCGGCAGCTGCATGGGCACGAGTGGTCCGGCGAGTGCGGCACCCGATGGCGCGGTCTATGCCATGCGGTTTCCGGTCATCACCATTCGCGACATGGTGCGCGCGCATGTGGCGCTGCTGGATGCCTTGGGCGTGGAGCGGCTGCACTGTGTGATTGGCGGATCGATGGGCGGCATGCAGGCGCTCAGCCTTGCGGCGCATTGGCCAGAGCGGACCCTGCGGGTGATGGCGATAGCGGCCACGGCTGCCATGCCCGCGCAGAACATCGCCTTTCAGGAAGTGGGGCGTCAAGCGATCATGGCCGATCCCAACTGGCAGGGCGGGGCGTATTATGGCACTGGCAAGGCTCCCGATGCAGGCCTCGCGGTGGCGCGCATGGCGGCGCACATCACCTATCTGTCGGAAGAGACTTTGGGTGAGAAATTCGGCCGCCGTCTGCAAGACCGGGAGGCCAAAAGCTTTGGCTTCGACGCCGATTTTCAGGTGGAAAGCTATCTGCGCTATCAAGGCGCGGCCTTTACCGAGCGGTTCGATGCCAATAGCTACCTCTATATCACCCGCGCCATGAGCTATTTCGATCTGGCCGAAGATCATGGCGATGCAGAACACGTGGGCCGGTTGGCCGATGCTCTGGCCCCGGCTAAGCACGTGCGCTTCTGCCTTGTCAGCTTCGATACCGACTGGCTTTATCCAACGATAGAATCGCGCAAGATCGCTCACGCCCTCAACGCCGCCGGTGCACCGGTGAGCTTTGTCGAACTGTCTGCTCCGTTTGGCCATGACAGCTTCTTGCTCGATGTCCCGGCACTCGATCAGGTGATGACGGGATTCCTGCAGAGATGAGTATGGCACACACCCCATTGCGCCCCGATCTTGCTGTCATCGCTGCCAATGTGACGTCCGGTGCGCGGGTGCTTGATGTTGGCTGCGGCGATGGCGCGCTGCTGGCGGCGCTGCGTGACGGGCAGGGCTGCGATGCGCGTGGGATGGAGATTGATGCTGCTAATGTCGCCGCCTGTGTCGGACTGGGGCTGTCGGTGATTCAGGGCGATGCCGATACCGATCTGGCGATCTATCCCGATGCCTCGTTTGACTATGCAATCCTCAGCCAGACCTTGCAGACCACTCACCGGCCCGACCTCGTGCTCGATCAGTTGCTGCGCATCGGGCGCAAGGCCTTTGTCAGCTTTCCCAATTTCGCCCACTGGCGGGTGCGGATGTCGCTATTGTGGAACGGGCGTATGCCGGTGACGCGGCTGCTGCCGGTTGCCTGGTATGAGACGCCCAATATCCACCACCTTTCGGTCGCCGATTTCCGCGAACACGTGCGGACGCGCGGGATCAAGGTGGAACAGGCGTGGTTTCTGTCGGGCGACAAGAGTTGCAGCGATGCCGCCGCCAATTTCCGCGCTGAGCACGCGGTGTTCCTGATTTCGCGCTGAGCGTTCTGCGCGGGTTCATGTGCCGCCGGTCAAACAGGGAACCATGATTATGCGTCTTGCTCCGTTCGCCTTGATTCTCGCCATTGCTGCCCCTTTGGCTGCTGATGTGCCACGCACGGCCGAACCAAAACTTTCGCTCTATCAGGAAACCGCTCTGCGCTGTTCGGCGGTGTTAGGTATCATTGCCAGTGAACAGGCGCGCAAAGTACCGGGCGCCACTGCCTATCCGCCCTTGGGGCAGCGCGGGCGCGAATATTTCGTGCGCAACGCCGCCCGGCTGATGGATGAAACCGGGGCGACGCGTGATCAGGTTTCGGCCATGCTGCAGACAAGGGTGCAACAGTTTCAGGATATGACTGCCAAATCGGCTGACCCCAAGGCTACGGTAAGCGCGACGATCATCCCCTGTCTGACGTTGCTCGATGCAGAAGTTCCTCGGAACTGACGCCGTTCGTCGGACAGCGTAGCAATTTGATCGAAGCGCACCTTGGGCTGCTGCTGTAGTGGAGTAACACGCCTCATCGGCAGACACAGATCGGCCGTTGGGAGATTTTCGTGTCGCTTCGCCGTGTCTGGACATTTCTGTTTTTGACCAGTGCTTTGGTGTCGCCAGCTGTGGTGTCACCTGCCTTGGCAAAGGACGATGCAACAGAAGGGGTGAACCCAAGCCCGGCCACCGTAGTTGAAACCAAGCGCAGCTACACCCCCGCCGATTTCGCCCGCTTCGCGCCGCGCAGCGCGCTCGATATGCTGCGCCAGATCCCCGGCTTTTCGATCAACGAGGGCGAACAGGCGCGCGGGCTGGGGCAAGCCAGCGGCAATGTGCTGGTCAATTCGCAGCGCCTGTCATCAAAGTCTGATGATATCTTCGCCCAGCTGTCACGCATTCCCGCGAGCAATGTCGAGCGGATCGAGCTGGTCGATGCCGCCACGCTGAAAGTGCCGGGGCTGACCGGCGTGGTCGCCAATGTGGTGGCGAAGACTGGCGGCTTTTCCGGCCAGTTCGCCTGGAGCCCGCAGTTTCGCGCGCACTATGCGCACCCCAGTCTGCTCGATGGTTCGATCTCGGTCAGCGGCAAGCTGGGCAGCAGCGAATATTCGCTCAGTCTGGTCAACGATGCCAATCGTGGTGCAGCGGGTGGACCAACCGAAATCCACGATGCCAATGGTGCCTTGCGGGAACGGCGCGAAGATGTGCTCACCTTTGATCGCGATGCCCCGAAACTGTCGGGCAGCTTCAAGTTCAAAGGGCCGGGTAGCGGCGTGGGTAATGTCAATCTGTCCTACCAACGCGTATGGGAGCGCACCGACGAACTTAGTCTGCGCGATTCCGTTGCTGGTCAGGACCGCACGCGCCTGCTCACCGCGCGCACGGCGGAATGGTATCGCGAGATTGGCGGCGACTATGAGTTCAAGCTGGGGCCGGGGCGGATGAAGGTGATCGGCCTCGATCGTCGCAGCCAGGAACCTTATTCGCAAAGCCTGATCAGCACACCCAGCGATGGCACGCCGCCCAGTGGTGACAGCTTTGCCCAGACCGGCGAGCGCAACGAACATATCCTGCGCGGTGAATATTCGTGGCATATGCTGGGCGGTGATTGGCAACTGGCGAGCGAGGCGGCGTTCAACCGGCTGGCGATCGTGTCCACCCTTGGTACACTGAATGCGGGCGGTGCCTTTGACATCACGCCCTTCCCCGACGGCAGCGGTGCGGTGAAAGAGGATCGCTATGAAGCCAGCATCAGTGTCAGCCAGCCGATTACCCGGAAGCTCAACCTGCAAGTGATCGCCGGGGCCGAGCGCTCGACGCTGGCGCTGGCCGGGGCCAATGGCCTGACGCGCAATTTCGTTCGCCCCAAGGGATCGGTGTCACTCGCGTGGAAGCCGTGGAAGGGGTTTGACGCCAATGTGAAGCTGCGCCGCCGGGTGCTGCAACTCTCATTCTACGATTTCCTCGCGCGGCGGTTTCTGGATAACGGCAATGCCAATACCGGCAATAACCAGCTGGTGCCGCAGCAGGACTGGACGCTGGAGGGAGAGGTCAACAAGTCGCTGGGCGCATGGGGCTCCACCAAGCTCCATTTCATCGCCCGCGAAGTGCAGGACTATGTCGCGGTCGTGCCGATTGCCGGCGGCGGGGAATCGGTGGGCAATGTGCCCAAGGCCCATGTCCGTTTTCTCGAAAGCGTCAGCACGCTCAATCTCGATGCAATCGGCTGGAAAGGCGCGAAGATCGATATGACCGCCTTCATCCAGAGCGCCAATTACATCGATCCGCTCACCGCCCGCAAGATTTCCTACAGCGGCATGACCGACCGCGCGCTGGAGATTAACCTGCGCCATGACATTCCGGGTTCGAACTGGGCCTGGGGCGGCGAATTTGGCTATTTCCGCAATACGATCTCATACCGCATGGGTGAACGTGGCCATGACTATGAAGGCCCCTATTGGGGTGCGCTGTTCATCGAAAACAAGAATGTTGCCGGATTGACCCTGCGCTTTCAGGCCAACAACCTGCTGGGTGCTCGCCAGCACTGGGACCGGGTGGTGTTCACCGGCGACCGCGATCTTTCGCCAGTCGCTTTTACCGAAACGCGCGACCGTCTGATCGGGCCGATATTCACCTTTTCGGTAAAAGGGAGTTTCTGAGTGATCGCACTGCTCCGAAACGGATCAATCTGTAATCGGCCATTGCCTCTGCCCATGTCATAGATGTAAGCAGCCCGAAAATAATACGGGGCGCAAATTGGATGGCTGTCATCGGCGTTTACAGCGCCAAGGGCGGCGTCGGGAAAACCACCATAGCGGTTGATCTGGCGTGGCGTTCGGCGATGATTTCTCAATATCGGACGTTGTTGTGGGATCTCGATCCGCAGGGCGGTTCTGCGTTCCTGCTCGGCTGCGTGGAACGGCGGCAATCGCGGGCTGCATCGGTGTTCCAGCGCGATGGCCGCCCCCACGATCTTATCGAAGCGACCAAATACGCCAAACTCTCACTGCTTCAGGCCGATGACTCCATGCGCGGCTTAAGTATGTCACTGGCACGGCTAGGCCAGAAGCGGCGGCTTTCGCAGTTAGCCTCTATCTTGTTGGGCGATTTTGACCGGATCGTCCTCGATTGCCCACCAGTGATCAACGAGGTTAGCGGACAGATCGTCCATGCCGCTGATGTGTTGCTGGTTCCCATTTCGGCATCGCCACTGGCCATGCGGACACTCGATTCTGTGCGGCATGAGCTTGCACGCAGCCATTCGCGCCATCCGCCGATCCTGCCGGTGCTGTCGATGTATAATTCCTCCCGCCCGCTCCACCGCGAAACGCGCAAAGGTGTGGCTGCTGGCTGGCCGGTAGTGCCGATGGCCATCCATCTGGAGCAATCGGCCGTCCGGCAGGCTCCGCTGGGTTCCTTTGCTGCCGGAACCCGGGCCGATGCGGCTTTGGACAGGTTGTGGCGCGGGATAGAAGCCAAGCTGGCGGAAAAGCCGTCTGCCCCCGCGAACCGCGAACTTGTCACCGCCTAAGCGTCATATTCATTCAGCACCCAGAAAGTGTGTCCTCGACATAAGCCGCATATCCACTCGAACCCTTAAAGGAGGTCCGGGATGATTTCGCGTATCACACTTGCTGTCTGCTTGGCCTCTGGCCTTGCTGCTTCTGCTTTGATGCCACCGCAGGCCGAGGCGCGTTCTCGTGGTGAAAGATCGGCACCCATTGTAAGATCAGCAGGGGGCGACCGCTCGGAACTCACCGAACAGCTTTCTGATCCCATGACCCAGGTCAAAGTGGCCGCCATGGCCGCGATGATGAGCCAGATGTTGCTTGATCTCAAGGTTGGGCCGCCCGCCCGCGCCATGGGTGATATGGGGGTGGAGGATGCGCGCTCGGTGTCTCCCGATGCCCGGCTGGGTGACATTGCTGGTCCCGGCGCACGCGATATGCCGCGCCAAATCGCGCGTGAAGTACCCGGTGCCATGCGCAAGATGGGTGCTGCTTCTGGCGCGTTTGAGGAAATGATCCCCGAATTCGAAGCCATGGCCGAAAAGATGCGCCGGGCTATGGCTCAGGCGGGCTATCCGTCGAGAAGGTGACAGTTTTCCAGTTGTGACAGGCATCTAACTGTTACTGTCTTCAAACTGTAAGAATTCCTCGCCATGTCCACACCGCCATGGGCAACTGCGCTTTCGTGCGCTATGATTGGGGATGGCTAATTACATGGCGATAGAACTGCCGCCTGCTCAGGCTGATGCAGATGCGGGTGATCGCTATTTCAACCGTGAGCTTTCCTGGTTGCAGTTTAATCGCCGCGTTCTGGGTGAGGCTTACAACACCGGCCATCCGGTGCTTGAACGGCTGCGGTTTCTGGCCATATCCGGCAACAATCTCGATGAATTCTTCATGGTGCGCGTCGCTGGTTTGCGCGGCCAGCAGCTGCGCAAGATCGAAGATCGCTCGATTGACGGGCTGACAGCCGGGCAGGCGCTCGAAACGATCATGGTCCATGCCCATGCCTTGATGGCTGATCAGCAGGCGCTGTGGCGCGATATGCGCGGTGAACTGGCCAAGGTCAGCGCGCCGGTGCTGTCGCTCAGCGAAATCACGCCCGCTATGCAGCCTGCGCTGGAGGCCTACTTTGCCGATCAGCTGTTCCCTATTCTGACGCCGCAAGCGCTTGATCCGTCGCATCCCTTTCCGTTCATTCCCAATCTGGGGCTCAGCCTGCTGTTCGAATTGCGCCGCCGGTCAACCGGTGAGACACTGCGCGAACTGATCATGTTGCCGCCAACCATGCCGCGCTTTTTTGTGCTGCCGGGCAGCGGCAATGCCTCGATCCCGATTGAAACTGTGGTCCGCCATTTCAGTGAGCGCTTGTTCCCCGGCTATGAAGTCAACGGATCTGCGGCTTTCCGGGTGATCCGTGACAGCGATATCGAGCTGGAAGAAGAGGCGGAAGACCTTGTCCGCTATTTCCGCAGCGCGATCAAACGTCGTCGGCGCGGGCGGGTCATTCGCATCGAGGCCGAGGCGGCGATGCCGGATGAACTGGCCGCGATGATTGCTGGCGAACTGGGCGGTGATGCCACGACCATCACCGAAACCGAGGGCTTGCTGGGCATTGCTGATCTGTCGCAACTGGTTGATTTTGATCGGCCAGAGCTGAAATTCCTGCCCTATACCCCCCGGTTTCCAGAGCGCATTAGAGAGCACGATGGTGATTGTTTCGCTGCGATCCAGGAAAAGGACATTGTTGTCCATCACCCTTACGAAGCCTTTGATGTGGTGCTCGCCTTTCTGCGTCAGGCGGCGAATGATCCCGAAGTGCTGGCGATCAAACAGACGCTCTATCGCGCCGGCAAACAGAGTGCGGTTATCCGCGCTTTGTGTGATGCAGCCGAAGCGGGGAAATCAGTCACCGCCGTGGTTGAGCTGAAAGCGCGCTTCGATGAAGAGCAGAACTTGCACTGGGCGGCGCAGCTTGAACGGTCCGGCGTTCAGGTGGTCTATGGCTTTATCGAGCTGAAAACGCACGCCAAGGTCAGTCTGGTCATCCGCCGCGAGGGTGAGGGAACACGCAGCTACTGCCATTTCGGTACTGGCAATTATCATCCGCAGACCGCGCGCACCTATACTGACATCAGCTATTTCACCGCCGATCCGGTGATTGCTGCCGATGCGGCGCAGTTGTTCAACTTCATCACTGGCTATGTCGAGCCACAGATGAAGGAGCTGATCATCAGCCCGCTGACCTTGCGCGCCCGGCTGAACGGACTGGTCGACCGCGAAATAGCCAATGCCCGCGCCGGATTGCCAGCAGGCATCTGGGCCAAGATGAACTCGCTTTCGGACGTTCAGGTGATCGACAAGCTTTATGAAGCGAGCCAGGCCGGTGTGCCGATAAACCTGATCATCCGCGGGGTGTGCTGCCTGCGACCGGGCATTCCGGGCCTGTCCGAAACGATCACGGTGAAATCGATCATCGGCCGCTTTCTGGAGCATAGCCGGATCTGGGCCTTTGCCGCCGGGGCAGAACTTCCCAGCAGGCAGGCAGAGGTTTTCATATCCTCGGCGGACTGGATGAGCCGCAATTTTGATCGCCGTGTCGAATATGCCCTGCCGATTCGCAATGCGACGGTGCATGATCAGATTCTCGATCAGGTGATGGTGGCCAACCTCCTTGATACACAGCGCAGCTGGTTTCTGCGGCCAGATGGCAGTTATGTTCGGGGTGATGCCAAGGGCACTCAGTTTGATTGCCACGAATATTTCATGAACAATCCATCGCTTTCAGGCCGGGGTGCCGCGCTTTCGGGAGCGGGCGGGGTGCCTGATCTGACCTTGTTGCAGCGTCCGTGAACAAGAAAATCACCGCTGGCTCGCGTCAGGCGATCATTGATATCGGTTCCAATTCTATCCGCCTTGTCGTGTTCGGTGGACCGCCGCGGACGCCGGCGGTGTTGTTCAATGAAAAGCTGATGGCGGGGCTCGGGCGCGGCGTGGTGGCTACGGGGCAACTTGATCCCGATGCGGTCAAGGCGGCGCTGGCTGGGCTTGCCCGCTTTGCCGTGCTGGTCGACCTCTTGGGTTCGGTCCCGGTTCGTGTAGTTGCCACAGCTGCGGTGCGCGAGGCGCGCAATGGCGCTGAATTTCTCGAACAGGTTCGCGCGCTCGGCCTACCGGCTGAAATTCTGGACGGCGATGCTGAAGCTACGGCAGCCGGGCACGGCGTGATCAGCGGCGCTCCCGATGCCGATGGGCTGGTGGCCGATATGGGCGGCGGCAGCCTTGAGCTGGTGCGGGTGGCGGGCGGTCAGGTCGGTGAACGCATATCACTGCCGCTTGGCGCGCTGCGTGTCGCTGAAATTCGCAGCAGTGGCACTGGCAAGCTGCGCAAACGGCTGCGTGAACTGCTTGCTCCACTGGACTGGGTTCACGATTGCCGGGATCGCCCCTTGTATCTTGTTGGCGGATCATGGCGCGCGCTGGCGCGGTTGCACATGGCGCAGACCGGCTGGCCACTGCCGATCCTGGGCAATTATAGCTTCCCTGCAGGCGATGCCCGCACGCTCAAGGCCGATGTCCGCGCCTTGGGCAACGCGCGGCTTGCCGCCCTGCCCGGGGTTAAGACGAACCGCGTCCCCCAGCTCGATGATGCCGCCGCTCTGCTGGTGGCGCTGGTTGCTGAACTATCGCCCGATCGTGTGGTGATCTCTGCTCATGGCCTGCGTGAAGGACTGCTTTATGAGGCGCTCGATCCCGCGATCCGCGCGCTCGATCCTCTGATCGAGGGCGTGCGCCATGCCGTGGGCTCTGCCTGTGCGCCCGGTGCCGCCGAGGCGCTGCTTTGCTGGAGTGATCCGCTGTTCGAGGGCGAGCCCGCCGGGCATCGCCGGTTGCGCCATGCCGCTTACCTGCTGTCTGAAACCGGCTGGACATCCAATCCTGATTTCCGCGTGATCGAGGGTGAGGATCTGGCGCTTCACGGCAACTGGTCGGGCATTGATGGTGAAGGGCGGGCATTGATGGCCATGGCTCAGCACGTCGGCCTGGGCGGTGATCCCGCCAATGCACCACCGATCCTGACGCGGCTCGCCTCATATCAGTCACTTTCGGCTGCGGCTGCCTGGGGCCATGCCATGCGTCTGGCACGGCGGCTGACGGGAAATAATCAGGCGGTGCTGGGTCTCTTGCCGCTGCGGATGGATGAAGATGGCACCATTGTCCTCGCCCTGCCCGCCCGCATGGCGGCGCTGATCAATACTGGTAGCGAACGCCGCCTGGTGCAGCTGGCGATGGCGTCGGGGCGCGAAGCAAGGCTTGAATTGCTCGATTGAGCGGTGACTGAGGCTGTGACTGGGCAGCTTTTGCACAGAAATAATCGTGTCCAGCCCCTTCCAGATTGCTGCAACCCCTTTCAGCTTGCCGCTGCTTTGCTGCATGAGAACCGGCTATGTGGCAGCTATACCAATTCCCCCTGTGTCCCTTCAGCCGCAAACTGCGCCTGCTCCTTTCCGAAAAGGGAGTGGGCTATGAATTGTGGCGCGAAAGCCCTTGGGAAGGGCGCGACGCCTTCCTCAACATGAACCCGGCAGGCCGCACTCCGGTGCTGCGCGATGAGGATAAAGACATTACCCTCGTCGATAGCCGGGCGATCTGTGAATATTTTGAAGAAACCGTCGAAAAGAACCCGATGATCAGCGGCTCTGCGGCCAGTCGCGCCGAAATCCGGCGGTTGGTGGCGCTGTTCGATGAAAATTTCTACGGCGATGTCACCGGGCCGCTGCTGCATGAGCGGATGAAGAAGCGGCTGGTCTATCGCCAGTCGCCCGATTCCAAGAATCTGCGTGAGGCGATGAAGCTGGCGCATGAGCATCTCTATTACATCGATTACCTGATCGATCAGCGGCCTTGGCTGGCGGGGGCAACGATCAGCCTCGCCGATCTGGCCGCCGCTGCGCAGATTTCGGTGGCTGATTATCTTGGCGGGCTAGATTGGTCGGGCCACGATCAGGCGCGCAGCTGGTATTCGGTAATCAAAAGTCGCCCGAGTTTCAGGCCTTTGCTGGCCGAACGCATGGAAGTGATCCAGCCTCCGACGCATTACGGCGATGTCGATGGCTAGCTGTGCATGGATCGGTCACACTGACATGTGACCTTGCGTGGCACCGGGCCGGTGCCGACTTCCAGCCGTCAGGCTGGAAAACTACGCACTCACCTTCGCGCCAAAGCGGCCATGCTTGCGGTAATGCACCATCCAGCGATCGAGAAACAGGCTGAGCGGACGGGCGGCAACGCCCAGCGCCTTCAGTCCCGGTGCGCCCGAGGCGATGTTTCCGGCCTGCAGCAGCTTCCACTGGCTCGAAGTGATCGGCGCGCCCGGCAGCCAGCCGGTCAGCGTGGCGATCAGGCCTGAGACTGCATCGGGCAATTCAATGAACAGCCGTTCGCGGCCTTGCGCGGCGGCGATGCGGTGGTTGAGTTCGCCCATAGTGATTACCTCGGGGCCAGCCAGTTCATAGCACTTGCCGCCATGCTTGCCAGGATCACTCAGCGCATTGGCAAGACCGGCGGCAGCATCATCGACGAAAACCGGCTGCAGTTTTGCTTCAGGCCCAAACACGGGCAGCGCGGGCAGACTGGCGATCAGGCCAGCGAACATGGTGATGAAGGCGTCGTCTTGTCCGAACAGGATCGAGGGGCGCAGGATTGTCGCCTTGGGGAATGCGCTTAGCACTGCAGCCTCGCCCTCAGCCTTGGTGCGGGCATAGGCGACAGGTGAGGTGGCATCAGCGCCATTGGCCGAGACGTGAACAAAGGCGCCCACACCGGCGGCCTTGGCGGCGGCTGCGAGTGCAGCGGGGCCGGTCACATACACGGCATCGAGATTGCCCTTGAAGGCACCGACCAGATTCACCACCGCATCGGCTCCGGCGACCAGCGCGGGCAGCACTTTGGTATCGGTTATATCAGCCCGCAGGAACTGGACTTGCCCCAGATTTCCTAGCGCCTTGATGCGGAACGCGCGTTTCGGTTCGCGGCAGGCGATGCGCAACCGCGCGCCGCGTCCCAGCAGTTCCTGCGCCACATGGGTGCCGAAAAAGCCGCCGCCGCCCAAAAGGACAACCAGCTTGCCGGAAAGGGATGTGGTGCTGTCTGCCATGACCGAAAACTCGCTGTGATTGAGGTATTCGCCTTTGCACAAAGCAGGGGCTTTCGGCAACCGGCGTGATCAGCTTTCCAGCCGGTTTCGCCACCTCTGAGGGAACAGCGCCGCCAGTGTGATCGCGGCGAAAACTGCGAGATAAGGGTCCAGATAGGAGCGGTGCGAGGTTTGTGCCCAGAACAGCGCGGTTGTTGCAGCGAACGTGATGAGATGGGCGTGGAGCAACAGGTCATCTCGCCATTGCTTTCGCTGCAGCCATAGACCTGCCAGCGCCAGAGCGAAAAAAGGCACCCAGCAGACGGCATAGGCCAAGTCTGCGAGCAAGCCATGACGCGGGGTGGGCAGCGGTCCGAATGCCGCCCAGATCTTGCGGAGCGCCCCTATGGCGAAACGGCCCGGATTCTCCATAATGGCGCGGATGGCTTGATCGCGATACCAGTCGCTCACCGCCGCCTGATCAGCCCCGAGCCTTGCCAGTTCAGCCTGTTCCTGCGGGGTATGTGCAGCAAAAATATTACGGCGACTGATATCGATAGAGCGTTCGGGATAGGCGCTGAATGTCAGGCGATGATTGCCAGCATAAAGTGCCGCACCGGATTCTGTACCCAGCGTGGTGCGTCCCGTCAGCCGGTGTGAGCGCTCAAGCCAGGGGGAGAGCACGGTGGCCAAGGCGGCCAATGTCAACGCTGCACTGATCATGCGGCGACCGAGCGCATGGTTCCGATCAGGCAACAGCAGGCAAATCAGCGCCAGAACGGCATAAGGAGCCAGCGTCGCTCTGGTCAGCAAGGCTGCTCCCAGCACGGCCCCGGCCAGCAGCGCCAGCCAGACCGACCGGCTTTGCCGCTGGGCCAGCAGCAGCAGTGTCGCCAGAGCGGCAAGGAAGGCGAACAGCCCGCTCTCTTGCAACGAAACATCGTGCCATGCCTCATAGGGCCAAGCGGCATAAATCACGGCCGCCAGCAATCCGGCAAGCGAACCTCCCATACGTCGGGCAATCAGCCCTGCGATCACCGCCGTCCCGCTGGAAATCAGCGCCTGCGCGGTGATCAGCACCCAGGCGTTTCGTGCTCCACCGGTCAATGCGGCGATGAACATGGGGTACAGGGGCACGCGAAAGGCGGTCGGCGGCTCGCCCGGAAAGGCATAGCCATGGCCAGAGCTGAGGCTCTCGGCGAGCAAGACGTACATCGAATAGCCATCGGTCCAGAAAGTGTCCGTGCCCACAACCAGCCGCATTGCCAGCCTGACGACCAGCGCGAAAATCGCAATCCCGCCCAGCCACCGGTAAAAGCGCCAATCGGCATCATGCCTGCGCGTCTCTGATGCGTCTTGCCCCATCCGCTCAGCCTATCGTATCGGGCAGGACAGGCAAACCTTGATCACGCTAACTTGCCATTCAGTCCTTCGCGCCTACATTGGTGCCTGAAAGGTACGGAAACCAAATGAACGAAGAACCGACTCCTCCCAACCCCTTGATTCGCAGCCTTATGGTGTGGGGAGGTATCTTCCTTGCCCTGATGCTGGTGGTTTCGATGTTCGGTTCGCGCGGCGAAGCGGCGGGCACCTCGATTGCCTACTCCGAATTTCGCGCCAAAGTTGCCGAAGGTACTGTTGCCGATGTTCAGGTGGGCGAGGAGCGGATTACCGGCCATTACAAGAATGGTGAGGTTTTCTCGACCGTTCCGGTGCCTAGCGACACGACTTTGACCGCGCTGCTATCTGACAATGGCGTGAAATTCGGCGGCAAGGCCAAGGAAGAAGTCTCGCTGCTGGCCTATATCCTGATTCAGGCGCTGCCGTTCCTGCTGATCATGGGCATCGCCTTTTTCGCGCTGCGCCAGGTGCAGAAGGGTGGCGGCGCAGGCGGGGCGATGGGCTTTGGCAAAAGCAAGGCCAAGCTGCTCACCGAAAAACAGGGCCGCGTCACCTTCAACGATGTCGCCGGTATCGACGAAGCGCGTGAGGAACTGGAGGAAATCGTCGAATTTCTGAAAGACCCCAGCCGCTTTGCCAAGCTGGGCGGCCAGATTCCCAAGGGCGCGCTGCTGGTGGGTTCGCCCGGCACCGGCAAGACCTTGCTCGCCCGTGCCATTGCCGGTGAGGCAGGTGTGCCGTTCTTCACCATCTCCGGCTCGGACTTTGTCGAAATGTTCGTCGGCGTTGGTGCCAGCCGCGTGCGTGACATGTTCGAACAGGCCAAGAAGAACGCGCCGTGCATCGTCTTTATCGACGAAATCGATGCGGTCGGTCGCCATCGCGGCCACGGCCTTGGCAATTCGAACGACGAGCGCGAACAGACGCTGAACCAGTTGCTGGTCGAAATGGATGGGTTTGAGGCCAATGAAGGCATCATCATCATCGCCGCGACCAACCGCCCCGATGTGCTGGATCCAGCGCTGCTGCGTCCGGGCCGGTTTGACCGTCAGGTGGTCGTGCCGATCCCCGATATCGAAGGCCGCGAGAAAATTCTTGGCGTCCACATGAAGAAGGTGCCGCTGGCGCCTGACGTCAATCCGCGCGTGATTGCGCGTGGCACACCGGGCTTCACTGGCGCGGATCTGGCCAATCTGGTCAATGAGGCCGCCCTTCTCGCAGCACGCCGCAACAAGCGGCTGGTGGCGATGCAGGAGTTCGAGGACGCCAAGGACAAGGTCATGATGGGGGCTGAACGCCGCTCGATGGTGATGACCGAGGAAGAGAAGAAGATGACTGCCTATCACGAGGCGGGCCATGCCGTCGTCTCGGTCAATGAGGCGGCGTCTGATCCGATCCACAAGGCAACGATCATCCCGCGCGGCCGCGCGCTGGGCATGGTGATGCGCTTGCCTGAGCGTGACAGCTATTCCTATCACCGCGACAAGATGCACGCCAACCTCTCGGTTTCGATGGGTGGCCGCGTGGCGGAAGAGCTGATCTTCGGCCATGACAAGGTATCATCGGGTGCCTCGTCGGATATCCAGTATGCCACCAGTCTGGCGCGCAACATGGTCACCAAATGGGGTATGTCGGAGAAACTCGGGCCGCTCCAGTATGAAGAGCAGGGCGAGGGCTATCTGGGCTATGGTTCCAACCAGCGGGTGATGATGTCGGATGAGACATCGAAGCTGATCGACAGCGAAATCCGTGCGCTGGTCGATGGTGCGCATACCCGCGCCAGTGACATTTTGAAGGCGCAGGAAGCCAAGCTCCACGTCGTCGCCCTGGCGCTTCTCGAATATGAGACGCTGACCGGCGACGAGATCAAGCAGCTGATGGAGACGGGCAAGCTCGATCGCCCCGATGCGCCGAGCGGTCCGGCATTGCCCACCGCAGTGCGTGGTTCGGCAATCCCCAAGGCGGGCAAGAAGTTCGGCGGGACGGCGGCGCAGGGGGCTTGATCAGGCTCCGGTCTGGGCCAGAATCAGCATCGTGAACAGGAGCATTGCCGTCACCGCAATGGCCAACAGCGCGGTTGCCCGCCACAGCGCGCTGCGCCAGCTTAGGCCATAGGTTCCGCGCAAATGCCGGTACATGTGCCATGGCGGGATCAGCATCGCAGCCGGCACAATCAGCGGTTTTCCCACCGCAATCGCCAGCGTCAGGATCACAACGAGCAAGGTCATGAAACACAGCGAATAGGTCACGAACACAGTGTGATCGTAGATGTGAAATCGTCGGTTGAAGGGAAACAGCAGCCAGACGAACGGGACCGAAATCGGGATCAACGCCCAGCTGTATTTGTAGGCATTGTTCTGCAATTTGTAGAGCACGAGGCCTGGGTTGGTCTTGAGCCCCTTTAGTGCCCGGTCGATTGCCCCGACATTGCTGTGCGCGTTAAGTTGGTCAAATCTGGCGTTCTTCACGCCTTGCATCACCCGCAAGGCCTCTTCCTGACCCGCGATTTGGCCATCGATAGCCTCGGTCGGATGTTTGCCGCGAACCAGCTGCGTGCGCTCGGCTTTAAGTGCGGCTAATCGCTTGGTCTGGATCGGCAAACCTTCGTTGACCGAGGTGCCGTTGACCTTGACGATATTGCCTGGCTCAAATTCTCTTGAGAACTGCGTCACGACCGCAAACATCAGGAATACGCCGAACAAAAACAGCGCAATCGGGCTGACATAGCTGGCGCGGCGTCCGTCGATATATTCGCGGGTCAGCTTGCCGGGATTCCACGCCAGCAGCGGCAGGGTTCGCCAAGTCTTGCCCTCAAAGTGAAAAACCCCATGGACCAGATCATGAAAAAACGCAGCCAAGGTGCGATGGACATGGGCGTGCTGGCCGCAGGAATGGCAATGGCTGCCGATCAGCGGCGTGGCGCAGTTGAGACAGGCGGCCTCATGCGTGTGACCATCGGCTGCGTATTCTCCATGCAGGGGCTCTACCGCGCGAGCAACCAGAGCGCCTGTGGCAATATTAGCAATAATGTCAGGACCGTCGCTCATGAGTGCCTTGCTTGGTTGGGTAGTTCATGGTGCGGCAAGGTCAGGTTGGTCAAGAAGTGTATGCTGACCAGCAAGGGGAACACGCCATGAAGCAGACCAAATTAGCCTTAGTTGCCGGAATAATTGCCGCTGCAACCATGGTCGCGCCAGCTCATGCTGCACCCGGCGACATGAGCGTTGCCACGTTCCTTGCCAAGGTTGATGCGCTCAAGGCCAAGGGGATCATGGCGATGCTTTCGTCCGACGTTGGCGTGCTCAAGGCTGAGGCCACGGCGGCTGGCTATGGTTATCGTGATCGGCTGAAGAAAGAGCGGGCTGCGGGCCATCCCAGCTCGTGCCCGCCAACGCCAACCAAGGTGAGCCAGTTGATGTGGCTTAACCACCTGAGCAGTTATCCCGCCGCCCAGCGCGGTCAGACCACGCTCAATCGCGCCATGTCCGATATGTTCTCTCGGAATTGGCCCTGTCGAAAATAAACAATGGGCCGATAATAATTAATGGGCCGGAAATAAGCGAACGGCCCGTCTCCACAATGGGAAACGGGCCGTCGGAATTTTGCGCAATTGCCCTGAAAATCAGCCGTCGTAATCGCCGCCGATCGAGGTGCTGCGTACCGGGGTGGCTGCGGTGATGCGCAGCGCTTCGGCAGATTGGCTGAGCGAGCCGACATCATCAACCTGATCATCATCATCGGGCAGCACAAGCTGGAGCGAGCCGACAACCGATTCGCGCAGCAGATCAGGCCGCACGGTTTCTTCGGCGATTTCGCGCAGCGCAACGACGGGGTTCTTGTCGCGATCACGATCAACGGTGAGTTCTGCACCGCCTGAAATTTCACGCGCACGCTGCGCAGCAAGCAGGACCAGGTCGAAACGGTTGGGAATCTTGTCGACACAATCTTCGACAGTAACGCGCGCCATAGGGCACTCCGATATAATGAGAATCTCGGGAAGGAGGTGCAGCTAGGGAGCGGGGGAGCAAAAGTCAAGGAAATCGGGAATCACAGATGCAAGGTAGGGCTGCTCAATCATAACGATCCGCTGCCAGTTCATCCGGTGCCAGATCGGAGAAGCGCGTGACCCGCGCCTCAAAGCGCAGGCGCACCCGGCCGGTAGAGCCGTGGCGCTGCTTGGCGACGATCAGTTCGGCCAAACCGGTGACCTGCTCCATCTTCTGCCGCCAGGTCTCCCACTTTTCGTGAACGTCCGGCTTGTCCCCCTCGGCGGGGAGCTTGGGCTCGGTGGCGTTGACGTAATAGTCTTCGCGGAAGACGAACCAGACCATGTCGGCGTCCTGCTCGATAGAGCCCGATTCGCGCAAATCTGACAGCATCGGCTTCTTGTCTTCGCGCTGTTCCACCGCGCGGCTGAGCTGCGATAGCGCGATCACCGGCAGGCCCAGTTCCTTGGCCAAGGTCTTCAGCCCGCGGCTGATCTCGGAAATCTCGTTCACCCGGTTGTCATTGCCGCGCCCGCTACCTTGCAGCAGTTGAAGGTAATCGACGATGATCAAGCCGATATTGTGCTTACGCTTCAGCCGCCTTGCGCGGGCCCGCAGCGCAGCGATGGTGAGCGCCGGGGTGTCGTCAATATAGAGCGGCAGTTCGGCCAGGCGCTGACTGGCGAAGGACAGCTGCTGGAAATCCTCACGGCTGATGCGCCCGGTGCGTAAGCTTTCGCTGCTGATGCCCGCCTGCTCGGCCAGAATTCGCGTCGCCAGCTGGTCGGCGCTCATCTCAAGGCTGAAGAATGCCACCGCCGCACCGACCGAGGCGGATTCCTCGATGCCGCCTTGAAGATCGCTGAGCAGGCGGCTGGCGGCGTTGAAGGCGATATTGGTGGCCAGCGCGGTTTTGCCCATGCCCGGGCGACCGGCCAGAATGATCAGGTCGCTGTCGTGCAGGCCGCCGATCTTCTCATTGATGCTGGTGAGGCCGGTGGTCTTGCCCGCAATATGCCCGCCCGAATTGAGCGCCTTTTCGATGGCGATGATCGCGGTGCGGGTAGCCTCACCGAAATTCTGCGCCTGCTGCTGCGATGAAGCGCCGTCCGCCACCCGGTAAAGCGCGGCTTCAGCATCCTGGATCTGCTCAAGCGGGGCGACGCTTTCAGACGTATCCATCGCCTTGGTGACAAGCTCACGCCCGACCGCGACCAGTTCGCGCAGCAGCGCCAGCTCATAGATCTGCTCGGCCAGTTCGCGCGGGGCCAGCAGCCCCTGTCCATCGGCGGTGAGGCGGGCGAGATAAGTGACCCCGCCCAGTGCTTTCAGCGCCTCATCCGCTTCGAAATAGGGGCGCAGCGTGACCGGCGTGACCACTGCCTTGCGATCCAGCAACTGGACGATGCGTTCAAAGATGCGGCCGTGAATCGGCTCGAAGAAATGATCGTGACGCAGCGGGGTGTTGAGTTCTTCGATCACCCGGTTGTCGATCAGCACGGCACCCAGAAAAGCGGCCTCAGCCTCAATATTGGCGGGCAGAGCGCGAATCTGCGCCTCACCGCTGGGGGTGTGGGGAGAGCGGATGAGGAGATCTTCTTCGGCCATGTGGCGCGATCAATGCTCTTGCTGAGCCTTGGCTACAAGCAGGAGATGCGGGAGAATTAATCCACAGCTTGTGGATTGCTTGAGAGACGGCGATTTTTTGGTTCACGCAGAGGCGCCCTTCGGCTGCCTTGCAGGCGCTCAGGATAAACTTCGCCTTTAGCGAAGCCGCAAAGAGGTTGTGCCCGCCGCAGGTGTAATCAATTCAGCCACATCACATTTTGCGCCTCATTTGTTTTGAAGGGGGCTTCGCCGCATAATACAATTCCTTTGCGCCTTTGCGCCTTTGCGTGAACCAAATTTCACTCCCCCTTGCCCCGCATTGCTGCATCTGCGAAACAAGCCGCCCATGGCGGACCCGCGCATTTCTGAGATCGAACTCGACGAGGCGACGATTCTGTGGCGCAATGCCGATATCGAGCAGGAGCGCCGGATCGCCATCTTCGATCTGATCGAGGAAAATGTGTTCAAGCCGGCCCGCGCTTTTGAGGCAGGGCACCTTGGCCCCTACAAGCTCAAGCTTTCGGTGCAGGACGGGCGGCTGTCGCTTGATATTGCGGACAATGCCGGACAGTTGCTCGAAACGCTGATCCTGGGGCTTGGCCGCTTCCGCCGTCCGATCCGCGAATATTTCGCCATCTGTGACAGCTATTATCAGGCGATCCGCAAGGCCACTGCGGCAGAGATTGAGACCATCGACATGGCGCGGCGCGGCGTTCACAATGAAGCGGCGGAAATGCTGCTCGAACGGCTGGAGGGCAAGGTCGAAACCGATTTTGCCACTGCCCGCCGCCTCTTTACGCTGATCTGTGTCCTGCATATCAGGGGCTAGTTTGAATTGGGATTCAAACACCGGGAAAAACAGGTTGCGCAAAATGGCTAGACGTAAGGGAGGAAGCCGATGGCGGCTGCGGTTTGCCGCTTTGGCGCTATTGCTGGCCATGGCGGTGGCGGTGGCGGTGTGGTGGCATCTCAAAGGCTGGACGCCCTCTCGCACGGCATTTCGGGATCAGGGCGTTGAGGTTAACGCCGCAGATGGCAACATTGACTGGATCGCGCTCAAGGCGATTGGTGCCGATTTTGCCTATATCGACGCCAGCGCCAGCGCTTTTGCCCGTGACTCTGCTTTCGGCAAGAACATGGAAGGCGCGCGCGCGGCAAAACTGCAAGTGGGCGCGGTGCACATCTATGATCCCTGCCAGCCCGCCGACCGGCAGGCGGCGAACTTCGTCACCAATGTACCGCGCGACGCCAAGCTGCTGCCGCCTGCGGTCGAGCTTGACCGGCTGGCTGATGATTGTCCGGTCAAGGTCAGCGATGCGGCGGTGGAAAGCGAACTGATCACCTTCCTCAATCAGGTCGAGACGCATACCGGCAAAAAGGCTTTGCTCAAGGTTACCGCGCGGTTTGAATCACGTTATCACCTTGCTTCCGCGATTGATCGCAACCTGTGGCTTGTGCGCGAGCGGTTTGAGCCCGATTATGCCGGCCGGCCTTGGACCATGTGGACCGCCAGCACCCGGCTGGAAACGCAGGCCGATGACCAGCCACTGCGCTGGGTGGTGGTGCAGAAGTGACTGAGGCGGCGATGACAGGCGTAGATCAACAAGCACTGATTGCCGCTGCCCGCGCCGCCGCGACCCGCGCCTATGCGCCCTACTCAAACTTCCATGTCGGCGCGGCGCTGGCTTTTGCCGATGGCAGCATTGTTACCGGGGCCAATGTCGAGAACGCCAGCTATGGCCTGACGCTCTGCGCCGAAACGTCCGCCGTGGCGCAGGCGATGAACACCGGTGCGCGCGGCGGGCTGCTTGCCGTGGCGGTGATCGGTGGCATGAACGGCGCAGCAGGCCCGGTGGTCACGCCATGCGGGCGCTGCCGCCAGGTGCTGAATGAACTGGCGCAGCTGGGCGGCACCGATCCGGTGATCTGGTGCGTGGGTGAGGGGGAGGTGCTGGAACTCAAACTCTCCGAACTGCTGCCTCACGCCTTTGGGCCTGCCAGTCTCATCTGAAGCACTGGACATTTCTGCCCACTTGCATAGATAATGAAACCGAAGCGTCGCATTAATCGCGGCGCGGAGGGACAGGCATGACCGAGATCAGCGGCAGGGCAGCAGTCGTCACCGGCGGGGGCAGCGGCATTGGCATGGGGCTGGCGAAAGAGCTTGCCCGGCAAGGCGCGCGGGTTGTCGTCGCTGACATCAAGCTGGCAAACGCCCAGAAGGTTGCCGATGCCATCACGGCTGCGGGCGGCACGGCTGTAGCCATCGCATGTGATGTTTGTGAACGCGGCTCGATCAATGCCATGCGCGATGCCGCCACCGCAGCACTCGGCCCCATCAGTCTGGTTTTCGCCAATGCCGGGGCGACGAGCTTTACGCCGCTTGCCGAAATGTCCGACGACGACGTTGACTGGATCGTGCAGGTCAACCTGATGGGGGTGATGAACACCACCCGTGCCTTCCTGCCGGACATGATCGCCAATGGCGGCGGCCACATTTGCGCGACGGCCTCGATGGCGGGGCTGCTGCCCGGCTGGATGCCAGTCCACGTGCCCTATTCGGCGGCAAAAATGGGCATCATCGGCATGATGATGAACCTTGGTATCGAGATGCGCGCGCACAACGTGTTCACCACCGCATACTGCCCGGGCGGGGTGGCATCGGGAATGAAGGCCAACAATGGTGCTTACCGGCCAGACCGGTTCGGCGGGCCGGAACCCGTCGCCGAAGTGCAGTTTTCCGGCAGCGACACCACCCACAGCACGCTGGCGTTCTATCGCCCGCAAGACATCGCACCGCTGGTGCTCAATGCGGTGAAAAACAACCGCCCCTTGGTGTTCGATCACGCCGATCAGCGCACGCTGTTTCGCCAGACTTACGCCGATGTGGTTGAGGCTTGCTATGATGATCTGGAGGCCTGGCAGGCCGAACACGGCGTGCCCGAAGGCAACCGGACCGGGGCCGATCTGATCGAATAGACCGCCGCCTTATCCCGGCATTAACCATTCAACCTTATGGCAAAGCTGCACCCGGAGCTGTTTCCGGGCGATTGGCTATGGGCGGGCAGGATGTGTAACCGGGCATGATCAGGACCGGCTTTGTTGTATAACTCCGCGCGGGCCTGAACCATCCTTTATTTAGGATTACTACCCAACACGAACGGTATTGGGTGTGCCTATTTGCGAGAAGCGATTGAGGATTGCAGCACGGACTTTGAGCTCGGTTATCTGACGATCGAAGGTGCGAGCCATGACGCGTTGGCCGAGCAGCTTGAAGCAGTGCATTTTCGTTTCGACGAGGCTGCGGCGATGATAACCGCTCCATTTCTTCCAGATGGTGCGGCCAAGCCGCAGACAAGCCCGGAGCGTTTCATTGCGGGCAGCCGCGCCGGGGCCATCCTCCTTCCATGGTCGCCCGTTGCGGCGGACCGGAATGATGGCTTGCGCCTCGCGTTCGGTGATCGCGGCATAACACTTCCTGGTGTCGTACGCGCCGTCCCCACCGACGCTGCTGATCTTTTCGTCCTCCGGGATCTGCGCCAACAGATCGGGGAGGACAGGGGCATCGCCTTGTCCGTTGGTGGTGACTTCGATGGCCCGGATATCAAGGTTTTCTGCGTCGATCCCGATGTGCACCTTGCGCCACTGGCGACGATAGGAGGCGCCATGCTTGCGTGTCTTCCACTCGCCTTCGCCCATCATCTTGATGCCGGTGCTGTCGACCAGAAGATGCAGACCGCCCGAACTGGGGCGCCCGCCAAGAGCAACTGGCAGCGTCTTCTGACGCCGACACAGCGTAGTATAATCCGGCACCGGCCAGTCCAGATCAGCCAGCTTGAGCAGGCTCGCCACGAACCCCGTCGCCTGCCGCAGTGGCAGGTTGAAGAGCGCCTTCAACGTCAAGCACAGTTCGATCGCACTGTTCGAAAAATGAGCGGGGCGACCAGGACGACCGCATGGTGCCGATAGCCACTGCATGTCGGGATCAAACCAAATATCCAGCGATCCACGCTGCTTCAGAGCGGCGTTATACGCGCTCCAGTTCGTTGTGCGATATTTTGGTGGCGCTGGCTTGGGCATGAGCCAACTTAACGCATTAGATTCCCCGGAGGAATCCCCCGCGCGCAATTACGCAACAAAGCCA
>CAMDQO010000036.1 GCA_945906105.1 Novosphingobium sp. Chol11 | reverse complement strand
GCAGCTTCGGTCTGGCGCCGCGTCGGCCAGCTCTGCCGCCAAATAAGTTCGGCTTTCAGCGATTTGAAGAACGTCTCGACCGCCGCGTTGTCGTAACAATTACCCTTACCGCTCATCGATGGCGTCAGCTCGTATTTCTGGAGCCTCTTCTGGTAATCGTAGGCGCAATATTGGCTGCCGCGATCACTATGGAAGATGCAGTCCTTCGGCGGATTCCGGAGGTTTGCGGCCATGTCCAACGCCCGGATCGCCAGATCCTTCTTCATCCGGTCGCTGACCGCCCAGCCAACGACCCGGCGGCTGTGAAGATCGAGAATGACGGCGAGATAGAGCCAGCCTTCGTGCGTCCAGATATAGGTAATGTCGCCGGCCCATTTGCGGTTCGGTGCATCTGCGATGAAGTCACCATCGAGCAGGTTCGGCGCGATCCCAAGGCTGTGATTACTATTGGTGGTCACCTTGTGTTTGCGGGTGCGAACCGGCTTGATCCCGTTAATCCGCATCAATCGGCCAACCCGGCGCTCGCCAACATCGAGGCCCGCCTCCTTGAGCTCCATTGTCATGCGAGGGCGGCCATAGCTGCCAAGGCTCAGGCTGTAGTGTTCGCGGATATGCGCCAGCACCTTCATGTCCCCGCGCGACCGCCCACTCGCTGGCCGCGCGCGCCAGGATCGGTAGCCACGAGCACTAACCCGCATCACCCGGCAGATCGTCTCCACCCGCCACTGGTGACGCCAGCTATCGACAAAGGCGAACCTCACGACCGCTGGCTCGCGAAGAACTGGGTAGCCTTTTTTAGGATATCCCTCTCCTCCTTGAGGATACGGTTCTCAAGGCGAAGCCGTTCATTCTCGCGGGCAAGATCGGCCTGCGGTGCTGCCACCAGATCAGCGGGCCGATACGCGCATACCCACTTGCCCAGCGTCGAAAGGCCAACCCCCAAATCTGACGCAACCCGCCGCCGTGACAGCCCGCTGCTCAGAGCAATCCGAACCGCCTCACGCTTGAAATCTTCCGTATGCTTGATCATCTCGTCGGTCTCCTTGAGCGAGTGTAAAACTCTCAAGTGACCGGCGCAAAACCGTTACAAGTCCATATCGCCCGTGACGTAGGCAGGCGATGGCAGACCGAATAAGTCAATCTCAGCATCGAGTTTCTCGGCATATTCGGCGTTTCGTGCAGCAGTGATTGTTTCGAAGCCTGTCGACCGGTGTCTGAAAAATGCTGTGCCACCAAACTTTGCCGGGCAGAGGAAATGCACGACTGCGAAGTAGTTCTCAAAAACTGTGTCGTAATGCGGCAGGCGCTGCTCCTGCGACAGCGTGGTGACCGGCTTTGTTGCAAGTGAGTAATAGGCTTGTTGAAAATGCACATTCATACAGCCGTAAAACTCACGTAGCGCGAGTCTGACAACCGGGCCAACAGTCTCAAAATAGTTTGGCAGTGCGATGGCCCGGGTGCCCGGGTAATATTGCTCTGGAACCGGAACGAAATCGAGACCGGCCGATGTCTTGCGCATCGCTTGTGGGTCGGGCGCAAAATCATCAATTACCACGACCGGGTTGCGTTCGTTACCAATCCATTCAACGCGCAAGTCTGGCTCAGCAAGGGCGGTCATTTCAGCGAACCAACTTTGGAGGCTGACGGATTAGTGAGATTAGTGATCAAATCTCTCTGCATTTGCGCGATGTGTTCTGGGGCATCGGCATCGAGAATGCCGCGAGCATGTTGAGGTAGATGCTCCCCGGGATCACCATTGGTCAGAAAAACATAGTGATCGAACATAGCGCGCCAGGCGCGGCGCTGATCAGGCGGAAGGCTGCGCAAACTGATAATCCCGTTGAGCATGGCGTCCCAAGCGGAGCCCAGATCCTGACGGGCTCCATTCCACCAGTAATTCACCAGTATGTTCACTTGATCGAGCGATTCCACATGATGATACCACTGATAAGGGATGTATATCGCATCGCCAGCTTCTAACTCGGCGAAACAAGCGGCATTCAGTGCATCTGCAAACCGGGGATAGCGATCAAAATCTGGTTTTGTCACGTGCACCATACTGATCGGAGTGCCAGCAGGCGTAAGCTCGAACGGCCCCATATAGAGGTTACCTACCTGCTCTGGTGGAAACAGTGTGAACCGCCGACGCCCAGCAACTACACAAGCAATGTTTTCCAATTCGTCGCAGTGGGTTGCGACCTTCGCGGCATTTCCTATCCACATGCGCGGTATTATCGCTGGGGGCAGGATTGGCAGTGGGTGACTGCCCGCGAATTTGGGCAAGCATTTGGGAACGATGAGGCCCTGCGCCGCTAAAGCGGTGGGCGTTTCACTTTCCGCCTCGGCAAGTAATTGATCGAGGAAATTTTGCAGCGTGATACTCACACGCTCAAAATTCAGTCGGCGCATATTTTCGACATAATGAAATCGGCCTTCAGCTTCCGGCGGGGCATAAATGCTGGCGATCGGACTGGAATCGGCCATTGATCCCAAATAGTCGACTAACGGCTTGTCGCCTAGACGAGCGACCGTCACTATCGGCCAGCCATCGACCAATCCCCTGAGAATGGCGGGTTCGCTGATCGGTCTGATTTCATTAGCAAATTGTTCGGGCGAAACGTTCTGCCAGACAGCAATGTTTTTCATGATGGATTCGCTTGGCGATTACTAAGATGCGGCTTCACAAACGTTGCGACGGTCAGGCGCCCATTTTCCAGACTATCCGGTAGGTTTGGTCTTGCATCGAGTGCGGCACAGTGCAGCAGCTTGCCGCGATAAATGAGCGCCCGGTTATAGCGATGTTCGCTGACATGGATGCGTTCGAAGAAAGGGGAGTCAGAGCCGATATAGGCTGGCTCGGGTTCACCATGCTGTTTAAATTCGGCGTCCAATGCGGCATGATAGCTCTCTACGCGCTGGGAGTTGACCGTTTCAAAGCCTGTCGACCGATGACGGAAAAAGGCGGTGCCGCCAAGATCGTCATAGCCAAGAAAATGGATGATAGCGATCTGGCGATCATCATAGGCATCAGTGTGCGGGATGCGCTGCGGCAGAGTCAATTCATTGGGAGGCGTAGTTGCCATCGAGTAGTATGACCGCAGAACTTCTCCTCCTTCGCGGCAAGAAAAGAACTCGCGCATCACAGCATCGAGCACTTCTCCGATCGATTCCAGATACCGTGCTGGAACAGGCGCACGTGGCCCAGGATAATATTCGCCGATTGGCTTGAACCTGCTCTGCCAGGCTGCCGCTCTCAACACCTCAGCGTCATCAGCGAATCCGTCAATTGTAACGACCGGCTCGCGCTCCGTGCCGATCCATTCCATCGAAATTTCGGGCTCCGCATCTGTGCTCATTTGCGCGTTTAGATTGCTTCCTTCGCTCGCGGTCAAGGCTTAGGTTGCGGTCGTCATGTCAATCCTAGCAGCGGGGTTGCGTAAACAGGTAATCCGACCATAAGCGCAAAGAGCGCAATGAACCATGCAATTGGACAATAGTTTGGCGAGCCAAAAACCTACGATTGATGACGTTGCTTCACTGGCGGGTGTGGGGCGGACAACGGTTTCGCGTGTGCTCAACAATGGTCCTAATGTTCGTGCGGAAATTCGCGAACGGGTCCAGCGTGCCGTTCAGATGCTCGACTACAAGGTCAACATCCAAGCACGCAACCTTGCCGGCGGTGCAACAAGGCAGATTGCGCTGATTCATGCATCTGACCTGGATAGCGAACCAAATTCTTACTACAATTCCGGCCTTGAACTGGGTGCGCTCCGGGCCTGCGCCAGTCAGGGCTTTCAGCTGGTGACACACACTGTCAACCAGACTGCGCCAACAGCTGAGAGGCAGATAATAGCGCTGATAGAGGAAGGACGTTGCGACGGAATCATCCTCACTCCGCCTTTTTCGGACCGGCTCGAATTGGTCAAACAGATTTGCGAGAAGAAGTGCCCGGTAGTCTGCATTTCTGGCGGCGAAGAGGTTCAACGCATAACGGCATCGGTCGGAATTGATGATAAGGCTGCGGGTTTCGAGATAACAAGACATCTCATCGATCTTGGGCATCGCAAGTTCGGCTACATCAAGGGATCGAGCGGCCATTTGTCAGCTGAGGGCCGTTTTGATGGATTCCTATCCGCCTTGAAATCAGCCAGTATCGCACCCCAAGATGCCATAGTAGAGCCCGGCAACTTCACTTTCCATTCGGGAATCGAAAGCGCTCAGCGAATGCTGGACCGACCGGACAGGCCAACCGCGCTTGTTTGTGCCAACGATGACATGGCAGCCGGTGCCCTGCTTGCGATCCACAAAATGGGCCTGGAGATTCCGCGCGACATTTCGGTAACTGGCTTTGATGATACACCGGTGTCTGAGATCGTCTGGCCGCCGCTCACCACCGTTCACCAGCCGATCAAGCAAATTGGGCAACGCGCTGTCGATTTGATTGTCGGGGCGATCAACGGAGGGACTGGCGGCGCCGTGCCCAATCATCAAAACATTGAATTTCGTCTGGTCACTCGGGATTCATCAGCGCCTCCCAAATAGTCGGATTTCTCAGCAGGCCGACTGGAAGCGCTTCTCTTACCGCCTTTGCCCAGGTATCTGATCAGTTATTTGTAGCAAATTTGCAGCGTTGCTGCGGATTTTACGGCACACTCAAATTTTCAGGCATTGACATAACGGATAATTGATCTCTAAGTTGGAAGCGCTTCCAGTCCTTGTTTTGTTGCGAAACAGAATTGAAGGTTACGGAATTGGGGCGATGCGAACGGTATGATTCTGGGTTGCACTCGCGGAACTTGGTCAATGAGCCAGAATTATGGGGAGGAAACATCAGTGAATTTTTCGAGCAACAAGTGTGCCGCCGGTCGGGCTGGAAAGGCCTATCGATTCGGCACTGCTGCTGTCTCCACGCTTGCTTTGATGGCTATCTGGCCAACAGCAGCATTCGCTCAAACGAGTCAGACACTCGCCGAAGAAGTGGCGGATGAACCGGAAGGGGAGATTATCGTAAGTGGTATCCGCTTCGGAATCGGAAAGTCGCTCGACATCAAGCGGAACGAAGCCTCGATCGTAGAGGTTATTTCGGCTGAAGACATTGGCAAACTTCCTGATGTCAGTATCGCTGAATCGCTTTCGCGCCTGCCTGGCTTGGCGACACAGCGGGTTGGCGGCCGCGCAACGACAATTTCGATCCGCGGACTTGCACCTGATTTTTCCACCACATTGCTGAATGGCCGGACTCAAGCGAGTTCGGGCGATAACCGCGGTGTCGAGTTTGACCAGTATCCATCGGAACTTCTGTCCGGCGTCGTTGTTTACAAGACTCCCGATGCCGACATTTCGGGCATGGGCCTCTCAGGCACCGTCGATTTGCGCACCGTACGCCCCCTCTCCTTTGCCAAGCGTGTTATCGCGATCAACCTTCGCGGCGAACTGACGTCAGGCAAACGGCTCAATTCTGACGTTCGCAACTACGGCGGGCGCGCTAGCATCAGCTATATCGATCAGAATGAATCCGGAACCTTCGGTTGGGCCCTTGGCTACGCGCATCTCGATGCGCCATCGCAGAACAAGCATTACAAGGCATACAACTACGAGACTTTCAGTGGTACGTTTACTGGGCACGATCACACCACACCGACGGACATCAAGTCTTTCATCAATCCCGACACGGCAGACAATGCTAACTTCCTCTCAGGCACCGAGTTGTTTGCCTATTCGCGGTTGAACAAGCGCGATGCTGCAATAGCGATCGCCGAATGGAAGCCAAGCGAGACGGTTCATATCACGCTCGATGGCTATTATTCGCGCTTCAAGCAGCGTGAAACAATGCGCGGCGCGCAGTGGTTCATGAACCCGTTCTTCAACTTCTTCGGACCTGGTGGGGCGGCTGGTACGCCAGACCAGATCATTAACAATGCTGGTGTTACCGACTACGGCGGCACGCCAGTGGCGACTACAGGATCGATAACCAAGATCGCACCGATCATCCGCAACGATTACAATAAGCGCGACGATGAGCTGTTTTCGATTGGCTTGAATAACGATTTCAACATGACAGACCGACTGCGTTTTGTTGTCGACTTGTCTTATTCGCAAAACAAGCGTGATGAGAGTATCACGGAAACCTATGCCGGTGGATTTACAGGGGCAACACCGACAGCCAACAGCACAAACTACATTCCCAATCGCGCCTTTGACACAATCAGTTGGAATCTCAACAACGTTGATGGCTTCCCGACATTCGGAGCCGGCCTTAACTATGCTGATGCATCGCGAATTTCGCTGGGTGACCGCGATCCTTGGGGCGGATGGGGACATGATGGCCAGACCAAGGAGCCACATGTCAAAGAAAAAGTCTACGCGCTCGATATGGGCCTCGAATATGATGTCGACGGTTTCTTCGACAAGTTTGATATCGGGCTGAATTTCACCAAGCGCGAAAAGACCAAGCGTGTTGATGAATTTGACCTCAAACTGAAAAACGGTCGCGCACAGGTTCTGGTCGATCCGTCACTTCTGGTTGATCCAACCTCGCTCGGATACGGCGGTTTTGGCAACGTGCTGAGCGTCAACCTGCCCGAGGCGCTGCCGCGGTATTATGACAAGACCGTGTTCATTAACGATGATACCTTCAACAAGGCTTGGTCAATTGATGAGGAAATCCTGACCCTTAGGGCCAAGGCGTCGTTCGATTGGGGTAATTTCCACGGAAACATTGGCGCACAGTTGGTAAACCAACGGCAGGAATCATCCGGCAGCGCAATCAATGGCACTGCTGGTTCGCGAGTAGTGACACCCGTGGTGTCAGGAGCGAGTTATACCGACTTCCTTCCCAGCTTGAATGCGATTTACGAGTTCGGGGGTGGCCACCGGATACGACTGTCGGCCGCCAAACAAATGGCACGGCCACGCATGGATGAGTTGCGGGCCAGTTTTGTGCCGTCGTTCAACGTAAATATCTGCTCGGGCAGCCAACCATGTGTTCCTGGTCAAACAGTCAACCCATGGTCTGGCAATGGTGGCAATGCCAAGCTTGAGCCATGGCGGGCGAAGGCTTTGGATGTCGCTTATGAGTGGTACATCGGCAAGGCCAGCTACATCAGCATCGCGGGTTTCTACAAAGATCTGGACAATTATATTTACACCCTCCGCCAGCCGTTTGATTTCGCTGGCCTGCCGGTACCTCCTCAAGCACTGGTTCCTGGGAAGATTCCTCCTGGCGTAATTGTCAGCTCGATCGGCCAGATCAACCAACCGGCAAACGGAAAAGGTGGCTCGATAAAGGGTATCGAAATCAGCGGTGCATTGGAGTTCGGCAAACTCACGTCGATGCTCGATGGCTTTGGGGTGATCGGCAGCTACTCTTACACCAAATCTGATTTGCATCCGACTACTAGTACCGATCCGCTTGTGATCCAGGCGACCCGTATCCCGGGCCTGTCAGGCACAGTCTACTCGATCACCGGCTATTTCGAGAAGAATGGCTTCCAGGCTCGCGCGGCATATCGGTATCGGTCGGCGTTCAAGGGCGAGGTAACTGCTCTGTTTGCAGCGCGTGGCGTTACTGAAATCCTCTCAGACAAGGATGTTTCAGCGCAGATCGGTTATACCTTCCAAGAGGGCTCGAAGATGGAAGGTCTTGGCATATTGTTCCAGGTCAACAATCTGACTGACTCGCGCTACGCCACGAGGCTTGGCACCGACGCTGGCGGAAAGAAAGCAACCGATGGTTCGTTCTTCCTGCAGGATTACGAACAGTACGGCCGTCAGTTCCTGTTCGGGATCAACTACCGCTATTGAGGTGGCTTTGATGGTGGGGCGGAATGTAAGCGACTAGTCCGGTTTTACCCCACCAATAAGCAGCTCTTGGCTTTCCGGCGCGAGTTCCTTCGGGTCGTAGCTCGCGCCGGAATCATGTTTGGCGAACTGCCTCGAAACGACGATCTTAATGGGCGGCGTTTCAGATTGGAATTCCAGTGACAATGAAATTGCGGCTTAAGACTGGGCTTGTGGCACTTGCAATAGGAATGGCTGTCGTTTCCTCAGTTGGGTCCGACGCCAAATCGAAGTCGAGCCAATGGCCCAGAATTGTTAGTCCTGTCAAAAAGGACCCGGCTATGGAGCAGCGCATCGCCGCAATCGTCGCAGGCATGACTCTCGAACAAAAAATTGGTCAGATGACGCAGGCCGAGATTAGCTCGATCACCCCTGAGCAAGTGCGCAAGCATTATATCGGCTCCATCTTGAATGGCGGCGGCGCTTGGCCGAACATGGTCAAGCATTCTACCGCCGCCGACTGGTCAGCGCTTTCAGAGAAATTCTATCAGGCGTCGATATCAACTGAAATGAAGACTCAGATTCCTGTGATCTGGGGAACGGATGCTGTTCACGGCCACAACAACTTATTCGGCACCGTTCTGTATCCGCACAATATCGCTTTGGGTGCAGCCCATGATCCCGTGCTGGTCGGGAAGATAGCAAATCACACTGCGGCAGCGGTCCGCTCTACCGGTATTACATGGGTTTTTGCGCCTACCCTCGCAGTGGTTCAAAATCCTCGATGGGGCCGCACCTATGAAAGCTATTCGTCAGACCCGCAATTGGTGCGAGCCTATGCGAAAGCCTATGTTGAGGGCTTGCAGGGCAATCTTATGTCAGCAAACAAGTTGAGACCTGGCCAGCCAATGGGCGATCACAGCGCTCTTGCCACAGCCAAGCATTACATTGGCGACGGCGGAACATTTCATGGTGCGGATCAGGGCGAAAATCGTGCCAATCAAAGCGACCTGATTAATATCCATGGTGTGGGGTATTTTGGCGCGCTTGAGGCTGGTGTCCAGACAGTGATGATCTCCTACAGCAGCTGGAATGATGTCGCTGCCAGGAAAAATTACGGAAAAATGCATGGCAACCGGGAACTCATAACCAATGTGTTGAAAGGCAAATTGGGGTTTGATGGTCTCGTAGTGTCCGACTGGAATGCGATCGAACAGGTCGATGGCTGTGCGCGAGCACATTGCCCGCAGGCGATCAATGCCGGGATCGACTTGGTCATGGTACCTGATGATTGGGAGCAGTTCATTTCTCAAACGGTCAAGGATGTTCAAGCTGGCATTATCCCGATCAGCCGGATTGATGACTCAGTGACGCGAATTCTGCGGGTCAAGATGCGCTCAGGGCTTTTCGCGAAGTCTCCGATTTTACCCCAAGCCAACCCAGCCGCGATGAATGAGCTCGACTATGATCGGGATCTAGCGCGAGAAGCAGTACGTAAATCACTGGTCTTGCTGAAGAACCGTAAAAATACACTCCCGTTAAAGCGCGATAGCAATATCCTCGTGGTAGGCATCGGTGCCGACCAGATTGATCGCCAAACCGGCGGCTGGTCGATGACCTGGCAGGGCACCGAGAACACTGCAGCAGATTTTCCTAACGCGACTTCGATTCTGAATGCTATCCGGCAAACCGCAACGGGCACAGTCGAGTATAGCGCTGATGGTACAGGCGTTGACGTTTCGAGGTTTGATGTGATCATTGCGGTCGCCTCTGAAGCACCCTACGCTGAGACGAAAGGAGACGTCCCCTTCCCCCAATCGCTGCAGCATAGCGATCGCTATCCGGCGGATCTCGCCATGCTCAACCGGGTCTCAGGGAAAGGCGTCCCAGTTGTCACCATCCTGCTTTCTGGACGACCGACCTACGTCAATGACCTGATCAACCGTTCAGAAGCGTTCGTCGCAGCCTGGTTGCCGGGGACCGAGGGGCAGGGTGTAACTGATGGCCTATTTCTGAACAACCAAGCCAATAGCTCGCAGGATTTCCAAGGCCGTCTGCCGTTCGATTGGCCTGGCGCTGCATGCCCAACTGCTTCGCGTAGTTCGATCCTGTTCCCGCGGGGCTATGGATTGACCTATGCTCGCTCCCGTCAAGTCGGTAGGCTTCCTGAAAAACGGGCACCCGATGGATGTGCGATCGGAGCAAATTGAAGCGCGGAAATTTAGAACAGAGCTCGACCCGATTATGGAAGACAAATCGCTCAAGGAAATCCTAATCGTCGGCGGTGGGTCGGCGGGGTGGATGGCAGCTGCGCTCTTCGCGCACCTGTTTCAAGGACTGTACAAAATTCGCGTCGTTGAATCGGATGAGATTGGCACCATCGGTGTCGGCGAAGCAACGATACCGGCGATCAAGCGTTACAATGAGATACTCAATCTCGATGAAGCCCAGTTCATGAAAGTGACGCAAGGCTCGTTCAAGCTGGGTATTCAGTTTAACGATTGGTCGACAATTGGTTCAAGCTATATCCACGGTTTCGGGACGATCGGCCAGGATCTGGAATGGCTTCGTTGCCATCAATACTGGCTCAAAATGAGGCAGAAAGGCGCAGTCTCTGATCTCGCAAATTATTCGATCAACACTGCGGCAGCCTTGAAAAACAAATTCATGGTCGCACGGCCTGACATGCCCGATTCCCCAATCAGTGAAATAGCGCATGCCTTCCACTTTGATGCCGGGCTCTATGCCAAATTTCTGCGGACCCATGCCGAACGCCGGGGGGTAACAAGGACCGAAGGCAAGGTCATTGACGTTGCACTGCGGGCCAGCGACGGTTTTATTGACTCGGTGACTCTGGAAAACGGTGAGACGATCAAGGCAGACATGTTCATTGACTGCTCCGGATTTCGAGGGCTGCTTATCGAACAAGCGATGAAGACAGGTTACGAGGATTGGACCCAATGGCTTCCTTGTGATCGCGCTATCGCAGTGCCATGCGCACGGTCAGACAACTTCACGCCCTACACAAAGGCGACGGCGCATGGCGCAGGGTGGCAATGGCGCATCCCATTGCAGCACCGTACCGGCAACGGACATGTTTATTCTAGCCAATATATGGATGAGTCGGAGGCTGAGCAGATCCTGCTCAGCAATCTTGATGGTGATCAGATTGCCGAACCAAACCGCATCCGCTTTGTTACAGGTAAGCGCAACCAGACTTGGAACAAGAACTGTCTCGCGGTTGGTCTCTCCGCAGGTTTTCTTGAGCCTCTGGAATCAACAAGTCTTTTCCTGATCCAGTCAGCATTGATCCGCTTCGTCCGGTTGTTCCCGGATCGAAATTTTGACGAAGCAACCATTGCTGAATTCAATCGTCAAACCGATTTTGAATATGAACGAACCCGCGATTTCGTAATCTTGCACTACAAGGCAACCCAGCGGGATGATACGCCCTTCTGGCGTTACTGCCGCGACATGGATGTGCCTGCAACGCTTCAGCGCAAGATTGACTTGTTCCGGTCCAATGGCCGCATCTTCCGAGAAGATGATGAACTGTTTGCCGAGGTGAGCTGGATTCAGGTGCTTCTAGGCCAAGATATCATACCAAGAAACTACGACCCGCTGGCTGACATCAAGAGTGACGTGCAGGTCGCGCAATATCTGGACAACATCGAAGCGGTTATCGCCAAATGTGTCGATGTAATGCCGACACACGCGGATTTCGTTGCCAAATTCTGCCAGGCTCAGTCCTGACATGCTTCGTCCAATAACTATCCAAGCGGGGTTTGCGTCAGCTTTGCTTAGTTTCCTCGCACTTTTTGCCGGACAGGCTGCTCATGCACGCGGCAAGCCGTCGGCGGGCGCCGTCCAAGCATGGGTTTCCAGCTCAGATGGCAGCCAACGTCTGGCACAACTTGATGCCATTCCACTTGAGCGCGGACCAGCCGCGGGCCTGATAATCCGGGTTAATCCTGAGCGCCAATATCAGGAAATCGAAGGTTTCGGCGCCTCGATCACAGACGCTTCTGCATGGCTGATCCAACGCCGCCTTAATTCATCACAGCGTACCGCACTGATGAGCGAGCTGTTCAATTCCAGAAACGGTCTTGGGCTTGGATTGATACGGACGACCATCGGTGCATCGGATTTTTCGCAAACACATTATAGCTATGACGATATGCCGGTGGGACAGACGGATCCAGGGCTGACTAATTTTTCGATCGCAGCCGCTCAAAAGGAACTGCTGCCAACAATCAGGCAAGCATTGTCGATTAATCGCTCATTGCGGATCTTCGCCTCTCCGTGGAGCCCGCCAGCCTGGATGAAATCCAGCGGCAGCATGATCAAGGGCAAGCTGACACTTGAGAATTATGACGCTTACGCCCGTTACCTCAATCGCACGCTGGTAAAATTCAAGTTGGAGGGCGTTCCTGTTTATGCGCTGACAATCCAGAACGAGCCAAATTTTGAGCCGGACAATTATCCCGGCATGCTTTTGACACCCGCTGAGAGATCTGTTTTTGTTGGCGCGCATTTAGGGCCGCTTTTGTCTCGAAACGGCTCGAAGGTGAGGGTTCTCGATTGGGACCATAATTGGGATCGTCCACAAGAGCCACTCACCGTGCATTCAGACCCGCTCGCAGGCAAATATCTCGCGGGCACAGCTTGGCATTGCTATGCTGGCGATGTCCGTGCCCAGTCGAAGGTGCATGATGCATTTCCAGATAAGGAAACCTGGCTCACCGAATGCTCAGGTGGGAGCTGGGCTCCGGATTGGGGTGGCACTTTATCATGGATGACACAGAAGCTGATCATTGGCAGCACGCGCAATTGGGCCAAAGGTGTGATTCTCTGGAATCTCGCACTTGATGAAAAGAGCGGCCCGCATCTCGGTGGTTGTGACAATTGCCGCGGGGTTGTCACGATAGATCAAGCAGCCGGCACTATCACCCGCAACGTCGAATATTATGTCCTCGGCCATGCCAGTCGCTTCGTAAAGCGCGGTGCTCGCCGGATTGAATCTGACACCGAGATAAATGGCCTGGAAACCGTTGCTTTTCAGAACCCTGGCAAAAGATCGATCGTGTTGATCACGCTCAATACTAGCAAGGTGCCACAAATATTTTCAGTCGTTACAGGTCAGCAGAGATTTTCAACAAGTTTGGCAGCCGGATCAGTAATAACATTCATGTGGTCAGTAAAATAATAGACAAGAAATAATCAGGGAGAGACGGCATGGACAGTTCTATCGCAGAATCCGATACAAGTGGTATGGTCGCATTTATTGCGCGATATGGAGCATTTATCACCGTTACAACCCTGTTTTTTGCTTGGGGATTTATAACATCGAATAATGATCCTTTGATCGCCTCGCTCAAAGCTAGCTTCAGTCTGACCTACACAGAGGCGCTACTAACGCAGCTGGTTTTCTTTGCTGCCTACGGCTTCATGTCACTGCCGGCTGCGTCCCTTATCAACCGCGCCGGACCGGTCAATTCCATTCTCATCGCTCTCGCCGTTATGGTATCGGGTTGTCTCCTCGTCCAGTTCGTGACGCGCTATCAGAGCTATGAACTTATTCTCGCAGCGTTGTTTGTGCTCGGAATTGGTATCACGACATTGCAAGTAGCTGCCAACCCGTTGGCGGCAGCGCTTGGTCCGCCCGAAAGCAGCCATTTTCGCTTGACCTTCGCACAAGCATTTAACTCTCTCGGTGTGGTCTTGGGTGTCAATTTCGGATCGAGGATCATGTTGGGAGAGGATGTCCTCAAGTCGGGACATCAAGCCATTACAGATCCTGCAGAGAAGATTGTCGCACTGAGTGGGGTGACACATGCATTCATGCTGATTGCAGCGCTGCTCGCGGGGCTGATGGTGTTTATCTGGATGTCGCGTCACCGGATCGAAAAGGCAGCGGCAACCATTGTTGGTTCTGAAAATATTTCAGTGCTTGCGGCGCTGCGTTCCAAATGGGCTATTTTTGGTGCAATCGCGATAGGTTTATACGTAGGCGCCGAGGTTTCGATCGGCAGCATTATGATAAACTTTCTCAATCAACCCAATGTGCTTGATTTGCCGTTGGAAACCGCAGGCTTCTATCTGGCCAACATCTATTGGATGGGAGCACTTATCGGCCGGTTTGTCGGCAGCTATCTTCTCACCAAGATAGAGGCACCACGTTTGTTGGCAGGCGCTGCTGCAATTGCTTCGCTGTTGTGCCTGACGGTTGCCATGACACAAGGCCCGGTGGCCGCTTACGCTGCGCTCTCTGTTGGTCTGTTCAACGCGATAATGTTCCCCACGATCTTCACCATTACACTCGAACGTGCAGGAGTGGCCCAGCCTTCGACCTCCGGCCTGCTATGTGTGGCGATTGTTGGCGGCGCCATTCTGCCTTACGCTGTGGGGCGCTTTGCTGACAACGTGAGTCTCGAGTTGGCGTTCTTCCTGCCGATGCTGGCTTATGGTGTGATCACTGCCTTCGCATTACTTGCCACGAAGGCGAAAATCTATCGCAGCGAAGGCCCAGCTCAGGTCGCAGCGCACTGATAATGGCAGTCGACCTAGACCGCCGCTCAGTATTAGCAGGGAGCGCCGCCTTGTTGGTGCTCTCTCAGACTACTGCTGCGGCGGAGCCGGGGAGGACAGATACCCAGATGAAGAATGACTGGCCCTGGCTAGACCGCTACGCAGCAGATAATACCAGACTACTGGCCTCTGGACCTAGATCGCAGATCGTCTTCATGGGCGATTCAATCACAGAAGGATGGATTGCGGCGAGCGCCTCATTCTTCAAGCCAGGCTGGGTGAATCGCGGGATCGGTGGTCAGACCAGTCCGCAGATGGTGCTGCGGATGGCGTCCGATGTCGTGTCACTTCAACCCAAGCTCGTCCACATCTTGGCGGGAACCAACGACGTTGCCGGCAACACCGGACCGATGACCAGCGCGATGACCCTGGACAACATCCGCGCCATGGTTGCCATCGCTCGGGCCGCCAGGATCGCGGTGCTGTTGGGAAGCATACCACCTGCCACGAGTTTCTATTGGAGTCCCGCAGCCAGACCTGCGGAGCAGATTGCAGAAAGCAATGCGATGATCCAGCACTATGCGAAGGAGCAGAAAATCGCGTTCGTCGATTATTACGTGGCACTTGCTGATCCCACCGGTGGAATGGATCCGCGTTATTCCAACGATGGCGTCCACCCCAATGCAGCAGGCTATGCCGCGATGGAAAGGGCTGTAGCTCCAATCGCCGAACGGTTGTTGCGACGGGCGAAATGAGATGAGGTTTGCCAAAACCCTCATGATGGTTTTTGGAGCAGCTCTGCTGACGGGCGGCACCTCGCACGACGAGACTGCCATCACCGACCTTGATCTTAAAGCGCTTGCCAAGATCTCTGAAACCGATCCACGCTTTCAATCCTTCAATATTGAAATGGTTGAGATTACCGGTGGTCGCTTTTGGGCTCCATATGATGATCCTTCAGGCGCTCGTTATGCCCGGCGTCCGCCGACCGACCTGAGCAACAAGCGCCTCAACATTCTCGCAGCAGGGCTCGCTCCAGCCTATCTGCGGGTTAGTGGAACCTGGGCAAACAGCACCTATGTCCCGCGAATTGATGAGGCGCCGGTGGCGTTGCCGCCAGAGGGTTTTAATCAGGTTCTCACCAATGCCCAGTGGCGCGATGCGATTGCTTTTGCCCGCACCAATGATCTCGCGCTGATTACGTCATTTCCGGTCAGCCTTGGCACGCGCGATGCGGACGGTCGCTGGTCAATCGAACAAGCACAACGGCTCCTGGCACTGACACATCATTTTGGTGGCCGAATTGCAGCCGCCGAGTTCATTAACGAACCTAATCTGACCAAGCTCGGGCGATTGCCGGATGGCTATGCCTTGTCTGATTATGCACGTGATTTTGCAATCTTCAGGGACTTCGCAAAGAGAGTGGCCCCGGACATGTTGATCCTCGGCCCTGGCTCGTCGGGCGAAGGTGGCGATCTGACCGCAACGGATATGATGCGCATTACTGCGGGCGGAGTCGATGTCGTTTCCTATCACTTCTATGGCGCATTATCGAAGCGTTGCCCTGATAGCCAAACCACGGCAGATCAGGCGCTAAGCGAAGAATGGCTGTCCCGAACCGAGCGCGACTTTATCTTCTATGCCGGGCTGCGCGATAGGTACGAGCCGCGCAAAGACATCTGGTTGACCGAGACCGCCCAGGCGGCATGCGGAGGCAGCCCATGGGCCGCAACATTTCGCGACAGCTTCCGCTATGTCGGCCAGCTGGGTCGCCTGGCCCAACGTGGTGTTAAAGTGGTGGCTCACAATACCCTAGCCGCAAGCGAATACGCACTGATCGACAGCAAGACCCTTGAACCGCGCCCGAATTATTGGGCAGCATTGTTGTGGCGCCGAACGATGGGGACGACGGTCCTGGAACGTCCGGGATTTGTCATTCCAGGGGTTGAACTATACTTTCATTGCCTTCGTGATGATCTGGGCGGTGTCGCCATTCTCGCGGAAAACCTTAGCGAAACGTCGAAGACCTTGGCTCTCAAAGGTCGCGCCAGTGTGAATACTATGACCGCGCAAGGCCTTGATTCCAGCTTCGTTCAAATAAATGGCCATTTGGCGCGCATGAATCCCGATGGCACTCTTCCCAGACTTGTCGCGAAAAACAAGATCGGCGCAATCGCGCTGCCACCGCATTCAATCACATTTCTGGCAGTGCGCGGCATCAACAATCCAGCTTGCCTCAAAGCAGTCCATCCCGGTAGTTTGAATGATTGACCGCCGTGCGTTGCTTGCGGCGGGTCTTTCAGTGCCACTTGCGACGACCGCAAACGCCGCACAGGCCCGTCAACCGGAACCACCTACGGACTTTGTTGAACTCTGGCCACAGGGCGTGCCCGACACAAACCCACGACAACTGGCCGAACTTATCGCCGATGATTCGCGCGGCACCGGTAATCCCAATCGAGCAATCAGCGGCATTTCAAAACCGCGCATGGCAGTGTTTCGCGCAAGGTTACCGAGTGGTGCGGCCATACTCATCATGCCAGGCGGTGGTTATGGCCGGGTAATGATGGATCATGAGGGATATGATCTGGCTCGCTGGCTTGCGGGGCGGGGCGTGACGGCATTTGTTCTGTTCTATCGCTTGCCTGCTGAAGGCTGGGCATCCGGACCTGATTCACCTCTGGCTGACGCACAGCGCGCCATGCGTTTGATCCGGCATCGCGCACATCACTATCGAATTGATCCAACGCGGGTCGCGGCGATCGGCTATTCAGCTGGTGGGCATTTATGTGCTTCCCTCACGGTGCACAGTGAGCGCCCGATCTATACAGGCGTCGATGATGTCGACTTTTTGCCCGCTCGCCCTGATTTGACCGGGCTCATCTACCCGGTGATTTCGCTGATCGCACCTCTTGCCCACATAGGCAGCCGAGAACGCCTGATTGGCTCCCAGCCGCTTCCCGATCTTGAGCGGGCATATTCACCTCATCTCCACTTAACTGAAAATGCTCCGGCTTGCTTTCTGCTCCATGCCGAGGATGACGCGCTGGTCTCTCCGGAAAACACCTTACTGATGCGAGCGGCGTTGCTGGCTAGGAATGTGGCGGTCGAAACCCATCTCCTTGCTAAGGGCGGTCATGGTTTTGGGCTGCGAAAAGTTGACGGGCATATCGTCGGCAATTGGCCCGAATTGTTCTGGTCATTTGCCAAGGCGCAGCGAGTGATCTGAATTTCCTTTTTGGTGCGACAACAACAGCCACTCGTATAGTGCAGCATCAGCATATGCCCGCGTCCAGGCGTCGTGCCCTGCATCGGGATAGACGGTCAATCGGGCATTGCCGCCACAGGCATTAACTGCCTCGGCCATATCGCTACTCCCCGCAACTGGGATAACCGTGTCCATGGCGCCATGAAAGGCCCAAGCCGGTGTCGTTTGAAGGCTACAAGCGACTGCCGGATCGCCGCGCCCGCTGATTGGCACAATTGCCGCAAACCAAACTGGGTGTGTCGCAGCCCAGCGCCAAGTGGCATGGCCGCCCCGACTAAGTCCCGTTAGATAGATCCGGTTCGGGTCAATGTTAACCTTCCGTCGCACCTGAGTGAGCATGGCGTCCAGCTTCGCCACATCCCAATCACCATCGGCTTCGAGTAGTGGCGACACTGTGACAAATGGAAAATCGGGCCGCGACAAGACCAGCTTGGGCGGTCCGTGAACCTTGACCTTCTCAATATCCGCGCCCCGTTCGCCTGAACCATGAAGGAAAATGAGCAGGGGCTGCCCTGGGCCGCTCAGTGCTTTCACCGTGGGAATGAATAGCAGGTAGGGTAGCCTGCGGCCTTGGGCGCAACCATCGCTCGCTGTTTACCGGGATGTGGAAGTGAACCAACGCAACCTGCCAGCATCAACGTTGTGGCGGCTAGAAATATGTTTGATTTCATGCGCTGAAGCTAGCGCATGGAGTTGTTTGGGTCTACCTCTAACAGGCCATTCTGAGTATCAGGTGAGACGAAGTCTGCGCCCACCGAACAACCGGTCTTGAGCAGCTGCTCTATTTCACCTGTAATTCCGCGATCACGGGGTAATGGTCCGAGATCATCCGTCCGTCGATATTCTGTGCGATTACTGCGTATCGGTTTATCAAGATCTCGCCGCCCTTATGACCGCCGACCAGAATATGATCGATCGTGCGGGGCGTCTCTGGTTGCAGCTTGAAGTCGTTGAAAGTGCCCGATGGGCCGAATGGTCGGCTGGTTGAATTGAGGCTGGCATTGCGAAGCCACACTGGGCTGTTCAAGTCTGTCAGGATTTTGAGCGGTTCGCTCTCCGTCTCACAATTGAAATCGCCAATCAAGATAACATGATCTCTGCGTTTTCGATGGTCGAGTAACCATTGTTTCAACAAAAGACCCGACTGTTTGCGCGCTTCTCCGCCGATATGATCCCAATGCGTGTTGATCACGAGGATCAGTTTTCCGCCTGTCTTTTCGCGCAACCTCACCCAGGTTGCGACGCGCGGGTATGCCGCATCCCATCCCTTTGACGGGACATTGGGAGTCGGTGAAAGCCAGAATGTGCCGCTGCCCAACAACGAGAAGCGATGGACATTGTAGCCGATTGGCGATGACTCTCCTGCATCCTTGCCATCATCACGGCCATTGCCGACCAATACAAAGTCTAGCATCGCGTTCGCAATATCGCGCTTTTGGTTGATAACCACTTCCTGCAGCCCAAAAATATCTGGCCGCAACCAGTGGATTTGAGATGTTAGCCAATCGCGTCTGTGCGACCAGTTGTTTACTCCGTCAGAAGGCGTATCGAGGCGGATATTATAAGTCATCACCCGGAGTACTGCCTGGTCCGCCTCCGCCGCGACCGGCAAACTGAGCAGGAGTGCGACCATTAAGCTCCACCAAATTCTCATCACGCAAGTTCCATTGTTTCAACCCGCACTGCACCGAATTGGAAGCGCTTCCAGTAAGCAGGAAAGTTACGGCAATCTCGCCCCAACGCAATCAACTTCGAAGCTTGTCATTGCCAATCTGTTGCGCCGGATCAGGCCTCAATCCAATCAGGGGATATTTGTTGTGGCCATTATTGGCTGCCGCATTCGCGCTGCGCGACCATAGACCAATTCGAACAGCGGAGAGGCCATCAAGGTTGTCACGATTGCCATTGTCACCAATATCGCAAACAACGCCGGGCCTATGATCCCCCGCTGAAGCCCGATATTGATGATGATGAGCTCCATCAGCCCGCGTGCGTTCATCAGCGCGCCAATGCCCATGGCGGTCGGATGATCTTGACCGGATAGTCGAGCGGCAAGATAGCAGGCGCCGCCTTTGGCAAGGATCGAGCTGCTGATAATGGCGATAGCAACCGCTATCAGGCTAGCATTGTTCACTACCAACAGTTGCGTGTTGAGGCCGGAAAACGTGAAGAACAGGGGTAATAGGATAACAACAGTTAACGGTTCCAACCGGCGCCTTAAGCTTTTTCCGAATGATCCTCGAGGCATAGCCGTGCCAAGCAGGAAACCACCAAACACGGCATGGATCCCGATCACATCCATCGTGTAGGCGGAGATCGCAAACAGGATCAGCGCGATAGCTATGCCGCACTTGCTTGCGTTTTGTCCGCGCATGAGCTGGTTAAGTGGCGCAAGCCACTTTGGCGCAAAGCCAATCATCAGAATAGCAAACGCTAGTCCTCCGCCGATTGTCTTCACAGCGATCATCGGGCTGTTGCCCAAACCAGCCAGAACAAGTGCAACAACACACCAGGCCCCTGCATCTCCAATAGCCCCGGCCGAGAGCGATAAAGTGCCGAGCGGTGTGCCGCTAAAGCCACGCTCGTGAATGATCCTCGCCAACATGGGGAACGCGGTGATCGCAATCGCGGCCCCAAGAAATAGTGTCGCTTGTTCTTGTGACAAGCCGGGTACGAATAATCCTCCGATGCCAAGCATCCAGGGCACCAGCAGTGCGGCAGCGGCAAAGGGCGCTATTATCCCGCCGATAGAGACGAAGGCGGCACTTCGAGCATTGTTCCCGAACTCTTCGCGGTCAAATCCGAGTCCAACCAAAAACATGTAAAGACCGACCCCGAACTGCGAAATGGCAAACAGGATCGGCTTTGTTTCCGCCGGGAACAGCAGTGCTTGTTCGATCGGGAAGAGTGCGCCGAAAAATGATGGCCCAAGAATGACGCCCGCAATCATCTCTCCGACCACTTGTGGCTGTCCCAAAAACTTTCGGGCGCACCATCCCACCAAACGGCATGCTGCGACGATTATCGCTATCTGGAGTAGAAAAATCAGGCAGAGTTGAACATTAGGCATCGGCTGCTGGTAGCTGAAATCGGTTCAAGGTCAAAGCGCGCCAGCCTGCACCGGGCAGTACGATCTTAATGCAGAATTCGGTCCGAAATGAGGGAGAAAGCCCATTTATCTGAGCCGGAGTCTTCTCGCCATTTTTTGCTGCCTGAAACCAGTCAGTGAGTACAGATAGAAAAGCAGGCCTCGTCTGAAACGCAGTGTTCTCCATCTTGTTCTGGCCGAGCAAGGCCTGGATCATGCGGATATCGACGCCGTCCACGAGTTGGTAGGTGGCGAAGTTATGGCGCAGTGTGTGGACCCGGCCCGCTTGATGATGGCGGTCTGGTGGGCTGCATCGGTCGCGATGCAATTGACCTGATCGGCTACAGATATTGCCGACTAGGGAGCCGCCAGACATCGGCGTGCATCAAGCCCCACTCGCGAATGATCAGTAGCAGGTCATACGCTAGCATAACGCGCGGTGCCTGTCAGTGACTGCATGCGCCCGATGGCATCAGTGATCCGGGGTTCAAGGCCAGTCCGCGCTTGTCGGCAGACAGGCCCCCACAGAGCGCGCATCCACCCTCACAGCCTGCATGATCATACCAATCCTGGCGCAGATCTCGGCGATGAGATCCACGGTGTCCTGGTCCATGCGTCCACAAGGCAGCCACATTTGTGCAAAGTCCTTTACCAGCTATTGATCTGCATTTTCCATTGGACTTGCAGGCTGCAGCAAGCATTGGTCATCACCTAAATCGCGGCCCGCATGTCAGGCCGCAGCCCTGACCGACGTGTTCGGCAGGGCCTTGGGTGTTGGGAGCAGCGCAGTGCTACTCCGACATGGAGAACCACCCAATGACCGAAGTAACCAATATCAAGACTGTCGCTGCACGCCTCCAGCGCATGGCTCGGGAACCAAAAGCTGAGGCCGATGCTGCATCCGCACCGATCGTCGCAGGTGCGCTTGCCAAGCCCCAGACAAAATCCAACATGGTCTTGAAGCTACTTGCCCGCCCCGAAGGCGTCACGCTCGACCAGTTGGTCGAAGTAACCGGCTGGCTGCCACACACAACCCGCGCGGCGATGACCGGCCTCAAGAAAAAGGGGCATGCGCTCACCAGTGCGAAGATCGAAGGTGGCCCGCGCATCTATCGCGTGGCAGGCGATGCTACTCAGACCGTTGAAAGTGCTGAACCTGAAGCAGCGGGTTCTGCCGCATTACCCTCGACGCACAAATCACTGCAATCGAAGGCATGCCGGTGCGCGAGCGCCGGGCCGAGTGGCAGCGCCGCTTCAGCGAACCTGCGCCGCCAGCGATGGGCTCGGGCCTTCTGGCCCGGGCCCTCGCCTACGAGGTACAGGCAAAGGCCATGGGCAGACTGTCCAAGGCCGAGCTCAAACGGATTATCCAGAGCCATAAGGATGAACAGGCGCGCGGTGATCCGCGTTGCCGTGATGCGGGCCAGTTGCGCCCCGGCACATGGCTCTCACGTACATGGCATGGTGAGGCTCATCAGGTGATCGTGCTGGACAGCGGGTTTGAGTATCGGGGGGAACGCTATGCATCGCTCACCGCCATCGCCCAGCGCATCACCGGTGCAGGTTGGTCAGGCCCACGGTTTTTCGGTCTGAAGAGCCCAAGGACCGGCAAGCTCGAGGTCCGCGAACATGGCCGCTGAATCACAGCCTCGCCGACTGCGCTGCGCGATCTATACTCGCAAGTCGACCGAGGAAGGGCTCGATCAGGCCTTCAACAGTCTCGATGCCCAGCACGAGGCCTGCGCCGCCTATGTGCTGTCGCAGCGCCATGAGGGCTGGAACCTGCTTCCTGACCTCTACGATGACGGTGGTTTCACCGGCGGAAACATGCTGCGCCCCGGACTGAAGCGACTGATGGATGATGTTAAGGCAGGCCGCGTCGATGTGGTCGTGGTCTACAAGGTCGACCGTCTCACCCGTAGCCTCGCTGACTTCGCCAAGATCGTCGATGTACTCGACGAGGCGAAAGCCTCGTTCGTCAGTGTGACGCAGGCGTTCAACACCACCAGCTCCATGGGCAGACTCACACTCAATGTTTTGCTATCCTTTGCCCAGTTCGAGCGCGAGGTCATCTCCGAGCGCATCCGCGACAAGGTTGCCGCTTCCAAGGCCAAGGGCATGTGGATGGGCGGAGTGCCGCCACTTGGCTACGATGTAGTCGACAAGCAGCTGGTCGCGAACGCCGATGAGGCAAAGACCGTGGGCATGATCATGGAGCGCTACCTTGCCAGTGACTGCGTACGCACACTGCTCATTGAGCTCGAGCGCGATGGCGTGGTGAGCAAGGTCAGGCACTGCCGCAATGGCAAGACTTACGGCAGCATCCCCATCCAGCGCGGCGCTCTCTACCACCTCCTCGCGAACCGGGCCTACATTGGCGAGACAGTCCATCACCGCAAATGGCATCCCGGCAAGCACGAGCCTATCGTCGACAAGGCACTGTTCGATGCAGTGCAATCCAAGCTCGCCGAGCGGACGAGCCCCAGCGCGCCTAAAGTCATCAAACGCACCGTCAGCCTGCTGGCTGGAATGATCCGGGATGAGCACGGCAGGCCGATGTCGCCGATGCACACAAACAACCATGGGCGACGTTATCGCTATTACGCATCGAACCTTGCCAATGGGTCCACCGAGCCAGCACTGCGCCTCCCTGCCGGTGACCTTGATGCTGCGATCAAAGCAGGCCTCAGATCACTGCTCAGCGATGGCCTCCGCATGCGAGTGCTGGCTGAACATCTCTCCCCGACCGGGCAGCTAGAGTTTGTTGCTGCCTGCGCCGATCGGGCTCCGCAACTTGCAGGGCTCTCAACTGCGGAGGCGCGGGCAGTCCTCGGACAACTCGGCACTGCAGTGGTGGTAAGCCGTGACTCCGCAAAATTGTTGCTCAGCAGCAAAGCACTGTTCGCCTTGCTCGAGCTTCCTGCTCCCGCTGATGATGTGCCTCTCGGCTATTTGATCGCAACCGACGTGGTCGGCTGGGGTCAGGAGTCCCGGCTTCGTCTCGACCCACCCGCAGGCGTGGTAACGCCCAAGGACACTACGCTCATCCAGCTAATAGCCCGCGGCTTTGCTGCTCGCGATGAGTTGCTGGCGATGGATGCCGAGGCTGCGAAGGAATTGCTGGTTACGCGCCAACGTCACCTCGAGCGCATCGCCCGGCTCTCCTACCTCGCGCCGGACATCGTCAGGGCAATTCTCGATGGCCAGCAGCCCCGCCACATAACCGCGCGTGGACTGGCGAAGATCCATAGCCTGCCGATGTCCTGGGCCGAGCAGCGCGAAATGCTGGGATTCGTGCAGAACTGAGCATCCTCCAAAGAGAGGGCGCGATAATGGCGGCGGAGAACCTGCCGTCATTCTTGCTTCTGGGGCGGCAGTTTGGAGTCTGGGCCGACGCGTATTGTCTTTAGTCCTCCCGCAAACCCACGGTAAGTGCGGGAAATTTATCGACAGGGAGTGAGGCTGGGTCAGACCATGATTCCGCATGGACTGTGTGGTGCACCCGACAGGATTCGAACCTGTGACCCCTGCCTTCGGAGGGCAGTACTCTATCCAGCTGAGCTACGGATGCGTTGTTGGCGCGGTTAGCAGAGGCGGTGGACGCTTGCCAGCAGGAATCTGGTCTCCAGCTTATGCGGCAGCATCGGCCCGATCCGGATCGTCAGGATAAGGGCCAAGCGCTAGAAACAGTAAAGCCGTAAGCGCGAGAATCGGCAGGATCGCCCACAGGACAGCATCATAGCTGCGGGTCAGATCGTAAACCCAATTCGACAGCAGCGGTGCGATGCCGTTAGCGAACAGCAGCAATCCGCCAATCGCGCCAAACAGCGCGCCAAAGCGGCGCATGCCGAAATGACGCGCGGCGAGATAGGCACAGGCATCATATTCGGTCCCAGCCGTCAGCCCCAGCAGGAAGCAGGCAATGCTGGTGGCTACCAACGAGCCATCAACCCCCAGCAAAATGGCGATCGAAATCGCCGGCATCACCATCGACCATGCCGCCACCTGACGACCATCAAAATGATCGAGCAGGACGCCGCCCGCCAGCCGACCGCAAATCGAACCGAGGCCAATCCATCCGGCAATATTGGCGGCTGCCATGGCCGACAGCCCACCATCGCGCAGGATCGGCACGGCATTGGTGGTGAGCGCGCTGCCGGTGATGCCGACGGCAAAGGCCGCTCCTGCCAACAACAGAAAGCGCTTTGACAGCAATTCGGACCGCAGCGGCTTTTGCGCCGCGCTATGCTTCGGCATTGCCAGACGCCGACTGGCCTCGTCGCGAGCAAACAGGAAATAGACCAGCGGATAGACGATGGCGAAGCTGATCAGGGCAATCGCCACATAGGCACCACGCCAGCCAAATTGCGCGATCAAGGCCGTTGCCAAGGTCGGCATGACCATGGCGGTGATGCCGGTGCCTGCCAGCGTGACCGCCAGCGCCTTGCCGCGGTTGCGATCAAACCGCGCGTTGATCGCTGCGGTCCAGACGGTCGGGAAGATGAACATGCTGGCCACACCCAGCAGAAAATATAGCGCCCACCACGAGGTGATGCTGCGCCCGGTTTGCGAAAGCAGCGCAATGCAGGCACAGAATGCCGGCACTCCGGCCAGCGCGATACGGCGCACACCATAGCGGTCAATCGCCATGCCAACCAGCGGTGCCATGATAATCGCCGCCATGGATGGGAAGAAGTGGCCGAGCGTAATGGCGGCGCGGCTCCATTGGAACTCCGCCTCCAGTACCGGGATCATCGCGCCGAGAGCATAATTATGCGCCGCCACCAGCATGATGCCGGCGGTGCAGGCTGGCACAATACTGCCGTGCTTGCGCCACTCATCCCTTGCGAAGACTTCGCCGCCGGCCATCGCCGTTCTCCCCTTTTTCTATTCTTGCGCCACAGTCTCACCTGCAATCGCTTCTGGGGGAAGGGCAAAAACATGACTGGCGAGGTATTTTAGCACTTTATCAAGAGCCACTGGGTTAGGAAGCCGAGTATGAGCATCACCCAATCTCCATTCGGCCAATCTCCATTGGGTAATGGACCGGCGGCCACACAGCCCGGAGCCATATCCGGAACAGGGCGAGCTATTCCCGGAACAGGGCGGGCGAGTTTCGGACAGGGTTCTGCCAGCGCGATGAGCATGAAATGGTCAGCGCTGCATGATGCCGCAGGCGTTGTCGCCATGCTAGCGGGTGTTGCTGCAGAACCGATGCGCCCTGAACTGCGCAACTTCCCCGCCCTCGCCCGCGATGCTGGCGGCTGGCAGCGCGAAATGTCTGAGCAAGGTATCGATGATCTTTCGGTGATTATGGAATCGGGTATCGCCGCCCTGCTCGCTGTCCATGCCCGCGGCGTTGATGCACGGGCGGCGGCAACGGCGCTGTGGCACGAATATCAGACTGCTCGCACTGCGCTGCTAGGTCTGGTTCCCAATGCCGAAGGCTTGCGCCGCACTTACTGAACAATTTACCAAGACTAGCTTGCGCAGTTCCCTGTCTGTTCCTATGATCGGGCCATGTCGCTTCCCGCCGTGATTCCTGTGAGCAATGAAGAGCGCGCCGCGCAGGCCGTAGCACGTGGGATCAACCGGCTGTTTGCCCGCAATGACATCTGGTGCCTGGCTGAGATGCCGCTGCGCTCGGGCAGGCGGGCAGACCTGATGGGAATTGATGCCAAGGGACGGATTATCATTGTCGAGATCAAGGTCAGCCGCGCCGATCTGCTCGGGGATAGCAAATGGCCCGATTACCTCGATCATTGTGACCGATTCTACTGGGGGCTGGCGCACCAGCTTGATCGCGCCTGTCTGGATAACGAAGTGTTCCGTCCCGATGCTTGCGGAGTGATCGTGGCAGATGGCTATGACGCCGAAATCATCCGCCCCGCACCGCTGATTTCGCTCACTGCCGCAGCCCGCAAGGCTGAAACCGAGCGACTGGCGCGCGCTGCGCTGCGCCGTCAGGTCGTCGGCTGTGATCCGCAGTGGAGCGGGTGGAACTGAGAGTCTGATTCGTAATTCGCGAAAGAGAGAATTTCGAGGCGGCACCGGCCCGCTCCCCCGCCCGGCCACCCAACGAAATGGTATGTTCTGGGTGGTCGGGCGGGGGAGCGGGCTGATGCCGATCTATCCGAAACGAAGTTTCGGATCAGAGACTGAGAAGTTTTAGCGCAGTGGCTCAAGCCGGATTGAGCCCAACCTGACGTCGCCGCCACCCGGCAGGACCGAAAAGGCCAGCCAATGCCCCAGACAAGCAGTGCCGATGCGCAGCACGGCGCGCTGGCGGCCATTACTGGCATCCGTCATAGCGCTTAGCCTATCAGCGGGTACGGGATTGCACGATGCGCTGGCGATGATCTGGGTCGATGGCTTGCCGTCAGCATCGCTCGCCAGCCAGCTTAGCTGATAGGTGCCGGGCGGAACCAGCATCATCTGCCGCAGCACCTGGCGTGTAAACTGCGAGGAATTATGAACTTCGAGGATCTGGGCATCACCAGTGCGCTCCGCTGCCTTGCCGGGCAGGATAGCCATGCTGACATCAGCACTGCCGATCATTTCCCATTCGAAATAGCTCCGCACCCCACCCGTGCGCAAATAGGCAAGATCAGGATCACCCAGCAGGGCAGAGCCCGCTTCAGGGCAATGATCGCGCCACAGCTTTCGCGCCTCGGTAAATCGACCAGCTTCTGACAAGCGGTTAACCGGCGGCGACACCGCATCGCAGCCGATAATGACGCCTCTTTGGGCAAGATCACCCAGCACAGCCGCGCGATAGTCAATGGTGGAGAGCGGCTGGTCCGTGATCTCACTCGCATAAGAGAGCAGCCACAGCGGCCTAGCAGCCAATCGGTCTGCGATGGCTTTGCGACCTTCTGGCGAGCTTTCAAGGGATGCCATCAGTGCCGTGTTACCCAGCATCCATGGGTGCTGACGCAAAAGCGCGTCAAGCCGCATGGCAGCGACTGGATAATCCCGCACTGATACCGCCCGGCTCATCCAGTAGGCCTGAGTCAGCGGCACTCGCCAGCCCATCTGTCCGGCAATACGGAAGGCCGTTTCCGCGCCGCGTAAATCGTTTAACCCAAGCCGCGCAGACCCCAGCAAGGCCGAGCTCACCGGATCGATCGGATCGGCGCGCACCGCAGCCTCACCATCTGCCAAAGCGGCTTGCAATCTGCCTGCGACAAGGTTCGCCTGCCCACTGGTCTGGAGCGCCACAGAGGCGAATGGCCAGGGAATGCGCGAGGCAATGCTGGGCTTTGACAGTGATTGACGATCAAGCCCGCTGGCAACCGCCGCCAGAGCAAAGACCAGGCAGGCAAGCAGACAGAGCGCACTCGAAACCGTGCTGCTCTTGCTCTCTTCTGACCTGCTACCCCAAGGCCGACCTCCTCCAGCCTTGCTGCCTCGAGGCTTGACCGGCGCCATATCAGGCCTCCTGCGGACTGCCGTACTGGTAATACTCGTAGCCGTAGTATTCGGAATAGCGGTTTCCGGCCTTGAGCGGATCGAACTTGGTCAGCACCGCACCCAGCAGCACAGGGCGCATCGCGCGCAGACGGCGCAGCGCCATCTTGAGTGAGCCACGACGGCTGCGATCAGCTTCACAGATGAAAATCACCCCATCAACCAGCGCTGAAAGCGTTGGTGAATCGGCAAGGCCAAGGATCGGCGGGCTATCGATGACCACAACCTGATAGGCTCCAGCCGCCGCTTGCAGGATTTCTTCCATGCGCGGTGTTGAAATCAGTTCGGTCGGGCTTGGCGGGATCGGGCCCGAGGGCAGGAAGGTGAGGCCATCCTGTCCTGAGGGCAGCGTCGCCGAGCTGATCGCATCATGCGAAGTGAGCAATGACGACAGGCCACGCTCATTCTCATAGCCAATCCGCCGATGCAGCGAAGGCCGCCGCATATCGGCATCGATCAGCAGCACGCTGCGACCCATGCGGGCAAAACTGGCCGCAATTGCGATCGAACTTGTAGTCTTGCCTTCTGATGGCTGCGCGCTGGTGACCAGCATGACGTGCGGCAGACCCTCTGTGGTCGAATAAAGCAACGAACCACGCAGCGAGTTGTAGGCCTCCGATATCGGCGATTTCGGATCGAGCAGGGCATCGGAAGGATCGTCGCTGTGCGAACGCGGCACCACGCCGAGCAGCGGCAATTGCAGCTTCGATTCGACATCTTCTGGAACCCTGATCGAATCGTCGAACTGATCCTTGAAGAACACGGTCACCGCAGCCAGTCCGATGCCGATGACCAATGCGGCCATCAGATTCTTGAACAAATTGGGCGAGGACGGGCCCACTGGAACTTCGGCGGTATCGATCACCGAGATATTGCTCAGGCTGATGCCGGACGAGGCATTGAGTTCTTTGAAGCGCTGCAACAGGCCATCATAGACTTGCCGATTGGTATCAGCTTCGCGCTGCAGCAGCGCATATTGCACGGTGTTGTCTTGCTCATTGAGCGTATCGCCCTTCAGCCGGACAACCTCATTGGCGAGCCGCCGTTCGGTATCAAGTGCTGCCTGATACTGGGAGCGGACGCTGCGAACCACATTGCCAGCAGCCTGATTGATCTGCTGGTTAAGCGAAGCCAACTCTTGAATCTTGGCTTTAACCGTCGGGTAGTCGTCAAGGTGGCGGGCGCGCTCCTCCTGCAGGGAGGCCTCGACTTTCGATTTTTCAGTCAGCAGCGAATTAACCGTGGCGTTGGTCTGCACCTGACGAGTGGAGAGCGGCGATGCGCTGGTTACAGCGCGCAATTCGCCCTCAGCTTCGATGCGCCTGGCAGTCGCCACATTGGCCGCAGCATTAACCTGTATCAGGCTGGATGTGGTGACTGAGGAGCCGCCGTTGCTGCCGCCTTCCTTCTCGCCGCCGCCAGAGCTGGCATCGCGCGTGCGGATCAGCCCGGCCTGACGCGAATAAGCATTTAGTGCGCGCTCAGAATCCTCAACCCGCTGCTTGGTCTCAGCCAACTGGTCCGAAATGAAGCTGCGCGCATAGGCAGAACTATCGAACTTGCGCTGGAGATCAGCCTGAATGAATTCGGCCGCATAGGTGTTGGTGATCAGCGCGGACATGCGCGGATCAGTGCTTTCCCACGAGATCGTCACGATCCGTGAATCGCGCGGCAGGGCTACTGCAAGATGCCCCTGAACCAGAGAGGTGGCAAGATCACCCATTGCCTTGGGCGATGTGCCGGGGGCGAGGCCTTCAATCTCCTGCGAGGCGAAGAACTGGGGATTTCCTGCCAGTTTAAGCTTTTGGGCAACACGCTGTGCCAGACCACGGCTTTTCAGCACTTCGACCTGTGTTTTAAGATCGCGGTCAAAATCGGTGTACGCGTTTACCTGCTGCAAATCTTCCTGCGATGACCCTAGAACCTTCGCGGTGCTATCGTTCACCTGAACCGAGGTTTTTGCCGTATAGCGGGGCGTATCCAGCATGGTGGCGATAACGGCAATCGCCAGTGCAGTCGATATGATCGCAACAATCAACAGCAGATTGGCGCGGATCGCCGCGGTAACATAGCGAAAATCGAACGCAGACCGGCTGGTACTGAAGCGCCCTTGATCATCACTCATGTCCTGAGCGAAATGGGGCTGCCAGACGGGTTCGTCGGAGGGCATTGAAGTGGCCAAGGAAAGACCTTTCCCGCTATCGATCAAAAGAAAGTGAAGATGTTGAACAAAGGAGCCGCCGCAAGGAAATCGCGCCAGCCACTCTTCAATGCCGAATTGCCGACAACAATCGTGTCACCCGGCAGAATTTGCGGATCAGCTGAACGACCACGGCGAATGTCGGTCAGATCGAACCTGCCACCAGCGCGCCGCCCGTTGATCGTGCGGAACACCATGATTTCATTGAGCTGAGCGGTCTTGGACGGGCTTTTGGCCTGCGCCATAGCAGTTAGCAAGGTCGTGCTGGGGTTGGCTTCGAAAACACCCGGCGCCTCTACCGCGCCTTCCACTGTAAAGGTTGAGCGCGGCCGATCGGTTATACTGACCGAAACATTGGGATCGCGCACATAGCGGGCGGCAAGTCGCCGTGTGATTTCTGCAGCCAGTTCACGCGGTGTCTGGCCACCGGCAATAAGTTCACCGACCAGAGGAATCTGCAGATAACCGGTGCTGTCCACTCGGTAATCGTCAGAGCTGAGTTCAGGTTCGCCAAAAACCTTGATCGAAAGCCGGTCGCCAGGCCGAAGCCGTTCGCTAAGCTCACCATTATCAACCTTCTCAGGGATCACCTCATAAGCGCTCGCGCCCTGGGGTAGCGGGCTTGTCCCGCCTGTCGAGCAGGCACCAAGGGCCAGCCCCAGCGAACCCGCAAAAATGGCAGCGCATAGCCTGCGCCACATCAATCGCTTAATCATGTTCACCTTTCGGTTCACCCCCGCCTGGAACCGGCAGCAGAAGCCCTGTACATGCTGCGGCAATGAATGCCAGCGACATCGACCTGAGCGGATAATCGACTTGGCTATGGAGCGCAATCAATGGCTTTGTTGCATAACTCCGCGCGGGCCTGAACCATCCTTTATTTAGGATTACTACCCAACACGAACGGTATTGGGTGTGCCTATTTGCGAGAAGCGATTGAGGATTGCAGCACGGACTTTGAGCTCGGTTATCTGACGATCGAAGG
>CAMDQO010000035.1 GCA_945906105.1 Novosphingobium sp. Chol11 | reverse complement strand
ATCGCTGTCTCGCCCAAACCGAGTATTCTGATCATCATGCGCAATGTTTGCACAACTTTGTCGCCCCTCACGTCAAGCGCGTCAAGCGCGCTGGTAATGGTGGGGCAGTCAGCGCAAACAGAGCTGTCCTACAAGGCCAAGAAACGCCATGATCAGCAGGTTTTTTGACAGCCAGGAGATCAATTCGCAGTGAAAAGCGGGCACCTGTCAACATTTTTGGCATAAGGCGCTATTTTCACACAATAATTTACCCGGACAGGTCGTCCGGATAGGCCACCCCTGTCCGGTTCGAGAATGCGGCGATCCGAAGCAGGTTAAACTCCAAATGCTATAATGTGGCGACATCAGGAACTGATAATCTGGATGCTTTTACCATGTCGCAGATTGCATTTTGATCGGGGTTGCGATGTTGTGGCCACGTGTTGAAATTCCCGTTGCCATTGATTGATTGTCAGGCAACATAACAATCAACTTCGGCTGAAACGCTGGGACTATGGATCGGGAAGGATTTCATCATGGCGGAAGCTCATCGCAATAGCTTCACTGCTGCTCGGCAAACTGCCGTTTTGGCTATGGCGTTCTTGCTATTACCGGAGGCATTGCTTGCCGATGCTTCCCCACCCGCTGCTGTGGTCAGCCTGCCCGGTAAGCCCAATCTGCTGATCGGCTCGTTCGATCTCACCGCGATGGGCTATCAAACCGAAGAGTTCTTCTCTTCCGGCACGGCAACGCGGTATGCCCTGCGACGCCCGGCGAAGAGCGATGGCAAGCTGGCCGCTGTGGTCGATGGCACTGCGCCTTACACTACGCGCTATGTTGTGATCCGTCCGAGCGATCCGAAAAAATTCAACGGCACGGTGCTGGTTGAATGGCTCAATGTCACTTCCGGGCAGGACACTCCGGCTGACTGGATGGTGGCGCACCGCGAGATGCTGCGGCGCGGCTATGCCTATGTTGCGGTATCGGCGCAGAAGGTTGGCGTTGAAGGCGGCACATCGGTGATGGGCATGGGATTGCCGCTGAAAAAGGCCAATGCCAAGCGCTATGGCGGTCTGTCGCATCCCGGCGATGCGTTCTCGTTCGACATATATTCACAGGCTGGCGCAGCGGTGAAAACCAAAGGTGCGAGTGCCATGCTGGGCGGACTAATGCCCAAGCGCGTGCTGGCCATTGGCGAATCGCAATCGGCGATGTTCCTGACGACTTACGTCAACGCCATCGATCCGCTGGCAAAAACCTTTGATGGCTTCCTTGTCCACTCGCGCTTTGGCAGCGGCGCTTCTCTGGCGGGATTCCGTACTGCCGATGATCCGCAGGCCATGCCGCCGCACTTGTCCTTCCGTCCTGATCTGCGCGTGCCGGTGCTCAGCCTTGTTACCGAAACTGATCTGATCGACGGGCGGCTTTCGGGCTATGCCGGATCGAGAGTCAAAGATCACAAGACACTGCGAGTGTGGGAACTGGCGGGTGCTGCTCATGCCGATGGCTATCTGTTTACCGGTGCCTTTGCCGACGATGGCAAACGCAGCGCCGCCGAACTGGCGAAGATATTCACGCCGACGAGCAGTGCGCCCGGATCGAAGCTCGATAAGCCCTATAACCCCGGAATGCCGCATCATTATGTGTTGCAAGGCGCACTGAACGCTCTGGATAGCTGGGTGCGCAGCGGCAAGCCGCCCGTTTCGACCAAGCCGGTTGAGACGATGCTTGAAGGCGGCAAGACGGTGTTTTCGCTGGATAGCCGAGGCAATGCCAAGGGTGGGGTTCGCACCCCGTGGACCGATGTGCCGACCATGCGCTTGTCAGGCATCGGCAACAGTGGCGGTTTTATCGGCGCTTTGGTTGGCGTGGGTGAGCCGTTTGATGTTGAAAAGATTGGCGGACTCTATCCCGGCGGCAAGACGGAATATCTGCGGCGCTTCACCAAGGCGCTCGATGCAGCGATTGGCAGGGGTCACATTCTCAAGGAAGACCGGCAGGAAATTCTGGACATCGCTGCAATTAATTATCATGGCGCTCGCTGAACACGTGAACAGTTTATCTGACGGGGAATGAGCAGTGCAAAAGCTCCTTGATGGCAGCAAGATTCTTGATCTGTGGGTCATCGGCTTTGTCGCTGTGGGACTTGCGGTTGTCATCGCCGGGATCACCAGCGGCTATTTCAAGGCGCGCAAGGTTCAGCCCAAGGGCTTCAAGTGGAAGCAATTCCGCTTTGAAGCCATGATTGCCGTGATCAGCGTTGCCTTCTCGGGTGTGGTGATCGGCGGAGCTCAGACCTGGCTGAAGAACAACGGCTGGATCACCTTTCAGAACGAACCGGCCAGCTGGTGGGTGATTGCGCTGGAATATGCGGCCTATTTCATCACCTTTGATACCTGGTTCTACTGGCTGCACCGCTGGATGCACAACGAACCGTTCTACAAGTGGATTCACAAACTCCACCACCGCTCGACTTCACCCAACCTGATGACCACGCTTTCAGTCCATCCGTTTGAATCGTTCATCAATGGCGGCTGGATGGTGATCTTCATCACGATTTATCCGGTTCATCCCGCCGCGCTGGCGCTGATTGTGCCGACCAACATCATCATGGGGCTCTATGTCCACTCGGGCTATGAGCTGTTCCCGCGTTGGTGGAACAAGTCATGGGCCACCAAGTGGTTCATCACCGCCACTTTTCATGATCACCATCACAAGTATTTCACCGCCAACTTCGGCGGATACACGACTGTCTGGGATCGCATTTGCGGGACTGTCCACAAGAAGTTCGAGCCAGATTTCGTCAAGATCAAGGATCGCCCGATCCGGCCTGAAAGAAGTGGGATGGTTTCGGCCGAATGATGCTTTCACTCTGGCGCTGTCACAGGCCGCTGGCCAGATGCTCACCCTTGTTGGTCAGCCAGTAACGGCTGGTCGGCGGGTAGCCTTCGAGTAATTCGCGATTTACAAGTTCATGGCCCGCTAGCCTTTGCAGCCCTTGAGACAATGCGCGCGGGCTGGCGGGTGACAGGGTGCGGGCCAGTGCATTGAAGCGCTGATGGCCGTGACCTATCGCATGAACCAGCGGCAGTCCCCAGCAGGTCAGCGTCCCTGGAGCAATGCCATGGCCAATCTGCGCGATTCTGATCGACTCTGCACAACCTGCCAGCCGCTCACCCTGCTTTGTCAGAACATATTCCGGGCGCAGCGGATGGCCGTGACCGGGATTGAGGATGATCCACCCTTGATCGCGTGCTGCATCGAGCGTGCGCACCAGACTGTCCCGAGAGATACTCAGACGATGGACAAGTTCGACAAAACGGCCGCCGCCATGTCCGGCGAGATCCGCCAGAAGAGGCACTGTCCAACGATTGCGCCCGAGCGTGATGAGGTCGGTCAGGGAAATGCTTGACGACATTTATCAACTAGATATACAAACCGGATCAATTGGCAAGCAGGATGACATTTATGTCGCTCGATTACGTTCCTGAACTGACCGCCTCTATGGGTGTGACAGATATCGACCGCTCGATTGACTGGTACGAAACGGTGCTTGGCTTCAAGCTGTTATATCGCGCCGACGAGATCGGCTGGTGCGAGCTATCGACCGGGACGCCAGGGGTTAATGTCGGACTCAGTCAGGTCCAGCAGGTACCACAGGGCGGCGGTGCAACCAATGTTTGGGCTGTCACGGAGATCGAAGCGGCCAAGGCTCATCTCGATGCCCACGGGGTGCGGCAGGATGGAGAAATCCAGCACATTCCCGGTCTGGTGAAGCTGGTTACCTTTTACGATCCCGATGGCAATGCCATGATGCTCTCGCAGTCGCTGATCGGTGAACAATGAGGCAGCGTCTTGTCCTCTTGCTGGCAGCGCTCTTCCTGGTCGCTGCCGAAAGCCCGGCTCCCAGCAGCGCACCGGTACCAACACAGCAGGCGGTGCCTTCGCTTGGCTGGATTCATGGCGACTGGCATGGTTCGATCCGGATATTCGGCCGTGCGGGTGAGGCCCGGTTGGCCGCAAGCCCGGTGCTGAGAGGCAGTGCAACAGCCTTTGCCTGGCGTGTCGAGGTGCCCGCAGCAGGTGGTAAACCAGCTTTCATTTTTGAGGCACGAGGCACTTACATTGTCGCAACCGATGGTAAGGTCCGCGGGCAGTGGAGTGACAGTCAGGGCCACCTTCATCCGCTTGCAGGCAAGGTGAGCGGCTCGTCGATGATCGTAACCTGGGGCGAGCCGGCGACGGAAATCGGCCAGTCATCATACCGGATCGAAGCCGACGGATCATTGCTGATCAGCGATTCAGGACTGGTCAAAGGTGCGATTCAGCCATTCTCTGAGGCAAGCCTCAGCCGGCGTTGAGGTTACAGATCAGATTGCCTCTATTTCAACCGGCACTCCGGAATAGAGCGCCATGCCGCTGATCGGGTCAATCGCCGCCTTGCTTGTCAGCAGGTTGATGTTGCCGCTCTGGTGGCCGTGGGCGATCGAAACCACGCCGCGCCGCATACCGGGATCAATCCGCGCGATCAGCTGCATCGTGCCGTTGTGATTGAAGGCCCGTACCATCGTGCCCTCCCCGATGCCGCGCGTCTCAGCATCTTCGGGATGAAGCAGGACATTGTTTTCCGCCCCCAGAAAATCAAGCTGCGCATTCATCTTGCGGCGCTGACGGCGTGAGGAAAAGACGAGCGGGCGTGGCTTGCCGAGCGCTGCCTCGTCCGTCGCACGCATCAGGTTCCACTGCGCAATCAACCGCTCGGGCACCAGCCGCCAGCCGCCGATCCGTCTGATATGGGCATCGACCCACGCCGCCGGGAATTCCAGTTCGCGTTCAACATAGCGGTTGGTCTTGAGTTCGGCGAAACTGCAGCGCGAACCTGGGGTGAAGTGGTGTGCCAGCATCACCTCGTCGGCATCCGGCTCGCCATCATCCAGCGGAACGTGGTTTGGCACCGGCAGACCAGCACGCCGCATGATCTGTGATACTACCCACCAGCCTGAACGCCGCTCGCCCATGACAGGCACCAAGGCTTCCGAATATTGCAGCGCGACGTTCCAATTGAGCGTATCCCAGCGGCTGAACTCTGCGCGTTCCAGCACCCCCTTTGTCGGCAGCACGTGCGTGGCAAGATCGCTCGTTTCGTTGGCGATGATCTCAGTCATCACGTGCAGCTTGAGCTTTGGGAGCGTAGCGGTGAGGGCATTGGTATCGGGGAAGCTGCGCATCAGCCGCCCGCCGAAGTTCATCAGTGCGCGGATGTTTCCGGCCTCGATCTCATCCGGCAGAACGGCGCAGGGCCAATCACCGATTACGCCGGGCACCTCTGGGCGGGTTTTCGAGCCTGGGGTCCATGGATCGATTTCGGGCAGCTCGAAGCTTTCATATGGCATCAGGAAACCGGGGTGGAACCAGGCGCCACCCTTGCGGTTCATCGATCCGGTAAGGATCATCAGCACCCAGCCCAGCCACTGCGTGAGGTTGCAGCCCACCGACATGGTGATGCCGGTGCCGGTCTCCACCGACAGCTTGCCGTGAGCGCGGATCGCGGTGAGCAGGTCGGCCATATCTTGCGCGGGAACTCCCGCAATCTCGGCGGCCTTGTCCAGTGTGTAGTCACATAGCGCGGCACGAAGCTCGGCCAAGCCGGTGATCGGCTGGGCAAGGTTCAGCGGGCCGCCATCAAGAATCTCGCGGACCAGCCAGGCGAGGATGGCATAGTCCTTGCCGGGATAGGCCGCGATGTGGCGGGTGGAGAACTTTGCCGTCTCGGTGAACACCGGATCAATCGTCCAGACCTCACCGCGCTTTGCGACCCGCTTGATCCACACCGCCGGATTGAACATGCCGGTGTTGTGCGCGTGGCTGATCATCGGATTAGTGCCAACGTAAAGCAGCATTTCGACATTATCATAATCGGTCTTGGGATTGAGCCCAGGAAAGCCGCCCACCGCGCCCGCAACCAGCACTTTGGCCACGCCATCAATGGTCAGCGGTGTAAACTTCGGGCCAAAGTCCAGCGCCTGATGCATCGCTTCTTCCATGGCATAGGCGGAGGAATCGAGACCGAGGCCGCTGCCGAAGTTGATCGCCACAGCGTGCTTGCCATGCCTATCGATCACCTGTCGCAGCCTGGCGGCGATATCGTCGAGCGCCTCGTCCCAGCTGACCGGAACCAGCTCTCCGCTTTTGCGCATCATCGGGCGGGTGATGGCATCGGGATGATGATGGATTTGCCCGGTGGCGCGGCCCTTGGGGCAGGTATAACCCTTGGTCAGCGGATGATCCCGATCACCGCGCACCTTGAGCACCCGCTCGCCCTGCACCTCGGCGACGATCCCGCAATGGACCATGCAGACCTTGCAATAGGTGCGCTTCAGCTCGATCGGCTGCGTGGCCATGATCTGCCCCCCTTGATTTGCTTGTTATGGGGCAGATCATTTCATAACCACAGGTCAGGATGCAAGGCGGTGCCGTATTTACCGCTGGCGCGTTCAGAAAAGTGACACGACAGCCGGGCAAAGGTAAGTCTGGATCGCCTATGATAAATTGGAGTGCTTCATGAAGCGTCGATTCCTTTTACTGCTGCCAGTTCTGCTTGCATTGGCACCAGTTCCGGCGCTGGCCGAGATCGCTACCATGCCGCCAGCTGCCAGTGAGTCCGGCGCGCTCAGGGCTGCTTGTGACGAGATGGCTGCGGTGGTCATCTCTCCTGATCGTCAGGAAGCACAAGTTGATAAGCTATTAGCGTCGATGCTTGCCGGTATGACCGCGAATGACGGTTCGGTTGGCAGCCTGAACGCAAAATATCCCGGCCTGAAAGATACCGTTGGAGCGGCGATGCGACCGGTGCTGCTGCGACATGTTTTTAGCGTTTTGCCCTATTACCGGTCAGACATTGCTGCGCTCTATGCCAGCAATCTGACTCTGCCAGAGGCTCGCCGCGCCTCGGCCTTCTATCGCAGTGCAGCGTTTCTGCATTTCGCCAACGCGGCGAACAAGCAGATAAATTACAAGGCAGTGACCGGTGATGCGCTGGCCGACAAGGATATCAGCGCGGCTTCGGTGCGTGCAGATATTCAGCAAGCCGGACCCAAAGCAGCTGCGGAAATGTCGCCCGCTGAAAAGACTGAACTGATGAGCTTTTTCGGTTCACCGGTTGGCCAGAAGCTGATGAGTCTCAATCCGCAGAAGCTGCTGATTGATACGAAGTGGGCAAACTATTCCACCCCGGAGAGCGAGCACGAAATTCAGATGGCAGTCGCTGTTGCGATCCGGGATCACGTCGCCAAAAAGGATCCCGCGATGGCCGAGATGATGTATGCTGCCATCGCCAAGGAGACTGAGAAACCGTGAAGCGCGGGCTGGCCCAGAATTATCAGCAACCTATCTGGTAAAGCAGCCCCTGCCCGTGACGGTTGAGCCCATCGCGCCGACAAACGCCGTAAGGGGTGAAGCAAAGCTGTAGCTCACCGTGACCATATTCTGGCCGGTGTTCGAGCGGCAGGTGGTGTTGCTGGTATAGGCGACGTTTGCGGTGGTTACGGCTAGGCCATAGCTGCTGGCCAGATTGACCGCGTAGTTCTGAATTGTTGCCGCGGTGGCGCAGCTGCTGCTGAATGTGGCGCAGCGTGCTGTGCTGTAGGCTACGTTATTCAGGGTCTGCATGGTCCACAGATAGCGGCAATATTCCATGGTGCCGGTCAGCAGCATCATGAACGCTGGCAGGATCATCGCGAATTCAACGGTCATGGCTCCGCGAGCGCAGGATGACAGATTGCGGATCATTGCAGCCGTATCGTCACAGCGCGCGATACGTTGGCGTTTTTCAGCATGCCTTTGGGGGCGATCAGGGCCGGGAAGGTGTATGCGGCGTTGATCGTCAGGTAATATCCCGCCAGCTGATTGGCGGACATTCCCGTGCCAGTGCAGTTCGCCGCGCAAGTCGCAGCTGAATAGGCACCTGATGAATTGATGCAGGCGCAGGCGCGGCTGGTGTTCGTGCAGCTGTTCGCGACACCGTTGCAGCTGGTCGTTACTGTTACCGTGGCAGGAGCATCGGCTGCTTGCTGCACATAAGTGGGAATGCTGGTGAAATTCACGGCATTCTTAGTCTGGAACGAGGATAGCGCGGCTGCCGAAACCGCTTGACCCAGTTTTTGCTCACCCACCAGAAAGTAGCCGAAATCCAGCACCGCAAGGAAGCCGAAAAACAGCGAGGTTGTCAGCAGTGCGAACTCTACCGCCGCAACGCCGCGTGTGTCCTGACGAAGAGATCTGAGGGACCGCATCATCCGACCAGTGTTATGTTGGTGCTGGTGGTGGTGGTCGAAGCAGAGGTGATCGAACTACAGGCAGAGCCCGTTGATGCGCCGCCGGAAAGTGTGATGGTATTGGCGGTCAGCATAAAACATTGCCCACTCGCCAGAGTGGTTGTGCCGCCAGACATAGTCACGTTCGAATTGGGCAGGTGGACCATGCCGGCAAACATGCTTTGCGCCCCGGCTCCCCAGGAGGTGGCAGTTGTCGTCAGGCTGTGGAGCAGAATATCGCCGATCGCGCCGCCGGTGGCGGTGGTGGATGCAGCGATCAGCTTGCTTTTGGCGCCGCCTGCAAGGTTCAGCGTTCCCGCCAGGATAAAGCTGACATTGACCCCGGCCATGTCATAGCCCGAGACGCTGACACCAGCCAATGTGCTGCCATATGTCGCGCCTGTGACAGGTGACGTATAAGGCCAAAGCGTGCCGCCGGTGCCGTTGGTGAAATTGCCGTTCACGGTATAGCGCCCCGCGCCGAACAATGCCGAACCGGCGATGGTCATGTTGCCGTTGATGAAGTGATTGGTGGTGGCGCCGAATACCAGCCGCGAGCCTCCCGCTGTGCTGATACCCGCATTGCAGCTGAAAGTGCCGTCACCGATGATCACCACAGCACTACCAGCTAGCGTCATGCAGTTATTCGGTGATGTCGTGCTTGGTCCAAGCCGGTAGGCACCAGCCCCTGCGGCAAGGGTGGAACTGCCGCCGACGGATATGCCACCCGCTACATCAAGGTCGCCAGCACCCAGCTTGATGAAGCTGCCGCCACTAATAGCCAGACTTTTGAAAGAATGATTGCCCGCGCCGATGGTCAGAGATGAGCCGCCGCTCAGTGACACGGCATCATTCATCGTCACCGTGCCATTGCCGATCGTATTGGTCCCGGCAAAGCTGATGGTGCCGCTGCCGATAGAGACATTGCCGTTACCGATGGTGACGCCGCTCGAACCGCTGTTGAAGCCGCCGTTTACCGACAGATTACTGTTGCCAAAGTTGAGCGCTGCGCCTCCGTTTACCACACCAGCCGAGACGGTGATATTGGAGCCGGCGGCGAAGGTCACGCTGACTCCGCCAGCCACGGTCAATGTCTTGATATTGTACGTCCCTGCCGGAACCGTGAAATTGCCCGATGAGGTCTGGAAGCCGCTGACTGCGGCATTCGGCGAATAGTTGAAGGTCCAGTTGGTATTGCCTGTGGTGGTCGGATTGCTCATCGTATTGGGCGCGGTGTAGCTGCCCAGCAGCGCCCGCGCGCTGGCAAGATCGGTGTTGCTGGCCAGTCCATCGGCAAGCGTTGTGTTCTGCTGCACGATCTTGTTGGCGGCTGGGATGGCGGTGTTCCAAGCCGGGTTGCTCCAGCTGGTGGAATAGTTGACCAGATTGGCGGAAATGTAGCCGTAATTATTGCCCACCGATCCGCTGCCCGAAACCAGATTGTTGACCGTCATGCCGGTGCCGCCGTTGTAGATGCCGCCGATCGCCATGGCATCGCAGCCCGCCATCGAAATGGTCGCGCCGCCCGAAGTGCTCAGCGCGGTGCTGCCAGTGGACAGCGCCAGAAAGCAGGGGTTGTAAGTGGAGGAAGTGTTCCCCGGCAGTGAGGCATAGGCGGTGGCGTTTACGGTGAAGCCGGTTCCGCTGCTGAGGATCGAGGCCAGGGTGAACGGCACATTGGTGCTGACCACAACTTTCACCGCCGTATTGCCACTTGCTGGAAAGTCGGCCGCGACGGTGGCGGTGGCCGTGCTTGAGGCAAGACCGTTGGCGATCACCACGTCCTGCGCGGTGGGTTGCAGGATCGCCGTGTTCCTGCCGCCTTGAACATAGGCAATCGCCGCGCTGAGCGCTGCGGAATCGGCGATCATCTGGTTCTTGACCCGCTGATCGTGGGCGCGATTGACGTCGACCGCGAGCGCGCCGAAGCCCATCAGGGCGATGATCGAGAATCCGGTCATGGCGGCAACAGAGGCACGGACATCCTGTGCCAGATGGTGGACTATGCACCTTGCAGCCACGAACGCCGCGAAGCAGCGCTTTTCGACACGGCTATCTGATTGATCTTTAGCCTGTTTCACGGTCCAGCCCGGGGTTAGAGAATATCTCCCGAATGATTACCTGTCCGGTGTGGGCAATTCATCAAAAGCGACTTGGGGAAATTCGCTAGGCCGCGCTTAACCTTCCTCCAGTTCAGCCTTGCCCCGATGGCGCAATCAAGGTTAAGGGCGCGCCCGTCATGCTCAACAATCTGCAACAACAGCCCGCCGATGCGCTTCTTGCGCTGATCAAGCTCCACAACAACGATCCGCGCGCCGACAAGATCGATCTTGGCGTCGGCGTCTATCGCACCGGCCAAGGCGACACGCCGGTGTTTGGCGCGATCAAGGCGGCGGAGAAGAAGCTGCTCGAAACGCAGGTTTCGAAAGCCTACCTCGGCCCTGAAGGTGACATGGGCTTTGTCCATGCGTTGATGCCCTGGGTGTTCGGCAAGGCTGATCCCAGCATGTCGGGCCGCATCGAAGGCATGCAGACCCCTGGCGGCACCGGCGCGGTGCGCTTGTCGCTGGCCTTGGCCAAGCGCGCGGGCGTCAGCCGCATCTGGATGGGCACGCCCAGCTGGCCCAATCACGCACAGATCGTCGCCGACCTTGGCCTTGAGCTGAAGACCTTCGCGCACAGCACCGCAGACGGCACCGCTGATATGGCCGCGCTGCGCACCGCGATTGGCGAGGCGAGCGCTGAGGATGCCTTTCTGCTTCACGGCTGCTGCCACAATCCTACCGGTATCGATTACACCCATGCAGATTGGGACGAGATCGCACTCTTGCTGGCCAAGTCCGGCGTTTTGCCACTGATCGACCTTGCCTATCAGGGGCTCGGCACGGGCATGGAAGAGGATGCTTACGGCCTGCGTGCGGTGCTGGCCCAAGTGCCGGAGGCGCTGATCGCCTACAGCTGCGACAAGAATTTCGGCCTTTACCGTGACCGTGTCGGCGCGGTTTATGTGATGATGGCTAGCGCCGATCAGCTGCCCGCCGCCATCTCCAACGGTCACGCACTGGCGCGCGCCGCATGGTCGATGCCGCCAGATCACGGTGCGGCTGCCGTTCGCCTGATCCTTGAGGACGAAGCGCTCACCGCCCTGTGGATCGACGAGCTTGACCAGATGCGCGCCCGCATGAGCCAGGTCCGCGCAAGGCTGGCGGGGGCTGGCATGGCCGGATCGGTCAATCTTTCGCCTTTGGGAGCGCAGCACGGGCTGTTCTCGATCGTCCCGCTGTCAGGGCCGCAGATCCTCGCCATGCGCGAAAAGCACGGCGTCTATATGGCAGGATCAGGCCGCATCAATGTGGCCGGGTTGACCTCGAACAACATCGATCAGTTCATCGCTGCGGTTGCGGATGTGAGCGCCTGACATGAACCGGCAACCGGTTCTCAAAGGGGGCCGGTTGCTGCTTCGTCCTCTGGTTGCAGAAGACTGGCAGGCTCTGTTTGCGGCCGCCTCGGACCCATTGATCTGGGAATTGCATCCAGCGCAAGATCGCTGGCAGGAGCCGGTGTTCCGTGCCTTTTTCGCCGATGCACTGGCAGGTGGCGGAGCCATGGTGGTTATTGATCGCCTCACTGGCAAGATCATCGGTTCCTCGCGCTGGCAGGGCTATGATCCGGCAGATGGCGGCTCAGTCGAGATCGGCTGGACATTTCTGGCGCGCAGCCATTGGGGCGGCGCGTTCAATCCCGAACTCAAGCACCTGATGCTCGCCCATGCGCTGCAAGCGGTGGAGCGCGTGGTGTTCCGCGTGGGTGAGACCAACTGGCGATCACGCCGGGCGATGGGGAAGATCGGCGGGCGGCTGACTGACGAGCTGGACGTCACGTTGCTGGCCGGGCGCGAAGTGGTCCACGTGGTCTATGAAATCACCCGTGAAAGCTACGTTAAAGGGCCGCTGGCGGGGTAACATTTGCCCGGACAGGCCGGACAGGGGTGTCCGGGTACAGAAAGATTATAATACAATCGCTTATGCCAATAAAGTTGACACATGTGTGTTTCCAGCGCGCTTTTGTCGCAATCGGTGTGGATAGACAGGTTCAAAGAGCTGGCGCGCAGATCCATGCGCCTGCCCGCTTGTCTCATGTCTTCCCGATGTAGGAAACCTTCCGCTGCTCAGCCCCGCAGGCTCTGCATCCGTTGCAGATAGCGCGCCAGCACGTCGATCTCGAGGTTCACCTTGTCTCCCTGCGCCAGCGCGCCGAGTGTTGTTACCTCTGCGGTGTGCGGGATGATGTTGAGCGCGAAGTGGCAGGTGCCGTCGCTCTGATCGGCAATCTCGTTCACCGTCAGCGAAACGCCATCGACGGTGATTGATCCCTTGGCGGCAAGATAGGGCGCCAATTCCTTCGAGACAGCAATGCCGATGCGTTTCGATGTGCCTTGCGGGCAGACGCCCTGCACTTCACCGACGCCATCAACATGGCCGGTGACGATATGCCCGCCGAGTTCATCACCCAGCTTCAGCGCCGGTTCGAGATTGAGTTTGGCCCCAACCTGCCAGCGCCCCGGCACAGTGCATGAGACAGTCTCGGCAGAGATGTCCACGGCGAACCAAGCATCGCCAGCAACCCCGCCGCGCTCCACCACTGTCAGGCAAGTGCCCGAACAAGCGATTGATGCGCCGATGGCGATCTGTGCCGGATCGAAGGGGCAGGCGATCACGGCGCGCAGATCGCCGCGATCCTCGATCTTGCTGATGGTGCCAAGGGCGGTGACTATTCCGGTGAACATGGAAATAGCTCGTATATCTCGAGCGTGTCTTTGCCAAGCGTTCGCCTGTCGGTGACATGCCATTGCCCCCCGCTCACCAGAGCGTCGGCGGTGAGTTCGGGCAAGGCTGGCACATTTCCGCCAATCGTGATTGGCGCACGATAGAGCATCAGGCGGTCGACCAGTCCGGCGGCGAGGAAAGCACGGGCGGTGTCTGCACCGCCTTCGACCATCAGATATTGCACCCCGTCCATATCGGTGATGGCTTGCGGGGACGGCAGAGCCTGCCAGCCCTCAGGCGCTTCACCGCGAGTCAGCAGCCAGCGCGCCGGGCTACGGTCTTCGATGCCGGGCAGACGCACATCAAGCCGGGGGTGATCAGCGCGCAAGGTGCTGCCGCCGACAAGAATCGCGTCCATCGTGGCGCGCATGGCGTGGGTATGGGCGCGTGCCGCTTCGCCGGTGATCCATTGGCTTTCGCCCGCAGGACGGGCAAGGCAGCCGTTGTCGGACACGGCCAGCTTGAGCGTGACGTGCGGGCGGCCAAGCGCTGCGCGGGTGAGGTATCCGGCAAGGCTGGTCACACAGGCTGCATTATCGAGCAGGTCCACGGCGATCCCGGTTGCCCGCAGGCGTTCAATTCCCTTGCCCGCTGTGCGCGGATCAGGATCACCGCAGCCGATCGCCACCCGCGCCACATCCGCTGCCGCGACCAGATCGGCGCAGCTTGGCCCGCGTGGGCTGTTATGGGCGCAAGGCTCCAGCGTGACATAAAGCGTGGCTCCGCGCGCTGCTGCTCCGGCCTGTTTCAGCGCCACGGCTTCGGCATGGGGGCGGCCGCCGGACTGAGTCCAGCCGCGCGCGATCACGCGGCCTTGTTTGACTATGATGGCTCCCACCGCCGGATTGGGACGCGATTGTGGCACCCCGCGCTGGGCTAGCCGGGCGGCGGCCTCCAGCCAGCGCAGGTCGTCAGGCTGCATGATTATTTCTGAACAACAGGCGCAGTTTTCTTCAGCTTCTCGGCCTCAGCTGCTGCGGCCGCGCTGGCATCAGCCTTGGCCTGCTTGTCGATGGCATCGACATCCATGCCCGATGCCCGGCCCAGCGCGCGATAGAGTTCCTTGACCTCTTCCGCAGCCTTGGCCTCATAGGCGAGGCGCTTTTCCTTCTGCTTCTGGTTGAGTGTGATGCTGGCCCTGGTTTCGGCCTCAGTGCGATCTTTGGGCCAGGAGTTGATATAGGTGATCTTGGGCTTGGCGGGCGGCACCCGCCAGCTCTCATGCGCCAGCGCATAGAACAAGCTGAAAGTGACCGCCGCTGCGGCAAGTGAGATACGAAAGCGATTACTGCCAGCCTGTCGATAGACTTCGCGGAAATCCGCAATCGCGCCCGTCGGGCTGGCATTGCGCCAGATGGAGTTTTTGCCGAGACTTAGCATTGCGCTAATCTAGGCAATGCGAGGCAGTAATGCCAGTGCCTCAGCCAAAATGCGCATAGAGTGAGCGGCCCTCGCGTTTCAGCCACCGGTCCGCCGCAGGCAAATCACCGTCAAAAATCTGTGCGAGATAGGCGTGAAACTGCGGCGAATGATCAAAATGCGCCAGATGCGCCACCTCATGCGCCACTACCGAGCGCCGCACATTATCGGGTGCCATCACCAGCCGCCAGTTGATGCGAATCGCCCCTTTGGCCGAGCAACTGCCCCAGCGCCGCTGTGCGCCCGAAAGGAGCAGGGCAGGCGGTTCGCGTTCTGCCAGAGCGCAATAATGGGCAAGGTCTGCTGCCAACAGCACTTGCGCCTCCGCCTTCAACCAGCGTTGCAGACGGGCGGGAAGCGTGTGGTGCGGGCCGCCAACGTGAACCACCTCGGCTGAATGACTGACCCGGCGCGGGGCCGTGGCATCATGTCTGATGGCAACCGCTACACCGCGAAACGGAATCACCACCCCGTCGCCGATTTCACGCGGCGTGGGAATCTTGATCAGTTGCAGCTCAAGCCAGTCAGCCCGGCTGCGGGCAAAGGCCAGCGCCTCACGTGTCGGGGTCCAGCGCGGGATCGTTACCAGCACCGAGCCGCCATCGCGCGCCAACCGCATGGTCAGCCGCCGTGCGCGATCATTGCGGCGCAGTTCAACGGGCAGCAGTTTCCCGCCCACCTCGATCTGCTGCACCTCGCGGGGGCTCTTGCGTAGCCAGTCAAGCATGGGCCAGCCAAGCATGAGGGACTGTTCCCATGCGCAGTCTAATCGGTTTCGGTGCGGTCATAGGCCGCATCCCAAACGATGTGATTCTCGATCGGGCCGGCAATATCCTCGGAGATCAGCTTGCCACGGATGGATGCACCCGCGCGGTGCACCGCCTCACGATCACCGCTGATCAGATAGTGCCATTCGGGCAGTGGCTTGTCTTCGGCGCGGAGGCGATAGGCGCAGGTCGCCGGGAGCCAGGGCAATTTGTGCGCCAGTTTGGGGGTAAGCTGCACACAATCTGGCACCTGACGGCGGCGGTGCTTGTAATCCGAGCAGTGCCCGCTGTGGAGATCGAGCAGCTTGCAACCGACATTGGTCGGCCAGACGCGGCCGGTGTCCTCGTCCTCAACCTTGTGGCGGCAGCACTGGCCGCAGCCATCGCACAACGCTTCCCACTGCTCGCGGTTCAGCGCCTCGATGGGTTTTTCCCAAAATTTATCAGTCACCGCACCCACCGGGCAAGTTCGGCGGCAACCGCTTCAGCGCCCTTGTCGACCGGCAGCGTGGCAATCGGTTTGCCGGCTGGATCGAACAGATAGACGATACGGCTGTGGTCCATGATGTAGCCGCCGGGCAGATCCTTGCCGCGCGCGGAATAGGAGGCGAAGGCCTTGGTGGTTGCGGCGATCTGTTCGGGGGTTCCGGTCAGCCCCATCAGGCTGGGTGAAAAGGCGGCGGCAAATTCACCGACTCGCGCCGCTGTGTCCCGCGCCGGGTCGACAGTGATGAAGATCGGCTGGATCGCTTTGGCGAGGACCGGCTCTGCCTTGGCATAGCGGGTGAAACCCTGCATCATGATGCCAACGTCCAGCGGGCAGGCATCGGGGCAATAGGTATAGCCGAAATAGACAATGCGCCACTTGCCCTTGAAGTCAGCCCAGCGGACGGGCTGGCCGTTCTTGTCAGCCAGCGTGAAATCGCCGCCAATGGTTGCGCCAGCCAAGGGAGCTTGATCAAGCGGTTCCTTCGTCGGCCCGCAGGCAGCAAGCGCCAGCGTGGCGGCGAATATCATGGCGAATGCGCGAAAGCGGTTGGTCAAGTTCATGGCGCGGCGGTTCATGCTCTGCTAACGCCCGCTGCGCAAGATGATGCGGCTTGGCTTTAGACCGGATTCGGTGCCCGAATTCAGAAAAGGCTAGAGGCAACAGGAGGGAATATCGTGCGCAATCCTTTGTCCGTGCTGGGTTACACGGCAGCTATCTGGGCCGCAGCGATCATGCTGGCCAGTCCGGCTGCCGCACAGACGACCACCGGCTACAAATTCCTTGAGGCGGTCCGCAAACAGGATGGCACCAAGGTGGAAGAGATGCTCTCCAATATCGGATCCAAAGGCACTCCCGGCAGCGTCATCATCAATTCGCGCGACATTACTTCGGGAGATACCGCGCTGCATATCGTCATCGCCAAGCGCGACATCAATTGGCTGACCTACTTTATCGCCAAAGGCGCTGATGTGAACGTCCGCAACGCCAAGGGCACCACACCCTTGTGGCTGGCGGTCAATTCCGCCTTTATCGATGGTGCCCAACTGCTGATCACCAAGGGCGCCAGGATCAACGATCCGGGACCATCGGGTGAAACCCCGCTGATCGCTGCTGTCCATCTGAAGAATCTTGAGCTGGTCAAATCCTTAATTGCGGCCGGAGCCGATCTGAACCGGGCCGATAGCTCGGGGCGCACGCCGCTTGATTATGCGCAGTTGAATGGCAAAGGCAGCATGATCGTCACCGAGCTTGAGAATGCGGCAAAGACCGCCAAGGCACGTAAGGCAAAGACCTACGGCCCATGATCGCCTGCGATCTCACACTGGCCGAAATGCGTGCAGCGCTGGCACCACACATTTCCCAAGCCGCTGCCTTTGACGGCTGGAGCCACGCGGCAGTCGATGCCGCAGCGGAGGCGCTAGGCATTCCGGAGGCCTCTGCGCGGATCGCCTTTCCGGGCGGTGCGATGGATATGATCGCGGCGTGGATCACCTCGATAGACGCGGCCATGGCAGAGGCGCTGCCAGCCAGCCGCTTGAGCAATCTGCCGATTCGCGAACGCATCCGCCGCCTCGTTGAATTCCGCCTTGATGCCATCGCCCCACACCGTGAGGCGCTACGCCGTGCTCTGTCGATCATGGCCATGCCGCAGAACGTGGGCAAGGCGCTGCAGCTCGGCTGGCACAGCGCCGACGCCATGTGGCGGCTCGCGGGTGATGTGGCGACCGATTATAACCACTATTCGAAGCGGGCGATTTTGGGATCGGTCTATGCCGCGACACTTTCGGTAATGGTCAGCGATGACAGCGAGGGGCTGACTGACACGCGGGCTTTCCTCGCGCGGCGAATTGATGGGGTGATGCGCTTTGAAAAGGCCAAGGCGCGGTTGCTGAAACCTGCAGATGAAATGTTCAGCCCGGCGCGGTTTTTCGGCAGGTTGCGTTACCCGGCGCGGTAAGCCTGACGGCGTTTTGCGCTGGATCAAATTATTGCGAATGACTTGCAATTAGCTTGGCGATCTGCAAGCGAAATGGCAATGACACTCGACTCCCTTCCACTTGGCCAATCGGCCAGCATCACGTCTGTCGACTGGTCCTCGCTTGCTGACGAGGAAGGTCAGCGCCTGCGTGCGCTTGGAATCGATGTCGGCGCGAAGGTGGCGGTGGCCCATCGCGGCATCTTTGCCGGGGCCGATCCGCTGGCGATTTCAGTCGGACGGATGACCGTGGCCCTGCGGCGCGTCCATGCCAAAGCAATGACGGTGGAAACCGCCTGACATGAGCCGCACGCGCACCGCCGCTCTGGTCGGCAATCCCAATGCCGGAAAATCGGCGCTGTTCAATGCGCTCACCGGCGCGCGGCAGAAGATTGCGAATTATCCCGGCGTCACGGTGGAGCGCAAAGCCGGTCGGTTGATGCTGCCAACGGGCGAAGCGATCGAACTGACCGATCTGCCGGGTAGCTATGGCCTCAACGCCACCAGCCCTGACGAGGAGGTGACCCGGCAGGTTATTCTGGGTGAGCTACCGGGTGAGGCGGCACCTGACGTATTGGTGATCGTGCTCGATGCCTCGAACCTCGAACAGCATCTGGTGTTCGCGCTCGAAGTGATCGAGTTGGGGCGGCCGACGGTGGTGGCGCTCAATATGCTCGATCTGGCAACGCGCGACGGGCTGGTGCTTGATCCCGCCGCGCTTGCCAGCGAGCTTGGAGTGCCGGTTATCCCGACCGTGGCGGTGCGGCGCAAGGGGCTGGCAGAACTGGTGGAGGCGATTGCCGATGCCGAAGCGCGGCACCCTGAAAAGCGCCACCCGCACGAATTCCTTCCAGAACGACGGTTGACGGCCCATGCGATCACCGATGCCGCGATCCTTTCCGAAACCGCCAAGCATCGTCTCCACGCCCGGATGGATCAGGTGCTGCTCCATCCCTGGCTGGGGCCGCTGATCCTGTTCGCCCTGTTGTTCGTTGTTTTTCAGGCAGTATTCACCGGCGCGACGCCGTTTGCCGATGCGCTCGATGCCGGGGCAACGGCGCTGGGCGATGGGGTGCGGGCTGCCTTGCCGCCATCGCTGCTGCGCGATCTCATCACCGATGGCGTGATCTCGGGCGTTGGTTCGGTGGTGGTATTTCTGCCGCAGATCCTGATCCTGTTCTTCTTCATCCTCGCAATGGAGGCATCGGGTTATATGGCCCGCGCCGCTTTCCTGATGGACCGGCTGATGGCCTATGTCGGGCTATCTGGGCGCAGTTTCATTCCGCTTCTTTCGAGTTTCGCCTGTGCGATTCCCGGGATCATGGCGACTCGGAGCATTTCCGATCCCAAGGACCGATTGACCACGATCCTGATCGCCCCGCTGATGACCTGTTCGGCGCGCTGGCCGGTCTATACGATGGTGATCGGAGCCTTCATCCCGAATACGCAAGTCGCGCCGTTGGTCGGGCTGCAGGGATTGGTCGCTTTCGGCCTGCTGATCGCGGGCATTGTCAGCGCGATGGTTGTGGCACTGGTGCTGCGGCGGTCAGTGACCAAGGGGGATGCCAGCGGCTTCATCATGGAACTGCCCAAATACCAGATGCCCCGGCTCTCTGACCTCGCCATTGGACTGTGGCAGCGCGCGTGGATTTTCCTGCGCCGCGCGGGCACGATCATCTTTACCGTCACGGTCGTCCTGTGGCTGCTGCTCAACTTCCCGCGCGCGCAGCCGGGCGAAAATCAGGTCGATGCCTCTGTCGCCGGGCACATCGCCAATGGCCTTGCGGTGGTGGTCAAGCCCATCGGCTTCAACCGCGATATCGCTCTCGCCCTGATCCCAGCCATGGCCGCGCGCGAAGTGGCGGTCGCCTCGCTGGCGACAACCTATGCCGTGGGCTCGGGTGACGATGCAGAGACTGCGGGCAAGCTTTCCGATCAGCTCAAGCGCCAATGGAGCCTGCCCACCGCGCTGGCTTTCCTTGCATGGTTTGTCTTCGCCCCGCAGTGCATGAGCACCATCGCCGTCACCCGGCGCGAAACAAACGGGTGGAAATGGCCTGCCTTCATGTTGCTCTACCTGTTCGTGCTGGCCTACATCTTCGCGGGAATCACCTATTGGAGCGCCATCGCGCTCGGGTTGTAGCGAAAGAGGATATAATGGCAGGCAGCGTCAACAAGGTCATTCTGGTGGGCAATCTGGGCCAGGACCCGGAAGTGAAGAGCTTCCAGAACGGCGGCCGTATAGCCAACCTGCGGATCGCCACTTCCGAAAACTGGAAGGACAAGAACACCGGCGAAAAGAAAGAGCGTACCGAATGGCACACCGTGGTTCTCCAGTCGGACGGACTGGTGCGCGTGGCCGAAAACTATCTGCACAAGGGTTCCAAGGTTTACATCGAAGGCCAGCTGCGCACCCGCAAGTGGCAGGATAAGGACGGCAATGATCGCTATACCACCGATATTTCGGTGGGCGTCGGTGGCGTGCTGACTATGCTGGATAGCGCGCCCGGCGGTGGCGGAGGTGCAGGCGGGGGCCAGCGTTCTGGCGGTGATTGGGGCGGTGGTGCCAGCTCAGGCGGGGGCCAGCGCTCAGGCGGCTTTGGTGGCGGAGCCAGTGGCGGCGGTGCAGCTGGAAGTTCCGGCGGTGGCTTTGCTGACGATCTCGACGACGATATCCCGTTCTGATCGGTAGCTGACGACAAAAGCATGATGGCGTTACATCAAATCACTTCGTCATTGCGAACGTAGTGAAGCAATCCAGAGCGGCGCGCGTGACGCTCTTGATTGCTTAGTCGCTTCGCTCCTCGCAATGACGATTCCATGTAAAATAATCAGACAACTAGTTTTTCTTCAACGCAGCCAGCGCCGCGAACGGGCCGCTTGATCCTTCATCGAGCAGCCCGGCTTTCTTGCGCACGGCGCCCGCTTCTGGCCCTTCGGCATAGGGATCTATCGCGACCGCCAGACCTTGCGCGACTTCTTCGCCCAGATCGAACTGGGTGCCACTATACGTCACTTCATCAAGGTCGTTCTCGGCCAGCTCGATTTCCGCGTCGGGAGTCGCATCATCGCGCGCGGGAACAAAGCGCAGCGCAATCGGCTCGTCGATGTGGACCGGAAAGTCCTCTGCCGAAATGGCGCAGCTTTGCGTGATGTCTGCCACCAACCGCCCATTGGCGAGAACTACCAGTCCTTCACGGGCAAGGGTGATTTTCGCCTCCAGCTGCTTGACCGAGACGATGCCAAAGCGCTTGGCGAGGCCTGCGCATTCCTCATCTGAGGCAGTCAGCACCTGCACCACCTCGTTGATCTGGCGAATGTCGATCAGCCGGGAAAATTCTGAACCGCTCACAGCGCAATATCTCCCGCCAGCAGCGCTGCGCCATCGGCAGCGGCAAGATTCGCAGCAAAAGCGCGGAGCATCTTGGCGGAAGTGGCCGGTTCAGTCCCCTCGTTCAGAGTGACATTACGCTTGATTGCAGCACAAAGGCTGGTGTCATCCACCTCGGCTAGCGCCTCGCGATAGGCTCCTAGCCGGCCGCCCAGCGCCCCCATCAATTTGCCCATGTGCTTGCCAACCATCAGGTCGCCAACGCCGCTCTGGCGCATCTGGCCGTCCATGTCGGCCACGAACAGCTCGGTCAGCCGCACCGATGGTTCGACCAGCTCCGGATCGCGTTCCATGCGCAGCAGCACTGCTGCCATGACCAGAGTGATCGCATCGAAGCGGCCTTCCAGTGTGTCGGCGATGCCACCGTCTTGATACCAGCGGGGGTCGCGTGAAAGTTCGACAATGCGGTGCCACAAGGGGCGATAGGCAGCCAGATCATCACCACGCGGGCGAAGCAGGCGCTTCAGGAAGGACATGTGCAAATTTCCCTTCGTTCAGCGGCAATTCAAACCGCAAGCCCCAAGCGCCATTGCGATGTGGCGCGCTGGGCATTAAGGCTGGCGCCGATACACGCAGGAACGGGGCCATGGCAATGGCGCTGGACCAGGGCGATACCGATCGGAGTAAGGCATGCAGGGTATTCGGCAGTTGACGACAGGCGCAGTAATGCTGGCAGCAGCGGGCGCCTTGGCGGGCTGCGCCTCGATCAAGGATCATCGCGGTTATCTGGTCGATCAGGCGCTGGTCGATGCCGTTCAGCCCGGAATTGATAACGCGCAGTCGGTGGAAAAATCGCTCGGCCGCCCGACATTCGTCAGCGAATGGGGCCGCAAGGACTGGTATTACGTTTCGGTCGATACACAGCAGGCCGCGTTCGCCCGCCCGCGTACGAAAAATCAGCTGATCTTGCGGGTATCCTTTGATGAAAAGGGCAATGTAACGGCAGTAGATCGCACCGGCGTTGAAAAAGTTGCGCGGATCAATCCCGATTCGCACAAGACGCCAACTCTGGGCCGTGAGCGCAGCTTCTTTGAAGATCTGTTCGGCAATATCGGCACAGTCGGCGCGCCTGGCATGGGCGGTCCCGGTGGCAGCGGCGGTCCGGGAACCGGCCCGAACGGAAGTTGATTTGATGCGTTAACCGGGTCCAGCAAAGCTGGCCCCTCGCGCGGCACCAGCCCGCTCCCCCGCCCGGCCACCCAACATAGTACCCTATGGGTGGCCGGGCGGGGGAGCGGGCTGGTGCCGTTCCGCCGTGAGGCGGACAAAATACCTAGCTTGAACCCTTGGCAACAGGGCATATATCTCTTGCCATGAACGATAGATTCTCAAGCCACGGTCTGACCCAGTGGCACGGCACCACCATCATCGGCGTGAAAAAGGGTGGCAAGACCGTCATTGCCGGCGATGGTCAGGTTTCCATGGGCAACACGGTGATGAAGCCCAATGCCCGCAAGGTGCGGCGGATTGGCGAGGGCGGCAAAGTCATCGCCGGTTTCGCCGGGGCCACGGCTGATGCCTTTACCCTGTTTGAGCGGCTCGAAAAGAAGCTCGAACAACATCGCGGCCAGCTGATGCGCGCCGCCGTCGAATTGGCCAAGGATTGGCGGACTGACAAATATCTGCGCAATCTGGAAGCCCTGATGATCGTCGCCGATGCCGATGTGCTGCTGATCCTCACCGGCAATGGCGATGTGCTGGAACCTGAGGCCAAGGGCGAAGCGGCCATCTGTGCCATCGGCTCAGGCGGCAATTACGCGCTGTCTGCCGCCAAGGCGCTCGATGACTATGAAAGTGATCCCGAAAAGATCGCCCGCCGCGCCATGGCGGTCGCCGCCGAAGTCTGCGTCTTCACCAATGACCGGGTGACGGTGGAAGTGATCGAATCCTGATATGAAAGACAACCTGACCCCCAAGGCCATCGTCGCGGCGCTGGATGAGCACATCATCGGCCAGCAGGATGCCAAGCGCGCCGTCGCCGTGGCGCTACGCAATCGCTGGCGACGGCAACGCCTCTCGCCCGAACTGCGCGACGAGGTGACGCCCAAGAACATCCTGATGATCGGGCCGACGGGCTGCGGTAAGACTGAGATCAGTCGCCGTCTGGCGAAGCTTGCCGAAGCCCCCTTCATCAAGGTGGAGGCGACCAAATTCACCGAGGTTGGCTATGTCGGCCGCGATGTCGAACAGATCGCCCGAGATCTAGTCGAAGAAGCGATCCGCCTCGAAAAGGACCGCCGCCGTGAGGCGGTGCGCGAGGCGGCCAGCCATGCGGCGATGGACCGGCTGCTGAAGGCGCTGGTCGGCGAGGGCGCTTCCGAGGCTACCCGCGAAAGCTTCCGCCAGCGCATCACCGAAAACGCCATGAACGAGACCGAGGTCGAAATCGAGGTCGAGGACGCGCCCAATATGCCCATGGGATTTCCCGACCTTGGCCCAGGCATGGGCGGCGTCGGCATGATCAATTTGTCCGAAATGATGGGCAAGGCTTTCGGCAAACAGAACCTCAAGCGCCGCAAGCTGAAGGTTCCGGAGGCTTGGGACAAGCTGGTCGATGAAGAGGCCGAAAAGCGCATGGATCAGGACGATGTCGCCCGCGTCGCGCTCCAGAACGCCGAGACCAACGGCATCGTCTTTCTCGACGAGATCGACAAGATCGCCGTGTCCGATGTGCGCGGCGGTTCCGTCAGCCGTGAAGGTGTGCAGCGCGATCTGCTGCCGCTGATCGAAGGCACCACCGTGGCCACCAAGTACGGCCCGATGAAGACCGACCACGTGCTGTTCATCGCCAGCGGCGCGTTCCATGTCGCCAAGCCGAGCGATATGCTGCCCGAACTGCAAGGCCGCCTGCCGATCCGGGTGGAGCTGAAAGCGCTCACCGAGGATGATTTCGTCCGCATCCTTTCGGAAACCCGGGCCAACCTCGTCGAGCAATATTGCGCGCTGCTGGCGACCGAGAAGGTCACGGTCAACTTCACCCCCGAAGCCAACCGCGCCATCGCGCGGATCGCGGCGCAAGTGAACGAAAGCGTCGAGAATATCGGCGCGCGGCGTTTGCAGACGGTGATGGAAAAGCTGCTCGAGGAATTGAGCTTCGAAGCCGAGGACCGCGGCGGCGAGACAGTGACGATTGATGAGGCATACGTGCGCGAACGGCTGGACGGGCTGGCGCAGGATACCGATCTCAGCAAGTATATCCTCTGATTCAAACTTCGTCATTGCGAGCGTAGCGAAGCAATCCAGAGCGTCTAGGCGCAAATCTCGGCGAACAAATCCCGCCATTGCGGGTTAGCGCTCTCGATCAGCGCCAACTTGCGCTTGCGTGAGCCGCCCTTGAGCTGCTTCTCGCAGGTGATTGCATATTCCATCGTCGAGTGAACTTCAAACCAGACCAGCAACGTGCAGCCATTGCGTTTGCTGAAACCGTCGAAAATTTCCTCACGGTGCTGGGCGACACGTTGCGGGAGGTTTGACGTCACGCCGACATAGATCGTGCCGTTGCGCTTGTTGGCAACGATATAGACCGCTGGCTGAAAGTCGCGCTTCATCGGCCCTAGATTGCTTCGTCGCTGCGCCCCTCGCAATGACGAAAGTCTTGGTATAGGCTGCCCCCATGACCACAATACCCCCCCGCCAATCCACCAGACGGACGCCTCGTCTATCGCTGCCTCACCGGCAAGGACGACCACGCCTTTTGCGAACGCGTTTCCACGGCGCTGGAAGAAGGCTGGCGGCTCTATGGCTCGCCGTCGATCACCTTTAACGGCGAGTTTTGTATCGTCGCGCAGGCGGTGGTCTGGAAGGACGCGGATGTGGTGAAGGCGTAGGCCCCTACTCCGCCGCCTCGCTGACCTCTTCCACTTCCTGCGCCTGCCGCGCCCACATTTCGGCATAGAGCCCTTCGGCGCGCAGCAGGTCGGTGTGGGAGCCTTGCTCGGCCAGCCGTCCCTGATCGAGCACGAAGATCCGGTCGGCATCGGCGATGGTCGAGAGGCGGTGGGCGATGCTCAGGCTTGTGCGGCCCGTTGAAACGCGGTGCAGGGTCGCCAGAATGTCCTGTTCGGTGCGGGTATCAAGCGCCGAGGTGGCTTCATCGAGCAGCAGGATCGGCGGGTTCTTGACCAGCGTTCTGGCGATGGCGACGCGCTGTTTTTCGCCGCCGGAAAGCTTCAGGCCGCGTTCGCCGACGGGTGTTTCAAAGCCCTTGGGCAGCCGGGCGATCAGATCGCCGAGCGCCGCGCCTTGGGCGGCGGCTTCGATATCCGCCTGCGTTGCCCCATCGCGGCCATAGCCGATGTTGTAACCGATGGACTCATTGAACAGCACCGAATCCTGCGGGACGATGCCGATGGCGGCGCGCAAGGAACTTTGCGTCACCTCGCGGATATCCTGTCCGTCGATCAGGATGCGGCCTGACCATGGATCGTAAAAGCGGAACACCAACCGGGCGATGGTGCTCTTGCCCGCACCCGATGGGCCGACAACCGCCACCTGACTGCCCGCCGGAACCGCGAAGCTCAACCCGTGGAGGATCGTCCGGTCCGTTTCGTAGCCGAACACGACATTGTCGAACACCAAGGTCGGCTGCTTGATGACGAGCGCCGGGGCTGAAGGCGCATCTGCCACTTCCTGCGGCTCGTCCAGCAGCGTGAACATCGCGGCCATGTCGATCAGGCCTTGGCGAATGGTGCGATAGACCATGCCGAGCATATCGAGCGGGCGGAACAACTGGGTGAGGTAGGTATTGACGAAAACCAGCTGGCCGACGGTATATTCGCCCTTTGACCAGCCCCAGACGGTATAGGCCATGGCGGCGGCCATCAGCAGGTTGACGATCAGCGCCTGAGCTATGTTGAGCAGGCCAAGGCTGTTCTCGCTGGTGACGGCGGCCTCGGCATAGGCGCGGGTGGCCTGCGCATAGCGGGCTTCCTCGCGCTTTTCGGCGCCGAAGTATTTCACCGTTTCGTAATTGAGCAGCGAATCGACCGCGCGGCCCAGCGCCTGTCCGTCGAGCCGGTTCATCTTCTCGCGCAAGGCGCTGCGCCATTCGGTGATCACCCGCGTCACCCAGGCATAGGTCAGCACGGCAATCGCGGTCGCCGCCACCAGTCCCCAGCCGAAAGTGATGTAGAAAATCACCGCCACCGCCACCAGTTCCAGCGCGGTGGGGGCGATGTTGAACAGCATGAAATAGAGCATGGTATCGATGCTTTTGGTGCCGCGCTCGATCACCTTGGTCACTTCGCCGGTGCGCTTGGCGAGGTGGAAGCGCAGGCTGAGGCGGTGCAACTGGCCGAACACGTCCTCTGCCAAGGCGCGGGTTGCATCCTGCCCAACGCGCTCGAAAATGATGTTGCGCAGATTATCGAACACCACCCCGGCAAAGCGCCCGCCAGCATAGGCCAGCACGAAGGTCAGCGCGATGATGAAGCCGGCCTGGCCCGTCACCGCCATCGCATCGATCGCCCATTTGAGCGCATAGGGCAGAGACAGCGTCGTCGACTTGGCGGCGAGGATGAGCAGCACCGCGCCGACGATTCGCCAGCGCAGCGAGGGATTATCGCGCGGCCACAGATAGGGCAGGAAACGCTTCAGCGTGGCCCAGCCATCGTGGCGGGCACCGGGTTCGTTGGTATGACTGTCTGGTGGCATAGGGCGCTATGTAGGGACTATGGCCAAAAACGGAACCTCTGCCAGACTCAGGGCTTGATTTGCCAAGACTCAGGGCTTGAGATGCGTCGCCTTGGCGTGCTGGTCGATACCGAAATAGGCGGGATCACTGGCATCGGGCAGCTCGAACAGCACCTTGCGGGTCTTGAAGTCTATCGCAACGCGCGGAAACACCCGCATTTCGCGCATACCCAGAAACACCGCCGGTTTGTTGCCCAGCCCGAGATGGGCAAAGGTTGGCGAATCCGAAAAGGCCAGCACCACCCGCTGGATCGTTGCGCCCTGCAGCTTGAGCTCATTGGCATAGCCCATGTCAGCCAGCAGTTTCTGGCCGGTAACGCTGTGCAGCATCGACTGAGAGGTGACATGGCCGCGCCGTCCCAGCGCCTTCTGCAAGGCCCGGTTGCCGAGCGTCGTATCCGTGCCGGTATCGATCACCACGTCCACCCGCACCCCGTCGATCAGCGCATTGGTCAGGATCAGCTGGCCTGATCGCCGCCGTGCGGTAACGACGATGTCAAAGCCAACATTGCCTCCAAGCGCTTTGGCATCGTCAACCGCCATCAGCCCTTTGCGAAAGTCTATCAGCACGCGCTGATCTTGCAGACTGTCCAGCCCGAGAATGCCATCGCTGCCCATGCCGCGGTGCTGAAGCACCGGCGCGACCAGTCCGTAATAAGAGCGGCGACCCAGCGCGATTTCATCAATTTCAACCGTATCGACCGTCTGAAACCCAGCCACACCGACCAATTTGGCGCGTGCGTTGGAAACCAGAGCCAGCTTGCTCACCAATGTGTTGCTCACAACGGTGTTCTGCGATCCGGTGTCGATCATGAAACGGAACGGGCCATTTTTGCCCAGTTTCACCGGCACTGTCAGGCGCTCTGATTGATCAGTATCAGTGGCCAGCACATCGGTCTGGGAAATGTCACCGGCGCTTTGCGCGGCGTGGAACTGCGGCATGGCGATAACAAGCGCCAATCCTGCGGCGAATGGATGCATGATCTTTCTCCCGTCCGGGAGGGTATCACTTATCACCAGCCCTTACCAAGCTGTTCCCAACTCTTGCTATGCAGTTCAACGGGCCCATTTGGCGATCGGTCGAAAGTTGCGGGCGATGGGCAGATGGGCGGCAATCCCCAGCAGGTCTTCGAGTGCAGGATGGCGCAGCAGCGCCAGCGCGGCGAGCCACAGCACCACGCCAGCGCCGACCGCAGCGCTAAGGGTAAGGAAGCCGATCTCTTCGGGCGAGACGATGAACATATAGGTCAGCGCCAGCGGTGCCAGCGCGGCAAGGGTTGCAACCGCGCTCTTGGAATAGACTCGCGCGAGCGCGCGCGCGTCGAACTGCACCAGTCCATGCAGGAAGCGCGTGTAAAGCGCGAGCCAGGCCACACCATAGACCAGCCGTGAGAGCGCCGCGCCTTCCAGTCCCCAGAAACAGCCGACTACCAGCAGGCTGACCGACAGCACCGTATCAGTAATGTTGAAAACCAGCAGCTTGTTGAGCTTGCCCATCAGAATCGGCAGATCGGTGTGCAGCGGAAGCGAGACGAGCAGGATCTCGGTGAGCGAGATGATCAGCAGCAGCGGGGCGACGCCCATCCACGCCTCGCCATAAAGCAGGTGGACTATCGGCGTCGAGGCGAGCGCGAGGCCCGCCATGCCCGGCCAGATCACCGCCGAATAACCGGCGCAGACGCGCAGGTAGGCAGGGCCGAGCGGATCGCCGCGATCCCGGATGCGGGCAAAAGCGGGATAGAACACAGAGCCGATAGCGCCCGAAATCAACATACGGAACTGGTCAGAAAGGCTGGTCGCGCGGCTGTATAGTCCGACAGCCATAAGCCCCAGTGTCTTGCCGACGATCATATCGGGCGTGCGCGTTCCCAGCGCGCCGGTGGCATAGAGCAGCGACAGCCGCGATCCGGTGCCAACGATTGGCTTCACCTTATCGAGCCGCAGCGGCCAGGGCAGGGCAGGGCGCAGCACTTGTGCGATCACACCGCGCGCTATGCCGCAGGCCAGCGTCCCCCAGGCGAGCGCGAAGGCGGAAAAGCCCGATGCGGCGAGCACCAAGGCCACCACACCCTGCGCCAATGCGCCGCCGACATTGATGGTGAAGTGGCCGCGGAAAGACATCGTTCGCCCCAGCAGCGCCATCGGCACTACCGCAAGCGGGATAAACAGATAGCTCGATGCGATGATCAGCAGGATCGGGAATAAGGCAGGCTGGTTATACAGCGCCGCCATCGGCCAGGCGGCAGCCGCAATCAGTCCTGAGACGATGAACGAGAACAGCAGCGCCACCGAAGAGCAGCGGGCAATCTCGGCATCATCAACCTTGGGCAGACCCGATATGTATCGTGACAGGCCAAAGTCTTGCAGCACCGAGGCGAGCATGGCAGCGGCCAGTGCGATAGAGAACAGGCCAACCTCGGCAGGGCTGAGGAAGAACCGCGAGATGATCACCGAAGTGATGAACTGAATGCCGAACGACAGATACTGCCCGGCCATCGCCCAGACCGCAGCGCCGCGCACCGACATGGTCGCGGGTTCGCGCCCGCTTTCGTCCAGCACTTCGAAGGGGGTATCTGCGGTCATGGCTGCGGCTCAGCCGACGGCCAGAGTGGAAGCGAGTGTTGTGGCCAGGCGCATCGCGCGTCCCGGTTCGCCAAAGCGGATCAGGCGCAAGACAGTGCGCCACATGCCATCGTGCCGTCCGCCCTCACCGAGGTAGCGCAGCAGCAGGTCAAAGCCTTCATCGCGCAGACCGGCTTTGGAATAGAGAATCCCCGGTGCCACGCGCGCGCGCACCTCGCGTGAAATGCCATCGCGCCCGAACAAGGCATCGAGCTGCTCGATCGGCGGCAATTGCTCAAGGTCTGCCGTCGGGTCGTCCCTCCCGGCGAGGCGTTCCGTATAGGCAAGCTTGGCAACCGCCGCACCGATCTGCTGTTCGGTAGCATGGCGGCTGGAAACCTGATCGGCATAATGACGATAGCGGATGAGCGGTTCAGGCAGGCTGGCGATCTGGGTGATCGAGGCAAGCCGCAGCCACAGATCCAGGTCCTCGCAATGCTTGAAGGCTGAGTGGTAGCCACCAACCGATAAAACGAGATCGCGCCGGAACATCACTGCCGGGTGGCACAGCAACGGCCAGCCATTGTCGATGGCCTCTAGAAAATCAGCATGGCTGGTCGGGTGTCTCGGTTGATTGGGGTTCGTCGGCCAGGGCGCGCCGTGCTCGTCGATATCTTCGCACCAGCTGCCAATCACCCCGATCTCAGGGTGCGCCGCCAGATAGGCCAACTGGCGTTCGAATCGTGCGGGCATACAGACATCATCGGCATCCATGCGTGCGATGATCGGCGCGCGGGATTCGGCGATAAGCTGATTGAGGCTGATGATAAGGCCGCGATTCTCACGAATGATCGGGCGGATGCGCGCATCCTGTGCGGCGAAAGCTTCCACGATGGCGCGGGTACCATCTTTGGAGCCATCATCCAGAATCAGCAGTTCAAAGTCAGCAAAGCTCTGCGACAATAGGCTGCGGATCGCCTCCGCAAGAAAGCGTTCGCCATTATAGACGCTCATTGCGACAGAGATCGCAGGGCAGCTCATTGACCCAAATCCTATGTTTTCTGCGGGTTTCCCGCCCGCAATGCAGGGGTGAGAGCTAGACTAACAAGGTAAATAAACCGTCACACCTCATTGGTCGTGAGCACGGCAGAGGAAGAGTCAGGATCCGGGGTATTGTGGTCCGATTCACCGAAAAACCATTCAGTCACCAGTGCTTTCGCTCAAATATTACAGTCTAAATCACTGTAATAATTATGTTATTCACAGAGAGTGAAATAAAATTGCAGAAAGCGTTTGACCGACTCGGATGTCCTCCATATATGCCCGTTCACCGGAGGGGAGCAGACGGTTTCAACCATCTCTTCTCCAACGGTCGCCAATAGAAACGGACAGCAGTCCCCCGGTAACAAATCGGGGAGGCATTGTTGTCCGCCTCTTTTGTTGGACGGCTCTTTGACATTGTTGGTTTTAGATGAAGGGACATGTGGGCGACGGCGTCTGCTCCCGGGGCTTCAGGGCTCGGGGTGGTAGTTTAAAATAGTCGTTACCCGATAGTCACCCGACGAGGTTTTCCTCGGCGGATAATGACTTATAACATGTCCTAACGTAACCATACGTTTAGACAAGTGCAGGGTAATTGACCCCTGAATTAATTTTACGTCAGATGGCAGACTTTATTGTCTGTGCTGTTGTGAGATTGGACACAAACTTGAGAGTTTGATCCTGGCTCAGAACGAACGCTGGCGGCATGCCTAACACATGCAAGTCGAACGAATTCACTGACTTCGGTTGGTGAGTTAGTGGCGCACGGGTGCGTAACGCGTGGGAATCTGCCCCTCGGTTCGGAATAACAGTTAGAAATGACTGCTAATACCGGATGATGACGAAAGTCCAAAGATTTATCGCCGAGGGATGAGCCCGCGTAGGATTAGCTAGTTGGTAAGGTAAAAGCTTACCAAGGCGACGATCCTTAGCTGGTCTGAGAGGATGATCAGCCACACTGGGACTGAGACACGGCCCAGACTCCTACGGGAGGCAGCAGTGGGGAATATTGGACAATGGGCGAAAGCCTGATCCAGCAATGCCGCGTGAGTGATGAAGGCCTTAGGGTTGTAAAGC
>CAMDQO010000034.1 GCA_945906105.1 Novosphingobium sp. Chol11 | reverse complement strand
AGACCGAAGCTGCCATCTTCCAGTACATCAACGGGTTCTACAACACCCGCAGACGCCATTCATATCTGGGCAGCATCAGCCCCCTCGCATTCGAAGCCAAGGTGGCATAATGAGATAGGTGACCGGCACAAAACCGTTACAAGTCCAATACAGATATATTCGATCATCTGGCAACATTCGATGCACGCGACAATCGCGCAGTGATCTTTCGCGGAAACACATTCCACAGCGGCGCGGTATCCAACGATCTTGAGCTGCCTGCCGATCCTCGAACCGGCCGATTAACAGTTGTAAGCTTCCTGATAGCTGATTGAGTTAGCAATTCGACATCAGCCAATTTTTGAGCGCCCCGACGCGACCGGCAACCTACATGACAGACCTGTGCCCCCTGTTACCCATCAATATCTCGAACAGTTCCATAATGAGTCAGCAGCTCTTCTGCGGACGTGACTAAGGCATGTCCTCTATTGGTAGATATTGGTTGTATTCGCAACGGTTTTGTGCCGGTCATTTGAGGGTTAAACGCTTGTTTACGGCCACGTGATGATCAAGCTCACAGAAGAGTTGGCGCCAAAGGATGCTGTTATTGGCTGCGGTGATGGGGGGAGTTGTGCTCGGGATGTGGCGAATTACGGAGCCTATGGGCTCGGCGAATTTACCTTTGTCTTCAGCGATCTGGCCATGCAGCCGCTTAGGCTCGCGCTGCGAACATCTACTCTGCATCGCGGTCTTGGCAAGCGACCCCTCGCTATCTTATGTGCAAGGCTGTGCAGATGCACGCCTCCTTTTGGGCCAAGGCGGATCTCCTCTCGTCGCCTCCCACGCGCGTTCAAACTGCGCGAGCGAGGTGTAGCCTTGAGGCTTGATGATTGGCTTCATAAGCTCGTTCGTCAAAGCATTAGGTGTCGCTCTTACGGATCGGCATTCGGCATTCGAGTGGCATCAGCAATTCAGCATTGCGTTTCGTTCGCACCACATCTCACCCGAGGCGAAGGCGAACTCGCGGTGCTTGACCGATCCCAGCCCGCAGACGTTGCCGTCAATCTTCACATTGTAGGGCGGGTCGGTGAACACCAGATCGACCTGCTCGTTGCCAAGCAGCCGGGCGAAGTGCGCTGGCTCCTGCGCATCGCCGCACAGCAGGCGGTGGTTACCCAGCCGCCACAGGTCACCCATCTGCGTGACCGGTTCTCCGGGCACTTCGGGCACCTTGTCTTCTGGTTCATCGCGCATGGCGGTCTTGGCGTCCCGCGCCTCGTCGAGCGTGAAGTCGATCTCGGCGAGACTGAAGCCGGTGAGCTCAACCTCGAAGTTGAGATCGATCAGGCCCTGCAGTTCGATCGCGAGGATTTCCCGGTCCCAGCCGGCGTTCTCGGCAAGCTTGTTGTCGGCAAGGATATAGGCTCGCCGCTCGGCTTCGCTCATATGCGATAGTGTGAGCGTCGGAACGGTCTTGATGCCGAGCTGGATTGCGGCCTGGACCCTGCCATGCCCCGCTATGATCTTGTCATCGTCACTGACAAGCACAGGATTGACAAAGCCGAACCGTTCGATGCTCGTGGCGATCTGGCGGACCTGCTTCTTGGAATGTGTTCGCGCGTTGCGCGCGTAAGGCTTCAGCGAGGTGACGGATTTTTCGACGATTTCGAGCGCGGGATGCTCCCGGCGTGATGATGCGTTGTGCACACGGTTACTCCAGAATTGTAATTTGCGAGGGAGAGGTGAGAGCCGGCCATCATCGTTGTCCTTCGGTTTGAGTTGAGCCCGCTGTGACTTTTGTCGGTGCGGGTTAGGTGAGTTCTCGCCGCCGCGTGCATCCCAGGGTTTGTTACCGGAGTGTTCGCTGACAGCTGGGTTAAAGCGCACTGCGGGTGCTTAGCGTTAGCTCCGCCGACGGAGCATAAATCTCACGCATTCGAAAGAAGCCAAGCCCGCATCGCTTCCGCTTCGCTGCAAAATGGGAACAAGTTCCCTGTTATCGAAAAACCAATTCCCTGTTCTTCGAATTCAAATTCCCTGTTTCGGAAAGTCGAAAGTCACGCCAAAACTGGCTGATTTCTGCGGGTTGCAGGCTCATTTAGGTGAAAAAATACCCTGTAAAAATGCGAAATCACACAATAACAGGAAAAACAGGGCAGACCGGTTAGGTCAGGACTGCGCCACGCACCAGTTTTTTCAGCGACCTAAGCCATGCCGCCAACAAATCCGCTGGTCTCGCCCTTGCGGCTGAGCGCCATGCGGACAGTGCCCTTGCAGCCGCGGGCGCGGCATTTCGCCCGGCGTTCGACTTCATCGAGATAGAGCGTCATCCTCCCGCCTGCTTTCATGACCAAGGCCAATGTCAGGTAATGCACATGACCACAGCGGGTGCAGGTCATTTCCAGCCGCTGATCCGGGTCAAGATCGCCAAGCTGGAGCGTGTCTTTCCAACTGGTCACCAGAAGTCCTCCGCCGATGGAATACGGGTGTAGCTGATCTTGCCGCCAACGTGGCCACCCTTGGGCGGGTTCCACAGGCCGAGACTGGCCACCGTCTTGCCATAGCGCGAATTGAGACTGTCCATTGCGGCGTTGATCCGCTCCCAGCGCTGGCGGCTGGCATCGTCATCAATCAGGAAATCCAATTGGCGCTCCCCGTCAGGGCTGAGACCATAGAGCGTGACGCCGACGCGAAAAATCGTCGTTCCCCTAGGGTAGCGCAGGCGCGCCCGGTCCCACAGCGTATCGAGCGCCGCCAGCACCGCCTGATCATCGTTGACGATGGGCAGCGAAAGCTTGGCGGACCATGTCGCATCGCGCACCGCCAGCCACAGCCACAGTCCGCTGCAATAAAAGCGATCACGCCGCAGCCGCCGCGCCGCCTTGATCAGCAGCAGGCGGGCAATCTCGCGCGCAGCGGGCAGAGTCCGGCTTTCAGGTGGCAGCACCCGGCCATGACCGAACATGCCGCGCTCAGAGACCGGAGCCTGAATGTCATAGCCGTGCAGGGCATACCACAGCCGCTCACCCGTCACGCTGTGCCACAGCTTGCGCATATGCTTGGGCGCGGTGTTGTAAAGCTCCTCGATGGTCTGGATGCTGGCGCGATAGAGGCGGGCCTGCATCCTGCTGCCAACGCCGGGAATGTCGGTGATGGGCAGGCGGAACAGCGGGTGCGGCATGTCACAAGGATGCCAGACCATCACGCCATCGGGCTTGCCCACCTTGCAGGCCATTTTGGCCAGCTGGCGGTTTGCGGCAAAGCCGATCGAGCAGGTGATGAACGGGCCGACATTGGCGGCAATGGTGCCTTTGATCTGCTGTGCCAGCCCGTGCGGATCATGGCGCTGATCTTCATCCAGCCGGCAGGTTAGCTCATCAATGCTTTTGACCGTGTCGATGGGGATGACGCTTTCAATCTCGGCCAGCAGCGCATTGTGCGCGCGGCGATAGAGATCCGGCGATTGTGGCACGAGGATAATGTCGGGGCAGATTGCCCGGGCATCTTCCACCCGCATGACATTCTTTACCCCCAGCACCTTGGCTTCGCGCGAACAGGCTATCACGCAGGTCCGGTCAGTGCCCTCGAAGGGCACCACGCCAACCGGCCTGCCTCGCAAACGCGGATGGGCCTGCTGTTCGACGGAGGCGAAAAAGCCGTCAAAATCCAGGTAGAGTCTTTCGATCTCGGTAGGCAGGCGCACGAATCGGTCTCCGGTGGGCGGGGACCACTAGAGAACATATATAGAACATTTGAACAAGCGGCGAGAGTTCGGCCCGCCATCGCGGGTTATCGCCTGGTGAGAGGTGGCAGAAACTGCGCCTTCAAACTGGCGTCCAATTTTTCTGCGTCGATTTTTCTGGGGCATATCAGCCACGCAATTTCGCATTCATCCAGCCAGCGACGAATTTCGGCTACCTGCTTGGCGGTTGGTTGGTAGCGACGGGCCTTGATAGCCGCTGCCGATGCAATGCTGAGATGTTCGGCAATGTTGCGGCGAAGGGCCGATCCAGTCATGACCGGCCCGCGACCGGAATGATTGTTCCAAATTCGATTTTGAAGCGACGTCGCCATTCCAACATATTGGCGATCGCCATTTCGATATAATGCATAGACACCAGCATCTTCAGGAATATGCGCCTTAGTCAGCGCGGCCATTGAACGTCTGGGTTGCGCATCCATCGATACCCAACTGAGGCCAGTCGAGTGTCCAGCGCTCATCATGCCGCAACTTTGCGCGATGGCTGGATCAGCACTTCCGCTGAAATACCCAACCTCTCATGCAAGCGGCGAATCATGCCGATGGACAGGCTGCGCTTGCGGTTCAGCACTTCGGCAATGCGGGCGCGGGTGCCGATGATGTCTTCAAGGTCTTTGCGCGTCATGCCCTGCTGTTCCATGCGAAACTTGATCGCTTCCACAGGGTCGGGCGGGTCCATCGCGTGGTGCTTGGCTTCATAAACGTCGATCAGCGTTGCCAGCACGTCAAGCCGGTCGCCCTTGGGTGTGTCGCTCGCCGCGCCCCAGAGTGCCGCGACTTCTTCCAATGCCGCTTCATAATCCGCCTCGGTGCGGATCGGCTTCATCTCAGTTGCCATGTTCTACCTCCTTCACATCGATGCGGTCATAATCCTTGTGGGTGCCAATCCACTTGATCCAGACGATAGCCTTCTCGAAATCTACCGCCACCACCAGCCGGTAATCATTGCCCTTGATATTGAAGACAATCCGGTCGGCACTGACGATGCTCGCGGTGGCATAAAGCCGCTTCACGTCCGCCGTGCTGATCCAGTCTGCCTTGCTCACTTCAGCAAACCAAGCATCAAGCGCCGCTTTCAACGCGGGCTGATCCTTATGGCCTTCCCGCTTGGCGATAAATTCGCGCAAGGTGCGCCGCGCTATAATCCGCATGAAGGCCTTCATAGAACGCGCCCAATATGGGCGCAAGTGTAATATTTAGCCGAATATATATCTGGCGAGATTAGTTGCGGGAAGATCAAGACGATACAAGCCGATAGGGCTATTGCGAAAATGTAGTGCTCATCATCGTCGAGCGCAGCGCGCCAAAACTCAATCCTTCAGCCGGTAATCGCGGTACTGCTCGCGCAGATCCTTCTTGCTGATCTTGCCGGTGCCGGTGTGCGGGATCGCATCGACGAACTCCACGGCATCGGGCAGCCACCATTTGGCGACCTTGTCCGAAAGGAACATGCGGATATCATCGGCCGTGCAGTCTGCGCCCGGCTTCTTCACCACCACCAGAATCGGTCGTTCGTCCCACTTGGGGTGGACCACGCCAATCGCGGCGGCTTCGGCCACTGCCGGATGGGCAATGGCGGCGTTTTCGAGTTCGACCGAACTGATCCATTCGCCGCCAGATTTGATCACGTCCTTGGTGCGGTCGGTAAGCTGCACGGTGTTATCAGGATGGATCACTGCGACATCGCCGGTATCGAACCACTGGTCGGCGTCCACGGCATCGGCCTCGGCCTTGAGATAGCGCTTGATCACCCACAGCCCGCGCACTTGCAGTGCGCCAGCTATCTTGCCGTCGCGCGGGAGGACATGAGCGGGATCGTCCAGATCGACACAGCGAACTTCGACACCAAACGGCGTGCGGCCCTGCATCGCCTTGTAATCGACCTGTGCCTCAAAGCTCTTGTCGCCCCAGTCCCAGGTTTCCGCGCCGGTGGTGCCGATGGGCGAGGTTTCGGTCATGCCCCAGGCATGGGCGATGCGCACACCCTGGCGCATGAACCGCTCGATCACCGCGCGCGGCATGGCCGAACCGCCGACGACGACCTGCCGCAGATCGGGCAGGCTGGTGCCGGTGGCATCAAGGTGCTGCAGCATCGAGAGCCAGACGGTGGGAACACCTGCTGAATCGGTGACCTTTTCGCGCTGCATGATGTCGCACAGGGCTTGGGGATCATTGCCCTGCACAAACACGAACTTCGCCCCCGTCGCTGCCCCGGCATAGGGCAGTCCCCATGAGGCGGCGTGGAACATCGGCACGATCGGCAGCATCACCGTGCGGGTGTCCATCGAAAACATCGACGGTTGCAGCGAGGCAATCGCGTGCAGCATGGTCGAGCGGTGCGAATAGATCACCCCCTTGGGATGGCCGGTGGTGCCGCTGGTGTAGCAGATCATGCATGGATCGCGCTCGCTGCCCGCCTCCCATTCGGTATTGCCGTCCTCGGTGCCGATCCAGTCTTCGAAATGCGGGGCATGGGTGCCTGAATCAAAGCAGATGTAATGTTCGATAGTCGGCCATTTGGGCCGCATCCGGTCAATGATCGGCTGGAACATCGCATCATAGATCAGCACGCGGTCTTCGGCGTGGTTGACGATATATTCGAGCTGATCATCAAACAGTCGCGGGTTAATCGTGTGGAGCACGCCGCCGGTTCCCGCCGCACCGTACCAGCACACGAGATGCCGACTGTGATTGAGCGCCAGCGTAGCAACGGCATCGCCCTTGCCAATGCCCAGCCGCTCTAGTGACTGCTTCATTTTCAGCGCATCGCGGCGAATGCCGGCCCAAGTGGTGCGGGTCTCGGCCCCATCCACCCAGCGGGTGACGATCTCACGCGGGCCGTGTTCGCGTGCGGCGTGATCGATCAGCAGGTTTACCCGCAGTTCCCAGTCCTGCATTCCGCCCAGCATCGTCTCTCTCCTGTCGAGTTCAGCAGGGTTCAGCCCCACTTCCGGAAATCTGTTGTGCTTCCGTTATGAATAGAAACCTTTGGCCAGAAATTGCTCGCCCAGCGCCGCGAGCAGCGCGGCACCGGTGGGCAGCACGCTTTCATCAACCATCATCCGCGTCGAATGGATGCCGCAGCAATGTGCCCAGTCATCGCCTTCCTGCGCCACGCCCAGAAAGAACATCGCGCCGGGTGCCTTTTCGAGCACATAGGCAAAATCCTCTGCCCCCATGATCGGATCGGGCAGCCGCATAAAGGCCTCTGCGCCAAGCAGGTCACGCGTCACCGCCTCGCCGAAATCGACTGCGCGAGCATCGCAGATTGTCACCGGGAAGCCATCGATGATTTTAACATCGGCGGTGAGGCCGTGAGCACCGGCTATGCCGACCACCAGCAGCTCGATGGCATCCTTGAGTGCCGCTCGGTGCCCTTGTGACAGCGAACGCATCGTGCCTTTCATCAGCACCCGGTCAGCGATGACATTATGCGCGCTGCCCGCTTGAATCGAAGCGATGGTGACGACCACCGGATCATGCGCGTTGAACCGCCGCGTCACCATGGCCGAGAGTGCAGTAACGATCTCGCAGGCCACCGGCACCGGATCGAGCGTCTGGTGCGGCATCGAGGCATGGCCGCCGCGTCCCTCAATGACGATCTCCAGTTGGTCTGCCGCCGCCAGCAGCGGCCCGGCACGGCCCGCAACCACGCCGTGCGGCGCATTGGGCATGACATGGAGCGCGAAGGCGGCGTCGGGCAGCGGATCAAGCAAGCCATCATCGAGCATGAACCGCGCGCCGTGCCAGCCTTCCTCGCCCGGCTGGAACATGAATTGCACGTCACCCGCAAGGCTGTCAGCCCGGGCGCAGAGCAACCGCGCTGCACCTGCCAGCATGGCGGTATGCGCATCATGTCCGCAGGCGTGCATCGCGCCTTCGATTGTCGAGGCGAAGGACAGCCCGGTTTCCTCAGGCATCGGCAGCGCGTCCATATCGCCGCGCAGCAGCACGCGCCTTCCCGGTCCGGCACCGCCTTTCAATGTTGCCACCAGCCCGGTGGTCGATGGCCCTTCGGCCCAAGTCAGCGGCAGATTGGCCAGCGCGGCGCGCACTTTGTCGCGGGTTTTGGGGGTGTGCAGGCCAAGCTCCGGCTCGGCATGAATCGCGCGCCGCAAGGCGACGATTTCAGGGGCGATGGCGCGTGCGGTGTCCAGCAGGTCAATGCTCAGCATCATGCCATGATAGCGTCGCTTAATCTTGTGTCGAGATCAGTCGCCGATGGCAGCTGAAATGCGCTTGGCCGCTGCATTGTGTGCCATCACCGACCACACCAGCACAGCGTTGAGCACGATTGCTTCATAGGCAAAGTAGTAGACCGCGCCATACCAGCCAGCCCCTCCCGCCAGCATGGCAATGCCCAGCGTGATCGCACGCGGATTGGGGCCGAGCAGCTTGCACAGCAGCAGCAAGGGCGGTGCTTCGGCGCGAACGGCATCGGCGATGCGCGCCAGCTTTGCGGGATCGTCCTTGGCAGCGGCAACCGCCTCGTCGATCGTGAGCGCAAAGGGTGTCATACCGCTGGCAACCGCAAGATAGGCAGAAACCAGCCCCGAAAAGCCGCTCTTGCCGGTGGTCGATTCTTCGCCGTGGCTGTTGCGGATCCACGGCGTGCCATAGACCCACCACTGATACTGGCGGCGCTGCACTTCGACATGGTTGGACTGCACCGCGTGGCCGATGCCAGCCGCCGCCGTCAACGCCCAGGCCCAGCCACCGAGACTGGTTTGCAGCAGCCAGGCAAGCACTATATAGAGCAGGATATGGCTGAGGTAATCGCACAGGCCGTCAACCATCTCGCCCACCGGGCTTGATCGTCCGGTCAATCGCGCCAGATCGCCGTCAGCGCCATCGACCACGTGCCAACTCATATGCAGTAGCAGGCCCAGCAAGACCGAAGCTGCGGACCACGGCTGGGCATAGGCGGCAGCGGCCGCGATAACGCAGCCTGCGCCGAAGACCGAGACCATGTTGGGCGTGATCGGCGTTTTAGCCAACAGCCGCGCCAGTTGCCAGGCCAGCGGGTGGTAAAGGTAATAATTGAGCGGGTCTTGCAACTCGCGCGGTCGCTTCGGGCGTTGCGGCTGACGCTGGTCTCTTGTCACTTCAGCTGCCGGGTTCAATGCCAATTCGTCCATGTGGTTCTGCGAGTCCTTAGTGCCGGATCGCACAAAGACACTGCGCGCCGTTCTGCACCGCCTATAGAACAAAGCTGCAGTCTGGCGCCAGAGTGCCGAAGCTCAGGGGTAAAAAACATCGAGATTTTCGGTGATTTCGGGGGATCAGAGTGCTGATTCTGGCTATCATCACCATATCAAGCTGCTCTGCCCGCTAGATATTTGCAACGGATCGTGCGATGGGGCGGCGCGGCGATGGATGTGTGGCGCTGGCAAATAGGCCTGCTCCGCTGACTGTCGACAGCATATTTATACTGATATTTGCGTAGGTTGTGTTCATTATTTGCGTTCTGATTGACTTGGATTTTTGCCGTTCCAACGGCTTTTTGGGCCAAAACACGATGGCAACAATGATCATTCAACCGGCTTGCACTTGAGCAATTTTCTTGCTTTTGGCGCGGGATATCACAATGACGCTTGTTTACCCCAGCCGCATGACGGCTGTCTGAAGGGATCGAATTGATGAAGCCAATTAAGGTCGCCGTGATCGGCGTGGGCAATTGCGCCAGCTCGCTGGTTCAAGGTGTTGCCTACTACCGTTCGAACAACTCCTCGCAAGGCCTGATTCATGACCGCATTGGCGGTTATGGCGCTGGCGATGTGGATTTCGTGATGGGTGTTGATGTCGATGCCCGCAAGGTTGGTAAGGACATTGCTGAGGCAATCTTCTCTGCACCAAACAACACGACAGTGTTCATGCCCAATGTGCCGGCCACCGGTGCCAAGGTGATAATGGGTCGCGTGTCGGATGGCGTTGCTCCGCACATGACCACGGTTGGCGAAAAGGGCTTCATAGTTTCCGACGCGGCTGAGCCTAGTCAGGCCGATATCGTCAAAGCATTGAAGGATTCAGGCGCTGAAGTGCTGATCAACTTCCTGCCAGTCGGTTCGCAGGAAGCTACCGAATTCTACATGGAATGTGCGCTGGAAGCGGGCGTTGCCGTGGTCAACTGCATGCCGGTGTTCATCGCCAGCACACCCGAATGGGAACGCCGCTTTGCTGAGAAGCGCTTGCCCATCGTTGGTGACGATATCAAGGCGCAGATTGGTGCCACCATCGTTCACCGCGTGCTGTCCAGTCTGTTTGGCGCGCGCGGCGTCAATGTCGAAAAAACCTACCAGCTCAACACTGGCGGCAACACTGATTTCATGAACATGCTCGATCGCCAGCGACTGGGCAGCAAGAAGGAATCGAAGACCGAAGCCGTGCAAGCGATGCTTGCTCAGCGGCTTGAGGATGAGAACATCCACGTCGGCCCTTCGGACTATGTTCCTTGGCAGAAGGACAACAAGCTGTGCTTCCTGCGGCTTGAAGGCCAGCAATGGGGCAATGTTCCGATGAATCTGGAACTGCGCCTTTCGGTTGAAGACAGCCCTAACTCGGCGGCCTGCGTCATGGACGCCATTCGCTGCTGCAAGATCGCGCTTGAGCGTGGTGAAGGCGGTGCGCTGATTGGTCCCTCGGCCTATTACTGCAAGCATCCTCTGCAGCAGTTCAACGATGATGTCGCCGCCCAGATGGTCTCGGAATATATCACCGACACCGCTCTCGCTGCGGAATAATCATATAGCCCCAAAGGCTTTGCACGGCGCCGGTTTCCCTCAGGGTTTCCGGCGCCGTTTGCATTTGGAGAATGCCCCGTATGGACGCACTGATCATCGCTGCCGGATATGGTAGCCGGCTGCGCGACTTGTCCGAATCAAAGCCACTGACCCCGGTGGCCGGTAAGACGTTGATCGAGCTTGGCGTGCGGCAAGCCATGGCAGCGGGCGCCCGCCGCGTGGTTGTCGTGACCGGGCATGAGGGCGCACGGGTGGAAGCTTACCTTGCGCAGCTTTCGCTTAGCGCAGGGATCGCCATCCATGCCGAGCGGATTGCTGACTGGTCAAAGCCCAACGGCTATTCGGTCATGGCGGGCGCTGCCCGGATTGCCGCAATGGGCGGGGGCGATTTCCTGCTGATGATGGCCGATCATATTTTTTCGGCCGAAATACTGCAGCAGCTGGCGCAGGCGGGCGCTGCTGACCGGGGGGTAACGCTGGGTATTGATCGCCGCATCACCAGTGATTTGATTGATCCCGATGATGCCACCTGGGTGGAAACCGGCGCGGACGGTTTTATTCGCGCCATCGGCAAGACCATCTCCGGCTATGATGCGGTCGATTGCGGGGCTTTTCTGGCGACGCAGGAATTACCGCGCGCTATCGCCGCCGCCATTACCGAAGGCAAGTCGGGCAGCTTGTCCGATGGCATGCAGTATCTGGCAGATCGTGGCCGGGCCGCCACTCTCGACATTGGCCAAGCCTGGTGGCTCGATGTCGACGATGCCCGTGCCCACGCACTTGCCGAAGCCGAAGCCCCGGCAAGGTTGCCCGAGATTTATTGTTAAAGAGTGATCAGGGGTATTTCATGCGCACGCTCGTCACCAGACCAGCGCGCGGGATATTAAGCCGTACTGAGCTGAACGCGGGCAATCCGGCAAGCGTCGCGGGATTGTTCGAGAAACCATAACCTTCTGCGGGTAAGCCAATCCCGCTGCGATCAAATTTACGGTTCGCATTCACATCATGATAAAGCGCAAGTGCATAGACGCCCGGACCTGGCACGAAGATGCAGCCGCGCGTCGTTCCGGTGTTGGCGCTTACCCGGCCGACATAGAGCGAGCCATGCTTCGCCAGAAACTTCTTCGAATTGTCAGCATAGAGCGTGATCGCCAGCAATCCTGTGCTGCTGCGCAGGCCATTGGCGACAACGGTGATCCAGGTGTTGCTGGGTGTGCCGGTGCAGCCTGGCGGCGGTGTTGTCGCACCTTGGGCAAAGGCGGGCAGACTTGGCCCGGCAATGCTTGCTGCGACTGTGGCAATCAGCGCGGCCGCGGCGCGGAAACGTCTCGGCTGAGTCATAGCGTTTCTATCCTGAATTAAGGCCTGAATTATGGGGCTGTTGGTGGAGGGATTGGCGCAGCAATGGCTGCTCATGCAGTCAAATGTGCGGCTGAAGGTCTCGCATTCCAAGTCCCCTTTTGTGATTCGTCCGGTGAATAGAGGGTGAATTGGGCAAAATTGCGAAGCTATTGCAACAGTTACGCGCATTTATGCCGGATGACCCGTCCTTCGGCCAGCGTGATCGTCTGATCGGCAAGGCCCGCCAAAACGCCGCGATGGCCGATGATCATGATGGTCAACTTGCCCTTCAGCGCAGTTATTGCCTCGGTAATCGCCGCTTCATTGGCCGTATCCAGCGCAGATGTAGCCTCATCAAGGATCAGCAGCGCTGGATCGCGGAGCAGAGCGCGGGCAAGGACAATGCGCTGCCGTTCACCGCCGGAAAGCTGACGTCCGCTGCTGCCCACCCGGGTGCCTAGACCTTCTGGCAAATCAAGCACGAACTGTGCCGAAGCGCGGATCAGGGCAGCCTCCAGCGTGGGGTCATCGGCAAGCGGAGCAGCCCACAGCAGATTGTCGCGCACGCTCATGTCAAACAGCAGTGGCTCCTGCTGGACATAGGCGACTCGGCTTCTCCACGCCGTCAGCCTCGATGCGTCCAGCGCTTCCCCATCAATAGTGATGGCCCCTGCGTCGGGGAGGATCAGGCCGGCGACAAGGTCTGCCAGCGTGCTCTTGCCGGCGCCCGATGGCCCGGTGACGAAGGTGGTTGAACCCGCAGGAATCGCCAGTGTTGCATTGTCGAGTGCGGCGATTGCGCGGCCCTCAAAGCGCACGGTTACCCGATCAAGACGAATCATGCGGGAAAGTGTTGGGGCGGCGTTGGTTGATCCCGGCTCTGCCTCCACGCGCGTTTGCGCCAAAGCCTGCGCCAGATCATCCAACGCCGGAGCATTATGCGCCCATTGCTGCCAACTCATCTGCACCGCGCTGAGCAGTGGCACTGAGCGCGCGAATAGAGCTATCAGTGGCAGTAGCGAGGAAATTGGGCTGTGCCAAAGGCTTAGCGCCAGCCAGACCCCTCCAGCCATCACTGCCGCAGCCCCAGCCTGCAGCACGAATTGGCCCACAGCCAGCCCGCGCTGATAAGCCATGCGCAGCTTGCGGACATTGGCCGCGATGAGATCGGCCTGGGCTGCCTCTTGCGCTTCCTTGCCAAAGCTCTTGATCATCCGCAGCGCATCGAGACGCTCGGAAAAGAAGCTGTAGAAATCCCCATAAGCGCTCCCCAGCGCTTCTCCCTCATGTGCGGCGCGGCTGCGCAGGCCGGTATAAAGCACCAGCACCAGCAAGCCGCCTAGTCCTAGCGCCAGCGTAGGAAGTGGGGCGATCAACATGGCAGCAAGCATGATTGCTGCCAGTGTGATCAATGCTGACCCCAGCCCCAGCAGGAATTGCAGCCCAGTGCCCGCACGTTCCGGCGCAGACAGCGCCAGCGCCATCATGTTCCCTTGCCGCATTCGAGAAAGATAGCGCCAGTTCGCTCCAAGCAGAGCCTTGAACAAAGTTGCGCGTAGAGCATCGGTCACGGTCATCTGCACTTGTGCTTCAACGATCATACGCAACTGAACGAGGCAAGCACGCAGTGCGATCAGCAAGGCGAACATGATCAGCAACGAGCCAAGCCCGAGCGGCATACCCATATCGGCAAGCCTCGCCGAAATGCCGCCCGCACCGCTACTGGCACTACTTTCACCTGTCGCCAGTTGGAGCAGCGGCACCAGCATGATCAGGCCCAGCCCTTCGCTCAACGAACCAAGCACAGCGAGCGTGGCCGCCAGCGCAAGGCGGCGGCGCGGCAGTGCCGGTGCCAAGACATTCATTGCCCTGTTGTGACGAACGAACATGTCAGTTCCGACCGGTCACATGCTGGAAAAACTGCCCCATCAAGATTGTCGATGGAAGCGCGTATTTTAGTTCGGCCGCAAGCCTGCCATATCCTGGATCCTGCGCCGGCCAAGTGTCGATCATCGCCCTGGCCTTGTCAAAATCGATCAGGGCGGCAAGTTCCGGATCGCTGGCCAGAATTTCGATTTTGGCACGAAGATCGGGCAACCGACTGGAAATGCGCGGGTACAGATCGGCGTTCTGCATGGCATATCGGCGCTCGTTACGTTGATCTTCGGGCAGCCGACCGACCGCCATCCGTCGCGCCAGCCAGCGGGTCACGCCGCCCCTGACGAATTGATCGGTAGGAATTGAGAAGCAGAATTCGATCAAGGGCCGGTAATGCGTTACGTCACGCGAACGCAAACCAAACACCTGTTCAAATCCATGTCCGAATTCAGCAGCGATGCCGAAACGCGCTTCGATGGCGCGCAGCCGCGCACGGCGGCTGACGCCACCAGGGCCGCCGAACGCTCTTTCGCCTCCCGGTGGGCTCACTTCAGGTCTGAGCAAGGGGTTCGAGTAACGCGGCGTGTCGTCGTTACCGTGAAGGAATCCGCGTATCGTCGCTTGGGCACGCGGTGGCAGCAGGGGCATCGCGCCCAGAGCAAGGATGCGCCGGATGACGCTGCGATGATCGCCCGCTCTTCCGGCCGCCATGCGCCACAGTTCGATCCAGCGGCCCTTCAGCAGGTATTCGCTATAGGCCCAGTGCCCGCTATTGCTGATGGTGAAGTTGCCATCGGCGGCGCTCAGCAGCCAATCCACTCCCGCCTTGCTGGCCGCTTGCCATACTCCGTGATGCGGTGTGCCGACGGACATTGAAGGATAACCGCTGCCCATCGCCAAAAAGAACTCGTCGGCCTTGTGATCGAAACCGATATCGCGATTTTCTAGGAAGCAGGCGTCGAGTTGCGGGTGCATTGCGGCGAACTGCCGCACATAATCGCGTTCATCGGCAAAATTGGTCGGCGGGACCTGGCCGGTCCAATCATCCAAGGGATGGAATGTGAAGGACTTCAACCGCTGGCCCGCCGGAAGCTGGCGCAGAATCTCGTCAGCACAGATCGACGAATCCAGCCCGCCCGAAAGCGAAACAGCAGGATTTTTAGCCTGGGCAAGCGCATGCCCTACCGATTCGGCGAGCAAGGCATTGGCTTGCTCGACATAGTCTTCATCCCGCCGCAATCGAACTTCGGGAAGCGCGGTCAGATCATACCAGCGCTGGCCTTTGACACCGTCTGGCGAGAGATAGACGATGGCCCCATCAGGCACCTGCCGGATACCTTCATACTGGCTTGCCTCTTTGTCGGGCTCCAGTTCAAAGGCAAGGCTGGCCAGAAACGCCTTTTTGCACAGTGCCTTGGGCCAGCCAGCGGCAAAGATCGGTCGAGGGATGGAGCAGACTGCCGCGCCTTGCCGATTGCTGGCATAGAACAGCGGATAGGCACCGATCGGGCTGCGCGACAGTCGAATGCGCCCGTCCGGAAGAACAACAATTGCGGCGTATAGCCCGCTGATCCGGGCGTCCGCCGCGTCTCCCCACCGCTCGAAGGCACAGCCGTACAGATATTCAAGCGATTGTGCGGATGGAGATGCGGGATCAAAGCCGAGAGCCTGCGCCAGCTCTATGCGATTATCGATCCATCCATTGAGCAGCACAGGCAAGCCACCAGCTGATCGCTGGGCGCGCCAACTGCGGGTGGGCCGGGCACGCGGCGCAGCGAGTTTGAACAGCGAGTATTCGCCGCAATCTTCGCTATCAGAGGAGGCCCCGGCAAACAGGCCCAAGCTTGGCGCAAAACGAGAACCGTCTACCCAAGCGTTGGCCGACCAGCGACGTGTCAGGCCGATCATTCAGCACCGGGAATGATCAGGCGACCGCGAAAAATAGCAAAATCAGGAGAAAGCGCAGCTCGGCTGGCCGATCGTGCAGGCCGGACCGCCATTGGTCTGCGAAAAAGCCGGAGGAACAGCACCAGCCACATCGCCGATCTTGCCGATCCGATCCATGGTGGGCTTTACCCAGACCTTTGACGGAGTGTTGCGGGTCTGCATTTCGAATCTCCAGTAATAACGCGTTAACAACTTTTCATAGGCAGATTAACCCGTAACGCAATATAGCGCCAGCACTTTATTGCTGCAATGCAAACAAGCCGAATCAGCTATTTTTTGCAGTGGCTGCGGGAAATTCAAATCGTACCATGGGGCGGTGCGGTAAATCACTCTCACCAATCAGAATTTCTCCTGAAGTTTCGACCCAGGCATGCAGGTCATCACGCCCCTTGCGGTAGCCGGCGGGCAGCGCGGCAATGACGATCTGGGTGGCGAAATTCCGCCGGTGCAGCATCCAGTGCAGCGCCATGGCTTGGGGCAGGCATTTCACCGGGCGGGGCAGGTGGTTGTTGGCGCGCTCAATCACCCGGGCGAGGTAGTGGGCCATGCGGGGGGCGGCATTGTCGCTGGCAAAAACGGTGGCCGAAACGCTGTCTAAAACGCTGGTTGAAACCGGGGTGGGGGCATGGGCCGTGCTGCCCAGCCAGTGACGCCAGCGCTCAAAACGCATAAAGCCAATCAGCAGGCGGGCGAGGCACAGCCAGCCCATCGCTTCAAGTGTCAGCAACCGCGTCGTTATCGGACCGTCTGTGGGCAAAGCATTTCCGGGCTTAGGCGCCAATGAAGCCTGCTTCCCTGAATTTGCCAAGAACTTCATCCACTTCGGCGGAAATGGCTCCTACTTCCACGCCATAATCTGCTGCCAATGCTGCGATAATGGCATCGCGGTTGCGGGTGCCGTCGATCATTCGCCAGACAGCTCCCGCCGTCTGATTGAGCGAGAAAAATTCGGCACTATCCATGTCCATGACGACGGTTTCGTCATCAATCGCAGTTTCGACGTAGCGGTCGGCCAGTTTGACAAGCGGTGTGGTCATAGCTTGATTTACTGCTCTAAAATCAGCTTGCGCGCAAGGGTAACGCTATCGTCAAAACGGTCGATGTCGCGTGGCCGGACAAGCCGGGACATGGTGATCTGCCGGGCCAGTCGGCTCTGTGCGGCAAAGCGGTGCGCACTGTCCATGCCATTGGCCCAAAGGAATAATTCGGCCGTGTAGTGATCGTCAGAGAGGCGAGCGATCTTTTCCGCGCCGGTGATCGGAAATGCCCCGATGCAGTCATCCTCTTCAAGGAAGACCAGCTGCTTCAGCGGCAGCGGCTCACGCCAATCACCACCAGCGGGCAACGCATAGAACTTATCGATTTCGTCATCGACCTGTTCCTGTGCCTCCGCTCCGGTAAGCGACAGGGCCGCCGGGGTCAGTTTCAGGCGCTTGTGGCCGGGCAGCGCGAGCGGAATATCAGGATCGGACAGGTCCAGGATCAGCGTATCATCACAAAACATCGGCAGACCTGCAGCACCCAGGGCCGCGACCAGTGTTGATTTTCCTGCCCCTCCCGGGCCGGTAAAGGCATGGACGCCGCCATTCCAGGCGACAGCCGACGCGTGGAGCGGGTAGAGGCCGTTGATGCAGGCGGCGGCTGCGTAAACGGTGCCATTAAGATAAAGCTGCTCTGTGCTGCTGCGCACGGCGGGGTCACATTCGATCGTAACGCCTTGGCCCTTGCGATAGCGCATGGCGAGGCCGGAGGCGCGCAGCAGCAGCTCGTCGCCCTCCATACGCCATGCGCCGTCCCGAACCTTGACCTCGCCGATCATATCACCCACCGGGCCATAGCTGACGCGCATTTCATCACGCATGAGCGCCATGGGATCACGTTTTTCGGTATGGGCGGGAGGGGCTGCAGGCATGGCGCTCTTCTTGCGGCAAGGCCCAGTCCGGTCAATGAAATTGTTGCGTCGCAGCAACTCCGGATCAAGCCGCGACATCTGGTGTGGAAAAGCACGGACCTTGCCTTGTCGCCACTAGATAGGGTGTTAAGGCCGAAGCTCACCATGATCCCATTGATTTCCCCCTCGATCCTGTCGGCAGATTTCGCCAAGCTTGGCGAAGAGGTGCGCGCTATTGATGCTGCCGGGGCAGATTGGATCCATGTCGATGTGATGGATGGCCATTTCGTGCCCAACATCACCATCGGTCCGATGGTGGTCAAGGCGCTGCGCCCGCATACTGCCAAGCCGTTGGACGTCCACCTGATGATTTCGCCGGTCGATGGCTTTATCCAGGCCTTTGCCGATGCCGGGGCGGATATCATCACTATCCATCCCGAAGCCGGTGCCCATAGCCACCGCACGGTTCAGGCGATCAAGGCTTGCGGCAAGCTGGCGGGCATATCGCTCAACCCGGCGACCCCGGCCAAGGTGCTCGATTACCTGATCGACGAGATTGATCTGGTACTGGTGATGAGCGTCAACCCCGGTTTCGGCGGACAGAGCTTCATTTCCAGCCAGTTGCGCAAGATCGAGGCGGTGCGCAAGATGATCGACAAGTCAGGTCGCGATATCCGGCTTGAGGTTGATGGCGGGGTAGATCTGGCCACAGCGCCGCTCTGCGTTTCTGCCGGTGCTGATGTGCTGGTCGCCGGAACCGCCACCTTCAAGGGCGGGCCTGCGCAATATGCCGCCAATATCGCCGCACTGAAGGGCCAGTCCTCTGAAGAGCATGGTGGTTGAAGCCATGATGGAAGCGCCCACCCGCGATGTTACTGCGCATGAGGCAGACTTCGCGGATCAGGGTGACGATGCTAGGTTTAGGCGCGCTATCCCGCTTAACGGGTCGGTGCAGGAGGAATTGGTGATCGCGGGAAATCCGGCGAGTGATAGCGCAAGCGGCAGCGAGGTTTTCGAGCCTGGCCGCATGCTGGCGCTGACCGATTTCACCCCGCCATCACTCAGCGCCGGGGAACGGCTCATCCGCTTTGCCTATTCGATTGGCGTGCCGGGATCGACCTTGGCGGCACCATTCCGCAAGACTGCCAAGGCCAAGTTGCTGGCAGCGGCGATTGATCCACTGGAAGGTAACAAGGTGGCTGGCACTGCGCTGCGCGCCGGGCACTTCCTGCTGCACGGGATCAAGCTGCCGATCTCGCAGACCGATTTTGGCGGAGTCGCGCGGATGGTGCCGCCGATGGAGCGCTATGTTCACGGCTTTACTTGGCTCGCTGATCTGGCCGCCGCTGCCAGCAGTCGCGAACAAGGCGCGCCGGTGGCCGAGCGCATTCTCACCGCCTGGCTCGATGCCAATCCAAAACTGCCCTCGCGGCCCGGCAAGCTGGGGGTCTGGACGGTTTGTTCAGCCGGAACCCGGCTGCTGAGCTGGCTGGTTCACGCTCCGCTGATTCTGGCAGGTGACAAGAACTACCGCACCCGTGCGCTGGCAGCGGTAAATGCTCACGCCCGCTGGCTCGACAAAAATGTTGACCGCGGCGAGGACGTGCTGGCCCAGTTTGCCGGATGGTGCGGCATTGTCGCGGCCGGGCTGCTGCTGTCAGAAGGCAAGCCGCGCCGGCTGTTTGGGGAAGCGGGTTTGGTGCGCGCTCTGGGTGAACTGGTGGGGGATGATGGCGGCATGCTTTCGCGCAGTCCCATCGGCCAGATGGAAGCGATTGCCTTGCTGGTGCGGCTTTCGGCCTGTTACCGTGCGGTTGACCGTGATCCGCCCGAAGTGGTTGGCGCGATGCTGGCGCTGCTGGTGCCGCCGCTGCTGGCGCTGACGCATGGTGATGGTTCGCTTGGCTCGTGGCAGGGCGGCTGGGCCATCGGCGGCGATCAGGTGGCACGGTTGGTTGAGGCCAGCGGCGTGCGCACGCGGCCCCTGCGTGATGTCCGCCAGTGGGGTTATCAGCGTGCGGTTGCACGGAAGACAATTCTCCAGTTCGATGTCGCCCCGCCGCCGATGGCGCGCCATGCACGGACCGGCTGCGCTTCAACACTGGCCTTCGAGCTGAGCCATGATGGTCAGCGCCTGATCGTCAATTGCGGCGGCGCGGCCTCTGCCGGTGGCTTAATCCCGGCGCGGCTTGATGCTGGTCTGCGCGCCACCGCCGCCCATTCAACACTGGTGCTCGACGATTCCAATTCAACTGCGGTGCTGATGGGCGGCAAGATCGGCAGCGGTGTGAGCGAGGTCGAGGTTGACCGCCGAACGATAGAGGGTGAGCGCGGGGCCGGTTCAACCCGACTGGAAGGCAGCCACGATGGCTATGCCAGCCGCTATGGCCTGATCCACCGCCGCATTTTGATCCTGCGCGACGATGGCAGCGAACTGCGCGGTGAGGATCTGCTGGTGCCGACCAAGGGCCGGGGATCGCGCGGCAAAGTAGCCTTTGCAATCCGCTTCCACCTTGGTTTCGGCATTGATGTAGGCCTGTCAGAGGATGGGCAAGGGGCAGGGCTGGCCATGCCCGATGGCACCTATTGGCAATTCCGCAGCGGCGGCGGTGAAGTCACGCTCGAAGACTCGATCTGGGCCGACAAGCACGCCCGCCCGCAAGCGACACAACAACTGGTGCTGCAGGGTCTGGTCTCGCGCGGCGGCGGTAATTTTTCTTGGCTGCTCAAGAAGATGGGCTGATTTTCCGCCAATCTGTTGCCGAATTTCCGCAGAGGCAGTGGCCAAATCGTCCAAAATCCTTATGGGGCCAATACCGCTCTGCACCCAATCACTGCCTCTCACTACATAATCTGGAACCCGAACCATGACTGACGTCACCATCCGCCGCGCCCTGCTTTCGGTGTCCGACAAGACCGGGTTGGTGGAACTGGGAAAGGTTCTGGCTGCGCGCGGCGTGGAACTGGTCTCGACCGGCGGCACGGCCAAGGCGCTGCGCGAAACGGGGCTGGCGGTGCAGGACATATCCGAGCTCACCGGCTTTCCCGAGATGATGGATGGCCGGGTCAAGACTCTGCACCCCAAGGTCCATGGCGGCCTGCTCGCGGTGCGCGACAATCCCGAACACGCAAAGGCCATGGCAGAGCACCAGATTGGCGCGATCGATCTGGTGGTGGTCAATCTCTATCCCTTCGAGGCAACGGTTGCCAAAGGTGCGGAGCGCGATGAGATCATCGAGAATATTGACATCGGCGGGCCGTCGATGGTGCGCTCGTCGGCCAAGAACCACGAATATGTAGCCATCATCACCGATCCAGCCGACTATGCCGGCCTGATCGCCGAATTGGAAGAAACTGGCGGCGCGACGCGTCTGCCGTTCCGCAAGCTGATGGCCGCGCGCGCCTTTGCCGCCACCGCTGCCTATGATGCGATGATCAGCCAGTGGTTCGCCTTTGCCGATCAGCAGCAGATGTTCCCCGAGATGCTTGCCGTGAATGGTCGCCGGGTGACTGAACTGCGTTATGGCGAAAACCCGCACCAGCGCGCCGCGCTTTACACACCTGTCGGACCGCACGGCAAAGGCATCGCGCAGGGGCAGCAGTTGCAGGGCAAGGAACTGTCCTACAACAATTATGCCGATGCCGACGCAGCGCTGGAACTGGTCGCCGAGTTTCGCGGACAGGCACCTGCCGTGGTTATCGTCAAGCACGCCAACCCATGCGGCGTGGCGCAGGCCAGCACCTTGCTGGAGGCGTGGAAGGGCGCGCTGGAATGCGATTCTGTTTCGGCATTCGGCGGTATTGTCGCGGTCAATGTGCCGCTCGATGGCCCGACGGCTGAGGCGATCTGCGAGATCTTCACCGAAGTCGTTGTTGCTCCCTCTGCCGATGATGCCGCACGCGCCGCTTTTGCCAAGAAGAAGAACCTGCGTCTGCTCGTTACCGGCGATCTCCCCGATCCGCGCCGCGCTGGTCTGGCGGTCAAGCCGATCACCGGCGGCTTTCTGGTGCAGACGCGCGACAACGGTGCCATTACCGAGGCCGAGCTCAAGGTGGTGACCAAGCGCGCGCCGACGCCGCAGGAACTCAAGGACTGCCTGTTCGCCTGGACCATCGCCCGTCATGTGAAGTCCAACGCCATCGTCTATGCCAAGGATGGTGTGACGGCAGGCATTGGCGCTGGCCAGATGAATCGCCGAGATAGCTCGCGCATTGCCGCGATGAAGGCCGCCGAAGCGGCGCAGACCTATGGCTGGTCGCAATCACGCACCATCGGTAGCGCGGTATCTTCGGATGCCTTCTTCCCCTTCGCCGATGGCCTGCTGGCAGCGGCTGAAGCGGGTGCAACCGCCGTAATCCAGCCCGGTGGTTCGATTCGCGACGCAGACGTGATCGCAGCGGCAGACGCGGCGGGGCTGGCGATGGTTTTTACCGGAATGCGCCACTTCCGCCACTGATCTGCCGCCACTCACCGCAGGCCGCCAACGCTTCGCCGCAGCAGGCTTGGCGGCGCGGCTTTGTTCACTCCTTCGCAACCTTCAAAGCCGCACGGCGGTTCCAAGCACTTCTACCTAGGCGTTCATCCATGTCGTTCCTCAAGCCCGATCTGCTCCGTTCCTTTGCCATTGGCTTTGCCCTTGGCTGTGGAGCGCTGTTCATGACACTGGGCATGGGCGATTCGACCGGCGGGATGGTGCCAGCAGCGATAGCCGCTCCGGCGCGATGAAACGCGCTGCCGCGCTTTTAATCACTCTCTCGCTGCTCGGCGCCTGCCAGCAGTCTGCCACCGCCGCCAGCCCTAATCATGCCGTCAATGCGCCTGCCGCAGTACGCCGGGCGAGCGAACCGACAGGCATGCAAACCGCTGTGTTTTCCGGCGGATGTTTCTGGGGCACCGAAGCAGTCTTCAGCCATACACGCGGTGTGACCAGTGCCATCTCTGGCTATCAGGGCGGAGATAAAGGCGCGGCGAACTATGGCCAAGTGTCAGCGGGCAGGAACAGCCACGCCGAATCGGTGAAGATCACTTACGATCCCAGCAAAGTCCGTTACGATCAATTGCTACAGATCTTCTTCTCAGTCATTGCCGATCCCACCACGCTTAACCGACAGGGGCCGGATGTTGGCGCGCAGTATCGCTCGGCTTTGGTGCCGCTCACCGAAGAGCAGCGGCTGGTGGCTTCGGCCTATCTCGCGCAGATGAAGGCATCGGGCAAATGGCGGGGAGCAATCGTTACCCGGATCGAACCGAACAAGGGCTTTTACCCAGCCGAGGACCATCATCAGGATTTTGCGGCGAAGAACCCGTCACATCCCTATATCACCTATTGGGACGTGCCTAAAATAGCCTCGCTGAGGCAGTTGTTTCCCGGATTGTACAAGCCCAGCTTCACCCGGGGCTGAAACGCGCCTATATCGTCTTCATGGCGAGTCACCACCAGCACCACGAACATTCCGGCGTAGCTCTGGCCGATGCCGCGCGCGGCGCTTTGGAGCAGGCGGGTGAGCAATGGACCGAGATGCGCAGCGATGTTTTCTCGGCACTTGCCCAGCAGGACCGCCCGGTTTCGGCATATGACGTTGCCGAGGGGGTTTCGGCGCTGCGCGGTAAGCGGGTGGCGGCCAACAGTGTTTACCGCATCCTCGATCTGTTCGTGCGCACGAATCTTGCCCGGCGGGTGGAGAGTGCCAATGCCTATGTCGCCAACAGCCACCCCGGCTGCCGCCATGACTGCATTTTCCTGATCTGCGACAGCTGCGGCAAAGCCGTGCATATCGATGATGACAGCCTCACAGGCGCGCTGGTGACAGCGGCGAAGTCTGCGGGTTTTGCCGATGTCCGCCCGGTGGTGGAACTGCGGGGGCACTGCGCCGATTGCAGCTGAACCTGCTTTCCCCTCAGCCAAACTGCGTCAGGCTCAGCACATTGCCATCGGGATCGGGAAACCACGCGACTTTGGCGCCGCCATCGGGTGAGGCCCAGACACCGTCCGCATCCTGGCCAAAGCCCGGATAGATCGTGAAGGTCACGCCCTTGGCTGTCAGTGCGTGAACCGCAGCCGCAATGTCTGCAACATGCCAGCCGAGCACCGTATGCCCCGCTGCTTTGTGATCCGGTAGCGACGTCAACCGCATCGGCGTGCGGTTGCCAAGATCGAAGGTCGCGGCATGGTCATCCTCACCCATCAGGCGCAGGCCGAGCACGTCGGCATAAAACGGGCGTGACTTTTCGCGATTGGCGGTCAGCACGAAACAGACGGGCTGGGCACTGGCGGGAAGCGACATCGAAAATCTCCTGTGTAATGTGAGAGCCTAACACGAAGGGCTGCAATCGACACTGCTGAATTATGCGTGTAATACCCTGCCTATGAACGCCAATCCGGCATGCCCGCTGCTCGACACTGTCGATACTCCTGATGACTTGCGTAAGCTCGCGCCCGTTCAGCTTCGGCAGCTGGCGGACGAATTGCGCGCCGAGATGATTTCCGCCGTCGGCCAAACCGGCGGGCATCTTGGTTCGGGCCTTGGCGTGGTCGAGCTGACCGTGGCGATCCACTATGTGTTCAACACGCCTGACGATCGCCTGATCTGGGATGTTGGCCATCAGGCCTATCCGCACAAGATCCTCACCGGGCGGCGTGACCGGATCCGCACGATCCGGCAGGGCGGCGGGCTTTCAGGCTTCACCAAGCGCAGCGAGAGCGAATACGATCCCTTCGGCACGGCGCACAGCTCCACCTCGATTTCGGCGGCACTGGGTTTTGCCGTGGCCAACAAGCTGGCAGGAACACCAGGACGCGGCATTGCCGTGATCGGTGACGGCGCGATGAGCGCGGGCATGGCCTATGAGGCGATGAACAATGCCAAACAGGCGGGCAACCGGCTGGTGGTTATCCTCAATGATAATGATATGTCGATTGCGCCGCCGGTTGGCGGGCTTTCGGCCTATCTGGCCAAGCTGGTATCTTCTCGGCCGTTCCTGGGCATGCGTGATATTGCCCGGCGCATCTCTCGCCACCTGCCCGAACCGCTGCACCGCGCCGCAAAGAAAACCGACGAATTCGCGCGCGGCATGGCGATGGGTGGCACCTTGTTTGAGGAGTTGGGTCTTTATTATGTCGGGCCGATTGATGGCCACAATCTCGATCAGCTGATCCCGGTGCTGGAAAACGTGCGCGATGCCGCAGAAGGCCCATGCCTGATCCATGTCGTGACGCAAAAGGGCAAAGGCTATGGCCCCGCCGAAGCTGCCGATGACAAGTATCACGGCGTCCAGAAATTCGATGTCATCACCGGCGAGCAGGTAAAAAGCGCGAGCGGCCCGCCAAGCTATACCGGCGTGTTCGCGGGCGCGCTGGTGGCTGAGGCGCAGCGTGATTCGACCATTTGCGCAATCACCGCCGCCATGCCTTCGGGCACCGGGCTCGACAAATTCGCGACCCTGTTCCCTGATCGCAGCTTCGATGTCGGCATTGCCGAGCAGCACGCGGTGACTTTTGCGGCGGGCCTTGCCGCGCAAGGGATGCGGCCGTTCTGCGCGATTTATTCCACCTTCCTCCAGCGCGCTTATGATCAGGTGGTCCACGATGTGGCGATCCAGAACTTGCCGGTGCGCTTCGCCATTGACCGCGCCGGACTGGTTGGCGCTGATGGGGCGACTCATGCCGGTTCGTTCGACGTTACTTATCTCGCCACGCTGCCCAATTTCGTCGTGATGGCGGCGGCTGATGAGGCCGAGCTGGTGCATATGACCCACACCGCCGCGCTGCATGATTCTGGCCCCATCGCCTTTCGCTATCCGCGCGGCAATGGCACGGGCGTTGCGCTGCCTGAGGTTCCGCTGCGGCTGGAAATCGGCAAGGGCCGGATCGTCAAGCAGGGCACCAAAGTGGCGCTGCTGTCACTCGGCACGCGGCTCGCTGAAAGTCTGAAGGCCGCCGATCAGCTGGAAGCCAAGGGGCTATCCACCACGGTCGCCGACCTGCGCTTTGCCAAGCCGCTCGACGTGGAACTGATCCGCAAGCTGATGGCGACGCACGAAGTGATCGTCACCGTCGAGGAAGGCTCAATCGGCGGGCTGGGTGCCCACGTGCTCACCATGGCGAGCGATGAAGGGCTGACTGATTTGGGCCTCAAGATCCGCACCATGCGCTTGCCTGATCTCTTTCAGGACCACGATTCGCCCGACAAGCAATACGATGCCGCCGGGCTGAATGCTCCGCAGATCGTCGATACGGTGCTGAAAGCGCTGCGCCACAACAGTGCGGGCGTTGAGGAGGCGCGGGCCTAACCCACCCAGCGCCAGATCCCGGCGGGCACATTCGCCAGCCACAGATGCAGCCAGCTGATCGCCACCCAGCCCACCAGTGCGGCGAACCACAGACCGGTGCCGATGCCGCCCAGCTTGCCGAGGTGCGGAATGAAGCTGGTGCGCGCTTCCCAGTCTTTCCACGCCTTTCCCAGCAGCGCCTCTTTTTTGACGTCTTGCAGATGCGCGCCGACCAACGCCAGCACGGCCATCGCGCCCGCAGTCACCAGCGTGCGCGGGGTCGGGCTGACGAGGATGTGCGATGCTGCCCAGATGCCAAAGCCCCACATCATCGGATGGCGGGTAATGGCATAGACGCCCTTGGCCTCAGCCTTGGCGACAAAGCCTGCTTCCATACCAACAAGGGCAGGATTGCCTTTGAGTGCGGCCAGGATCAACGCCAGCGACAACACAGTGAGCGCGCTGGTGATCGCCCAGCTAACCTCACCTTGCCCGTTCCACAGTACCGCACCGCCCGGCCCCACCGCGCGAAAGGCGACCCCGATCCAGATGAAAGCGCCAAGGCTGACGAGCGAATAGACCCCCAGAAAACCCTTCTCGCCAACTGTCCTTACCAGCGAAGCCCGCAAAGGGTGCGACATGGCAAAATGGGTGCCGACAAAGGTGACATTGGCGGCGACAAGTGCGGTGAGAGATGGGTCCATGGATTTCTGCTCTTCCTTACTTCACCCCGTGCATCAGTTTGCGCAGCGGGATCGCCAGAACCAGCAGCAGCAGGCCAAGGCCAATCGACACTTCGCTGATCCAGGTGAACACGCCGACATAGGTATCGAGGCTGACCTTGAGGTTGGTCACTTGTCCGCCCACTGTCTCGACGCTGGCCTCACCGGCAACCATGCCCGCGACATATTGCGCCACAGCAATCGACAGGAACCACACGCCCATCATCATGCCGACGATCCTTGCGATGGACAGCTTGGTTATCATCGACAGGCCAACTGGCGAGATGCACAGTTCTGCAACCGAGTGGATGAAATAGAGCCCAGCGAGCCAGACCATGCCCACCTTGTAGCTGTTGTCAGTAAAGTTCGATCCCCAGACAAGCAGCAGGAAGCCAAGGCCGACTCCGACCAGTGCTATGCCGAATTTTACCGGGATAGTTGGCTCCATCCCCCGTCTGGCCATAGCATTCCAGAGGGCACTGAAAATCGGCGCAAGGATGACGATGAACAGCGCATTGAAGATCTGCGTCTGCCCGGCGGGCATGACATAGACCTGTTCACCGCCGAAACCCTGCGTGCGGGCGTAATGCATGCCGATCACGCCGAGGGCTGAGACCACACCGAAAGCAAGGCCCATTGAGCGTTTGGTCGCTGCGTTTTCACCGCTGGAGAAGAACCACCAGGCCAGCCAGCCCACCCCGCCCATCAAGGCGGTGAAGAACAGGTAATAGGTGGCAGGGGTATCGCGGAACATGGCGAACAGTGGCCGCGTCCAGCCGATTTCGAGAACGGTATTGCGCTCGGCAAACAGGGTCAGCGATGATCCGGCTTGTTCAAACAGCGTCCAGAACACGGTGTTGAATACGATCAGCACCATGGCCGCGAGCATCATCTGGAATTCTGCCTTGTTGCCGGAAAACCACGCCCAGACGAGGATGCCGGGAACCGAGATCAGGAAGGTGCCGAACATCAGCTTGCCCATGATTGGCAGGCCCGCGAAATAGGCGAGGAGGCCAGTACCGCTGTCGCTTTCGGGCGGAACATAACTCATCAGGTTAGTGAACAGGAAATAGACCAGCGGCAAAGCCAGCAGCGCGCCGCCATAGATCAGCCAGTCCTTCTTCGGATCAGCACCGGCCGGACGCTCGCCATAGCCATCAAGCCGCCCACCATCGAACTGGAACAGCAGCCACGAACAGGCCATGCCCGTTGCGGCCAGGCCAAAGCCTGCCCACCAGCCCACCGATTGGGCGAGGATCGGGCAGAAGAACTGCGACACCAGCGAGCCGAGATTGATGCCCATATAGAAGATGGTGAAACCCGCATCGCGCCGTCGGTCGCCATCGGCATAGAGCGAGCCGACAATGGTGGAGATATTGGGTTTGAAGAAACCGTTGCCGATGGTGACGAGGCCCAGACCAAGCAGCAGGATGGTAACAAAACCTGCCGAACGCTCACCGTCTGAAGTAAACTTGTCACCCGCAATCTTGCGCGTTTCCTTGCCGCTGGCATCGAGCAGAGAAACTGTCTTGTCGTCATTGCCCTTGATCGCCAAAGTCTGGCCACCGATGGCGACAGTGCGGATTTCCTCCGCCCCCTGGCCGGTGACAGTCACCTCATAGCGCTGGCCTTCGATCACTGCGAAGGGCTTGGCTGCCTCGCCGCCGAAACAGAGGGTGAAATAGCCGACCGCCATCAGGATCGCGCCGAATTTCACTGATCGTTTGGAGCCGAGATAGCGGTCAGCAATCAGTCCGCCGATCAATGGCGTGAGATAGACCAGTGCTGTAAAGCCGCCGTAGATCGCAGTGGAAGTCTGGTCGTTGAACAGAAAATGCTTGGCGAGATAGAGCGTGAGAATCGCGCGCATGCCGTAATAGCCAAAGCGCTCCCACATTTCGGTGGTGAATAGCCGTTTGAGCTGCGCCGGGTGGCCGAACCAGCCGCTACCGCCAACGCGTGCTGAGGTAAAATCACCCGGGATGGCGCCCGGCTCTGCCGCAGCGTCGTCAATCTTAATGCTCATCCAGCCCTCGCTCCAGATATTATTCGGGCGCCCCTGACGCCCTGACCCTGCCGCGCAGACTAGCGGGAAATCGCAGAAGGGGAAGAAACTGATTGCTTAGGAAGCCAGTTTTGTTTCTGTCCACGTACTTGGAGCGGGCCGGTGCCGCTTCTGTTTCAGCTCCTGAAACAGACAAGGCATCCTACAAGCATGCCCTTGCGTGACACGCTGTATTATGGCACTGACGCAGTGATGAGCCAGAACAGCCGCCCCGTCTATCTCAAGCTGCGCGATCTGATCGCCGCTTCGATCATTGATGGCACTTATGCAGAAGGCGCGATGTTGCCTTCGGTGCGGGCCTTTGCTGCCGAACAGGGAGCCAATCCGCTTACCGTGGCCAAGGCCTATCAGCAGTTCCAGCTTGATGGGTTGGTAGAGGTGCAGCGCGGGGTTGGCATGTATGTCGCCAAAGGTGCCGCACTCAAACTGCGTCAGAGCGAACGAGATGCTTTCATTGCCACCGAATGGCCCGGAATTGCTGCACGGATGGAGATGCTGGGGATTTCTCCGTCAGACCTGCTCGCCGAAGCGTGATTGACGCCAGGTAAATTCATTAGAATCTGGTGATTGCAGATTCGCTCGCAGTCTGGCAGATTACCCTTCTTAGTTCCGGGCCCTTAGGGGAGGGTCGCGATCCGGGGCGGTTATTGTCGGCAAGGCCGGCTGATGGGAGGCACCATGATCCGTTCTGAACTGCTGCAGGCTCTGGCACGCGAAAACCCTGGCCTTCGCGCCGAAGAGGTTGAGCGGGTGCTGGACGTGTTTTTCGACGAAATCAGCGAACGGCTGGCCAAGGGTGGCCGGGTGGAACTGCGCGGCTTTGGTGCCTTTTCCACGCGGACCCGCGATGCCCGGCAGGGCCGCAATCCGCGCACCGGCGAATCGGTTAGTGTGCCGGGCAAGAAAGTGCCCTATTTCAAGCCGGGCAAGGAAATGCGCCAGCGGCTCAACGGCGGCTGATTGCGCGATTCCGGCTTGATCCGACAACAGTTGCGGCTTCTTCGGCAATCTGCCAATCGCGGGTGACTGCCCTATCCTTGCGGACGTGGCGGAATAGGTAGACGCCGGGGACTTAAAATCCCTTGAGCTTAGCTCGTGCGGGTTCGAGTCCCGCCGTCCGCACCATGTAGTCCATAGATCCCACTTATGTCCGACTACCCGAGGCCGCATGGCGTGCGTTTGGCGCACTTCCGCGGGCTTTCGGGCCTGGCGCTTGGGGCCGTGCTTCCAGAGACGCCCTGAGAAGAGACAAAATCTCTCCGCGAATCGGCGCCAGTCTCGATTACACAAAGACTGACAGCACAGGGGATTTGGGGGGTGCTCAGGCAAACCTGAGAAGGTGCCGCTGCTCCTGCCAGCAAAGTGGCAGAATCGATTCCAGCAGCTGCGTGATCGAAAACCCAATCGGCTGCCGACCCTGCAGGATTGCTGCGACGATGTCAGGCGCAAGGCTTGAAACGGTCAGGTGCCGCGCCAGCCGGTTCCGGCAGCGACCTGACATCCTGGCAAGGGCAGAGATAGTCTTGTCAGGATTGGCAATCGCGAGTCGACGTGCGGCGTGGGCCTCGCGAATCAGGTTGATCAGCTTCTGGTCGCGGTGACCAAGTTGAGAACCGGCATCTGGTCCCGGGATCACCAACCGAAGTTGGCGACCATGCCACACCCTGGTTGATGGGCAGCTGAGATCGATCGGTTCCGACCAGGCATCGGGTGCTGCTTCGAGATCAAACGTCGCGGCAAGTCGCGACGTGCCTGTGCGAATAATGATGCTCTCAACGCCCAGCTCAATACGTTCGACCAGTTTGACAATCAGGGACAGTCGCTGCGCGGGGCGTCCAGCCCTGAGAACCGGTGCATGGCAGGCTGCGTCGCCCAGCAATGCTACAGACTGGCGTGCAGTATGCAGGTGTCCGTTCAGGTGCGCTGCGAGCGCAGATCGATCATCAAGGAAAGTTGCAAGCCGGTCCGACACCAGACGTTCGAGATCGTACGCCGAGACCCGCCATGCTTCCGAGCCATCGACGAGCTCAGCGCGGGTACTGTAATAGCGAAAGCGAACCTTGCCCTTGAGAGTATGGCTAGGGCTCATCGCGCGGCCTTCACCATCGAACAGCAAGCCAGCAAGCAAGCTAGGGTCCTTGGCTTTCATGCGGCGTGAGTGTCCCTGCGTCCGCACTGCCATTGTGGCCTGAACCTTGTCCCAGAGTTCCTCGCTGACGATCGGTTCGTGCTCGCCCAGATAGACCTCTGTCTTGTGACAGATCATCCCTCGATAGACCGGATTTGTCAGAATGCGGTACAGCATGCCACGGCTGAATCGCACCCCGCCGCTGGTATTGCCGGTTGCGCTGATTTTGACCTCGGTAGTGTATCCATCGCGCGCAAGCTCATCGACCAGTTCGATCGCCGATCCCAGCGTCAGATAGCGGGTCATGATGTGGCGAACCATCTCGGCCTGCGGTTCATTGACGACGAGCTTGCGATCCTTGACCAGATAGCCGGTCGGGACCGAGCCGCCCATCCACATGCCCTTGCGCTTCGATGCGGCGATCTTGTCGCGGATGCGCTCACCTGTGACCTCGCGTTCGAACTGGGCAAAAGACAGCAGCATGTTGAGAGTGAGCCGCCCCATTGAGGTCGTAGTGTTAAACGACTGGGTGATCGAAACGAAGCTGGCATTCGCCTTGTCGAGCACCTCGACGATCTTTGCAAAGTCGGCAAGGCTGGGGGTTAGTCGGTCGATCTTGTAGAGCAGGATGATATCGACCTTGTTGGCGGCAACATCGGCCATCAATCGCTTCAGGCCCGGACGATCCATGTTGCCGCCGGAGAACCCGCCATCATCATAGCGGTCGGGGAGCAATACCCATCCTTCGTGGCGCTGGCTCACGGCATAAGCTGCGCAGGCCTCGTATTGGGCATCGAGGCTGTTGAACTCCTGATCGAGGCCGTCCTCGGTGGACTTGCGGGTATAGACGGCGCAGCGGAAGACCCTTTCAGCCACGGCGGGTCAGTCCGAAGAAGCGGGGGCCGGACCAGTGCGCGCCGGTAACCTTGCGGGCGATATCGCTGAGCGAACGGCGGGTCTGTCCTTCCCAGAGGAAGCCATCCTCGGTTACAGTGACAGTGATCGTTGGACTTGTAACGGTTTTGTGCCGGTCACCTATCTCATTATGCCACCTTGGCTTCGAATGCGAGGGGGCTGATGCTGCCCAGATATGAATGGCGTCTGCGGGTGTTGTAGAACCCGTTGATGTACTGGAAGATGGCAGCTTCGGTCTG
>CAMDQO010000033.1 GCA_945906105.1 Novosphingobium sp. Chol11 | reverse complement strand
GCATACCTCCACCGTCGGCATGCCCGCCTCCTGCTCCTTCAAGATCCCGATAATCTGCTCTTCGCTGAACCTGCTGCGCTTCATGCGTCCGACTCCTTGCGTGTCGGACTCTACTCATTTCTGGTCACATTTCAGGGGAGCACGTCACCTCCTGTCTGCGCATTTTCGCCACGATGTTCTGGACACTCGCCATGAAATATACTAATATGCTAGAGTTCTATTATCAGTATAGCGAACGCTACCAAGGGCAAGCAAGCCCGGAATTTAGACATGGGAGTGAGGAAAAATGATCAACAAAACTAGCAAAAGTGCCCTTCTGGCTTCGGTTACGGCCGCTTTGGCCCTGCCCGTCACCCCTGCCCTAGCGACAGACAGCAATGAAGAAATCATCGTCCAGGCACGAAAGCGAGACGAGTCGATCATGTCGGTGCCGGTAGTGGCAACGGTACTGGGAGAAAAGAAGCTCGACCAGTATGCCATTAGCAGCGTCGAGGACATTGCCGACAAAGTTACGGGTCTCAACTACCAGTCCGGCAACAACGCATCAGGTACCTTGGTTTCGCTTCGCGGGATCGGCACAAATTCGAACAACCCCGCCGTCGATCAATCGGTGGCGCTGGTGGTCGATGGCCAGCAGTTCACTCAAGGCCTCGCCTTCCGCGCCGCGACATTCGATATGTCGCGCGTCGAAGTGCTCAAGGGTTCTCAGGCACTGTTCTTCGGCAAGGCGGCCCCCGGCGGCGTAATCTCAATCCGCACGGCAGACCCAGGTGACAGACTGGAACTGCTCGCGCGCGTCGGCTATGAATTCGAGGCGCAGAAGCAGGTCTATGAGGCGGTGGTTTCCGGGCTGGTGTCCAGCACTCTCGGACTGCGGCTGGCAGCGCAGTATTCGGATGCGAACGGCTATTTCCACAACGTGTCGAACCCGGTCAGCGGACCGTTTGCATTCGGAGCTCTAGCCCCCACCAACAAGCGGGTGCACAATAATGAAACCGTTATTCTCAGAGGAACCGCACTGTGGCAGCCGATGGATAGCCTCAGCGCCCGCCTGAAGTTCAACTATGTGCGTGATGAAATCCAGGGTTGGGGTTCGATGGGCCAGATGGTTTCCTGTCCCGAAGGAACCGCACCGCGCCTACCCATCCCCTACGCAGCAATTGCTGGCGACGACTGCAAGCTCGACCGCAACTACTATGGCCCCGACGTCAAGCCGACGAGCTTCGGAGATGGCACGCTGCAGAACAACGGCGTCGAGTTCAATCTGAGCGAGCAGTATTTTGGCTCGCTCGAGCTCAACTACGATATTTCGCCGACGCTGTCGCTCACATCGCTCTCGACTTACTATGATGTTGCGCAAAAGAGCCTAGGCAACGTCACGATCTCGTCCAACGTTGGACCCGTGTTCATGCTCGACGGAACCTGGGACAGGAAAGACTTCACTCAAGAGCTGCGCCTGACCTCCGATCTTACGGGTCCGTTCAATTTCATGCTCGGCGGCTTCTATCAGAATGCCGACCTGACCTATGCCTTCGACCTGCCAGTCAACAAGGAACTAATCGCTTTCGGCATTCCGCTGCCGACCAGCCTCGGCCAGTTCAAGTCAGATATCACCATCGAAACCTATTCACTGTTTGGGCAGGGTCTTCTCAAGATCACCCCCCAGCTCGAACTGGGTCTGGGCGCGCGCTGGACATCGGAAAAGCGCGCCATCGTGCCGACGCTGGTTACCGGGCCGTCCTATTCGCCTGCCGGTTTCGTCCTGCCGATCGTGACCAACCGCCTGTCTGCCAACAACTGGTCGCCCGAGCTGTCGCTCACCTATCGGCCGAATGACAACTTGACGGTCTTTTTCAACCTGAAGCAGGCCTATAAGTCCGGCTCTTTCGATGTCGGCGGAACTATCAGTCCCAACACCAACATAGCCTTCGGCGATGAACGTGTGCGCGGAGGCGAACTCGGCCTGAAGAGCCGGATGCTTGACGGCGCGCTGCGCTTCAACATCGCCGGCTATTACCAGAACTTCAAGGACATGCAGGTAAAAGCCGGCTCGGTGGTCAGCAATGGAGGCATCGCTGTGCGCACACTCAACGCCGCCTCCGCTGAGATTTATGGCATCGACATGGACATCAACTATTCGCCCCCGCAGGCCGAAGGCCTCTCGCTCTACGGCGGCGTCAATTGGAACATGGCAAAGTATAAGGATTTCGCGGTCGCTCCATGCTGGTGGGGTCAACTCGTCTCAGAAGGCTGCAACCAGTTGCTCGACGCGACGACGGGCCGTTTCTCGGCGCAGAATCTCAAGGGGCAGCCGCTGCTGCGTGCGCCCGAATGGACCGCGAATGCCGGATTTGACTATGAAACACCGATTTCTGACAGCCTCAAATTCCGGTTCGGCGGCAATCTCGCCTATTCTTCGTCCTACTCGACAACCATCGAGAACTACTATTTCCAAGGAAGTTACGCAAAGCTTGGTGCAACCCTGGGCCTTGGCAGCCAGAATGGCCGATGGATGGTCGAACTGATCGGTGACAACCTCACCGACAAGTTGACCGCGGGGAGCTGCTTTGTCGAGCCGGTTGCCGACTCTATCGTTCTGGCCAGAAGTGCGAACCGCAACGGAGCGGCGACCAGAGGCCCGACTGGCGTCGGCGAAGTCATGTGCGCGCCAAACCCGGGACGTTCCGTGTTCCTGCGTTTGACTGTGAGAAACTGACGGTTCGACCCTCGCTGCGTTGATGACAAGGCGAACGTGATGATCGGGCATTGCGGTTGAGCCAGTCCGCCTGAGGCAGACTGGCTCAACCGATAGGCGAATCAACCGCTCTTCAGCTTGGTCATTCCATGCCAAGCTAGCGCTTCGTGCCCAGCGAGGAAGTGCGCAAACTTCGGCTTCTGTCTCTTCACAGATCGTAACGAACACATCCGTACAAAGAGCTTCCTCTTAATCAGCGGATCCTTGGTTCGAACCCTAGTGCGTCCACCACTTTCCTCCTACAGGCCAAGGCGTGACTCTCATTGCCTTGCCCTCCACCTCAGCGCGCCTGACAGGCCTTGATGCCCTGCGCGGGGTGGCTGCGCTGGCTGTGGTGCTGATGCATACCCATGCCCTGTTCCCCAGCTTCCCTGACTATGCCCCCAAAGCCTATCTGGCGGTCGATTTCTTCTTTGTGTTGAGCGGCTTTGTCATGGCGCGCACTTATGAGCATAGGCTGGCGAAGGGCTATGGCGCGGGCCGCTTTTTCGCCGCTCGCTACCACCGGTTGTGGCCGACCATGCTGCTGGGAGCGCTGCTGTTCTTGCCCTTTCTGAATGAGGCAACACATGATCCCGACTGGCACTGGCAAAGCCAGGTTCTGCCCAATCTCCTGCTGCTGCCCAGCCTGAGTTCGGACAACCTGTTTCCGCTCAATGTCCCTGCCTGGTCGATCTTCTTCGAACTGGTCGCCAATCTGATCCATGGGCTGGTGCTGTGGAGATTGCGGCTTCGCTGGATAGCAGCAATCGCTTTGCTATCGCTGATCGGGATTGTTCAAGCCGCCATGACACTCGGAAACTTTGACATCGGATCGGCGCACGGACAGCTGCTTGCGGGCTTGTTCCGTGTTGGCGTTACCTATTGCATGGGCATTGCCCTGTGGCGGGTCTGGGGCGAACGCAGACTGCATGGCTACATCGGTCTGCTGGCGCTTCTGGCCTTGCCGCTTGCCTTTACCGTCTCAGATAATGCGCTCCACGGATGGATCTACGATCTTGGCTTTGTTCTGCTGGCCTGCCCGCTGCTGATGCTGGGTGCCTTGGCGATCTCACGCGGCACGGGGCTGGCCAAAATTTCAGGTGATCTTAGCTTTCCGCTCTATGCTGTGCATTATCCGATTCTCTACTGGTGCCGTTCCTATGAGCTTGGGCCGTGGGAATCGGTATTGGTCTGTGCGCTGATCGCCGCTTTGGTGGCAGGGGTACAGAATGGCTGGCAAATCACATCGCGAAATAGGTCTTCCACAATTTAATGTGATATCGGATTTCCTTTCACATTATAATGTGACAAAACTCTGTCTATGACACAAAGCATCATAGAACGCGTCCGCGAGCTCGTCTCTGAAGGTCGCATGAGCCGTGCTGGCCTTGCCCGCGCTGCCGGGCTTCACGCCAACACCTTGCGTGATTGCGCCGAGCCGGAATGGAACCCGACCACCGAAACTCTCGGCAAGCTTGAGCGCGTACTCTTCGCCAATGACGATTCACCAGTGCTGGTGCCGATCGAGGAGATCATCGACGAAGCGCGCAATGGCCGCATGTTCATCCTTGTCGATGATGAAGACCGCGAGAATGAGGGCGATCTTGTTATCCCGGCGCAGATGGCAACCCCTGATGCAATCAATTTCATGGCCACCCATGGCCGCGGCCTGGTCTGCCTGACTCTGACATCAGAGCGCTGCGAGCAGCTTGGCCTTGCCCCGATGAGCCGGCATAACGGCACACAATACGAAACCGCCTTCACCATTTCGATTGAAGCGCGTGAAGGTGTGACCACGGGCATTTCCGCAGGCGACCGCGCGCGGACCGTCTCCGTGGCAATTGATGGTTCCAAGACTCGTGATGACATCGTGACCCCCGGCCACGTTTTTCCGTTGCGCGCGCGCGATGGCGGTGTGCTGGTGCGCGCTGGTCATACCGAGGCAGCGGTTGATATCTCGCGGCTGGCCGGGCTCAACCCTTCGGGCGTTATTTGCGAGATCATGTCTGATGACGGCACCATGGCGCGGATGGATGATCTGGTGTCTTTCGCCCGGCTCCACAACCTCAAGATGGGCACAATCCGTGATCTCATCGCCTATCGCCGCAAGCATGACCGCATGGTGGAGCGCAAGGCTGAGTTATCCTTCACCAGCCGCTGGGGCGGTGACTGGAAGGCCATTACCTTTTTCAACAAGGCAACGGGCGATGAGACCATGGCACTCGTCAAAGGCCGGATAGAACCAGACCAGGCGACTCTCGTGCGGATGCATACCATGTCCCTGTTCGCGGATATCTTTGGCGAGATTAGCGATCGGTCTAATTTGCTCACGCGTTCGATGGAAATCATTGCTGAACACGGGACAGGCGTGATCGTTGTCATAAACCGGCCGATGCACCGGCTGATGACCCGCACCATCGAAATCAAGAACAGCATTCGCGCCGGTCAAGAGGCTCCGATTGAGGAATTGCGTGACTACGGCATCGGCGCGCAAATCCTTGCCGAGCTAGGTGTGCATGACATGGTGCTTCTCTCCAACACGACCCACACGCTCGTCGCGCTGGAAGGCTATGGCCTGTCCATCGTTGGCGAGCGCCCCATCGCCTGATCGCAGGAGCCTGTTTCAATGGCCAAGTTACTTATCGTCGAAGCACGTTTCTATGACCACCTGAACGATATGCTGATTGCCGGTGCGAAGGCGGCGATCAAGGCGGCGGGACATAAGGCCGACGTCATCACCGTCCCCGGCGCGCTTGAAATTCCGGGCGCCATCGCGCTTGCCGACCAGGCCGGTGAATATGATGGCTATGTTGCCATCGGCGTCGTCATTCGCGGCGAGACCTATCACTTCGAAATTGTCGCCGGAGAAAGCGCGCGCGGGATCATGGCCTTGACCATGGACGGCGTGGCTATCGGCAATGGCATCCTGACGGTCGAGAACGAAGAGCAGGCGCTGGTACGCGCCGATCCTGCCCAAAAGGACAAGGGCGGCGAGGCAGCCAAGGCGGCGCTCGCCATGCTGGCACTGAAGGAGAGGTTTGGCGGCTAACCCGCCTCACCAAATCTTGACGCGCTTTTCGGGCGAGAGATACAGCTTGTCTCCCGGCTGCACATCAAAGGCGCGGTACCAGGCATCGATATTCCGCACCGTCAGCGCACGGTACATGCCGGGGGAATGGCCATCAGTGGCAATGCGGCTGCGCAAGGCCTCATCGCGCATCTTGGCCGCCCAGCTTTGGGCATAAGCGATGAAAAAGCGCTGATCGCCAGTATAGCCGTCAATCACCGGAGCCTGCTTGCCCTTAAGTGAGGCATGATAGGCATCGAGAGCAGCGGCGATCCCGGCGACATCGGCAATGTTTTCACCCAGGGTCAGCTTGCCGTTCACGCGCAGGCCGGGGAAGGGTTCATATGCGCTGTACTGATTGACCAGTGCGTTTCCGGCCTTGTCAAAGCGGGCAAGGTCGCTTGGCGTCCACCAGTTGCGCATCTTGCCGGTGGAATCGAAAGCCGCACCGTTATTGTCAAAGCTATGGCTGATCTCATGGCCGATGACTGCGCCAATCGCGCCGTAATTATAGGCGGCATCGGCTTTGGGATCGAAAAACGGGCGTTGCAGGATCGCTGCGGGGAAGTTGAGCGCGTTCTGCACCGGCAGGTTCACCGCGTTCACCAGTTGCGCGTTCATCCACCATTCGCGCTTGTCGAGCGGCTTGCCGATCTTGGCCAGCTGCTGGGCATAGCGGACCTTTTCACCGGCAATGACATTGGCATAGGCATTGTTTGGATCGAGCTCATAGGCGGAATAGTCCTGCCACTTATCGGGATAGCCCACCCCGACTTCAATCGTGCGGACCTTTTCCAGAGCTTCCTTCTTGGTCGATGGTGCCATCCAGCCAATCGCCTCGATACGCTTGGCGAACGACCCTTTGATATCGCCGACCATCCCCTGAATTTCAGCCTTGGCCGAGGCGGGGAAGTATTTGTCGACATAGAGCTTGCCCAAGGCATCGCCGAGATGCTTGTTGAGCGCCGAAATTGCCCGCTTTTCACGCGGGAGTAGTTGCTTGGTTCCTTGCAATGCCGTGCCGAAGAAGGCAAAATGCGCGGCATCCAGCTTGCCCGGCAGCACTTCTGCATGGGCATTGATCTGATGGAATGTCAGCCAGTCTTTCCAGGCATCAAGCGGTTGGCTGGCAACTAGACCGGAGATACGGGTGATGGCATCGGCGTGATAGGCGGCGAACTTCTGCTGCCCCGGCATTTGCGCAGCGGCAAAAAAGCTTTCCCAGTCGATCCCGGGAGCTTTGCGGGCAAAATCAGCGCGCGCCCATTCGGCGGCAGAAGCCTGAAAGTTTTCGCTCTGCTGGCGGGTGGCATGGGCCGCCGCAATCTTCATCTCCAGATCATAGACCCGCTGCGCGCGCGCTTCGGCATCAGGCACTCCGGCTTCGGTCAGCAGCTGGGCAATATAAGCGTGATATTTGGTGCGCAGATCAGCCATCTTGGGGTCAGCCGAGAGGTAATACTCCCGCTCTGGCATCCCGAGCCCGCCCTGCATGAGATAGGGCATCACTTCCCCACCCGCGAGTGCCTGGGTGACGAACACACCGAACAGGTTCTCAGTCTGGAAATCGGTCGAATTGAGCGGATCGACATCGGCGCGCAGCTGCTCACCAAGCGCGCGTGATAGACCTTTCACATCGGTTATCGCGGCAAAGCGTTCAAGATCAGCCTTGATTGGAGCCATGCCGGCTTCATCAATCGCCTTGCTATCCATATAGGTCTTGTAGAGCGTCTTGATCCGGCCAGTATTGCTGTCCGGTGCCGGATCGCCCTTGGCAATATCTTCGATCAGCTGTTTGAGCCGCGCTTCGGTGGCATCTCTGGCTGTAACAAATCCGCCGATGCTGGAACGATCGTCAGGGATCACGGCAGTCTTTGCCCAGCTGCCATTGGCATAGAGATAGAAATCATCACCCGGCTTCACCGTCTTGTCCATTGAAGCCGTATCGATGCCCAGTGCCGTGCCGGGCATATTGGCAACCTGACTGTCATTGCTCATGGTGCAGGCAGAGGTGCTGATGATGATTGCGGCACTGCTGAGCAGGAATGGAGCTATCAGGCGGTTGCGGATCATGGCGTCGTCCCGGTTTGGCCGAATTGATTCCGGCGCTGGTTTCAGAGGAAACCGTATAAACCCACGCTCATCAAACTGCCAATGCCGTTTGTCGAGCTGCACTGGCACTCGGGCGATGGCCCAAGCTTGATGATTCGGTTTTTACCCACCTTGAGGGCGTGTTTCCGTCTGCACCTCAGATTTGTGCAGAGTGAATCTTCCATTTTGGAGGAATGTTCTGGCCTTAAATCTGGAGCTGAAATGACAAGGAGTATGGGACCGGTCTAACGGCTCATTGGTCATTTCGTGTCCCTGTTTCCGCCAAAAGGTTCCGCCATGCACAAGGACTGAGGACTGCCATTTGGCTCGGTGACGAACTCCAGCTTCCATGTGAATCATTCAATTTGAAGGAAATTTGCTCGAAACCCGATCAATCTTGAATCGGCAAAGCGCACCTTGCCGTTACGCAATACTGCCAGAGGCTTGCCGAAGGGGTGGCGGGCTGATGGGGGCATGTTGTGTCGGCAAAGTACGCCAAGCGCATTGTTGCAGCTAATGATGCGGCCAGTCGTTCGGCTGGCGCGATGAAGGCGCGAGCCCAGCAGCTGATGGTCATGGCGAGCGAACTTCTGGCTATTGCTGGTGAGCTTACCGATAGCGATGATCAGACAGCGATCCCCAGCCCCTTGGTGCTGGATGACAAGCACTGGTCAGACCTCGCCCGTTCCCATTATCGTGATCGGCGGTTGCGCGCCCAGATGTTTGATGATTCCGCGCTGTTTGGCGAACCCGCCTGGGACTTACTGCTCGATCTGTTCATCGCCGCGCGTGAGCGCAAACGCGTGCCAGTTACCAGCGCCTGCATCGGCGCTGCGGTGCCTACCACCACGGCACTGCGCTGGCTCTCGATACTCGAAGCGCGCGGGCTGGTGCTGCGCGATGATGATGCCAGCGACGCCCGGCGCATCTTCGTCCGTCTGTCGCCCGAAGCCTATGGCAAGATGGCCGAATATTTCGCCCGGTCGAGCCAGGGGAGCCGCGTCGATGAAGCGCGCCTGCCCCAAGGCGCAAAGGCCAATGGGGCATCTGAGCGACCGTTTATGCTGGGATCGTGATGGATCACTTCGTTATTGCGAGGCCGTAGGCCGAAGAAATCCAGAGCGTCACGCGCGCCGCCCTAGCTTGCTTCGTCGCTTCGCTCCTCGCAATGACGATTCTTTATAAAGTCACTGTGCTCTAACTTACAGAGCCTCAGCGAGCCAAGCGCCCAAAGGCCCCCGCCCCGGCGTAATGCGCCGCCGCCCCCAGTTCTTCCTCGATGCGGATCAACTGGTTGTACTTGGCGAGGCGGTCAGACCGGGCGAGGCTGCCGGTCTTAATCTGGCCGCAGTTGGTGGCAACCGCGAGATCGGCAATGGTCGCATCCTCGGTTTCGCCCGAGCGGTGCGACATGACCGCGGTATAGCCAGCACGCTGCGCGATGGAGACGGCTTCAAGGGTTTCGCTCAAGGTGCCGATCTGGTTGACCTTGACCAGCAGCGAATTGGCGAGGCCCATGCCGATTCCCATCTCAAGGCGCTTGGGGTTGGTCACGAACAGATCATCACCAACCAGCTGGACCTTGTGGCCGATCTGGTCGGTCAGCGCCTTCCAGCCCTCGAAATCATCTTCGCTCATGCCATCTTCGATCGAGCGTATAGGGTAATCGGCGGCCAGTTTGGCGAGGTAATCGGCCATTTCGACGGGTGAGAGAGACAGGCCTTCGCCGCTGATCTCGTACTTGCCGTTCTTGAAAAATTCAGTCGCGGCGCAATCAAGCGCAATATCAACATCAACGCCGGGCTTGAAACCGGCCTTCTCGATTGAGGCCATGACGAAATCGAGCGCATCGCGGGTGCTGGCAAGGTTCGGCGCAAAGCCGCCTTCATCGCCCACTGCTGTTGCCAAGCCCTTGTCGTGCAGGCCTTTTTTCAGCGTGTGGAAGATCTCTGCGCCCCAACGCACCGCCTCGGCAATCGTGTCCGCACCGACGGGGACGATCATGAATTCCTGAAAATCGATGGGATTATCGGCATGTTCGCCGCCGTTGATGATGTTCATCATCGGCACCGGCAGAACGTGCGCCGAAACGCCGCCGATGTAGGAATAGAGCGGCAGGCCGCGCGCATTGGCAGCGGCCTTGGCCACCGCAAGGCTCACCCCAAGCATGGCATTGGCACCAAGCCGAGCCTTGTTTTCCGTCCCGTCGAGCTCGATCATGGCCATGTCGATGTCGCGCTGATCTTCAGCATCAAGCCCGAGCAGCATGTCGCTGATCTCACCATTGACGGCATCGACGGCTTTCAGCACTCCTTTGCCCAAATAGCGTGACTTATCGCCATCGCGCAGTTCCACCGCTTCATGCGCCCCGGTTGAAGCGCCCGAAGGCACCGCCGCGCGGCCAAAGCTGCCATCATCGAGGAGCACGTCGACTTCGACTGTCGGGTTGCCACGGCTGTCGAGGATTTCACGACCATGGATGTCAATGATGGTGGTCATTGCGGGTTCATCTCCTTTGGGCCAGCGCAGGACGTCTGCCGGGGGCCACGTGTTGTGGCTCCCTTAGCAGCCGATCAAGGCCGCACAACTGCTAGTGGTCCGATTCTGACATTTGCATCCGCTACCAGCTAGGTCAGTGGCAAATGTCAGAATCAAGAGGACCACTAGCAACTATATGACTCTAGTGGATTTCAAGATTTTGACATTCGCAACTGACAATGCGGCTAACGGGAGGCGAATGTCAAAATCAATCCACTAGAATACGATTGAATTGCATTTCTGCTGGAACTTGATTTGCGAATCCGTGTTACCATCTTATCATTCAGACCCCATCCCGGGGTAAGGGAACGAAATCAATGGCCAAATCTCCCACCGACAGCACCGGCAAGACCACTGCCAAGAAACCTGCCGCGCGCAAGCCCGCGGCTAAAGCTACAGCTCAGCCAGCGGCTTCAGCCACCGGCGAAGCCAAAGCCAAGTTCGCCAAGGCCATCGAAGAGGCGCGTGGCGGTGCTGTGGCTTTGAGCAAGCAGGCGCAGGACAAAGCTGGTGCCTATCGCGAGAAAATCGCCGGGCAAAGCGAAGCCTGGATCGAAGATGCCAAATCCTATGGCGATCAGGCCAAGCAGCGCGCTGCCGAGCTTGCTGAAGATGGCAAGGTTCGCGCCAGTGAGGCGATCTCTGGCCTTGGCAAGATCGTCGCCGATACTGCGCCGACAATCGATGAAAAGCTGGGCGAAAAGTATGGCGATTATGCCCGCACCGCCGCCCGTTCGATTCAGGAAGGCGCTGCCAAGCTTGAGGCCAAGGATCTTGGCGAACTGGGCGGTGATGCCAAGGAATTCGTCCGCAAGAGCCCCGGACTGGCGATCGGACTGGCAGCGGTTGCCGGCTTCATGCTGTCTCGCATATTCAAGGGCAGCAGCAGCGAAGATTGAGCGCGGGTTCGCTGCGATGATTGAAGGGTCCGAACCACTGGGCGGCGATGCTGAACCTGACCAGCCGCTGATCGAAGAGCTGCGTAAGCTCGCCGATGACGCGCGCATTTATGCCGAAGCTGAAGTCGCCTTCCAGAAAACGCGCGCAGCTTTGGTTGCCAAGGCCGTCCGCAAAGTGGCCGTGCTTGGGCTGGCAGCCTTTGTCATTGCCGTGTTTGCGCTTGGTGCCCTTGTGGTCGGTTTGCTGATCGCTCTGGCACCGGTGGTCACTGCATGGGGCGCTACCGCGATAGTTGCGGGCGGGTTGTTCCTCGTCGCTATCGTCTGTGTGCTGATCGCCCGTTCGCACTGGCAACGGATGATGCAGGCATTTTCCCCAACGGATCTCGAACCATGAGCCAGAGCAATGATCCACTCGCTGCTGAACGGCGGCGGCGTGATGAAGCCCTCGCGAACGTGACCAAGCGGTTTACACGGCTTAAAACCGGGCTTGCCGAAAAAGGCGTGGGCGAACGGGTTGCCGATGAAGCCAAGGGCAAAGCCAAAGCCTTGGTCAAGGAAGCGGCGGAGGTTGCCAATGACAGTCGCGGGATCATCGCCGCCACCATCGGCGCGCTCGCCATCTGGACATGGCGTAAGCCGATTATTGCTGAACTAGGCAAACTATCGCCCTTGCTTGGTGATATTTGGGACAAAGTGATCACCCGATTTTCCAAGGAGCACGGTTGAGTGAGTGACATGGACATGAGTGACACGGGCAGGAGCGTCGCCGATCTTGCCCCTATGCGGATTCCAAATGCTGAGCCCCCCGAGGATTATGTCGCGCTCGCTAAGGATTATCCGATTGCTCTCATCGCTGGCGGTCTGGCGGTCGGCCTGCTCGCTGGAGCCTTGCTGCCACGCGGCTTTGGCCGGAAATTTGCGCGCACGGCAGTGACTACTGCCCTAACTGCCGGGGAACTGGGCAGAAACTATGGTCGGCAAGTGATTGATGTGGCCACTGATACCTCACGCGGAAGTCGCAAGAAACTCGCGACACTTGGGGATGCGGTGAGTGAACTAAGCAGCCGTGCTGCCGACTCCGCCAGCGATCGTGTGCAAAAAGGCCGCAGCATCGGGCATAAAGCGGCGCGAGAGGCGATAAGAATCGTCGCCAATCTGGGGCGCTAGCCTTGGCGCGACGTGATTTCGGCGATAGAGGCGCTATTCCCCTCCTCCCCCGGAAGAATCAACGCCGATGCAGAAACTCCACCTGGTAATGGGCGGTCGTGTAGCCGATCCGCAGCACCTTGAATTCACCAACCTTGAAGCGCTGGATCTGGTCGGGGTCTATGCCAATTATGCCGATGCTGAAGAGGCTTGGCGCGGCCGGGCGCAACGCACGGTCGACGATGCGGAGATGAAATACGTCATCGTCCATCTGCACCGATTGTTGCAGCCCGATCTGCCGGTGGAATAAGCGTTGCCCCCCTGTGTAATCAGGGGGGCGACAGCTCAGATAAATTCGATCTTCTGCACCAGATAAGAACGATCGCCAGCAGGCACCGTAACCTCGATCTCGTCATTGACCTTGCGGCTGATCAGCGCGCGGCCAAGTGGCGAGGCATAGCTGATGCGGCCAACCTTGGCATCAGCCTCATAGGGGCCGACAATCTGGTAGCGCACCGGCTTTTCATCATCGTCAAGCAAGGTCACGGTCGCGCCGAAAATGATTTTATCGCCCGAAAGCGTTGTCGGATCAATGATCTGCGCGCGGCTGACACGATCTTCGATATCTCCGATCGAAGCTTCGACCTGGCCTTGGCGTTCCTTGGCGGCATGATATTCAGCGTTCTCGGAAAGGTCACCGTGGGCGCGCGCTTCCTCGATCGCGTCAACGATCAGAGGCCGCTCTTCGCGGAATGCTTTCAGTTCTGCGATGAGCCTTTCATAGCCCTCCGCCAGCATCGGCAGCTTTTCGACACTCGCCATTCGCTTAATTCCTCCATGTTCTTCGCGCCGCTCCCGGGACTAGGATACCACCCCGTTCCGCCTTGGAACGAGCTGCCCAGCCGCGATGTTGGGGAAACGCGAAGCTTTAGCTATAATAGTCCTGCAATGAGCGCACTTCAAGTTGTGCGCCGCGCATGGCTTCAATCGCCTGTGCAGAGGCCAGTGATGCCGCTGCCGTAGTGAAATAGGGTACCCTGCCCTTGAGCGCTGCCAGACGGATCGATTTTGAATCTTTCAGGCTCTGCCAACCTTCGGTGGTGTTGAAAATCAGCGCCAGATCACCATCGACAATCCGGTCAACAATATGCGGCCGTCCTTCCGCCACCTTGTTGACGCGTTCAACCGGAACGCCAGCATCGGCCAGATAGCGCTGTGTGCCGCCTGTGGCGATGATGCTGAAGCCCAGGCTGACGAGCTTTTGCACCGCCTGCAGGATGATCGGCTTGTCGCCATCCTTCACTGAAACGAACACCAGCCCACCATCGGGAAGCAGGGTTCCGGCACCCAGTTGCGCTTTGGCAAAGGCAATCGGGAAGTCCTTGTCCATTCCCATGACTTCGCCGGTCGATTTCATCTCGGGCGAAAGCACCGGATCGACACCGGGGAAGCGGGCGAAGGGGAACACTGCTTCCTTCACCGCCATATAATCAAATTCGCGCTTGAACGGCGGGAAAGTGGACAGTTTCTCACCTGCCATCACCCGCGCCGCGATCTTGGCGACCGGCTGACCGATGGCCTTGGCGACGAAAGGCACAGTGCGCGAGGCGCGCGGATTGACCTCGATGAGGTAAACCTCCTGGCCATCAGGGCCATCTTTCACCGCGAACTGGATGTTCATCAGACCGATCACACCCAGCGCCATGGCGAGCGATTCGGCCTGCTTTTCCATCTCGGCGATGATTGCAGGCGCCAAGTTGTAAGGCGGCAGGCTGCAAGCGCTGTCGCCCGAATGGATGCCGGCTTCCTCGATGTGCTGCATCACTCCAGCGACGACGACTTGCGTTCCATCGCACAGCGCATCGACATCGCATTCGATGGCATCGCGCAGGTACTGGTCGATCAGCACCGGGCTATCGCCTGATACCTGCACAGCGGTGGCGATGTAATCATCAAGCTGTGCGACCGAATCAACGATCTCCATGGCGCGGCCACCCAGTACATAGCTTGGGCGCATCAGCACCGGAAAACCGATGTGCTCGGCGACGGCTACGGCCTCATCACGGCTGCGGGCGATGCCGTTGGCGGGCTGCTTGAGGCCGAGCTCATTGACCAGCTTGGCAAAGCGTTCGCGGTCTTCGGCAAGGTCAATGGCATCGGGTGAAGTGCCGAGGATCGGAATGCCCTCATCCTCCAGCATCTGCGCCAGCTTGAGCGGGGTCTGCCCACCGAACTGGACGATGACACCGACCAGCGTGCCGTTCTGTTGCTCAACGCGCAGGATTTCCAGCACGTCTTCGCCGGTCAGCGGCTCGAAATAGAGCCGGTCAGAAGTGTCGTAATCGGTGGAAACGGTCTCTGGATTGCAGTTGACCATGATCGTCTCATAGCCAGCCTCGGAAAGCGCAAAGCAGGCGTGGACACAGCAGTAATCGAACTCGATACCCTGACCGATGCGGTTGGGTCCGCCGCCCAGAATGACGATCTTCTTGCGATCCGAAGGGGCCGCCTCACACTCAGGCGTGCCAAAACTTGGCGCCTCATAGGTCGAGTACATATAGGGCGTGATGGCTTCAAACTCGGCGGCACAGCTGTCGATGCGCTTGAATACCGGGAGCACGCCCAGCCGTTCGCGCATCTGGCGCACTTCCTTGGCGCTGGTCGCTCCGGCCATGGCCTTCACCGCATCGTGCAGCAGTCCGGAACGTGGCGCGCTGGTTTCACCCAGTCCGCCAGCGATATGCACCGAACGCACCGCAAGAGTCGCCAGCCGGTGGTCGGAAAAACCCATGGCTTTCAGGCGGCGCAGACCCACTGCATCGTTCGGCAGACCATGCTTGGTGATCGCTGCTTCTTCGGCGATGATCTCTTCGATGTGGCGCAGGAACCAGGGATCATAATGCGTGATCGCCTGAATTTCCTCGACGGTGAAGCCCTCACGGAAGGCCTGTCCGACCACGAGCAGACGATCAGGTGTCTGGCGCGAAAGTTCAGCAGTGATCGGGTCACGCCCGACCCCTTCCAGATGCTGCACGCGGTTGAAGCCATCAAGTCCGGTTTCCAACCCGCGCAGCGCTTTCTGCATCGATTCCTTGAAGTTGCGGCCAATCGCCATGACCTCACCCACCGATTTCATCGCGGTGGACAGCAGCGGCTCGGCACCCTTGAACTTTTCAAAGGCAAACCGGGGGATCTTGGTGACGATGTAATCGATGCTGGGTTCAAAGCTGGCAGGCGTGGCGCCGGTGATCTCGTTGGTCAGTTCGTCAAGGGTATAGCCCACGGCCAGCTTGGCGGCGATCCGCGCGATAGGAAAGCCGGTGGCTTTGGAGGCCAGCGCCGACGAACGCGATACGCGCGGGTTCATCTCGATAACGATCAACCGGCCGTCCGCTGGGTTTACCGCGAACTGGACGTTCGATCCGCCCGTCTCCACCCCGATCTCGCGCAGCACAGCGATGCTGGCGTTGCGCATGATCTGGTATTCCTTGTCGGTCAGCGTCAGCGCCGGGGCGACGGTGATCGAATCGCCGGTGTGGACGCCCATCGGATCGACGTTTTCGATCGAACAGATGATGATGCAGTTGTCGGCGCGATCACGCACGACTTCCATCTCGTATTCTTTCCAGCCGAGCAGGCTCTCTTCGATCAAAACTTCAGTCGTTGGAGAGGCATCGAGGCCAGTCCGCACGATATGCTCGAACTCGGCCTTGTTATAGGCGACGCCGCCGCCGGTGCCTCCCAGTGTGAAGCTGGGGCGGATTATCGAGGGCAGGCCGGTGCGTTCCAGCACCTTGAAAGCCTCGTCAACATTGTGCGCCACGCCAGAACGCGCCGATTCCAGCCCGATCTTGTCCATCGCCTCGCGAAAGCGCTGGCGATCCTCAGCCTTGTCGATGGCATCGGCATCGGCGCCGATCATCTGGACGCCGTATTTCTCCAGCGTGCCATCATTGAACAGCGCAAGCGCTGTGTTCAGTGCAGTCTGCCCGCCCATGGTTGGCAGCAGCGCATCGGGGCGCTCTTTTTCGATAATCCGCGTGACGATCTCGGGCGTGATCGGCTCGACATAGGTGGCATCGGCCATGTCGGGATCGGTCATGATCGTCGCCGGGTTGGAATTGACGAGGACGACAGAATAGCCCTCCTCGCGCAGCGCCTTGATCGCCTGAGTGCCCGAATAATCGAACTCGCAGGCCTGACCGATAACGATCGGGCCAGCGCCGATAACGAGGATCTTCGAGATGTCGGTGCGTTTTGGCATCAGGTGTCCGTCACTTGGTCAATTCGGCGAAGGTTTCCGCCCAGAAAGTATCGCCAGCGTCGGCGGCCTTCTGGACAATCGGATCGGCGGCGTTGAAAGCATCCAGCGCGGCCTTGTAAACATCGGGCTGGAACTGGTGCATCGCCCCGCCAAAATCGTTCTGCGTCGTCGTCCACGCGCCCTTGGCGATCATCGCATCGAGAAACGCCGTGCCCGATGCCTTGGCGCAGACCTTGGCCTTGAAGCCAAATTTGCGCACCGCCACCGCCACCTTGTCCTCAACGATGAGGATCAGCTCGCCATAGGGATACCAGCGCGGAGCAGGCGCCAGAGTGCTGGCCGAGGTGGCGGCGTAATAGGCGAGGACGTGGGATTCTAGTTCGGTAAGGCTCATTTCAACATCCCCACAAACCGCTCAAACAGGTAAAAACTATCCATCGGCCCTGGACTCGCCTCCGGATGATACTGCACGCCGAACGCCCGCTTGCCTGTCACCGCAATCCCGCAGTTCGAGCCGTCAAACAGCGACACATGGGTTTCCACCACACCCTCCGGCAAAGTCGCGCCATCCACCGCAAAGCCGTGGTTCATCGAGGTGATTTCCACCCTGCCGGACTCTGGGCCGTCCTCCAGCCGCTGCACCGGGTGGTTCGCGCCGCGGTGGCCCTGGTGCATCTTGCTGGTCTTGGCACCCGCAGCGAGGCCGAGCATCTGGTGGCCGAGGCAGATGCCGAAAATCGGCATATCCGCTGCCAGCAGCGCCTTGATAACCGGCACGGCATAGACGCCGGTTGCTGCCGGATCGCCGGGGCCGTTGGACAGGAACACGCCGTCCGGTTCCAGCGCGTTGATTGCTTCCAGCGAGGTCTGCGCCGGAACCACCGTCACCCGCGCGCCGGCTTTCACCAGTGAGCGGAAGATGTTGTCCTTGGCACCAAAGTCCATGGCGACCACATGGGGCCGCTTATCGTGCGGTGAGCGGGCAAAGCCCTTACCCAGCGACCAGATACCGCCTTCCCATTTTTCGTCGGCACTGCGGCTGACGACGCGGGCAAGGTCCATGCCTTCAAGACCCGGCCAATCCTTAGCGCGCTTGATCAGCGCCGGGATGTCAAACTTGCCATCGGGATCATGCGCGATCACCGCATTGGGCGCGCCTGCCAAGCGGATGCGGCGGGTGAGCGCGCGGGTATCGATGCCCGAAAGCCCGATCTTGCCCTTGGCCGCCAGCCAATCGCCAAAAGTTCCACGCGCGCGGAAGTTGGAGGGCGCAGTCACCTCTTCACGGACAATGCAACCAATCGCGCCATCGACATGGCTTTCCATATCCTCGTCATTGACGCCGACATTGCCGATATGCGGAAAAGTGAAGGTGACGATCTGCGCGGCATAGGAGGGATCGGTCATGATCTCCTGATAGCCGGTCATCGCGGTGTTGAAGCAAACCTCGCCCACGGCCTGGCCGATCAAGCCGAAGCCATGGCCCCACAACACGGTGCCATCGGCGAGCACGAGGACACCTGTCGCGCCATCTGGCTTGATGGCCGTAACGTGTGCATGCGAAGAGGCGGCGTCGGCCATATTCAAGGCGCTCCGTCAGGTGGTTCCAGCAGGTGGTGCTAAGAGGCGGCGGCTAAACCCCATGACGGGGTGCGTCAACCTATGAAAAGGCGAAAACAGTCGTTAGACTGGAGCTTTCCCCCACCGGGGATGCAAAATCACAGGAATCGAACCGATATGATCCGCGACTCGATCAAGTCCGCGCAAATTACTGCGATGAAAGCCGGAGACAAACCGCGCCTCGCCGCCGTCCGCCTGATCCTCGCCAAGCTTAAAGACCGCGATATCGAACTGCGCACCGCGAGCCAGGTGCCGGAAGACGATGTGCTGGTGGTCGAAGTACTGCAGAAGATGGCCAAGCAGCGCCGCGAATCGATTTCCATGTATGAACAGGGCGGACGCCTAGAACTCGCCGACATCGAACGCGCCGAGATTGCGGTGATCGAAGATTTCATGCCTCAGCAGATGAGCGAGGCCGATACCGCCGCCGCGATTGAAGCGATCAAGGGCGAACTGGGAGCTTCATCGGTCAAGGACATGGGCAAAGTCATGGCCGAACTGAAAGCGCGCCACGGCAGCCAGCTCGATATGAGCAAGGCCAGCGCGCTGGTTAAGGCGGCGCTGGCCTGATCCCACCGATTACCCCACTTTGGGCATTTGCGAGCAATGCTCGTTGACGATGATCCAGACGCCTGCCGCATCCTTCTGGAAAACATCGGTGCAGCGGACTTGACCGTTGTTTTCAGGCTTGGCCTTGCTGGTGCCGTTCCACACGCCAGAAACGACGAAGGTATCGGCATCGAGAATCTGGATATTGCGGGAAATCTGTTCCTCGCTGTCAATCTGCGCTGCGGCAAAAACGTCTTGCGCCTTGTCGAATGTAGCGCGGTCGGCTTCGAGCGGGCCGTATGCATAGTCGAACGCGACCACACCGGGGGCATAGAGCGCCTTGATCCGCGCGGCATCCTTCGATTCCCACGTCGCGACCATCGCATCGGCGAGCTTCGCGGCTTCAGCTTCGGTGAACGTAGCGGCAGTCGGCGTCTCTTTGGCGCAAGCTGCGGTCAGTAGGCATGAAGTCGCGATTGCGGCAATGGCTAGTCTGTTCATTGAAAAATCCCCAAGTTATTGGCGTAAATTCACCATGCCACCCGCGCCGATGCTATCCCGAATCGCCGCATTGCACTACTGGATTCGCGGACCGCGATATCGCACCGTACCGAAAGGATAATCCCACTCTCCGATGTCGCTTTCGCCCGCCTTTCTAGACGAATTGCGCGCCCGCGTCACGCTGTCGAGCGTGATCGGACGGACGACGCGGCTGACCAAAGCAGGACATGAGTTCAAGGCCTGCTGCCCGTTCCACAATGAGAAGTCACCGAGCTTCACCGTCAATGACCTGAAGGGGTTTTACCATTGCTTTGGCTGCGGGGCACATGGCGATGTGATTCGCTGGATGACCGATCAGCGCGGGCTTTCGTTCATGGATGCGATCAAGGAATTGGCCTCCGAGGCCGGGCTGGAAGTCCCTGCGCTTGATCCCCGTGCGGCGAAAATGGCGGAACAGAGGGATTCGCTGCACGATGTCATGACGGCAGCGCAGGAGTTTTTCGCGGGCCAACTCGCCGGACCGGACGGCACGGCTGCGCGCAGCTACCTCGCCTCGCGCGGGTTTGATGCCCACACCACAGCGCGCTTCGGCTTTGGCTATGCGCCGAGCGGACGGCAGGCGATCAAAGGCGGGCTATCGCGCTATTCTGAGGAGATGTTGCAGGAAGCAGGCTTGCGCATCGCTGTAGAAGGAAAGGATCCCTACGATCGTTTCCGTGGCCGCCTGATGCTGCCGATCGAGGATGCGCGCGGGCGGGTGATTGCTTTTGGTGGCCGCATCCTCGACGCATCCGCAAGTGATGCTCCCAAATATCTGAATTCACCTGATACACCCCTGTTTGACAAGGGCCGCACACTCTACAACCTGCACCGGGCCGGGCCGGTATCGCGCCAGAGTGGGCGGCTGGTCGTCGTCGAAGGCTACATGGATGTGATTGCGCTCGCTGCCGCCGGTATTGGCGATGCAGTGGCACCGCTCGGCACCGCGCTGACCGAACGACAGATCGAACTGCTGTGGCGACTGGTTGAGGCACCGATCCTGTGTTTCGATGGCGATGCCGCAGGGCAACGTGCAGCGATTCGTGCGGTCACCCGCGCGCTGCCCCTGCTGCGCCCTGCCCACACCCTGCGCATTTGCCGACTTCCGGCGGGCCTCGATCCAGACGATCTGATCAAGCGTGATGGCGCTGCAGCGATGGAGCGGGTGCTGGCCGATGCCAAGGGCTTGCTGGAGACGCTGTGGGAATATGAACGCGATGCTGTGCCTCTCGCCACACCCGAGGACAAGGCGGGCCTCAAGGCGCGACTGATGGTTCATGTGGAGACGATTGGCGATCAAGACATCAAGGCGCTTTATCGCCGTGAATTGCAGGATCGCTATTCCGCCTTCGCTTTCCCGCCACGTGAAAGCAAGCCGTTTGAACCGCGAGCCAACAGCCGTTTTCAGCCGCGTAATGCGCCGCCGCCACCGCCTACTCAAGCAACGGCACAGCGCCTCAAACGCGCGACGGGCAAAGGCGCGCGCGATGCCTTGGGCTTGGCTGTGCTGGCCGGACTTGTGCGGTATCCGGCGGCAATCAGGCTTCACGCCGAGGCGCTTTCACGTGCACGATTGAGCGATGCGGCCAGTATGCGCCTGCTCGATGCGCTACTCGACATGGCGGACAGCGGGAATGTGCTTGAAAACACAGCACTCGTCACCACATTGGCAAATCAAGGTATGTCGCCCCCTTCAGCTGAGGATATCATTGGCCTGCGCTTCGGATTTCTCTCCGAAGATGCTACGCCCGAACAGGCAATTGCCGAACTGGGTGAGGCGGTGACCCTGATGATCGAACGGCCCGCTCTTGAAGCGGCGCTGGCGGCGGCGACGGCACGGTTTGAAGCTGATCCTGAGGGGGCTTTTGCTGAACAGCAGAGGCTTTTGAAGAGAAAGCTGGAATTTGATGAGCGACTGCGGCAAATGGCCGCAGCGCGAACGGCTCTGGTCTCTGGATCAGATCCCCAACAGATGGCGGAATAATGGACGAAGAAATCAACGACAACGAGAAAGAGGGCAGCGATGCCCCCCTCATTGATCTCAACGATGCCTCGATCAAAAAGCTGATCGCCCGCGCCAAGCGTCGCGGTGTTATCACTTATGACGAGCTGAATGAGGCGCTGCCGCAAGACCAGATGACTTCCGAACAGATCGAGGACATCATGGCCGCGATCTCGGAGATGGGTGTCAATATCGTCGAGACTGACGAAGACGCCGTCGATCCTGAAGAGCGCAAGGCTGAGGACGAAGAAGACGCAGAAAGCGTTGATGAGCGTCCTGACCTCGTCAAAAAGAAGGAAACGGTCGAGCGGACCGACGATCCTGTGCGGATGTATCTGCGCGAAATGGGCGCGGTTGAACTGCTCAGCCGTGAGGGCGAAATCGCCATCGCCAAGCGCATCGAATCCGGTCGTGACACGATGATCCTCGGGCTGTGCGAAAGCCCGATCACCTTCCACGCCATCATCCAGTGGTCTGACGCGCTCAACGCCGGCGAAATGCAACTGCGCGAGATCCTTGATCTTGATGCCATGCTCTCAAAAGGCCCCGCCCCCGAAGCCCTGACCGAAGAGGCCGAAGGTGAGGCAAACGGCGAGATAACCGAAGTGACGGCCGGACCTACCTTCAAGGAAGAAGAAGAAGTCGAGGACGCTGAAGAGGAAGTCGATGAGGACGATGAGGAAGGTGGCGAAACTCGCAGCCGACGTCCGGTCGAAGAGGAAGAGGAAGACAACACCCTCAGCCTTGCCCAAATGGAAGCGCAGCTCAAGCCCGAAGCGCTTGAGAAATTTGCCCTGATCACCAGCGTGTTCAAGAAGTTCGAGAAGATCCAGAATGATCGTCTCGAAGCCATGAGCGTGGGCAATGATTTTTCGACAGCCAAGGAAAAGCAGTATCACGCGCTGCGTGAAGAACTGACCGCCCATGTCGAGAGCGTGAAATTCCACGCGACCAAGATCGAATTTCTGGTCGACAACCTCTATGCCTTCAACCGCCGCCTGACCGCACTGGGCGGCCAGATGCTGCGTCTGGCTGAGCGTCACAAGGTGCCGCGAAAGGATTTCCTTGATAGCTATATCGGCCACGAGCTGGACGATGCCTGGCTGCAAGCCAATGCCGGCAAGGACAAGAAATGGACCGCTTTTGCTGAAGCTGAAGCCGAACCGGTTGAGCGTATTCGCGCTGAAGTTGCCGATATTGCCGCCGCCACCGGCATGGCGCTCAGCGAATTCCGCCGCATCGTCAACATGGTGCAAAAGGCCGAACGCGAAGCCCGCATCGCCAAAAAGGAAATGGTCGAGGCCAATCTGCGTCTGGTGATTTCCATCGCCAAGAAATACACCAACCGCGGTCTGCAATTCCTTGATCTTATTCAGGAAGGCAACATTGGCCTGATGAAGGCGGTCGACAAGTTCGAGTATCGCCGTGGCTACAAGTTCTCCACCTATGCCACCTGGTGGATCAGGCAGGCGATCACGCGATCAATCGCCGATCAGGCCCGCACGATCCGCATCCCGGTCCACATGATCGAGACGATCAACAAGCTGGTCCGCACCAGTCGCCAGTTCCTCCACGAGCAGGGCCGCGAGCCCACGCCCGAGGAAATGGCCGAGCGCCTTTCCATGCCGCTCGAAAAGGTTCGCAAGGTGATGAAGATCGCCAAGGAGCCGATCAGCCTCGAAACGCCCATCGGCGACGAGGAAGATTCGCATCTGGGCGATTTCATCGAGGACAAGAACGCAATCATCCCAGTCGATGCGGCGATTCAGGCCAACCTCAAGGAAACCGTCACACGGGTTCTGGCCAGCCTTACCCCGCGCGAAGAACGCGTGCTGCGCATGCGGTTTGGCATCGGCATGAACACCGATCACACGCTGGAAGAAGTCGGCCAGCAGTTCAGCGTGACGCGCGAACGTATCCGCCAGATCGAAGCCAAGGCGCTGAGGAAGCTCAAGCACCCGAGCCGGTCACGGAAGATGCGCTCGTTCCTCGATCAGTAAAAACGCTTATGCTGGCGGTTTCGTGATCGGAATCGCTGGCACATTCTTGTCGCTCGAATAGACCGCCACCGTATCGGCGAGCGGATCGAACCGCACCCACAGCGCCACCAGCAGGGCAACGGTGAGTGCGGCAAAGGCGGCGCGGCGTCCGATTGACTTGTTCAGCCCGGGCCAGACCGGCATGACCGCCAGCGATGCCAGTGCCAGTGGCAGCACCACCGCAAACGGCATCGTCGGTCCGACACCCTGCATGACGAAATGGCCAAGGTACAATTCGTGCCCGAGGACCAACGCAGCGGTAAGACCGGCAAACCAGAAGCCCGTGATACTCTTGAGGTTGAGTGAAACCGCAACCAGCAGCAGCGGGATCAACACTACATAGGCGGCGACCGGAGCCAGCGCCTGTGCGGCCACACCCAGCGCTAGCAGCGGCAGGAAAGCGCCGATCTGCCGCGCCTTGAGTTGCTCGATCCGGAACAGCAGCAGGAAGAAGCCGATGCACGTTGCTGCGGCCATGACTTCCAGCTTCGGAATGGCGGCGAGCCGGTCATAGTAATTCGCGCCCTTGCCCGCGCCTGACAGCAGGTTGAGCAGGAACAGTGCAAGGCCAGTCCCGACGAGCAGCAACAGCATCCGCGCGGCTCCTTCCGCCACCTGCTTGCCGCGACAGCCCCGGATCGCCAGCCCCAGCCCGATGCCAATCGCGCCAAGCATGACCCAACCCAGCCATGCCGGATAGACCACCATGAACAGGCTGAAGAAATCGAAGAAGACGACGTCAGCCGTACGCGCGGGCAAGTCGTTGGCGCGTACCAGTCGGTCGGTCAGGGCCAGTACCTGTGCGCCCATGTCCTGAAGTGCGCCCTGATCGAGCCGTTCGGGCGTCGCCAGTGGGGAATGGTAAAGCCCCGAACGGCCGATGAAGGCGAAGTTGTAGCCGGGAAGTTCGCTGCGCAATGACACGGAAAGGTCGGTGTCATTAGGCAGCACGCTATAGATGAACGCCGCGAGTGAGGATGCGCCCGGCTTGCTCACGGCGTCGGCGTATAACTTCACCGCCTCGCCATTGCCCGGTGAGGTTTCGAAAAGCGTCGTCCGCCCACCGCCGCCGCGCGCTTCCATGTTGACGATCATGCCGATCCGTTTGGCCAAGGGATCACTGGCAAAAAAGGCTTCCGCGCCCGATAGCCCCAGCTCCTCGGCATCGGTGATCACCACGGCGAGATCGCGTGAGGGCTGGCCGCGTGCCTTGATCGCGCGCACCGCCTCAAGGATTGTCGCCACACCGGCGGTATCGTCAGCCGCACCGGGTGAGCCCCAGACGGTATCATGATGCGCCATCAGCGCCAAGGTGGGAAGCGAGCGGTTCTTGCCCGGCAGCACACCGATCACGTTGACCATCCGTGTGGGCGCGTGCGTGCCCCTGCTCCAGCCTTTCATCCGCTCGATAGACCGTTCGGGCAAAGGTGCCTCAACCTCGCGCAGTTCCAGACCCATGGCCTTGAGGCGTTGGACCAGATAGGCGCGAACTTCGGCGTTCTCGGCGGTTCCAGTAGCGTGTGGTTTCGCAGCAATGTGCTGGACGTCGGCCATGGCGCGCGCGGCGGCGAACTCGCCCGCTGGGGCCGAGGCAGCCACAGGTTCGGGCGGTGTTGTGCCCAGCACCGCCAAGCCGATGGCCGCGACAACCATGGTGAGTAATCCCGTCCAGCGCTTCATGCCTGTGCACTCCTGTCCCGCCGTAGTGATGCCTGCGTGTCTGCGCTTGTGCAAGACTTGCGCTTTGCGGGTGGCTTCAACCGGATCGAGCCACTATGGGGGCACCATCAGAATTCACTGGGCTTAGCCACTATGCACATTGCACTCGCTTCCGATCACGCCGCAATCGGTCTCAAGACCGAACTCTTCGCGTGGCTGGTCGAATTGGGACATGCAGTAACTGACCTTGGTCCGAACTCTACCGACAGCGTTGATTACCCTGATTACGGCTACAAATTGGCCGCCCATGTTGCGGCGGGCAAAGCCGAGCGCGGTATTGCTCTGTGCGGTTCGGGCATCGGCATTTCGATTGCCGTCAACCGCAACCCCGCCGTGCGTTGTGCGCTGGTTTCCGAACCGTTGTCCGCCAAGCTTGCTCGCGAGCATAATGACGCGAATGTCCTCGCCATGGGGGCACGGCTGACCGGCATCGACATGGCCAAGGCCTGCGTCGAGGCATTCCTCACAACCGAATTCGGCGGAGGCCGCCATGCTGGCCGCGTCGCAAAACTTTCCAACCCCGCATAAGCAGGATTTTCCATGACCGCCGTGACCCCCCAAGACTTCTTCACCGCCGGAATCGCCCAAACCGACCCTGAAATCGCGGGCTGGATCGGCAAGGAACTCGGTCGCCAGCGTGACAAGATCGAACTGATCGCCTCGGAGAACATCTGCTCAAAGGCTGTGCTCGAAGCCGCCGGTTCGATCCTGACCAACAAGTATGCTGAAGGCTATCCGGGCAAGCGCTATTACGGCGGCTGCGAATATGTCGATCACATCGAGACGATCGCCATCGAGCGCGCCAAGGCGCTGTTCGGCGCCGGATTCGCCAATGTGCAGCCCAATTCGGGCAGCCAGATGAACCAGGCGGTGTTTCTCGCGCTGTTGCAGCCAGGCGATACCTTCATGGGGCTGGACCTCAACGCGGGCGGACATCTAACTCACGGATCACCGGTCAACATGAGCGGCAAGTGGTTCAACCCGGTGGCCTATACCGTGCGCTCCGACGATCACCTGATCGACATGGACGAGGTCGCGCGTCTGGCGCGAGAGAACAAGCCCAAGCTGATAATCTGCGGTGCCACCGCCTATTCGCGCACCTGGGACTTTAAGCGCTTCCGCGAAATCGCTGACGAGGTTGGTGCCTATCTGCTTGCCGATATGTCGCACTTCTCCGGGCTGGTTGCAGGCGGCGTTCACCCCTCGCCCGTGCCGCACGCCCATGTCACCACGACGACCACGCACAAATCACTGCGCGGGCCTCGGTCTGGCATTATCCTGTCAAACGACGAGGCCATTGCCAAGAAGATCAATTCGGCGATCTTCCCCGGCCTTCAGGGGGGGCCGCTGATGCACATCATCGCCGCCAAGGCGGTGGCCTTTGCAGAGGCGATGCAGCCTGAATTCAAGGCCTATGCACAGGCTGTGGCGGATAATGCGAAGGCTCTCGCCGCATCGCTTCAGGCGCAGGGCCTCAGCATCGTTTCGGGCGGTACTGACAACCACCTGATGCTGGTTGATCTTTCGTCCAAGGATATCACCGGCAAGGCCACCGAAAAAGGCCTCGATCGCGCTTCGATCACTTGCAACAAGAACGGTATACCTAACGATACCCGCTCGCCCTTCGTCACCTCGGGCATCCGCCTTGGCACGCCAGCTGGCACCACCCGCGGGTTTGGCGTGGCGGAATTCACCCAGATTGGTGAGCTGATCGCCGAAGTGGTCGAAGGCCTGCGCAAGAACGGCGAAGAGGGTGATGCGCAGGTTGAGGCATCGGTGCTGGCGCGGGTTGAAGAACTTTGCGGTCGCTTCCCCATCTATCAGGGCATGTGAAGAGGAGCTGTTGAGATGGCTAAAGGCAGCGATTTGATCGAAGACCTACGCGAGGAAATCGTGGGCATGGCTAAGCAGGGCGTCAAGCACCCCTCCACGGCCCCAGTGCTGACTGGCGCTGCAGTAGGTGCCGTCGCTGGCGCGCTTCTGCCCGTGGTTAGTCTGCCGCTCGGGCTGATCGCCGGGGCTGCTTTCATGATCTATAAACGGGTGCACCCCTGAATGCGTTGCCCCTTCTGCGCCCATGATGACAGTCAGGTAAAGGATTCGCGTCCCACCGAGGACAACACCGCGATCCGCCGCCGCCGCCAGTGCGAAAGCTGCGGCGCGCGCTTCACGACGTTCGAGCGGGTGCAACTGCGCGATATCATCGTGCTCAAAAGCAACGAAGATCGCCAGCCGTTTGACCGGTCCAAGATCGAACAATCGGTCTCGCTCGCTTGCCGAAAACGCGGGATTGCCCAGGAGCGGCTCGATCAACTGGTTTCGGGCATCCAGCGGCAGATCGAAACGATGGGCGAAAGCGAAGTGCAATCGCGCGACATCGGCGAGATGGTGATGGAAGGCCTGCGCCAGCTCGATAGCGTCGCCTATATCCGCTTCGCCTCGGTTTATCGCGATTTCGGTGAGGCCAGGGATTTTGAAGAATTTGCCAGTTCCGTTCAGGACATGAGCGGGCGCGATGTCAGCAAGAAATAAACCTGTTAAACCAAACCCGTTCCTCCCGAGCGAAGTCGAGGGACTACGCCGAGCGAAGCCGAGGCTCTACTAAGCACAACATGGCATTCTGGACCTACATTCTGCGCTGCGCTGACAACAGCTATTATACCGGCCACACTGATGATTTGGAGCGGCGAATTGCCCAGCACCAATCTGGAGCATTGCGTGGTTACACACATGAGCGACGGCCAGTTGAGTTTGTCTGGGCGGATGAGTTTCAGACACGCGAAGAAGCGCTAACTAACGCACTCAAGATCAAAAAATGGTCACGCGCTAAAAAAGAAGGACTGATCGCCCGGGATTGTGGGCGAATTTCCTATTTTGCGATCCCGCCAAAGGAGAGAGCGGAAAGGGTCTCGGCTTCGCTCGACCCAATCCCTCGACTTCGCTCGGGACGAACGGAACTACAATCTAAAATCAATCGTCCCGTCATCGTCCTCGTCAGGCCGCAACTGGGTGAGAATATCGGCAAGGCAGCCCGCGCCATGCTCAATTTCGGGCTAACCGAGCTGCGACTGGTTTCACCGCGCGATGGCTGGCCCAATCCAAACGCCGGACCTGCTGCGGCCGGGGCTGATGAGGTGCTGGCCAAAGCGCAGCTGTTTGAAACGCTGGCTGAGGCGGTGGCCGATTGCGCGCACGTCTATGCCACCACGGTGCGCAAGCGAGGCGTGACCAAGCCGGTGCTCACCCCTGAGCAGGCCGCGCAGGCGATCCATAGAGATTCTGGACACCATGACACCCAGCGCTCTGCCATCGTTTTCGGCCCTGAGAGATCGGGCCTTGAGACTGAAGATGTGGCTCTTGCCCGGGCGATCATTACCGTGCCGATCAACCCGGAATTTGCCTCGCTCAATCTGGCCCAGGCGGTGATGCTGTGTGTTTATGAGTGGTCAAAACAAGTCGGCCTCGTGCAGCCAACAGTTGAGGAAATTCTGCCCCCTGCCCCGCAAGAAGATCTGGAAGGCATGATCGCCCATTTCGAGTCACTGCTGACCCCGCGCGGCTACTTCAATCCGCCAAGCCGCGCCGTGCCAACCCGGCTGACACTCCGTTCAATCCTTACCAAACCGGGCTGGAGCCACCTTGAAGTGCGCACCTTACGCGGCGTGCTCTCGGTCATGGAGCGGTTGCCGGGAAGCAAACCGGGCGACAACAAGCGGGGCAAACCGCGCAAGCACCAAGGCGATGCGGACCGCTCCTAGGCAGGTGGGCACAGCGCCGCTATGCTTGATCCCATGATGATAATCGAAGGATTCGGAATGCGTTTTTTTGTCCCTCTGGCAGCGGCTTTGTTACTTGGCACCCCCGTCGCTGCTCTGGCCGATGATGCGGCCCCGGCTACTGCTGCCCCGGCCAAGCCTGCCAAACCAAAAAAGCTGTGCCGCGAAATGCCGGCGCGAACCGGAAGCCACATGGGCGGCGGCCGGGTTTGCAAGACAGCCGTGCAATGGCGGCAACTTGATCAGGCCGAAGCTGATAACTCGACGGTTGCCGGGAACAACAGTCCCACCCGATCGAGCCAGCCGAGCGATCAGGGCAGCTAAAACCGCCGTTCAGCAACACTTCCAGACTTGACTTTGCCCGCGTGCCCCGCCATGGGCGCGCCTTCGCAATTGGCCCTGCACCCCGGTGAAGCAGCGGCCGCACAAGACAGCAGGTCTTGTGGTGCGGTTCCGGGTTCAAAGTGCAGGCACTGGGCCTGTGCAGCCTGATTGAGGACTACAACGCATGTCGAAGCGTAAAGCGTCGAAGCATAAAATTGACCGCCGCCTTGGTGAAAACATCTGGGGCCGCCCGAAAAGCTCGGTCAACCGCCGCGCCTATGGCCCCGGCCAGCATGGCCAGCGCCGCAAGAGCAAGGTTTCGGACTATGGCATCCAGCTGCGCGCCAAGCAGAAGCTGCGCGGCTATTACGGTGACGTGACCGAAAAGCAGTTCAAGCGCACCTATCAGGAAGCCGCCAAGATGAAGGGCGATACCGGTCAGAACCTGATCGGCCTGCTCGAACAGCGCCTCGACATGGTCTGCTATCGCGCCAAGTTCGCGCCGACCATTTTCTCAGCCCGCCAGATCGTTTCGCATGGCCACATCTTCGTGAACGGCGTGCGTTGCAACATCGCCAGCCGCCGCGTTCGCCCCGGTGACGTCGTCAGCCTGGGCACCAAGGCCAAGGAAATGGCGCTGATCGCCGAAGCACAGTCGCTGGCAGAGCGCGAAATTCCAGAATATGTCGCTCCAGACGGCACCGAAAAGGTCACCTTCGTTCGCGTTCCCACGCTGGACGAAGTTCCCTATCCGGTGAAGATGGAACCCAATCTGGTCGTCGAATTCTACTCGCGCTGATCAGGCCAAAAGCCGACAAACGCGGCTCACGAAATTCAAAAGGGCGGTCCGCAAGGGCCGCCCTTTTTGCTGGTCTTGAGTGTGATCACATTAGGTGTGAACCACAGATCTCCCCTCCCCTGTGGGGAGGGGCTGGGGGTGGGGGTTCTGCCTCTCGATAGGGCGGTACTCCCCCACCCAACCTCCCCCTACAAGGGGGAGGAGCCAAGTGATCAAGGTAAAGTCATCGTGCTCTAGGTGCCCCTCCACAGGTCAGGGGCAGTGCATGATGAGATAGATCCGGCACGATCAACTGCCACCACTCACAGCAGCTTGCCTTGCTGGCTGGTATCCTCGCGCTTGATGCTTTTGAGCACCGAGGCATCGACCCATGGAATGTCAGGGCGTTTGCCCTTGAACAGTTCGGCCAGGGTGAGGATTTGCAGGCGCGGGTGTTTGCGGCCGGTATATTCATTTTCCCAGACACCAACGGCGGCGGCTTCCTTTTCCATCGGGCCGGTGGGTTTGATCGTGCAGATGAACACGCCGAACGGGGCGCGATCACGCTCCATTGCCGAATGGAGATCGCGGATCATGGTGACGGACACATTCTGCCCGCCCTTGACCGAGACGATGGCCTTTTCGGTGCGTTTACCATCGGGCTTGAAATAGATAATCCCGTCCACCCCGCCGTCTGCACCCTTTTTCTTGCCGCCAAAAGGCAGTGCATCGACGAGCGAAACTGCCCACCACTGGAACTGATACTTGTCGCGCGCCGCCAGATCGAGCGCAGCGGCGAGGTCTTGCGGACGACCCTCGACGGTAAAGGTGGCGGCGGGGAAAGCATCCTTCATGCGCTTTTCGATCAGGCTGATCGCCAGATGGGTAACGTCAATCCCCAGCCACTGCCGCCCCAGCTTCTGCGCGGCATGAACCGCCGTGCCGCAACCGCAGAACGGATCAAGCACCACGTCACCGGGGTTGGACGAGGCGGCGATGATGCGTTCGAGCAGCGCGAGAGGTTTCTGGGTGGGGTAGCCGAGACGTTCCGCATGGCGCTGGCTGAGGGGTGGTATGTCGTCGATAATGTCTTGGGGGGATTGTCCCTCCATCTTGTCCAAGTAACGACGAAAATGGGGCCAACCTGCGCCTAAGCCAGTCATTTCGACCATGCCCTGATCGTTAAGAAGGTTTAGCCATCCTAAGGTTTTCAAGTTGTCAGGCGCGTCAGGAAAAATTTCCTTTATCATTCCGGGTATCGCCCAGTGTCTGCCGTGCGACGTTGGGTCAAAACCATTCCATGATTGACCGCTCTCACCGTTCCTCGCTCCGCTGGCCGTCAGGTCACTTAACCGATAACGACGTCCTTCCTCGTCCTCGAAACGATAGTAACGGCGAAGATAGCTCGCGTCATATTCCGTGAAGGTGCGATTCCATATGAAGTCGTTAGACTTAGAGTAGAACAAGACGACATCGTGGATCGGACCCCAGCGCTTGGCGCTGTTGTGGGCACTCGTGCGCTTCCAAATTACTTCAGACCGAAAGCGATCTCCACCAAACACTCCATCCAGCAACAGCTTGAGATAGTGGCTCGCGGTGGGGTCGCAGTGCAGATAGAGGCTGCCGGTCGGCTTCAGCACCCGGTGCAGTTTGGACTTGTAACGGTTTTGTGCCGGTCACCTATCTCATTATGCCACCTTGGCTTCGAATGCGAGGGGGCTGATGCTGCCCAGATATGAATGGCGTCTGCGGGTGTTGTAGAACCCGTTGATGTACTGGAAGATGGCAGCTTCGGTCTG
>CAMDQO010000032.1 GCA_945906105.1 Novosphingobium sp. Chol11 | reverse complement strand
CACCTTCGATCGTCAGATAACCGAGCTCAAAGTCCGTGCTGCAATCCTCAATCGCTTCTCGCAAATAGGCACACCCAATACCGTTCGTGTTGGGTAGTAATCCTAAATAAAGGATGGTTCAGGCCCGCGCGGAGTTATGCAACAAAGCCTGTTCAAGACCAATGTCGGCGGTATCGACCGCAAACTGCGTATTATACTGGGGGTCGTATTGATCGCCCTTGTCTTTGTTGGTGAGCGTATCGGGATCAACATCGGCAACTGGGGCTGGCTGGGAATTATCCCGCTGGCAACCGGATTTCTGAGCACCTGCCCGCTCTATTCGATCTTCGGGATGAGTAGCTGCCCGAAGCGGTAAGCCTTCGCATGCTTGCGCTGCGCCTGCCTCCAAGCTAGCGCGGCGCAATGCACGATATCAAATTCATCCGCGATAATCCTGAAGCTTTTGACGCTGGCCTGGCCCGGCGCGGGGTGGAGCCGCTGGCCTCGGCGATCCTTGCGCTGGATGCACAGCGCCGCGATGTCGCGACCCGGATGCAGGTGGCGCAAAGCCGCCGCAACGATGCCTCAAAGGCGATCGGCGCGGCCATGGGCAAGGGTGACACCGCTGCCGCCGAGGCGCTCAAGGCCGAGGTTGCGGAGCTCAAGAACACCCTGCCCGCGCTGGAACAGGAAGAGCGCGACCTCACCCAGCGGTTGCAGGACGAATTGGCCCGCCACCCGCAACTACCCGATGCCGAAGTGCCCGATGGCGCGGATGAAGCGGGCAATGTCGAAGTATCGCGCTGGGGCACACTACGCGAGTTTTCTTTCACGCCCAAGGAACACGCTGATCTTGGCCCTGCTCTCGGCCTTGATTTCGAGACTGGGGCGGCCATTTCAGGCTCGCGCTTCACTTTCCTGCGCGGACAGATGGCGCGGCTGCAACGCGCGCTTGGCCAGTTCATGCTTGATGTGCAGACCGGCACCAACGGGCATCAAGAGTGCGCAACACCGCTTCTGGTGCGCGAAGAAGCGCTTTTTGGCACGGGTCAGTTGCCCAAATTTGCCGAAGACAATTTTCAGACCACCGATGGCCGCTGGCTGATCCCCACCGCCGAAGTCTCGCTCACCAATTCCGTCCGTGAGCAAATCCTCGACGCCGCCACCCTGCCCATCCGTCTGACCGCGCTCACCCCCTGCTTCCGCTCTGAGGCTGGCGCGGCGGGCAAGGATACGCGCGGCTATATTCGCCAGCATCAGTTCGAGAAGGTCGAGCTGGTCAGCATCTGCAAGCCGGAGGACAGCGCCGCCGAGCATGAGCGGATGACCAAGGCCGCTGAATCGATTCTGGAGGCGCTGGACCTGCCCTATCGCAAGCTGCTGCTCTGCGCCGGTGACATGGGCTTCACCGCGAAGAAGACCTATGATCTGGAGGTCTGGCTGCCGGGACAAGGTGCCTACCGCGAGATTTCATCGATCTCCAACTGCGGCGATTTTCAGGCGCGGCGGATGAACACGCGCTACCGGCCAGAAGGCATGAAGAGCAACGAATTTGTTCATACCCTGAACGGCTCGGGGCTCGCCGTGGGCCGCACGCTGGTGGCGGTGCTGGAGAATTACCAGAACGAAGATGGCTCGGTCGATGTGCCAGCAGTGCTCGCCCCCTATATGGGCGGCCTGACCAAGCTGGTCGCGCTCTGATGCGCATCCTGCTGACCAATGACGACGGCATCAACGCCCCCGGCCTCAATGTGCTGGAACGGATCGCGCGCCAGCTTTCGGACGACATCTGGATTTGCGCGCCATCGGAGGAACAATCGGGCGCGGGCCACAGCCTGACGCTTACCCGCCCGATCCGGGTGCGCGAACATGCGCCGCGCCGTTTTTCGGTGACGGGCACGCCAACCGACGCGGTGACCATGGCGCTCAAGAAGCTGATGCCCGAGCCGCCCGATCTGGTGCTTTCAGGCGTCAATCGCGGGGCGAACCTTGGCGATGATGTGACCTATTCGGGCACCGTTGCCGCCGCCATCGAAAGCGCGCTGGCGGGCATCCCTTCCATCGCGCTCAGTCAGGTCTATTCGAAAGAGGGCATGGCCGACATGGTTCCCTTCGATGTGGCGGAAGATTGGGGGCGTAAAGTGTTGCAACCCCTTATTGACGCACCATTTGCGCCGCGTACGCTGGTGAATGTCAATTTCCCGGCGGTGAAGTCGTCACAGGTCAAGGGTATTCGCGTGGTGCGGCAGGGCTTTCACGATTATTCACGCGGCTCGGTGGTCGAGGGCACGGACCCGCGTGGCTACAAATATTTCTGGTTCGGCTTGCACGGGATTGAACACACTGCAGGGCATGACAGCGATCTCGAAGCGATCAGCGATGGCTATATCTCGGTCACGCCGCTGCAGCTTGATCTGACGCACGAAGCCTCACTGGCCAATCTGAGGGAACGCTTCGCATGAGACCCCCCTTCGCCCTGCTCGCGCTGGTTCCGCTGCTGCTGGCCGCAGCGCCCGGTGAATCCAATGACCCCGCCAGAGAAACCGTCCATACCGTCAAAAAGGGTGAGACAATCGGCGGCGTCGCCAGCCGCGCCGTGGTGCCACGGGTGCTGATTATCGAGGCCAATGGCCTGAAAGCGCCTTACACGTTGCGCGCAGGGCAACAGCTTGTCATCCCGCGCCGCCGCAATCACACGGTGAAAGCGGGTGAAACCGGTTTTGCCGTAGCCTATCAATATGGCGTGTCATGGGATGCCATCGCCACCGCCAATGGGCTTGATCCCAAAAAGCCGCTGAAGGCGGGCGCAAAGCTTGCCATTCCGACGATGGCCAACCTTCCCGCGCCCCAGCCCGGCCCCGCAGCCGCGCCGCTTTCCCCCGGCGCTGTCCCGCCCGCGCCCAGCGTCACACTGGCCAAAGGCGGCCCGCGCATGGCCTGGCCTGCACCGGGCAAAGTGCTGCGCGGATTCAAGCAGGGATCGCATCAAGGTATCGACATCGCCGGAGCCGAAGGCAGCGCCGTGCGCGCCGTGGCGGGCGGCAAGGTGCTGTTTGCCGGCGATGAGCCCGATAAATACGGCAACCTCGTCGTGATCGATCACGGCAATGGCTGGCACACCGCTTATGGCAAGCTGCAGAAGGTGACAGTCAAGCAAGGCGCGCGGGCCAAGGCCGGTGAGCGCGTCGGTTTACTTGGCAATACTGGTGAAACCCCGCGCACCGAACTGCACTTTGAACTGCGCAAGGGCAACAAGGCGATTGATCCGGAACTGGTGCTGCCGGAGCGGTAGAGCTTTGCATGGCTTTGGGCTGCTTCGACCTCAGCCAGATCGGGATTGGGCTGTCCTACAAGTCCGAAAATTGGCATGGTCTTCAGGTTCTTTGAAAGCCTGAAGATGAATTCGCTGCTTAAAGCTGGCATGTGTCAACTTTATCGGGATAATATCCTGATATTGCATAATAATCTACCCGGACAGGGGTGTCCGGCCTGTCCGGTTCTTTTGTAAGGCGCTGAATCTGGGGATCGCCAGAATCCGCCATGATTGAAAGGTTAGGGCCAGAACCTCACCCCAGCGCCCAGAACACCGTGCCACTCGCCAGATAAACCGCCAGCCAGAACCCCGAATCGACCAGCGCCTCTCGCATCGGCAGGCGTTGCCGCGCATAGCTGATGAACAGCGCCGGGAAGATGAAAGCCAGTGCGATGCCGCCCGATTGCATCCAGTAAAGCAGCGGCTTTCCCGCCAGTTTTTCCCCGCCGATCCGGGCAAACATATGGGCCAGCATCAGCGCGGAAACACCCTGCAACAGGATCGCCCCGAGCATCCCGCTGACCGGTCCGCGCCCCTTTTCTCCTTGTTCGCCAGTCACTCTCCCGAACAACGGTGCCCCGCCGAACAGTGGGCCATACCAGACGATGCCCACCGCCATGGCGAGATTGGCTGAAAGTATCACCGCCAGCCAATTGATCGGTTCCATTTTCACTCACCTCGTACCACTATTCCACCAACAGTAGCGCAAGTGCGGCCATCCGTGTAGGGGCGCGGCCATGGCTCTTGAACTTCCTCCCCAGCGCAAAGTCGGCATGGTCAGCCTTGGCTGCCCCAAAGCTCTGGTCGATAGCGAACGCATCCTCACCAAGCTGCGCGCCGATGGCTATGCCATGAGCGCCGACTATGCCGGGGCCGATGTGGTGCTGGTAAACACTTGCGGCTTCCTCGATTCCGCCAAGGAAGAGAGCCTTGCCGCGATTGGCGAGGCGATTGCCGAAAATGGCCGGGTGATCGTTACCGGCTGCATGGGCAGTGAAGCCGACCTGATCCGGGCGAAGTTTCCCGCCGTTCTCGCCGTCACCGGCGCGCATCAATATGAGGCGGTGGTTGAGGCCGTGCATCTCGCTGCGCCGCCTTCGCAGGGACCGTACATCGATCTTGTGCCGCAGGTGTTCGAAGACAACGGCGGTATCAAACTCACCCCTCGCCATTACAGCTACCTCAAGATTTCCGAGGGCTGCAACCACGCTTGCGCCTTTTGCATCATCCCTAGCCTGCGCGGAAAACTCGTCAGCCGCCGGATTGATGCAGTGCTGCGTGAAGCGGAGAAGCTGGTTGCTGCGGGCACCCGCGAACTGCTGGTGATCTCTCAGGACACCTCGGCCTATGGCGTTGATGTGAAGCATGAAGAACGGATGTGGAAGGACCGTCCAGTCCGAACTCACATGACCGACCTCGCGCGCGAACTCGGTGGTCTGCGCACGCCAGATGGCCAGACGCCATGGGTGCGGCTGCACTATGTCTATCCTTACCCGCACGTCGATGCGGTGATCCCGCTGATGGCCGAGGGGCTGATTACGCCCTACCTCGACATCCCGTTCCAGCACGCCGCGCCGAGCGTGCTGAAGGCGATGAAGCGCCCGGCCAATGAGGCCAAGGTGCTCGAACGTCTGAAATCATGGCGCACAATTTGCCCGGACATCACCATTCGCTCCAGCTTCGTCGTCGGTTTTCCCGGTGAGACTGAGGCCGACTTTCAGTATCTGCTCGACTGGCTCGATGAAGCCCAGCTTGATCGCGTCGGTGCCTTCCGGTTCGAGCCGGTTGCCGGTGCCGCAGCCAATGCGCTACCCGATCCGGTGCCCGAGGATGTGAAGGAACAGCGCTACGCCCGGATCATGGAAAAGACTGCGGCGATCAGCGCGGCAAAGCTGGCAGCCAAGGTTGGCAAGACGATCCGCGTGATCATCGATGAAGTGGGTGAAGCCGACGAAGATGGCGACATCGGTGCCACCGGACGGTCCGAGGCCGATGCCCCCGAGATCGATGGTGCGGTCTATCTGCGCGATGCGCCAGAAAGCCTGAAACCGGGTGATTTCGTCAATGTCATCGTTGAGGAAGCCGATGCACATGACCTGTATGGGGTGATTGTTTAGGCACCCGTCCCGCGATAAACATTGCTATTCTGCCATATTGCGCCTATATAACACTTGCTAACGTCGCCTGCGACGGGACTTTCGGCCTACGCCTTCCGTTCCTTACCACGCTTCCACGCTCCGCAGACAGGCTGTCTTCGGGAACTCTGGTTCCGTGAAAGGAAACTCCCATGCCAGTAGGCACCGTAAAATTTTTCAATTCCGACAAGGGCTATGGCTTCATTCAGCCCGATGACGGCACACCTGACAGCTTCGTGCACATCAGCGCGGTTGAGCGCGCCGGAATGGGCACGCTGAACAAGGATCAGCGCGTCAAGTACGAAATCGAAACTGATAACCGCGGCAAGAGCTCGGCTGTCAATCTCGAATCGGCTTAATTGCATGGCCAAAGAGGAGCTGTTGACCCTTGATGGCCAAATCGACGAAATTCTGCCGGATGGCCGCTTCGGCGTCCTGCTGGAAAACGACCACCGGATAATCGCTTACACGGCGGGCAAGATGCGCAAGTTTCGCATCCGGTCCGTCGTGGGCGACCGGGTGCGCGTCGAGATGACTCCGTACGATCTTTCCAAGGGCCGCATCGTGTTTCGCGATAAAGGCCCCGGCGGCGGCGGTGTGCCTGGTCCGCGCCGCACAAACCGGCGCTAGGCCGGTGTCACGGTCAGACTCCAGGCCTCGCATCGCGGGATCTGCATCATCCGTTCAGGCGTCTTCCGCTCAGGATGGCGCTGAAACGAAGGAAACGACTATGTCCGTTTCGGCCAATTTCTATCTCGCACAGGTGGAAAGCTGCGCCAAATCAGCGCGCGATGCCAAGCTGGATAATGAACGTGATCGGTATCTGCGTTCGCAGGATGCGTGGCAGGCGCTGGCCGACAAGGAAATCCGCGTACGCGCTGCCCGTGCTGAACGAGATGCGGAAAAGATGGTTCAGGATGATCCTGTCCCGCTCGACCAATAACAGAACCCATAACAGAACAAGGAGCTCAACCATGTCCACTGATGCAATCCGTCCCTTCCTGATCAAGAAGGATGATGAAGGCAATTTCCGGCTGACAGTTCGTGATACCCGCTACAATTCGCAGGGCTATCCGATTGTCACCTCAACCCTGCAAACCGAGAGCTTCAAGACAGCTTCGGCGGCCAAAGCCTTTGCGCGCGACAATTTCCGCGCCGAAGCCGGGCAATACGCTACCAAGTGACGCAGGGCATGATGTCGATTGCAGTTTATGCAACTGTCTCTGCTCTTTTCGCACTTGCAGCATAGCCGAGTCGCGGACACATAGGGGGTGCCTTTCAGGCATCCTCTCCCAAAACTTCCAAGGCCCGGCCGGCAACGACCGGGCCTTTTTTTGTTCCACTTCCCCAATCGCGCCAAGATGATAAGACCCGTCGCTTGACAGGGGGAAGTCACACCATGCGCATCTGGCTGATAGCCTTGCTTGCCACCTTGCTGGCCGCTCCCGCTGCTGCTGATGACCGAGGTGACGTCTGGTTCCGCATCCTTGGTCCGTCAGGGCAGTTGATCGGCTGGCAGCATGAGGTATTCACCGCGTCAGCAACCGGTTTCGAAGCGGTTCGTGAACGCGATCTGGCCTACCGCATCGACGGGCACGCGCCTACCCGGCAGAACATTCGCGTGATCCGTGCCTGGGACAAGGACCGCAGGTTCAAACGCCTTGCCATCGAGACTTCAAGCAACGGCAGCCCACCCCGCCTGCGCGAGATTTTCGGCCCCGGTGCCACATCGCGCTCAGCACCGCCCGCCGATGCCGAGATGGGAGACAGCGAATCGCTGATTGAACTGGAAAAACGCTTGCATCGCTCTGCTGCGGGCACGCCATTCTACGAATACGATCCCCCATCGCGCACCTATCTCAAGATCGAATGGCGCGATGGAGCGAGCACTGCCAAACAGTCGTCAAAACCGATTACACTGATCGCATGGCGCGGCGATCAGCTGGGAATCGCTTGGACCATCAGCCTCAATGACGAGGGTAAGATCGTCCGCGCCGAACAGCCGCTGCCCGGCAGTGCCATGGTTTTCGAACGCGCTGATGGTCCGGTCATAATGGGAAACATGCAATCTGTGCCGCACCAGATGCTACGTTCCCCCTTCGTTATCGGGCACGCCGCACTGCGCGGACATATCCGTTATCAGATTGGCCTGCCCGCGATCCTGCGAAATGTATTACCGAACACCGGCGAGCAGACGTGGCGCGCCGAAAGTGGGACGATGCAGCTGGATATCTGCACCAGCTGCGGTCCCGGCTTGTCAACTGACCCGAACGAACTCGCGACCTGGCGCAAACCGACGAAATGGCTGCAGAGCGATGCGCCTGCCTTGCAATCTGCTGTGCGCCGCATTGCCGTAATGAAAGCTCCCGAACGATCACGTATGAAACTGCTGGGCAAGATGGCGCGGGAGCGGTTATCAGGGATCGACTATGATGGCCACTATTCGGCGCTTCAGGCGTGGAAGCGGAGGGCGGGTGACTGCACCGAAGATGCTGCGCTCTACGCTGCACTGGCGCGGGCAGCAGGTTTTCCGGCCCGTGTCGCCAGCGGTCTGGTCTATACCCGCGAGCGTTACCATGGCGCGCAGAACGCCTTCCTGCCGCACAGCTGGGTGCTCGCCTATGTTGACGGTAAATGGGAGAGTTTCGACATCTCCATCAGCAGCTTTGACACCACCCACATCGCGCTGACTATTGGCGATGGTGAACCTGGACCTATTGCGTCGGCGACGCAGATGTCTGGCCTGATCGAACTTCAGTCGATGACCGAAGTCAGGACGCGCCCGGCTTCTTGATGAACTTGCCCAACGGCTTTTCAGCCTTGGGTGCAGTTTCATAAACCACCGGCAGCACTGGCACATTGGCCGCGTAATGCTTCACCCATTTCGCCTGCTTCGGCGTGCGAACGCCGCCGACGATGATCTCCATATTTTCGAGTGCATCATCGGTTACAGCAGCCGCATCCTGCGCATGAGCGGGCACCGCCACGCTCGCCGCGCTCAGCGCCACTGCGGCAAGGGCAGCTTTGGCGGTTACGGAATAAGTGACGCAGATGTCAGTCTCGCAACCGGAGAGCAAGGTGATCCGCTGATCGTCGCTCATCATCGAAAGGTCATGCACTTCACGCTGGCACAGACGGCAGGTACTGCCTGCCATGATATCAGCAAGCTTGCCCTTGTATGGGCACGGGCTGGTGACTTTGGGAAACAAGCTCATCACGGATCCTCCTGTGGCCATCCCTCGGCAGTAAGACTATCGCAAAAATTTTACCGCTGCAATCGGCAGGAATTAGAGCGGCTTGATGATCGCAAAATCGTCGAAACACTTGCCTCGAAGACGCTCTTTCCAATCCTGCCGTTGCGGCATAGTCTGGGCACATGAACCACAAGCTCATTTGCGCGCTCGCCGCGCTCGCCCTGCCCCTCCCCGCCGCCGCGCAGGAGCTTTCCGCCGCTGAAGTCGCTGCCATCGACAAGTCTGTTACCGAAACTCTCGGCTCCACCGGCGTGCCATCGGCTGAAATCGCCGTGGTGCGCGGCGGCAAGATCGTCATGAACCGGGCCTGGGGCAAGGCATCGGACACGATAGCCATGGCGACGCCCGATTTGCCTTATCAGATCGCCTCAAATTCCAAGCAGTTCCTTGGTGTGCTGCTGCTGATGCTGGAAAATGACCGCAAGCTCAGCCTCAATGACAAAGTCGCGAAATGGCTGCCCGGTGTTTCCGGTGCTGACCGCATCACTATTCGTCAGTTGCTCAGCCACACCTCAGGCCTTCAGGATTTCTGGCCACAGGATTACAGCTTTGCTGCGATGGAACAGCCCGTGAAGCCGCAAGACATCATCGATCGCTGGGGGAAGAAGCCGCTCGATTACGAGCCGGGCACGCGGTACCAATATTCGAACACCGGCTATGTCGTGGCTGGGCTGATTGCCGAAAAGGCGGGCAAGAAACCACTGTGGCAGCAGTTCGAACAACGCCTGTTCAAACCGCTTGGCATCAACCCGCTGCCGCTCGATGAAACCAACGGGCCGAAGTTTCCGCAAGGCTATCACCGCAATGCGCTCGGTCCAGTGCGTGCGGCGACGCCAGCCGCCAAGGGCTGGCTCTGGGCGGCTGGCGAATTGTCGATGACCGCCGCCGATCTGGCGAAGTGGAACATTGCCCGGATGGAACGCAAACTGCTCCCGGCGGCAGACTGGGCCGAGCAGGAAACGCCGGTGCTGCTGCAGGATGGCACGACAGCGGGCTATGGGCTGGGCATCTACAATGTTCTGGCTGGTGGGCGGCGCAAGCTTGACCACGGCGGTGAATCGGTGGGTTTCCTGTCACAGAATACCCTGTGGCCTGATAGCAAGACCGCCGTTGTCGTGCTGACCAACGCCGATTTCTCCGGTGCCACGGGCACACTAACTGACAAGATCGCCGCCATCGTGCTGCCCAAGTCTGCGCAGGCCAGCGTCGATGAGGCAGCGCGCACCGATGATGTGCGCGGCGTGCTGACCTCGATCACGGCAGGCAAGCTTGATCCGGCCGCGCTCACCGTGAACCTGCAGTATTATTTCAATAATGAAACTATCGGAGACTATCACGATACGTTGGTGAAACTGGGTCCTCCCACCGCGGTCGAGGCGCTACGGACCCCGCGCCTGCGCGGCGGCTTTGTGAACCGCAATTTCCGTGTGAAATGGGGCGAAACCGCGATGCGGTTGATCACTTATGCCGAACCCGGCGAACATGGCCGCTGGGAGCAGTTCATCCTGATGCCGGAGTGAGGACTACAGCCAGCCGATCTTCTTGAACTGCAACCACAGACCACCGCAGATCGAGCCGATCACGCCCATCACCGCGTAATAGCCATAGGTCCAGCGCAGCTCGGGCATATGATCGAAGTTCATGCCATAGATGCCCGCAATCGCCGTCGGCACCGCCAGAATCGCAGCCCAGGCGGCGAGTTTGCGAGTCATTTCGCCCTGTCGGTGCTGTTCGAGCAGGCTGGCGGTTTCGACGATGCTCGCCAGCGTTTCCTTGAGCCCCTGCAAACGCACCATGGTTCGCCGCACATGATCGAGCACGTCGCGAAACCAGACATGAGCCGAGCCATCGATGTAGGGCACATCAGTCATGGCAAGTCTCTCGCAGACCTCGCGCATCGGACCGATGGTGCGCTCAAACCGGCGCAGCTGGCGGCGCAAGCGGAAGATGCGCCGGATCGTCGACTGCTCGGGGAAGGCATGGATCGCGCGGTCTTCCATCACCTGCACGGCTTCTTCCAGCCGCTCGATCAACGGATGCAGGCCATCAACGATGAAATCGAGGATGGCATGGGCGACAAAGTCCGGACCTTCGGCCAACCGCTCCGGGTCAGTCTCAAGCCGCTGACGCAGCGCGATATGCGCGCGGTTTGAGCCGAAGCGCACCGTAACGAGGAAATCCTCACCGAGAAAAAGCGCGGTCTGGCCGTAATTGATATTCTCTCCCTCATCGATCGTTGCCGTGCGCGCGACAATGAACACATGGCGGCCATAGACCTCCAGCTTGGGCAGTTGCTGCGGATTAAGGGCATCTTCAACCGCCAGCGGATGCAGCCCGAATTGCTTGGCAACGGCCTCCATTTCCTCCGGGATCGGTTCGGCCATCCCCACCCAGTCAAACTGGCGCGGCAACAGCGAATCGCGCTGGCCCCCGTCAATCTTAAGGGAATGTTCGCCCGGCTTTCCGGCGGTATAGCGGCGTGCAGCAATAATCGGCATGATGCGTGATGTTGCAGAGTGAAGCGGCGCTGGCAATCCGCCGGCGTTATGCTTACACTGATGTTAACAAGAGGGTGGGTAATGGCTGAAAACGAAATTCTGGACATGATCATCGTCGGTGCTGGGATTTCCGGCATCGGCATGGCCGCCCATCTGGCCGATAGCTGCCCCACCAAGAGCTACGTCCTGCTTGATCGGCGCGAGCAGCTGGGCGGCACCTGGGACCTGTTTCGTTATCCCGGCATCCGCTCAGATTCGGACATGTACACCTTTTCCTACAGCTTTGCTCCTTGGAAGGATGATGACACCGTTGCCTCTGCCGACAAAATCCGCGCCTATCTGCACGGCGTGGTGGCGGACAAGGGCATCGCTGCGAAGATGCGTTTTGGCCAGCTGGTGACAAGTGCTGACTGGGACAGCAAGGCCGGTGTCTGGCGCGTAAAATCGAAGCAGGGCGACGGATCGATAGCCGAAATTACCGGGCGCTTCCTGTTCCTCGGCACCGGCTATTACGATTACGACAACCCTCACGACGCCGAAATCCCATCACTCTCGGCGTTCAAGGGCACAGTCATCCATCCGCAGTTCTGGCCCGAACAATTCGACTATGTGGGCAAGCGCGTGGTGGTGATCGGATCGGGCGCGACGGCGGTGACGGTGGTCCCGTCGATGGCCGAGAGCGCAGCCCATGTCACCATGCTCCAGCGCACGCCCACATGGTATGGTGTGCGGCCCCGGCAGGACAAGTTCTCCAACTGGACGCGGCGGGTGCTGCCGGCAAAATGGGCGCACTGGCTCAACCGCGAAAAGGCCCAGCGGCTGCACGAATTCATGTTCAAGCGCGCCCGCTCGCGGCCCGAAGGCGTCGGCGAATTCCTGCAAGACATGGCCAAGAAGGAACTGGGCGACAAATGGAACCCGAAGGACTTCCTGCCGCCCTATCCGCCGTGGGAACAGCGCCTGTGCCTGGTGCCCGATGGCGATATGTTCAAGGCGATCCGTGATGACAAGGCCAGCGTTGTCACCGGGGTGATCGACAAGGTGGTGACAGACGGTATCAAACTGACCGACGGCACCATGATCGAGGCCGATGTGATCATCACTGCGACCGGGCTTACGCTGGCCACATTGGGCAAGGTCAAGGTCAGCCTTGATGGCCAGCCGGTCGATCCGGCGCAGCATTTCTGGTATCGCAACTGCATGTTTTCAGGCGTACCGAACATGGCGGTACTGTTCGGTTATCTCAACGCAGGCTGGACCCTGCGGGTCGATATCGTCGCTGACTGGATATGTCGTCTGCTCAACCAGATGGACACCTGGAAGGTCAATGTGGCGACTCCGGTGCTGCCCGAGAACCATGATCTTGAGGTTTATCAGCCGTTCGATCTGTTTTCGTCCGGTTATCTCCAGCGCGGCAAGCACCTGATCCCCAAAAGCACCACCACCGCGCCCTGGCGCATCCATATGTATTACCGGCAGGATAAGGAAGAGCTGAAGGTTGCCCCGATCGACGATGGCTGGATGAAATTTGAGCGCACTGGCACGCCTATACTTGTAGAAGAAGCCATGACTGCCTAACGCTTCCCGCCATGGCCGAATCCCGCATCTACACCGCCGCGCTGATCGTGATCGGGGACGAGATACTCTCGGGCCGCACGCACGACAAGAACATCGCCCAGATCGCCGCATGGCTGCAGGTGCAGGGCATCCGGTTAAAGGAAGTGCGCGTTGTCGCCGATGAGACCCCGGCTATTGTCGAGGCGGTGAACGCGCTGCGGACGCGTAATGACTATCTGTTCGCCACCGGCGGCATCGGCCCGACGCATGATGACATCACTGTGGATGCCATTGCCGAGGCGCTGGGTGTGGCAGTGGCCGTCCATCCTGAGGCGCGGACGATCCTTGAGGGCTATTACGAAACGCGCGGCGGGCTTACCGAGGCGCGGCTGCGCATGGCGCGCGTTCCCGAAGGCGCAGACCTTATCCCCAATCGCTATACCGGCGCGCCGGGCATCCGCTTTGGCAATATCATGATCATGGCCGGTGTGCCGCAGATAACCGCCGGGATGCTCGATGCGCTGTCGGGTCAGCTTGAAGGCGGCGCAGTGCTGCTGTCCGAAACCATGGGCTGCTGGGTGCAGGAAAGCGAAGTCGCCGAACTGTTGCGGCTGACCGAAAAGGCGCACGAGACCTGCCAGATCGGTTCCTACCCGTTCTGGCGCGATGGCAAGACCGGGGCCAATTTCGTCATCCGCTCGGTCGATGCTGTTGATCTTGCCGCCTGCTGCCGCGCACTAGCTGAAGGGCTGGAGGCAATGAACCGTCCGGCGGTAGCTGGTGGAATTTAGGCTAGCTCTGATGTCGCTGAGTGCTCCTCTGATAGCTGCTGCTTCCCCCACGCCCACACTGGGTGATTTTGAAGCGAATCTTGCCGCGCATGACAGCGCGACCAAGGCGCTGCAAAACTGGTGCATGGCGCATCAGATCGGTGAGCCGCCAATCCGCGCGCAGCAGATCAGCGCAAGCAGCAACGATCCCCCGGCCAAGATGCGCCGTCTGCTGGGTCTTGATGACGATGATACTTTCGCCATGCGCAATGTCCGCCTGTTGTGCGGCGCCAAGGTGCTGTCAGTGGCGTGGAACTGGTATGTCCCATCGCGTCTCACCCCGGAGATGAACGCGGCTCTGCAGGATACCGACACCCCCTTTGGCAAAGTCGCCGCCGCACTGAAATTTCGGCGCGAGACCTTGGAAGTGGTGCGCGGCCAAGCAGATAATTGCCCGGCAGGCACGATTTCAACCCACCGCGCCATGTTGCGCCTGCCCGATGGACGGCCGCTGGCCTACCTGCTCGAATGCTATACCGGGGCGAACCTGGGGCGGTAGCTATTGCCCTTTGGGCGCTGGCATCGTCTTGGGTACAGGCACCGCCACGCGCAGCGGCTTGCCCTTATCGACCACCAGTGTGATCACCAGTCTGGCCGGTTCATTGCCGACGCTGGTTCCCATGTGGGCAATGCCGCGCGGAATGGTTATGCTCTCGCCCGGATGCTGGCGCTGCACCGGGTTGCCCGCAACGCGGAATTCCATCTCGCCGCTGACGAGATAGGCCACCTCTGTGCCGTTATGCACATGCCAGCCCGATGAGGCGCCCTTGGGAAATTCGCGCGTCTGGACCACCACCTGCTGCGGACCATTGGCGCGCGGCACGGTAATCTCGGCATGGGTGATTGGTGCCGGAGGCGGCGCGGCAGCCGCAGCAGTTGTCGCAGCGGCAAGGGCAAGCAGAATGCGGATCATGCCGCCAGCTTAACTGACTGCTTCGGTTCCCGCAATCGAGGTGCGGTGCATCATCCGGCCGGACCTGGCATCATAGGGGATCACCCGGTGCATCGCGCCGGTATTGTCCCAGACCACGAAATCGCCTTCTTCCCACTGGTGGCGATAGGAATAGTCGGGCTGCGCCGCCCATTCCTGCAACCGCACCAGCATTGCGCGTCCTGCCGCGATCGACTGGCCAACCACATGATCCGCCGTGGTGCCGATCACCATGGATTTGCGCCCCGAACCGTGCGTCCAGACAATCGGATGCTCCTTGATCAGGCCGATCTTGGTCACGGCATCATATTCGCGCTGGGGGATGGCATCGGCGATGTGGCTGAGGCTGGCCTTGACCGAATGGACCGCCTTCAACTCTGCCAGCTGGACCTTCTCCGCATCGGGCAAGCCCTCATATGCCGCATAAGTGCTGGCGAATTCGGTCTGCCCGCCTTCGGGTGCCTTGCGGCGGCACGAAAGCAATGTGGCAAAGCTGGGCGGGGCATCGACGGTGATACCGTCCATGTGCCAGAAGAAGGTGCCGAGAACATATTCGGGCTGCGGGTTCAGCTTGCGGTCCAGCGTAACCTGATAGATATCTTTCAGATCACCGGTTTCCCGATCAACATGCATCATCTGACGCGGACCGATCAGTTCGGTGATCTGCACCTGCTCTTCATCGCTGAGGTTCAGCTTGGGGAAGACCAGCACCGTGCGCTCTTCCACTTTCTCGCGGATCAGCTTGGCGGCTTCTTCAGTGAACAGATCTTCACGGCTGTCCCAGACAACGCTTGCCCCGATCTTGGGCTTCAGATTTTCAAAGCGAATGGCCATGACTGTTCTCCCAAATCCGTGCGGACCCGTTCGGGTCTCTGCTTATCCGATTGCTGAACATATGTTCAGCAGTTTTCGCAACTCTGGTCAACAAAAAAGGCCGGGAAGGTTTCCCCTCCCGGCCTTTTCACTATCTGTCAGTCCCGAATGGCTTAGCCGCCGGGGACAGTCGAAACGTCGATCTTCAGGCCCGGCCCCATCGATGAGCTGACGCCCACCTTCTGAAGGTACTTGCCCTTGGCGCCAGCAGGCTTGGACTTGACCACGGCATCAACGAAAGCGTCGAAGTTGGCGCGCAGCGCTTCGTTAGTGAAGCTCATCTTGCCAATGCCGCCGTGGATGATCCCGGCCTTTTCGACGCGGAATTCAATCTGGCCGCCCTTTGCTGCTTTGACCGCTTCAGCGACGTTAGGCGTTACCGTGCCAAGCTTCGGGTTCGGCATCAGCCCCTTGGGTCCGAGAACCTTGCCGAGACGGCCAACCAGACCCATCATGTCTGGTGTGGCGATGACGCGGCCATAATCAAGATTACCGGCCTGCATGTCTTCGAGCAGATCTTCAGCGCCAACCTTGTCAGCTCCAGCAGCCAGAGCGGCTTCTGCCTTGTCGCCGCGCGCAAACACCGCAACCTTGATGTCCTTGCCGGTGCCCGAAGGCAGCGTCACCATGCCGCGGACCATCTGGTCAGCGTGGCGCGGATCGACGCCGAGATTGAGCGAAACTTCAAGCGTTTCGTCAAACTTGGTGGTCTTGAGGTCTTTCAGCAGCTGGATGGCATCATCAACGCCATAGAGCTTCATGTTGTCACCCAGCTTTTCGGTGAGCGACTTTGCTTTTTTGGAAACGAATGTCATCGGATCAGCCCTCCACAACCGTCAAGCCCATCGAACGCGCGGAGCCTTCGATGATCTTGGTGGCCTGTTCGATATCGTTCGCGTTGAGATCGACCATTTTGGTCTGGGCGATTTCTGCAAGCTGCGAGCGCAGGATCGTGCCGGCGGAAATCTTGCCCGGCTCTTTCGAACCCGACTTGAGGTTCGCGGCCTTCTTGATCAGGAACGATGCCGGCGGCGTCTTGGTGACGAAGCTGAACGAGCGGTCCGCATAGACGGTGATCACCGTCGGGATCGGCATACCCTTTTCAAGGTCTGTCGTCGCGGCGTTGAACGCCTTGCAGAATTCCATAATGTTGACGCCGCGCTGACCCAATGCCGGACCGATTGGTGGCGAGGGAGTGGCGCTGCCAGCTGCAACCTGCAGCTTGATATAGCCTTCAATTTTCTTAGCCACGAGGGGCTCCTTTTCTTCCTGTTGGCCGCCCCATGTTTCAGGAACGAACCTCAGAGTGAGCGGTCAAGCAGAGGCCCGAAAACCTCCTCCCGCACGGAATCACATGGCCTTTCAGCCACGCGAAGCGGGCCCACTAGCTGAAACGGCGCGCGATGGGAAGGGAAAGAACGACTGTGAGGTCAGTTGTGCGTTCAGATCGTCGGCGCGAGCACAGTGACGCGCGCGGCACGGCGATGTGACCATGCTTGCCGGATGCTGCGTCGCGCCGGTTTTTCAAGCCAGCGATAGGATGCCTCACTGGCAAGCAGAATTGCCAGTGCCAAGCTTAGCTGCACTGCCATAATCTGCCAGATATTCAGCGCTTTGACATTCATCAGCGCTGTAGTGCCCGTGATAATCGGCAAATTGACGAGGTAAATCGCGTAGCTGCGATCACCCAGCCACTGCATTGGCCGCGCCGCGAAAACACGCAGCCGCAGGCAGAGCAACAAGGCCGCAGGCCATGACAGCAGGGTCAAAGGCAGCAATGGGCTGTAGGAACCATGCTGGAGCCAAATTCCGGCGCAGAACACCATGACCAGCACTCCGCCGGGAATCCGGGCGAGCGCATCACGTCCTTGCCACAAGCACTGGCCAAGGAAAAACCCCAGCAGACCCCGCCACAGCACATCATCTGCCCAAGGCCCACCCGGTGAGCCTGTCAGCCAGAGCATTTCTGCCGCGATGAAGATCAGCAAGACGCTCGTCCAGATAAGCACCCGGCGACCAGCAAGAAGCGTCAGCGAAAATATCAGGTAGCAGACCATCTCGATAGAAATCGACCAACTGGCCTGATTGAATGTGCCGGCAACCGGCGAGACAAAAGCCTGAGCCATGCCCAGATGGGCGAGGAAGGCCGTTGCCGTATTGGCTGGATTCCCCAAGGTAATCAGTGCGACTATCAGCAATGTCACAAGGTGGAGCGGATAGAGCCGAGCCACGCGGGCAACCCAGAAATCGGCAAAACCCTGAGGTTTGCTCAGCCCATCATCGCGCAGATAGACGTCTTCGCGCAGATAGACATGGGCGAAGACATAGCCCGAAAGCACGAAAAACAGATCAACCAGCGTCCAGCCCGATGTCTTGAGCCAGTCAGCAACGGCAGTGAGCGGCGCGACAGCGATTTGCCAGGAAGCGAAGTGATAGAAAATATGATGCAGGCCAACACCTGCCGCAGCAATGCCGCGCAACCCGTCCAGACCCTGCAATCGCCCCCGTTCCATGGGGAATATCTGCCGGATTTTGCCTAATTATTCATGAATTGACCAAACAAACCCGCCATCACCTGAGTGAGGACGGGCCTGAATGTGATGCAGATTGCAGGCGGAATTACTTCGCTAGTTCGACGTGCTCGAAATCGAGCTCCACCGGAGTCGCACGGCCAAAGATCGAAACCGCAACCTTGACCCGGTTCTTTTCGAAATCGAGTTCTTCGACCACACCTGTAAAGGTGGCGAAGGGTCCATCGAGCACTTTGACCGAATCGCCGATTTCGTAATCGACGCTGATTTCGCGGCGCGGTTCGGCGGCAGCGGCATCGCGGGCACCAAAATAACGCGCGGCTTCACGGTCAGAAATCGGCTGCGGCTTGCTGTTGTTGCCCAAGAAGCCGGTCACTTTCGGGGTGTTCTTGATCAGGTGAAAGACGTCATCGGTCATCAGCAGCTTGGCGAGAACATAACCGGGCATGGTCTTGCGTTCGGTCTGAACCTTTTTGCCACGCTTGACCTCGGTGATCGTCTCGGTCGGCACTTCGACCGCCTCGACGAGTTGCGAAAGCCCGATGCGCTCGGCCTCGGAAAGGATCGCATCGCGAACCTTGCTCTCGAAGCCGGAATAGGCGTGAATGATGTACCAGCGGGCCATGGAAATCTCTCTTGTCAGATCAAGCTAGCGACAGCAGCCAGCGCACGATTTCGCCAAACAGCGAATCAATGCCAAGGAAGAACACCGCGAGGATAACCATCATGATTCCCACGAAAATCGCGGTGGTCACAGTTTCCTGCCGGGTCGGCCAGACAACCTTTGAGGCTTCGGCGCGGACCTGGCGGATGAATTCGCCGGGACTGATCTTGGCCATGAATTTGGTGCTCTTGCTGCAAATCGCTTCGTTAGGCCTTCCGCCATAGGAACTTCGCCGCCCCGGCCCCTTGCTTGAACAAGGCTTACCGGGAGGGGCTGAAAGTCTCCATATGTCGGGAGGTGTCGCTCAGTTAGCGTTTGACCGGGGAATTTGCAAGCCGGGCGATTTAACGCAGTTCGCTCTTTGGCAAATTCAGGACGGGTGGCGCTACCGGGCGGTGCATCTTCGCAAGAAAGGAATGTCTGGTCCGGAAGATCACTTCTGCACCTTCGGGCAGTTTCACCGCCGGCCGTGCGCCATAATACCACAGGAAGTCCGCCACTTTGGCCGGGGCAAATCCGGATAGATCGACGCGCTTTTCGCCGCGCACCATGAACCGCTGCGAGGGATCAACGAATTGCCAGTCCGGCACCTTGATCTGCAGCATGTGGACGCCGGGTATGGCGAAATGACTATTGGTCAGCGCATCGCGCCGCACCGTGGCATAAGAGCCGAGATGGCCAAAGCCGGGGGTCGGCCAGAGCCCTGTCCGCTCCTCAAAGGCATAGGCAACCCGTGCGCCGCGCGGAATCTGTTCGATCGCGCGCAGCATCGAGGAGACCTCGGCGGACTGCGCCTGCCATGAGCTTGCGGTCACGCTGATGCGGATGAGGAAAGGCAGTGTCGCCAGCACGATCACCCACACCGGCGGGCGCCAGTTGATCGCCAGAGCGCCCAGCATCAGCGCCACGCCAATCAGCCGGTAATCAGCATAGTCCCCGCCGCCCAGATGGCGCGGCACCACCAGCGAGAGCAGCGCCATCAGCAGCGCCGCCCAGGCCAGCCGCCCATCAAGCTTGCGAAAGCACAGAGCCAGCAATGGCACGGCAACGAAGAAGCAGACTGAGTAGATGTCGGTCCAGTAATCCTGGTCACGCATCGCGGTCTTCCATTCGATCCACTTCACGAACATCGGCCGTGGGCCATAGTTCAACGAACCGGCGGTCTGCTGGCTGGCAAGTAAAGTTGGCAGCAGCGGCAGCCACAGCGGCCATGTCGCCAGCACGGCATGGACAATGTTTCGCCGCCTCGATTGCTTGCCCAGATGCCATTCATAGGCAAAAATCATCACTCCCAGCACGCCCCAGCCCGACTGGTGGCACAGCCAGACGATCAGTCCGATCGGCACGAACGCCGCCTCGCGCCACTTCCAGCCCGCAGAGCGCACCCAGAAGGCGAAGGCGAACAGCACCAGCGCCAGACTCAGGGTGAAATTGAGGAAGCCCATGATCATCGCCGGTGACCAGATCGTTGCCATGGCCAACAGGGAGCCGATGCCCACACGGCCCCGCAGCGCGCGCTCGACTTGCATCAGGCCAAGCCCGGACAACAGCGGGATCAGGATGACGATGATCCGCCCGCCCGCTTCCAGCCCGAACAGCGCCGCCAGCGGACGGATCAGCAGGTCTGCGCCCAGATTACCCGACCACACCCAGCGAAAACCGTAATACTGCTCCAGCAGCGGATTGGTCTTGTGCTCCAGCATGACATACCAGCGCGCCAGATGCGCAGGGTAATCGGTCATCTGCGGATACTTCGCCAGAATTGGCGGCAGCGCGGCAAGGCAGGCCAGCAACAGCGCGGCAATCGTCCAAGGATCGCGCAGCCATGCCCGCGCAGGCATGGCTGGAGGGAGCATGGCTGGCGGCGCTTTGATTTCTGCGGCTGAGTGGTCGGCTGTGGCCATCAAGCCGATTAATCCTCGGGGAAAATGGCAGGAGTGGAGGGACTCGAACCCACGGCCCTCGGTTTTGGAGACCGATGCTCTACCAACTGAGCTACACTCCTATGGGCGAACGGGCCTCTAGTGCGCCGAGGCGGTGTTGGCAAGCGAGATTGGGAAAGCAGCAGCCAAAGAAGAAAATTGTCTGCCAGGATGAACCGTTCGGCCACTTGAACCGACCTTGTTACGCCCGGACCGCTCATCGCGGACCGCCAGACAAGGATATGAAGATCATGACGACGTCGTTCAAACGGAATGCGCTCGCCAGCCTCGGCGCACTCATCGCAATGGCCTCGGCCACTTCGGCACTGGCCGCTCCGCTTATCATCGCAACCAGCGTCACCTCGAACTGCAAGGTTGAAGAGGATAATTCGGTCTCTACCGTCGCGGTGACGCTGAATACGGTCACGGCGAGCTTCTACGGCAGCGGCCTGTTTTATCACTTCACCCCTGCGTCCGGCACGACCCAGTCGTTCCCCAGCCCTTCAGGTTCGCCAAAGACCTTTGCCTTGGCGGCGGGCACCTATTCGCTGACCATCACGACAAACATTTCACCCACCTATGCCGGCGCATCGGGATCACCGGCATATTCGGTGACGGTCCCAACCTTCAAAGTGCTCACCATGCGCGGCAGAAAGGTTTGCGTGGTGGCAAAAAAGTTGGATCTGAATCCGCGTGATGCCATCAAGAAATTCTGACGAACCCGGAATTCCCATGCGATCAACAAAGGCGGGGTGCATCGGCAACGATGCACCCCTTTCTGCGTTGTGCGGCGGCGGTGGTGCGTATGGTCCCAGTGGGATGCAAAAATCATCAGCCGATTGAACCGATCCCCTGAAGCCTGCGACTTCATGATGACCGCTTGTGACTTACCAGCGGCAACATCGACAATGGAGGTTCCAATGAAATTCAAAATTCTCCTGGCTCTCGCCGCGCTCTATTCGACGCCTGCTTTGGCCGATTGCAAACCACAGGTATCCGGTAAGGGCACAGGCTTCAACTCGGCCGCCGCAGAATTGGCAGCCAGAGCGGCATGGACGGCAAATGCCAAAAACTGGTATGGAATATCCTATGCCAGCTGGTCAAAATCCCAAGCAAAGTCCTCTAACACAAAGAGGATAAAGGTCGGCAAGTGGGAATCCACATTCTACGCAAATCCTTGCAAATAAACATACTCTAGCCGCTCATTACGCTCGCCCGGGACGCGGAGTAACGTGTCACCGGGCAAGCTCTCTGCTAACGTCCACCGCGCCATGCATGCCCCGGTTGCCATCATCGAGCCTGAATTGCTGATGCTCGCCTATCGCAGCGGGATTTTCCCGATGGCCGATGCGCGCGATGATCCCGAGGTGTTCTGGGTTGAGCCGCGCCGCCGTGCGGTGCTGCCGCTGGACCAGTTCCATTGTTCGCGCTCGCTGGCGCGCACCCTGCGGCGCGGGCACTTTTCTGTCACCTGCAACAGCGCCTTCTCCAAGGTGATGGACCTCTGCGCTGGCCCCAGACGCGATAAAAGCGGCACCTGGATATCCGCGCGGATCGAGGCAAGTTATCACCGGCTGCATGAGCTGGGCCAAGCCCATTCGATCGAATGCTGGCAGCTGGACGATAACGACCAGCCGCAGCTTGTCGGCGGGCTTTATGGCGTGGGATTTGATCGGGCTTTCTGCGGCGAATCCATGTTCAGTCTGGTTCCCGATGCCTCAAAGGTCGCGATGGCGTGGCTGGTGGCAGCACTGCGCCGGGCGGGAGCTGAACTGCTTGATTGCCAGTTCCTCACCGATCACCTCGCATCACTGGGCGCGGTGGAGATCACGCAGGCGCGCTATCTCAAACTGCTCAAGGAAGCTCAGCGACCAGCGCCGGGCGAGGCTGAGGGTTTTGGCGATGGAGTCGCTAACGGTGAGACTGGCGCACCACTGGCAATGCCCGCAGGTTTTGCCGCGCTGCTGGCCGATGCAGCAACATCTTCTTCCTCACCGGGGAACTTCATTGCGCAGTCCTTGACCCAGACATCATAGACCGGGTGCTCGACGACATTGAGCGAAGGCTTGTTCTTGAACAGCCAGCCCGAAAACACCTTGCGCCACGCTTGCGGCTTGTCCGCTGCTTCGCGTTCCTCGACAAAAACCTGCACAAAAGCGCCAACTTCCGCCGGCTGCTCCCAAGGCGGTGTCTTTTCGCAGGCCGCAACCTTGACGAAGATATTGCCAACGCGGCGCTGTTCGCCGCTTTTCATCACCAGATCCTGCTCAAGATTATTGCGCTTGTTAAGCAGGCCAATTGTGGCGATGCGGTCTTTCACCGGAGTGCCATATTCGCTTTCGACCACCGGGCCGCCCGGAGCACCCGCCGATGCCAGCGATTGGGGAACGTCAGTGGCCTTGGCCTCGCTCAATGAATCTGAGCCGCTGTTGCAGCCGGTCAAAGCCAGCATGGCGAGACAGGAAAGGGCGAGCCCTCGCTTCACAACCTCAGGCGTCCGGCGACCAGGCTTCATAATCACCCGTCGCCGCAGCCCGCTGTCCGCCCCGCTCCAGCGCGCCTTGCGGGCGATAGGCCTGAGTAGTGCCGGTGGCGTTGGGGGTGTAATCAACCTCGAAGATACGCGGCGGTGGCAGGAAGCTTTCGGGCACGCCATCGAATGTGCCGTGCAGCCAGCCATGCCATTCAGCTGGAACACGGCTGGCATCGTTGGCACCGTTATAGATCACCCAGCGCCGCTCTGCCATGCCGGGTTGCCCAGCCGCGCGGCGCTTTTTGGCGCGGTGATATGTATTGCCCTCAGCATCGGTGCCGACATGCTCGCCGGTCATCGCGCTGTTAAGCATGGTGCCAATGGTGGCACCATCCCACCAGGTGAACAATTTCGAGAAGAATCCCATGCCATCGCGCCTAGCGGAATTGGGGGGGCGGCGGCAAGAGGGGAATGGGGACACGTTATTCCGTGTCCCTTGATTCCGTGTCCCTAGCAATGGTGCCACCGAGGGCACCGTCATGGGCGGACAGGCCGGACACCCCTGTCCGGGTTGTTAATCGTGGTTATTCATACGGTTATGCCAGAAAAGGTAACAGATTGCGGTTTTAAGGTCTTTTTGGGGCGGTTTTGAGACAAATTGCGCACTTGGGGAAAGCGCGCGCTTGCAGTGCGTGACGATTTCAAAGCATTTCCTGAGCATGTCGAAGGGAGCGGACGAAGCATAGCAATGTGCGGGGCTGTAGGACAGCGCGGGATGAGCCGGGGACATGCACCCCGCGCGTCCGCAGGGTTATCTGCCACCTTGCAATCGCGCGCTCCCCCGCTAAGGCCGCACGCACGAACTGGTGAGCAATGAGGGCACCTACAATGAAGATTATGGCCGGCAACTCCAACCTGCCCCTGGCGCGCGCGATTGCGGCTTATCTTGAAACTCCGCTGACCGATGCTTCGGTGCGCCGCTTTGCCGATGAGGAAGTCTTCGTCGAAATTCACGAGAATGTCCGCGGCGAGGACGTGTTTGTCGTCCAGTCCACCAGCTTCCCGACCAATGACAATCTGATGGAACTGCTGATCTGCATCGATGCGCTGCGCCGCGCTTCGGCCAAGCGGATCACGGCGGTGATGCCCTATTTCGGCTATGCCCGGCAGGACCGCAAACCCGGCCCACGCACGCCGATTTCGGCCAAACTGGTGGCGAACATGATCACCACGGCGGGGGCCGACCGGGTGCTTGCGGTTGATCTCCACGCCGGGCAGATTCAGGGTTTCTTCGATATCCCGACCGACAATCTTTATGGCGCGCCGGTGATGGCCGCCGATATTCAGGCACGCTATGCCGGGCAGGATCTGATGGTCGTCTCGCCCGATGTCGGCGGCGTCGTGCGCGCCCGGGCACTGGCCAAACGCCTCGACAATGCCCCGCTCGCCATCGTTGACAAACGCCGTGACAAGCCCGGCCAGTCCGAGGTGATGAACATCATCGGTGATGTAAAAGGCCGCGCCTGCATCATGATCGACGATATCATCGATTCGGGCGGCACGCTGTGCAACGCCGCGCAGGCGCTCATGGATGCGGGCGCGGCCAGCGTCACCGCCTATATCAGCCACGGCGTGCTTTCGGGCGGCGCGGTGGCGCGGGTGAACAATTCGGCGCTCAAGGAACTGGTGATCACCGATACCATCCTGCCCACCGAGGCCACCGACGAATCAGACCGCGTCCGCGTCCTCACCATCGCCCCGCTGATCGGCGAAGCGATCCGGCGGATTGCGGATGAGAGTTCGGTCAGCTCGTTGTTCGATTGATAGCTATTCCCAAGGCCGCTTTGCCCCTGGAGCCAGCCGTTCGATAGCTTCCAGACGGTGCGCCTGACGCGATTCGATGGCGAGGGTGAGCAGCGGCTGGGGAGTGGCCCTGAACTGTCCCGGTGACATCCCGAACAGCTGGGTGAACTCGCGCGTCATGTGGCTCTGGTCATAAAAGCGCAGCGCGACTTCATCGGCTTCGTCAGCATCGCCCACGCCCCTTAACTGGGCCGCCATATCGAGCGCGCGGGCGCGGCGCAGTTGCTGCTTGGGGCTCATACCGAAATCGCGACTGACGATTCGTTCAAGCTGGCGCTGGGTGATGCCGCAAGCAGTGGCGAAATCCGCAACCGGGCGGCTGGGGTCGGCCAGTGCCAAAGCCTCAAACCTTGAGGTCACTTCATCGGGCAGTGCGCCGCCCTTGTCCGAGGCGACCTGCCTGATCATGGTTTCGAGCACTTGCAGCCATTCTTCGGGCGAACCATCATCCTTCAGCTGCGCGAGCAAGGCATTTCCGGGTAGCCCCAGTTCATCACAGGTCACGATCCGGTCAATCAGATCGGCGGTTTTTGCCCCCAGCATCGCGTGGCCGGTGCCAGGCCGCAAGGCCATGCCAATAGAGACAAAACTGCCCGTCACAGTCACCGGCATCCGGTGCGATTGCGGCCCGAACAGCAGTGCCGACCTGCCCAGAGCCATCGGCCCATCGGCGGTCTGTGCGGTCCACTCTCCCTTGATCTGGAAGCGAAACACCGAGACATCGTTGAACAGCCCGCATTCAAGCCGGTAATCAGCAGGCGCATCAACGACGGTGACATAGAGCCAGGCGATCCACGGCGCGAGATCGGCTGCAGGTGCGCGGTTGTATGAAAGCGGCTGCCCCCCGCGTGACACACCGTGCCGGGGCGTCAGCGCCTTGTCGACAGCAGGTTCATCCCGCTTGCTCATTGTTCCCCCGCATTGCGACCGTTTGTTTTCAAGGCCTTGATAGCGCATACTTCCCCATCCGGGAAAGCAATGATTGTCATAAACCGCCATATCGAAGCTATCTCAACAGGCTGGCTTGACCGACACGGCCTCACACGGGCACAGCATCACGTATGAACCTTGACGCCGATATCGCTCTCGCCCTCCGCCTCGCCGATGTCGCAGGAGAGGCGATCCGTCCCTGGTTCCGCAGCGCGATGGAAAGCGAACGCAAGGACGATGCCACCCCGGTAACACTGGCAGACCGCGCCGCCGAGGAGGCCATGCGCCGCATTCTCAAGGCCGAAGTGCCGCGTGATACGGTGATCGGTGAGGAATTTGGTGCCACAGCCGGAAGTTCTGGCCGCAGCTGGGTGCTCGATCCGATTGACGGGACCACCGGCTTCCTTGCCGGACGTCCGATCTTCGGCACTTTGATTGCGTTGGTAGTTGAAGGCTGGCCAGTGCTCGGCGTGATCGACCAGCCGATTCTGAAGGAGCGCTGGATCGGCGCGAGCGGACGCCCCACGACATTCAACGGCGCACCTGCGCGCACACGTGGCTGTCGCAGCTTAGCTGATGCCGCGATTGCCACCACCGGCCCGCACTACTTTGACGATCATGATGGCGGCCACTTCATGGGTCTGGCCGCCAAAACCGATCACCGCCGCATGGTGATGGGCGGCGATTGCTATAACTATGCCATGCTGGCCAGCGGGCATCTTGATATTGTCTGCGAGGCAGGGCTGAAACTGCATGACTGGGCGGCGCTGGTGCCGGTGATCGAAGGAGCTGGCGGCACCATGTGCGACTGGAACGGCGATCCGCTGCACGCCGGCTCTACCGGCCACGTTCTGGCGCTCGGCGATCCGGCGCGTCTGGAAGATGTCGTCGAGGCACTGGCCTGCGGGCACTGAGGGTGATAGGTTTATCATGCTGAAACTGGTTTTTATGCGCGTGAACCCGCTCATCCTGCTGCTGGGATCAGCAGCGCTGACGTTAAGCCCCGATGCTGCTGAGGCCCAATCCGCGTCCTCATCTTCGGCAGACGTCCCTTTGGCCACCGCCCCTTCTGCAACCACCCATTCATTTGCCAAAATCAAACTGACGCCCAAGCAATCGGCCAGATTAGCGGCATTGATTGCCGAAGCCGACAAGATTGACGCCTATAAGGATCCGCGCGGCTATCTCGCCGGCTATGCCCCGGTGATCGCTTATGGCCGCACGCTTTATCCCGATCCACACCCCGAACTGGAGAAGATGAAGCGCGAAATCAGCATGGGCAAATACCTGCTGGGCGAGTTGGAAGGTTCAGAGGCTGCGGCAGAACAGGCGATTGCCGTTTTCGAAGCCGCCGGGCCTGCCTATCGCGGGGATTTCATCGCAGCGATCAGTAACTTGGCGGTTTTCAGTGACGCTTTGGGGCACTCTGAAAAATCACTGGCCCAGATGGAACGGGCCATCGCCATGTGGCGTGAAGATGCACCGCCGGGGGGCAATATGCCGCTGGGTCAAGGGCTGGGGAATCTGGCCTGGGCGTTTCGCAGCAAGGGCAAATATGAAGCCGCCCTGCCCCCGGCGCTTGAAGCAATCGCCATTCTGGAGCGTCTGCATTCCGAAAAACCTGCGGACTCCAATCTCACCGAAGCGCTGACCGTCGCACTCAGCAATCACTCGATGTATCTGAGCGATCTTGGCCGCAAGGCAGAAGCGGCAGATGCGGTGCGATCGCTGGTCGCTCGGCTCGATAGGCTGGTGGGTGCCAACAGTCCGGCCGCGATCAACATTCTGCGGAACGGATCAATCTATATCCTCAACGAGGGGAAATTTTCCGAAGCCGAAGCCATGGCACGCAGAACCATCGAAATCAGTGAAAAAACCCTTGGCAAGGATGCAGGCACCTCGGCAGAGGCGCGCCTTACCCTGATCAGCATATTAACCGCGCAAGGCCGCAATGCCGAGGCTCTGCCGCTGGCCGAATATGCCTATAAGGTGCTGAACGAAAAATCGGGGCCCAATGCGCGCAATACGCTGGAGGCGCGCGGCAAGATTGCCCGGATGGCTTATGCCCTGGGTGATACGGATCGCGGAATCACCGAATTTCAGGCGATGCTGGCCCAGATCGAAGCAAAGCGTGCCCCCGGCCATAAGGACGTCACCGAAAATCAGGATTTCCTGGCTGTCATGCTGGCAAAGGCCGGTCGCTGGGAACAGGCAGCAGCAGTGCTTGCCAAAGTGGAACGCGGGCGGGCGGGCAGTGCTGGCGAACAGACCAGCGGAGCCGCAGCGGCCCAAGCCTTGCAAGCTTTGACTGAAGCTAAAACTGGCAAGCGCGATCTGGCTTTGGCGCGGCTGGACCGGATTTTGCCCGGTCTTTACGAATTTCAGGCCAAGGAAATCAAACAGGAAGGCGCCCGCGGCAATCGCAGTGTCAGCCTGAATCGCGCCTTTGGCTGGGCCGCTCTGGCGGCAAGCGAGGCGGGTGACAAGGCCCGTGCCTTCGCCTTGGCACAGCGCTATCAGCTTGGCCCTTCAGACCGCGCAGTACTGCGCGTACGCAGCCGGGATCGCGCGGCAAATCCGCAAATGGCAGCCCTGTTGCGAGAGGAGCAGGATCTGATCGAGAAGCGCGGCAAAGCCCAGTCCGCTTTTGACAAGGCAGCAACGGCCAGCGATGCGCCAGCCGCCCGTTTGGCCAAGGCTGATATGGATGCCCTGACCATCCGCATATCCGCGATGCAGGCGGGGCACAGTCAGGCCGGTCAGGGTGGCGATTTGTTTGAATCGGTGGAACTGGCTGCGGTGCAAAAGCGGCTCAGAAAAGACGAGGCCATATTCCTCTCGCTTGAAACCGAATTATCCACGCAGATATTCGCCATTTCTGCGCAAGAAGTCGCCGTTGTCGATGCCGCTGCCAGCACCAGCCGCATCCGCGATCTGGTCAGCATCACACGCCAGCAACTGGATTGGGGACAGGGCACAGACGAGCCTTTTGATATGGCCGCGACCGACGAATTGGCAGCAGCCCTGTTCACTCCCGCAGTGGAACGAGTGCTTGCCGGCAAACGATTGGTCAATGTCATTGCCAAGGGCGAATTGGCCAAACTGCCCTTTGCAATTCTCAGCCGCACCCGCGCCAACGGATCGCATCAATGGGCAGTGGAACGTTTCGCCTTTTCCTATCCGGTAGGCTTTGGTGGCTTTGGCGCAGATGAGGCGAACATCAACAAGGCCCGCAGCAAACAGCGCTTTGCCTCGTTTGTTGGCGTTGGCGCACCTGCACTACCTGAACTGGCCAGTGGCGGCAGTTCTGTTGCCAGATTGCGGTCCTTCCGGGGCGCGACGAATGGCACCAAGATTGCTGAACTCGGCGCGCTTGGCATGGCCTCGGCGGAAATGACCGGAATGGCCAATGCCTTGCACGCCAAACAGACACGGATCCTTGCCGGTGTGGAGGCAACCGAGGCGGATTTACGCGCCCTTGATCTGTCTGGTGCCGATATCATCGCCTTTGCCACGCATGGGCTGATGGCAGGCGATCTGGATGATCTGGATGAGGCCGCACTGGTGCTTTCGCCATCGCGTGAGCAAGGCGCCCCAGGCTCCGGAGAACGGACAACTGACGACGGCCTGCTGACCACAACAGAAATCGCTGCGCTGAATCTCAACGCCCGGCTGGTCGTGCTGTCGGCCTGCAACTCGGCATCGGGGGATCAGGCTAACGGCGAGGCATTGGGCGGTCTGGCCCACGCATTTCTCTATGCCGGTGCCGATAGCCTGATGGTTTCGCATTGGCGGGTACGCGATGACGTGGCCGCACGGCTCACGGTTGAAACGGCGAAAGGCACGTCAGCGGGGCTCAAACCGGCTGAAGCGCTGCGCCGCGCACAGATCGCCCTGACGCACGACCGGTCAGTATCCGGATCGGCCAATCCAGCCCTGTGGGCACCCTTTGTGCTGGTGGGTAAATAGCCACCAGCACCGATCATAGCAGCGCTGGCCTGCGGGCAGTGAAAATTGAACGGGAGAATATTGATGCCGACATCACTCTATCAGGCGACTGTGCCGCAATTCCTTCAGGTGCTCCCAGCAGTGGCGGGACTGGTTGAAAAAGCACGGGCGCATTGTGCGGAAAAGAGCCTGCCTGACGAAGCGCTGACCGATCTTCGGCTTGCCCCCGATATGTGGCCTTTCGCCAAGCAGATCATGGCCGCTTGCCAGCATTCGGCAGGCGCCGTGGCCGGGGTGCAGGCTGGCCAGACCGGACCGGACCTCAACCCCGCGCCAGCCAGCTTTGCGGCCCTTGCCGCTGCGGTTTCAGACGCCATCACCAGCTTGCAGGCGGTGACCCCCGATCAGATCGACAGCATTGCCGATAAGGAGACCGCATTTATCTTTGGCGAGCGGCGGATGCCCTTCTCTGTCGAGGATTACCTGCTCAGCTTTGCCCAGCCGAACTTCTATTTCCACGCATCGATGGCCTATGCGCTATTGCGCAATCAGGGTCTGGAAGTGGGCAAGCGCGATTTCATGGGCACGCCGCGCATGAAGGGATAGAGTCTGCGCACTTGCTTTCGAGGCTATCCTCGCTTAGTGGCGCGCACTTCGATCGACACGGATGAGTCTCTTTTGAAGAGATTCTGGGACCGGCCTGGCTGTAAGGGCTGCCAAGGCTGGTCTAAAGCGTCGCACAACAGGAGACGAAAATGCCCAAACTCAAGACGAAAAGCGGCGTTAAAAAGCGCTTCCGCCTTACCGCCACTGGCAAGATCAAGCACGGTGCGGTTGGCAAGCGCCACCGCCTGATGAGCCATAATGCCAAGTACATCCGCCAACATCGTCGCACTGACACGATTTCTGACGCCGATGCGAAAGTGATCAAGAAGTGGGCACCTTACGGGCTGAGCTGAGCGATTTCGAGCCGGATGACTTCATCCGGCGACTCGGAAATCGCGTCAACAGGAATGCGGAGTACTAAGATATGGCACGTGTCAAAAGGGGTGTTACCACCCGCGCCAAACATAAGCGGCTTCTCGAACAGGCAGCGGGCTACCGCGGCCGCCGCAAGAACACGATTCGCGTTGCGCGTCAGGCAGTCGAAAAGGCTGGCCAGTATGCTTATCGCGATCGCAAGATCAAAAAGCGGACTTTCCGCGGCCTGTGGATTCAACGCATCAACGCTGCGGTCCGCCTCGAAGGTCTGACCTATTCGCAGTTCATCCACGGCACCAAGCTGGCCGGGATCGAACTCGATCGCAAGACGATGGCCGATCTCGCCATGAACGAGGCCGGCATCTTCACCACGGTGATCGCTCAAGCGAAAGCCGCACTGGCCTAAACGCCGGGGTGATTGCAAAGCGCACAAAGGCGCGGGAAGCACCAGCTTCCCGCGCCTTTTGCTTTGCACCTTGCCGAATCATCATCCCCACTGGCATGACATCACCCATAAGGAGAACAGGGTGTCGCAGGAGTGCCAGGTGCAGGCGCGGTTTTTCCAGCCGCCGCCGGAATTGCGCCGCTATTTCACCACCTTCTATCTGGTAGAATTTTCCGTCGCTAATGGCGGGCAAGTGGTTGATTATCTGCATCCCGAATGGGCCAATCTTCGCTTCATGAGTGGCAGCTTCCCTGATGCCGAAACGATGACCGGCGCGAAGATATCCGGTGTGCCGTTCTGCGTCACGGGGCCGAGCAGCAAGGCTATACGATTTTCCATCGGCCCCCAGGCCCGCATGTGGGGTGTGGGCTTGCTGCCGCTCGGCTGGGCGAAGTTCGTCCGCACTAATGCTGGTGAAATGGCCGATGCGCTGGTCGATGGCGGCGCTGATCCCGCCTTTTCCAGCTTCGTGCCACTGGCCGATACTCTGTTCTCAGGGGAAGCCGATACCGCAGCAGAATTTGCGCGAATATCTCATCATTTCCGAGATCGCCCGGACACCGCCGTGCCCGACGAAGCCCGCATTCTGGCGATTCATGGCGCATTGGTTGATCCCGACATCAAGACTGTGGCCGAAATGGTGGAGCTTTCAGGAGTCAGCCAACGAACCGTTGAGCGTAGCTGCCACCACGCTTTCGGCTTTGCCCCCAAGCTGCTGCTGCGCCGCCAGCGCTTCTTGCGCAGTCTGGCGGACTATATGCTTGACCCCTCGCTCAAATGGATCGAGGCGATGGATAGCCAGTATCACGATCAGGCGCAATTTGTCCGTGATTTCAAAGCATTCATGGGAATGTCGCCAAGCAAATACGCCGCGCTCGACAAGCCGATCCTCAGCGCGGTGATGATCGCCCGCGCGCAATTTGTCGGCAAGGCGGTGCAAGCACTCGACACGCCCGATGGCGGCGGCGCGTGAAAGTTGCGGGCGAGGCCTACAGCCTCTAAAGGCCCGCGCTTGAACCTTTTGCCGAACGGACGAAACACGTGGATTACGCAGCTAACGGACAGGACGCACTCGCCCGTATCGCGGCGGCGACTGATCTCGATTCTCTCGAGCGGTTGCGGGTGGAATTTCTCGGCAAGCAGGGCTCGATTTCCGGCCTGCTGAAGACGCTCGGCGGCATGTCACCCGATCAGCGGCAGAGCGAAGGCCCGCAGATTCAGGCGCTTCGTGAGCAGGTTACCGAAGCGCTGGCCAATGCCAGGGCAACCTTTGAAAGCGCCGCTCTCGAAGCCCGGCTTGCTGCTGAAACGATCGACCTTTCGCTGCCCGCACCCCTCACACCGCGTGGTTCGATCCATCCGGTTTCGCAGGTGATGGACGAGCTGGCAGAGATCTTTGCCGACATGGGTTTCGCCGTCGCCACCGGCCCCGAGATCGAGGACGACTGGCACAATTTCACCGCGCTCAATATGCCCGAAAGCCACCCGGCGCGGGCGATGCACGATACGTTTTACTTCCCGGACGCCGGCCCAGATCAAAGCCCGGTGCAAGCGGACTGCAACGCCACTGCAATGCTGCTGCGCACCCATACATCGCCGGTGCAAATCCGCTCGATGATCGCACAGGGCGCACCGCTCAGGATCATCGCACCGGGCCGGGTCTATCGCTCCGATTCGGACGCCACC
>CAMDQO010000031.1 GCA_945906105.1 Novosphingobium sp. Chol11 | reverse complement strand
TCGAAACTTGGTGGACGCACCCCCGCCGAGATCGCAAAACAAGCAGTGCCGGGGCATGCCCCGGCACTGCTTGTCATCCCATCAACCATCAGCCAGACAATGGAAGGACTCTACCTCTGAATGGTAACAATCAGGGGAGCACGTCAGTAATTGTGCCTTCCCTTCTGGCAGCCGGAGTCTTTAGATGGCCGAATTTTGTGTAATCCTATCAGTGGCAATCAATAAATTCTCTGTTTAAGCCGTCTCCACAGTTGCAGCGCCTACCGGCCCAGCACTCCGTCTAATAATGCCCATCAACTCACCGCCCCCCGCTCAACAAAACCTCAACCACGCCCGGATCGGCCAGCGTCGAAATATCACCAAGGTTCGAGGTATCCCCCTCGGCGATCTTCCGCAGAATCCGCCGCATGATCTTGCCGCTGCGGGTCTTGGGCAGGCCGGGGGCAAAGTGGATCACATCGGGCGTCGCTATCGGGCCGATTTCCTTGCGCACCCATTGCACCAGTTCCTTGCGCATCGCCTCGCTCGGCTCTTCACCGGCGTTGAGCGTGACATAGGCGTAGATGCCTTGCCCCTTGATGTCGTGCGGAAAGCCGACCACCGCCGCCTCGGCCACGGCGTGATGAGCGACCAGCGCGCTTTCCACCTCGGCGGTGCCCATGCGGTGTCCTGAGACGTTGATCACATCGTCCACCCGTCCGGTGATCCAGTAATAGCCATCCTCATCGCGCTTGCAGCCATCGCCGGTGAAATATTTGCCGGGATAGGTGGAGAAATAGGTCTGGAAGAAGCGCGCGTGATCGCCCCAGACGGTGCGCATCTGCCCCGGCCAGCTTTGCGTGAGGCACAGATTGCCGTCCGCCGCGCCTTCCAGAACGCCGCCCTCGGCATCGACCAGTTGCGGCACCACGCCGAACATCGGCAGCGAAGCTGAGCCGGGCTTCATGGCAATCGCGCCGGGCATCCCGGTGATCATCGCCGCGCCGGTTTCGGTCTGCCACCAGGTATCGACAATCGGGCAGCGCTCATCACCGACCACCCGCCAGTACCATTCCCAAGCCTCGGGATTGATTGGTTCGCCGACCGATCCCAGCAGGCGGAGTGAGGAGCGCGAGGTCTTCATCACCCAGTCATCGCCTTCGCGCATCAGTGAGCGCAAGGCAGTGGGGGCGCCATAGAAGATGTTGACCTGATGGCGATCAACGATCTGCCAAAAGCGCGAATGGTCAGGGTAATTGGGCACGCCTTCAAACATCACCTGCGTCGCGCCATTGGCCAGCGGGCCATAAACGACGTAGCTGTGCCCCGTCACCCAGCCGATATCCGCAGCGCACCAGTAGATATCTCCGGGCCGGTAATCAAAGACATAGTGGTGAGTCATCGCAGCCCAGGTGAGGTAGCCACCGGTGGTGTGCAGAACGCCCTTGGGTTTTCCGGTTGAACCTGAGGTATAGAGGATAAACAGCGGATCTTCCGCGCTCATTTCCTCTGGCGCGCAAGTTGCCGGAACGCCGCCGCGCTGCTCATGCCACCAATGATCGCGTGTCTCTGCCATGGTCACAGCGGAGCCGGTGTGCTGCACGACCAGCACATTCTCCACCCAGGGACAGCTTGCCAGAGCGGCATCGACATTGGCTTTGAGCGGAACCAGTTTGCCCCCGCGCATGCCGCCATCGGCGGTAATGATGAGCTTGCTGTCGCAATCTTCGATCCGGCCCGCGAGAGCCTCTGGAGAGAAGCCGCCGAACACCACCGAATGAATCGCGCCGATCCGCGCGCAGGCCAGCATGGCAACCGCCGCTTCGGGAATCATCGGCAGATAGATGGTGATCCGATCGCCCCGGCCTGCCCCCATGCCCTTGAGCACATTGGCCATGCGGCAGACGTCTTCGTGCAGCTGACGGTAAGTAATCTTGCGCTGCTGCGCAGGGTCATCCCCCTCCCAGATGATCGCTAGAGTCTCGCCGTTTTTGGCAAGGTGGCGATCAAGACAATTAGCTGAAACGTTCAGCGTGCCATCGGCAAACCATTCGATGCCGAAAGTGCCTTCATCAAAGCTGCACTTGCTGAGCTCGGTCCATGGCTTGATCCAGTCAATCCGCGCCGATTCAGCGCGCCAGAAGGCCTCGGGCGATTCAATCGAGGCGCGGTATTTTGTGGCATAGCCCGCTGCATCAACATAGGCGCGTTTCGCCCATTCGGCGGGGACGGGATGGATGGTGGTCACAGGCTGGTACTCCCAATTCTGCCACCTCCTTTGCCGGTCAGTCCGGCTTCAATCAAGTAGAGAAGGCTGCGCAATCAGGCATTGTGAGTCATCGTTCAGCGCCAGATCGGCCAGCGAGGTAGCAAGCCCGCATTCCCCCGGCGCAATCACTTCGCCGCCAAGCGAAACACCGGCGCTGCGCGGGATCACCAGCAGCGGAGCCCGGCCATAACGCGTCGCCACGGCTTCACTCGCCGGACCATCCAGACGATCCAGCCGGAACAGTGGACCATCGACCAGAGTCACCTCGCCCTGTTCTGGCAGCTGCGCGCGGCAATGCGCAGGAAGCGCACCGCCTCGCGCCACCGCCACGCCCTTATCCAGATGCAGTTCGCGCGGGCGGCCATAATCATAGAGGCGGTAAGTGACGTCGCTGTTCTGCTGCACTTCGATCAGGCTGACGCCCGCGCCGATGGCATGAACCGTGTTCGCCGGGATGTAGAAGAAGTCACCCGGTTTGACGGCGTACCATTCCAGCAGTGCCTCGATAGAGCCATCGAGAGCCGCGGCGCCCATCTCTTCAGATGAAACCGCGCGGGTAAAGCCGATCCCCAGCTTTGCCCCCGGCTCGGCAGCGATCACCAGCCAGCATTCTTCCTTGCCATGCCCAGGCAACTGCGCATCGCTGGGATGGACCTGCACCGAGAGCGCTTCGGAGGTGAAGATATATTTGACCAGCAGCTGTGGCAGGGCAGCGGGCGGCTCGAACCACACTTCGCCGATCCGCTGACCGGCTGGTGCAACGAAAGGCGCAGGCAGAGCGTCCCGCCCCCACGGCTTTTCAACCATGCGCGTGGGAAGCAAAGCGCTCACTGATTGACCGCACCCGAAAGCTTGCCGACCAGCTGCGCACCAGCCGCAGTCGTCACCAGCACCTCATCACCATCGACGACGATGATCACATCATCGAGGCCGATCACCGAAACGCGCGGGCCATCGCTATCGACCAGCACGTTCTTGCAGCCAATCAATTCGGCGCGGCCAGCAATGCTGTTGCCGTCAGCATCGCAGGCCCGTGCATCATGCAGCGCCTGCCAGTTGCCGATATCCGACCAGCCCATGTCGGCGGGCACCATGGCAGCGCGGGAGGTGTTTTCCATCACCGCGTAATCGACGCTCTCGCTTTCGATCCGCGCAAAGGCATCAGCGTCTGGATGAAAGCGCTGACCCTCAGCATGGCCCTTGGCCGCAGCTTCGCGCGCAGCAGTTGAGATGGCCGGACGATGTGCCTCCAGCTCGGCGAGGAATGCCCCGGCGCGAAAGGCGAAGATGCCGCCGTTCCACGCATATTCGCCCGAATCGAGAAAGGCTTGCGCGCGCACCGCATCGGGCTTTTCAACGAATTGCGCGACGCGAAAGCCGCCATTTGTGCCGATAGCCTCCCCCCGGCGCAGATAGCCGAAGCCGGTTTCGGGCGTCACCGCCTCAATCCCGAAGGACACCAGCCAGTCCTCAGCCGCCAGTGCAGCGGCAACGCTGGCTGCGTGTGTGAAGGCCGCGCCATCGGCGATATGATGATCGCTGGGGCAGACCAGCATGATGTCCAGCGGATCAAGCCGCAGCGCGGCAAGGGCAATGGCGGCGGCGGTGTTGCGCGCCGAAGGTTCGACAATTATTGTCGCGCCCTGCGCTCCCGCCAGTTGCGCCTCGACATGGTCAAGGTGCTTCACGCCCGTCACCACCAAGGGCGGGGCAAAGGTGGCAGTATCACCGCTGCGCGCGACCGTTGCCTCAAACAAAGTCTGCTCGCCCACCAGTGGCAGGAAGGGCTTGGGTTTGCTGGCGCGGCTGCGCGGCCACAAGCGTGTGCCGCTGCCGCCGCAGAGAATGACGGGGGTTATCTTGCTCATTGCCTGCCTATAGCCTGCCCGACCTGCTTTGCCATCGGGTCTGTTGACTGATCAATCCGGTGAGACAGCCGCTTTGCCGCAACCTTGGTTAATACCGCGTAACATCAACCCTCACGAAGTGAGCCAACGGTTGGCGTGATCACCAGTCGGTCCAGTATTTCCGCCACACGCTCAACCGGAAAATCGGGTGCCTGCCGCAGCCACCACGCAAGGATCTCCACCGTGGCGGAAACGCCGAAAATCACGCCAAGTTCATTGGGCAGCCAGCCGCTGGGATGTTCTGCCGCCGGGATCTGGGCTGCCAGCCGCGCAAACTGTTCGCGCAAGTGACCAGCCGCTCCGCCCGTCAGCAAGGCGCTCCACACCGCGCGGCGTTCATCGACATAGCTGGCGAGCGCAAGGCACGTAGCGCGCGTGTCATCGGGGCTGAGCAGCGGCGCGGTAAGATGCAGCAATGCCTCAATCTCCTCGCCCGCCACGGCATCGAGCAGCGCATCCTTAGAAGGGTAGTGGCGGAAGAACGTGGCATAGCCGATCCCCGCCTCGGCCACGATATCGCGCACGGTGATCCGGTCAAACGGCTGGCGGGTAAGCAGCGCCAGCAAGCCCTCCCGCAAGGCGGCATCGCTTTTGACTTGACGGGCATCGCGCGCCTTGGCCGTCGGCCTTTCGCTGATTTGCGCCATTATCCCCCCAGTTCCAGACACTCACACACCATGCGCCAAGCAGGCGAGCGGCTCAAGTGTCGTAAGCACTTGCGACTGTGCACGGATTGCCTAGAACTTGCTTCATGAAAACCAGCACACTTGCGGTTATGACCGCCCTGCTCAGTCTTGCCGCCGCCCCTGCCGCAGCAAAGCCCCATACCGCCAAGCCGCCTGCGGCCTTCCCCCAAGCTGAGGCGCAGGCGCTCGATCTGGCCAAGCAGCTGATCGCCATGCGATCGGTGCGCGGACCGGGCAACCGCACCGGGGATGTTGCGGCCAGGATCAGGGATTCGCTGATCGCGGGCGGCTGGGCTCCGGGTGATATCGTTATTACCCCGCTGAAGGACACGGCCTATATCATCGCCAGCTGGAAGGGCAGCAGCCCCGCGCTGAAGCCACTGGTGATCTCGGGCCATATCGATGTGGTGGAAGCCAATCCCAAGGACTGGCAGCGCGATCCCTTCACGCCAATTGTCGAGAACGGCTATCTGTTTGGCCGGGGCGCGAGTGACATGAAGTTCGATGCCGCAGTCGCCGTCTCATCGCTGATCGAAATGCGCCGTCAGGGCTACCGCCCGAAACGCTCCATCATTCTGGAATTTTCCGGCGATGAAGAAACCGCGATGTACACCAGCCGCGAAATCGCCAAGCAGCTGTCGAACGCCGAACTGGTGATCAACATTGACGGCGGTGGCGGCGCTTTTGACGAGACGAACTTCAAGCCGCTCTACTGGTCATGGCAAGGTGCGGAAAAAACCTATGCTGATTACCGTCTGGAAGTGACCAACCCCGGCGGTCACAGCTCTTCCCCGCGCCCGGACAATGCCATCGTCCAACTGGCCACAGCTCTGGAGCGGATCGGCGCCTATCACTTCAAGCCGGAACTATCCCCACTGACCAAAGCCTATTTCGAAAAGGCCGCCGCGTTCGAGGCAGACTCTAAACTCGCCGCGGCCATGCTCGCCTTTGCCGCCAATCCGGGTGACGAAGTGGCCGCCGCAACGCTGCGCGCCAGCCCGACCTATGTCGGCAAGATCGGCACCACTTGCGTGCCGACGCTGGTTTCAGGGGGCCATGCTGAAAACGCCCTGCCGCAGCGCGCCACGGCAACGGTCAACTGCCGCATTTTTCCGGGACACAAACAGGCCGATATCATGGCCGAGCTGACCCGCGCGGCAAATGTCTTGCAAGTGACCTTCACTGACATCACCGAAGGCGGCATCGCCAGCCCGGCATCGCCGATGCGGCCCGATTTCATCGCTGCAGCCGACAAGGCGATCAAGCAGGCCTGGCCGGGGGTGACGGTGATTCCGGCACAATCATCAGGTGCTTCGGATTCGATGTGGTTCCGCGCGGCGGGCGTGCCAAGCTATGGTGCCAGCCCCAGTTTCAGCAAGGATTCGGATGATTTCAGCCACGGCCTGAACGAACGGGTGCACCTGTCCAACATCCGCCCGGGCATCATCTATTACACCAGCCTGTTCACCGACTTGTCCTCGAAGTGACGTGACCAAGCGTTATGATGCCCTGATTATCGGCGGGGGTCACAATGGCCTCGCTTGCGCCTTTTACCTCGCCTCTGCCGGGCTAAAGGTGCGTGTGCTTGAGCGCCGCGCAATCATCGGCGGCGCGGCGGTGACCGAGGAGTTCCACCCCGGTTTTCGCAATTCGACCGCCAGCTACACCGTCAGTCTGTTACAGCCCAAGGTGATCGCCGATATGCGGCTGCACGAACGCGGGCTCAGGATCGTCGAGCGGCGGATGAGCAACTTTCTGCCATTTGAGCGCGATCACTTGTGTCTGGGCGGCGGGATGGAGCGGACTCAGGCCGAATTTGCGCGGTTTTCGCCCAAGGATGCGGCAGCCTATCCACACTATGACGCGGCTCTGGGCAAGATTGCCGATCTGCTGCGCGCTATGGCGCTGGAGATACCGCCTACCCCCGGCGGCGGGCTGGGGTCACTCCTCGCGGCCTTCAAGCAAGGCTTGCCGATGGCCCGGATGGCAGCGCCTGCGCAGCGCGATCTGCTCGAACTGTTTACCCGCTCGGCCCGAGAATTTCTCGATGGCTGGTTTGACAATGAACACGTCAAGGCCGCCTTCGCCTTTGATGCCACCGTCGGGCATTATGCCGGTGTCTCCAGCCCTGGCACTGCTTATGTGCTGCTCCATCATGTGTTCGGTGAGGTCAACGGCAACAAGGGTGCCTGGGGGCACGCTATCGGCGGCATGGGGGCGATCACGCAGGCCATGGCAGCGGCCTGCGCCAGTGTGGGTGTCGAGATCAGCCTTGAAGCGCCGGTGGCAAAGCTGCTGGTCGATGGCGGCAAGGTTTCAGGCGTCCGGCTGGAGAGCGGCGAGGAGATCGCCGCACCGCTGGTGGCCGCCAATGTCGGTCCGGCGCTGCTTTACCGGCAACTGGTCGATGCATCAGACCTCGATCCCGATTTTCGCCGCCGCATCGCGGGCTTCAAGGCGGGTTCCGGCACATTCCGCATGAATGTCGCGCTGTCGGAACTGCCCGATTTCGCCGTGCTGCCGGGCAAAATTCAGGCCGATCACCACACCGCCGGCATCGTCATCGCCCCGACCATGGATTACATGGATACCGCCTATGACGATGCGGCGAAGTTGGGCTGGTCGCGCAATCCAGTGGTCGAAATGCTGATCCCCTCAACACTCGATGATAGCCTTGCCCCGCCCGGAGCCCATGTCGCCAGCCTGTTCTGCCAGCACTTCGCCCCTGAATTGCCCGATGGCAGATCCTGGGACGATGAGCGCGAGGCAGCGGCAGACTGCGTGATCGACACCGTCACGAGGCATGCGCCCAATTTCCGCGCCAGCGTGATCGCGCGGCAAATCCACTCCCCGCTCGATCTGGAGCGCAAGTTCGGTCTGATCGGTGGCGATATTTTCCACGGTCGGATGAGCCTTGAGCAGTTGTGGGCAGCGCGGCCGGTGCTGGGCCACGGCGATTATCGCGGGCCGATCAAGGGGCTGTATCACTGCGGCGCTGGCGCCCATCCTGGCGGCGGTGTGACGGGAGCTCCGGGGCACAATGCCGCGCGCGCCATCCTGTCAGACCGTCCGCTGCTGTCACGGCTGTTGCGGCGGTGAGCGACTGGCGGCATAGCAATCCGCTATGCTGACCGAAACAAAAACCGAAACGCTGGCCGACCCGCTCGATGATGTGCTGGGCTATCAGTTACGCCGCGCCATGCTCGTCACCATGACCGCGCTGACTGATAGTTACGAGGAGTTGGACCTCAAGGTCAGCGAGGCAATCATTCTTCGTTTCGTCGGGGCTAATCCGGGGTGCAACCAGAGTGCTATCGGGCGGGCACTTGGCGTAAAGCGGACAAATATGGTGCCGATTGTCGCGGGCCTTGAAGCGCGCAGCCTGCTGATCCGCCCCCCTGCCGATGGGCGCAGCAATGCACTGTTCCTCACCGAGGCTGGCAAGGAACTGCTGAAGCATATCCAGTCAGCGGGCGATGCCATCGAACAGCATTTTTTCGGCGACATTGCGCCTGACACCCGAAATACCCTGCTCGAGCTATGCCGTAACGTCCGCGCCAAGGCTGAGGGAACATTTGGTCTGCCCGGTGGTTCAGTTAACGCAATCACCAATCCGTAAAGCTTGCGCAAGCAACGGCTCATCGTGTCGTTCAGGTTCAGTCAGTTTGCGCTCCGACAGGGCGGGTGAGCATTCACAACAGGAGAAGCTCTATGTTCAAACTTATTCTCGCCCCTTTGGCGCTCACTATCGCCGCCACCACACTGACCCTCGCCAGCATCAGCCCGGTTGAAGCGGCCACCAGATGCAAGCGCGTGACCAAGACCGGCGGTGCGGCGATTGGCGCAGTGGGCGGCGCGGTCCTCGGCAAGGTGATCCTTGGCGGCACCGGCGGCACGCTGGCTGGCGCCGCAGCTGGCGGCGTTGCCGGACACGAGATCGCCCGCAAGAAGTACAACCGCAACTGCGGCCGCCGCGTCCGCCGTTAGAGTTTTTCCGTTTTACATTGAACCACAAAAACCGTTCGTCCCGAGCGCAGTCGAGGGATTTATTCGAGCGGAGCCGAGAACTTCAGCGTTGCAGGCCTCGACTTTGCTCGGCCATCCCTCGACTGCGCTCGGGACGAACGGGCTTGAGTTGATTCAATTCTATGCGGAAAGACTCTAACCGGTTTAGCCTTTCCTGTTCAGACAATTCGGCGGGCGGACAGGCATTGCCTGACCGCCCGTTTGCTTGGATAAATGCTCCCGATAACAGCGGGAGAACACCATGATCCGGGGCATTCATCACACCGGCATCCACTGCCACGATATTGACCGCATGATCCGCTTTTACCGCGATGGTCTGGGCTTCGAGATTGTCGGAGAACCGTTCGGCTGGGAAAACGAGCCGCTGCTCGATCAGATCGTCGATCTCAAGGATTCAGCCGCACGCGGCGCGATGATGCGCGCGGGCACCTGCTATATCGAGCTGTTCCAATACGCGAACCCGGCACCAAGGAACACACAGGCACTCACTGCGGCGGACAAGGGCTACACCCACATCTGCATCGATACCGACAATATCGCCGAAGATATGCCAAAGCTGATCGCGGCGGGCATGGACTTCGGCACCCGCGAATTTGTCGACATGGGCCATGTCAGGACATTGTATGGCCGTGATCCCGAGGGGAATCTGATCGAGGTTCAGCAGTGTATGCCGGGGAACGGGATGGAGTTGGGGGATTTGGGGAGGTAGTCTCTCTTAACTAACTGGTGGCCACTGCCGTGCGCTATGGATCAAGACCAGAATCCACACCGTATCTTCGGTAATCTCATAAACAAGGCGATAGCTTTTGTGCGGAGTCAATTCCCGGGTGCCCGGCACCTCACCCTCATGCCCCAGCATCGGAAAGTCGGCGAGGTTCGCCACGGCATCGCTGAGCAACTGGTCCATCCGGGCCGCCGCGACCGGATTGTCGGCGGCGATATAGTCCCAGATATCAGCACGGTCATGCTGGGCTTCCGGCGTCCAGACAACCCTCACGCCTGATCAGCTATCCGTGTGCGCGGCGAGCGGCGAAATCGGCTTCGACATCATCATTGGAACGGCCCTGCCCGTTTTGAACCGAGGCGCGCGCGAGATCGACCTTGGCTTGCAGAAACGCCCCATATTCGCGTTTTTCGCGCTGCTCATGGACAAATTCGCGCATCAATTCGCGCACGACTTGCGACGCGGGCCGGTGCGAAGCCTCCGCCTCGGCGAGGAAATCAGCCCGAAGATCGGCTTCGAGCTTCATCGTGAACACTGCCGCTTTCGACATGGGAGCCTCCGCTTGGTACTGACGAGGTATATACATTGTCAGTACTATAAATTCAACGTCATCAGCCCTTAGGGTTAGAAAACCCCCTCACCCCACCAGCGCAGCCACCAGTGCCCTAACCTTTTTCTGTCGCCACTGCGGCAGGGGGGCGACTAGCCAGTAGGCGCGGCGGCAGTCTTCAACCTTGCCCAGCGCCTCTATCCGCCCTGCTGCGTGCCATTCGCGGGCAAGCAGCGCGGGGACGCGGGCCTTACCCAGACCTGCGGCGGCGGAGGCCAGTGCGAGGCCCGCATCGCCGACGTGAACCGGCGGCTCCTCTGCGTCATCCCCCTGCGGCGCGGGATCGCCGGGCCATGAAATCCATTCCCCCTCGCCCACGATCACGCGCTCGGCAGTGCCCAGTTGCACGCCTTCGAGATCGCCCGGCCCATCGGTCCAGCGCACCGCGAGATCGAGGTTGGCCTCGGTAAAATCGAGCACCTCGCCATCGAGCAGGACAAAGCGCACCTCGGGATTACCCGCCCGAAACGCGGCGAGGCGCGGCGCGAGCCAGGCGGCGATGAAATCGCGCGGCGCGGCGATGGTGTAAACATGGCTCGATTGCCCGGCCTGCATGGCTTGCACCGCATCCTCAAAACTGAGGAAGCCGCTCCGCAGCGCCTCCAGCCCGGCACCCGCCTCGTCGGTCAGCTCCAGACCTTTGCTGGTGCGGCGAAACAGCACGACGCCAAGCAGGTCTTCAAGCGCGCGGATCTGCTGGCCAACGGCGGCAGGAGTCACCGCCAGCTCATCCGCCGCGCGGGTGAACGACAGGTGCCGCGCGGCAGCGTCAAACACGCGCAGGGCGTTAAGCGGAAGATGCGTGCGCTTCATCCTGCCTCCCTATGGCGGAGGCGGGCACGGGGCAAGTGCCCTGCGCTTGAGCTGGCTCAGTGCAGGCCCGTCGATGATTGCGGCGAACCAGCGGTTGCCGGAGCAGCGAGCGGGAAGAAGGGAATCGCCACCTCGATCATTTCACCGTCTGCCAGGCGCATGCCATAGTGGCCTTCCATCGATCCCAGCGGGGTCATCAACGGGCAGCCCGAGACATAGTCATGGCTGCGGCCCGGCGGGATCAGCGGCTGTTCGCCAACCACGCCATCCCCCTCGACAATGTCCACCTTGCCGCGGCCATCAGTGATCTTCCAGTAACGGGTAAGCAATTGCACCGCCTGATCCGAATCATTCTCTATCCGGATATGATAGACCCAGAACCATTTGCCGGCTTCGATGCGCGATTGTTCGGGCAGGAAATTCACAGCGACTCGCACAGTGATTCCGTCAGTGATGGCAGCGTGCTGGAAGAGTTCTTTCATGCGCCGAGACTAGCGAGGAATACGGAGGCAAGCAACGGGGGAGACGCGTTGCTCCCCGGCACGAATGAGGATTACAGCCCCACCACCTTCATCGCCTGATCCAGATCGTCGATCAGATCCTGCGGATCTTCAAGGCCGACACTGATCCGCAACATGCTTTCGGTTACTCCCATATCGGCGCGGACCTCAGGCGTCAGGCTGGAATGGGTTGTCGATGCCGGGTGCGTCATCAGTGATTTGGTGTCACCGATGTTGTTGGAGATGTCGATCAACTCCAGCGCATCAAGCAGACCGTAGGCCGCCTTGCGACCGCCTGCGATCTCAAACGAAAAGATCGAACCCGACAGCTTCATCTGGCGCTTCACCAGTTCATGCTGCGGGTGGCTGGGCAGACCGGGATGGAGCAAGCGCGACACCCGGCCTTCGAGATAGCGCCCCACGACCAGCGCGTTCTCCGCCTGTTTGACAGCGCGCAGATCGAGCGTTTCCAGCCCCTTGAGCACCACCCAGGCGTTGAACGGCGAAAGCGTTGGCCCGGTGTTGCGCTGAAACGGCAGCAGCACGCCGTTGATGAAATCCGCCGAGCCGCAGACGGCCCCAGCGAGCACGCGGCCCTGCCCGTCCATCAGCTTGGTAGCGCTATAGGCAACAACATCTGCCCCCAGATCAAGCGGGCGCTGCAATGCGGAAGTGGCGAAGGCGTTGTCCACCACCGAGCGGATGCCATGTTCGCGCGCCAGATCGCAGACGGCGCGGATATCGACGATATCCATCGTCGGGTTGGCAGGCGTTTCGAAGAAGAACACCTTGGTGTTGGGCTGGATCGCCGCCTTCCACGCATCAAGATCGCGGCCATCCACCGCCGTGCAGTCGATGCCGAAGCGCGGCAGCAGGTTGTCCGTCACCCAGCGTGTCGGGCCGAAAGCGGCGCGCGCCACGACCATGTGATCGCCCACCGAAAGCTGGCACAGCAGCGCCGTGCTCATCGCCGCCATGCCCGATGCCTGCGCGCGGCAGGCCTCGGCCCCTTCCATCAGCGCGATGCGTTCTTCGAGCATTTGCACCGACGGGTTCTGCGTGCGCGAATAGGTCATCCCCGGCTCTTCACCGGCAAAGCGCGCGGCGGGGGTGTGGGCATCATCATAGCAATAGCCCGAGGTGAGGAAGATCGCCTCGCTGGTTTCACCCTGCTCTGATCGCCAGGTGCCGCCCCGAACGGCGCGCGTGGCATCGCGCCACTTGGAAGTGATCGAGCGGTTCTGGCCGGTGTTCCTTTTCATGGGGCGGGCCATAAGCGGCGGCGGATTGCCGCGCAAGCCAGTTGCGCGAGCCTGCACCTGCCACTATCCGCCACAGCAATGAGCTTTGCGCGCCTCCAGACCCTAGAACGCGATCCCTGGCGCTGGTGCGCAGCCATTGCGGCTGCCTTCCTCGCACTATTGTGGATCAGGCTTCACATTCCCTCGAAAATCTATTTCGACGAGGTGCACTATGTGAAGGCGGCGCAAATCCTGCTGACGCTTGATCGTCCGCATAATCCTGAGCACCCCATGCTGGGCAAGGAAATCCTCGCCGCAGGGATCTGGCTGTTCGGCGATCATCCGCAAGGCTGGCGGATCATGCCCGCGCTGTTCGGCACCATGGGGCTCTACGCCTTCAGCCGCGCGCTGTGGCTGACGAGCCAGCGCCGCGTGGCGACGATTGTCGGCACACTGCTGCTGGCGACCAACTTCATCTGGTTCGTCCAGAGCCGCATCGCCATGCTCGACATCTTCATGGCCAGTTTCGCCATGCTGGCGCTGTGGCAAGTGGCGGGCGCGGTGCGAAATCCGCGTCAGGCGCGTTGGCGGCTGGTGCTGGCGGGGCTGTTTCTGGGTCTGTCGATGGGGGCCAAATGGTCAGTGCTGGCGGTTGCCATGGCGCCGGGGCTGTTCTTTCTGATGATCCGCCTGAAGCTGCAAGGCCGCCGCTTTCTGTTCAGCACTGCAGGCGCGCCGATCCCGGGAATCTCTCTGGCCGAAGCGGGTGTCTGGCTCGGCCTGCTGCCGCTCACCGTCTATTTCGCCACCTTCTTTCCAGCCTTCTTTTATGCCCACAAGCCAGTCGATCCGTGGCACCTGATCGATTATCAGGGCTACATGATCGGCTTGCAGGACAGCGTGGTCAAAAAGCACAGCTACATGAGCGTGTGGTGGCAATGGGTGCTCGACTGGCGCTCGGTCTGGTATCTCTATGAGGACGTTGACGGCACCCGGCGCGGCGTGGTCCTGATCGGCAATCCGGTGGTGATGTGGGCTGGGCTTCCCGCACTGCTGTGGTGCCTGTGGGCGGGAATTTTTCGCCAGCGCCGCGATGCCTTGGCGATTGCCGTGCTCTATCTCGTCGCCATCGGTATGTGGGTGGGCAACCGCAAGCCGGTGCAGTTCTATTACCACTACCTGCTGCCCAGCACCTTCCTGATGGCGAGCCTCGGCCTCGCGCTTGATGACCTTTGGCGACGCAAGGATCGCTGGCGCTGGGTGGCAGCAGGGGTCTTGATCCTAGCGCTGGGGTTCTTCGTCTATTTCTTCCCGATCATCTCGGCGGCAAAGCTGGATGGCGGCAAGAAGAGCTTCGAGGCATGGATGCTGCTGCCAAGCTGGCGTTAGCATCTCACGCCATTAGCATCTTACACCATTTCCAGCGCCCCGCTTTCGCGCAAGATGCGCCGGGCGTGGAACAGCCGGGTCTTGACCGTATTGGCCGGGCAACTGGCGATCTCGGCGATTTCCTGCACTGACAGTTCCTCGAAATAGCACAGCCAGACCGCCTCGCGGTGATCGAAACTAAGCACGCCCAGCGCCCGGATCAGTGCCTCCTTGTCCGATTGCTGCTCGGCAATTTCACTGGCACTGGGCGCGGGATCGGCCATGACTTCGGCAAGGCTGCCCACACCATCATGCGGCAAAGTGGTTTCACGCTGACGACGCAACCAGTCCACCGCCTTGTTGCGGACGATCCGCCGCAGCCAGCCTGATCCGCTGCCGCTCCCGGCAAAACGCCCAGCCTGTTGCCACACGGCCAGCAGCGCCTCATCGACAACGTCTTCGGCTGCCTCGCGATCACCATTGAGCAGGCCTGTTGCATAGCGCACCAGCACGGGTTGCCAGATTCGGTAAAGCGCTGAAAACGCGGCTCTGTCTCCACCTGCGATGCCCCGCAGATGCGCTTCGGTATCAATCATGACATGCCCCCTGTGGCCTGATTCTGATAGATTGTTTCCGGCTCAGCGCCGCCGATGGCGCTCATCTCACACCAGACAACACACGCGGTTTCATCGTGATAGACCCGCGCGGCAAGGCCAGCGGCCTTGGCCATGGCCGCAAGATCATCAGCTTCGTGGCAGCACGGCTCCCAATCGAGATAGGCCCGCCGCCATCCGCATCCGGGATGCTGCGTAGCCAGCGCGGCCAGCTCGATTCTGCCGCCCGGTGCCAGCAAACGCCGCATTGCGGGCAGCAATACAGCAAGTCCGTGCGATGCGAATGTATCGGCCAGTTCAGCCGAACAGATCACATCGAAACGCTCTGTGCTGCCCTTGTCGCGCAGGAATTTGGCCGGGCTGGCCTCTACCAATTGGAACGATCCGCCAAAGTGATCACGCAGTTGCGCTGCCATGCAACGATCATCGTCAATCACGGTAATGTTGCTGAGATCGCGCCCGGCCAGCACCCGCGCCGCGCCCAGAATGCCGCCGCCAAGCACGCAGATGCGGCGGCCTAGCTGCCATGCCCGCGCCAATCGGCGGGCTGCATCCAGTCGTCTTTCTCGTAAAGCGCGGCTCAGCTTGATCTCGCTGGTGGCGGAAAACAGCCGCCTGCCGGTCCGGCTGACATCCGCCGTCATTTCGCCTGAAGCGATCAGTTGCAGCATCGCGGTGTCACTTCCAGGACTGGCTGGAGACGTTGCAAACAGCGGATCTTCACGCAGCATGGCCCCCAGCGCATGCGCCCGCAGTTCGTCGCAGGCACCGCCAAACTGTTCGGGGCGCTGGTCCACCGTATCAAGCATACCGACCAGCATGTTGATGCCGTCCTGCATGTTGCCCGCGTTAAGTTCCTGAAGCACTGAATCATAGAAGCGCGTGTGAGCCATTGTTTTCCGCCATGTTGCTGTGGCTTGCGGATAGCCCTGCGGCGAAAGCCAGCCGTCAAAGCAGCGTGAAAACAGCGCAAAAAATTACGTGAATTTCCGCGAATCCCCTGTATTCAAGAGTTTCGGGGGGCCAATGTCACAAAGTGCCGGAATGTTCAGGCTGCAACTCATGGGCCCATTCCGCTTGTCTGCTGCGAACGGCACGCGGATCGAGATTTCGAGCCGAAAGGGTCAGGCACTGATCGCCTTGCTGGCGGTATCGGGCAATGGCGAACGGACTCGGAGCTGGCTCCAGACCATGCTGTGGGGATCGCGTCTGCCCGAGCAAGCAAGCGCCAGCCTGCGCAGCGAGCTTTCAAGCCTTCGCAAGGCCAGCATGCATGGCGGGGCTGAGCTAATCCATTCCGACAAGGCTTGTGTCTGGCTCGATCTCTCCCGCATCGACATAGACCTGCGCAACGTGGATGGAGTGGCGGTCGGGCGTGATACCTTTCTGGAAGGCCTGGACATTACCGGTGAGGAAGCTTTCGAAGACTGGCTGCGCGAGGAACGCGCCCGGACTATCGAGCGACAATCACGCGCCGAACGCGAACATACGTTTCAGGCCGAGCGCGGCCAGTCCGCGACGGCACCAGTATCGAACACAGCACAATTCGCCGAACTGCCGGCGCTGGCAGTCCTGCCCTTTGCCAACCTCACCGGCGATGCCGCGCGCGATTTTCTGGCTGAGGGGATCAGCGAGGATCTGATCGACCGGTTATCCCGGCTCCGCTGGCTGCCGATCATCGCGCGCAGTTCCAGCTTTGCCATCCGCGATGCTGATCCCGATCCGCGCAAGGTCGGAGCCACACTGGGCGCGCGCTATGTGCTGGAAGGCCGCCTGCGGGCATTGGGCGATCAAATCACTCTCACCGCCTCGCTCGCCGATAGCGAAAGCGGAACGGTGCTGTGGTCAAGCAAGCTGGCGCTGGGCGATAGCGATGCCCCCGAAGCGATCGAAACCCTGCTATCGGGCCTAACCTCGGCGCTGAGCAGCCGGATTGATCTGGAAGAGCAGACCCGAGCGCTGCGCAAGCCGCAAAGCGATCTCAAGGTGATCGATCTGATCTGGCGCGGACGTTGGCACCTCAACCGCATGACGCGCGAAGATTCGGTGCTGGCCCGCGAATGTTTTGCCGAAGCGCTGCGGCAAGAGCCCAATTCGCCCGAAGCGATCATCCAGAGCGCCTGGGCGCGGGTCTGGGACCTGTGGGCTCGGCGCGGCTCGGATAATGACATCCGCGATATGCGGCAGATGGCACAGCGCGCGATCATCGCCGATTGCGATGATGCGCGCGGCCATATGCTGGCCGGAATTGCCGAGATCTGGCTGCGCCAGCCGCTGCGCGCCGAAGCCCTGCTGAACCGCGCGATTGCGCTCAACCCCAGTCTGGTCATGGCCTATGTCCAGCTCGGCTCGTCACTGCGGCTGCGCGATGAGCCAGAGCGCGCCATAGAGGCGCTGCGCACCGCCATCCGGCTCAGCCCGAATGACCACGATATGTTTTTCTTCGCCTGCGAACTGGCAGCATCGCATCTGCTCTGCGGGCAATTCGAGGATGCACTGGTCCATGCCGAACATGCGATGAGCCGCCGCGCAGCTTACTGGTTCGCCCATGTCGTCAAGATCAACGCACTGGTCCGTCTGGATCGTCAGGCAGAAGCCAGGATGGCGCTGGCCGAACTGATGGCTGCCAAGGAGGATTTCACACAAGGCTTCATTGATTGGCAGCCCTATGTCGATCCGCGCAACAACCAGTTTCTCAAAGACGGTTTGAACCTCGCCGCGACTTAGCGCGACTACGCGTGACAGGAGATATGCGCTGATGCCGACGGTGAAGTATTTCGAGAGGATCAAGGCAGCACAAGCGGCCCCGGCAAGCGAGCGCAACCAGAGGCTTGAGCCGTTCGATTTTGCCCTGCTTGGTGAAAAGTCACGGCTGGGGCAGTGGAAATCGGCCCTCTCGCTGCGTCTGCTGGGCCCGCTCTATGCACTGTCACGCCGTGTCAAGCCGGTGATGCCATTGGCGGGCTTCACCCATGTTACCGGCGCGGCGCAAGTGCGCGAGGTTTTGCTGCGCTCGGCTGATTTTACCGTGCCGTTTGGTCCCGAAATGGCCGAACTGGGTGACAAGGCCACCTTCATGCTTGGATTGGATGGCGCTGAGCATGACCGGCTGCGCGCCATTCTGGCACAGGCCATGGTCAAAGGTGATGCCGATGCCTTCGGCGCCATGTCGGCTCAGTTCACCGAGGCGCTGCTCGCCAACAGCGCCGGTCGCATCGATGTCATCGGCGATCTGTTCAAGCGGGTGCCCAGTGAAATCTGCCTGCGCTGGTTCGGCTTCGTTTGCGAAGACGTCGATGCCTTTGGTGACTGGACTCTGGCGGTTTCCGCCCTGCTGTTCGGCGATCCTTATGGCAATCCGAAGGTTCGCACTGCGGCGCTAAACGGCGCGCGGCGACTACTGATCGTCATCGATGAGGCGGTTCGTCAGGCGCGGCGACATGTGCAGGCCGGGCATCTGAAAGCTGGCGAGGGTGCAACGCTGGTCGAGCGGCTGGTGCTGCTTGCACCCGAAACAGGCCTCACCCACGCCGAGCTGCGTTCGATGTTGCTGGGCATGGCATCGGGCTTTATCCCCACCAACACGCTGGCCGCCAGCCGCATGCTACAAGTCTTGCTGGACCGGCCAGAGGCCATGGCCATGGCGCGCTCAGCTGCAATGAGTGGTGATGAGGCAGCGATGCGCCGGATCGTGCTGGAAGCTGGCAGGCTCAGTCCGGCGCTGTCACCTGGTCAGTGGCGTTATTGCCCCAAAGATACGACGATTGATGTGGATGGCCGTGATGTGCCGATCAAGGCCGGAACCACGCTGCTTGCATCGACCATGTCCGCGATGCGCGATGGCAAGGCGGTGGCCCAGCCGAAGCGGTTCTGGCCTGACCGGACGAGCGCCAATGGGGAATGGCACGAACCCGATATGGTCTTCGGTATCGGGCCGCACGATTGCATCGGCAAGCAGCTTGCCCTGTCACAGATCACCGCGCTGTTCACCGCACTGCTGCGCCAGAAAGACCTTGTCCGCGCGCCCGGCAAGGCGGGGCGGATGCAATGGGTGGGTGCTTTCCCGCGCCACCTCGACATGACCTTCACCACACGGGCATCGCAGCAATCGATGTTTCTGGTCATCGCCCCGGTAACAACTGGCGCGGCCAAGGCAGAAATTGATGCACAGCTTGAATTGAAGCTGGGCCACCCCGCCAAAACGGAGATCCGCGCAGCGCTTGATGCCACAAAGCGCGTCCATTTTGCCTCACTCAGCACAATCGAAAGCGAGCGCGGTCTCGACATCATTCTGGAACTGACCGTCGACGGCACGATACCCGACGCGCTGGAAGCGATCGCAGCGCAGGCCGAGGCGTCCCTGCGCCCGGTGTTCGCCTACTGCGGCCTGAGCGAGACGGCAGACTTGCGCGCCTTCCTGCAGGATCATGTCGTCAAATTGCACGGCAAACTGTGGGGCGCGACCGGGCTTGATTATAATGGCACCGGCGAATTTCCCATTGCCGCGATAGACCGGCAGGCGGGTTTTGCCCGCTTTGCCGAAAAAGTGATCAGCGATTTTCTGGGCAATGAAGCCGGACGTGGCAGCCATCCCATGCGCGCGCTGGATTATCTGCGCCGGATCCTGGCGCAGGACAGGACTTTCGCCCGCTGCGGCACAGATCGGCAGCGCGAAATGATGCGCGAGGCGGCCACTTTCAACTATGATGCTTTCGCGATGAAGCCGTCGAAGGCCCGCCTGAAGATGACCGGATTTCGTCAGGTTTCACGGTGGCAGGCGTTTTTCCGGTTCCTGAAATCACGCGACGGTGCCTTGCTGTGGGGTCCGGTCCTGGTCACGGCGATGCTGTTCGGTCTGTGGTTTCGGAGCCTGATGGTGCCATCCACCAGCGCGATCTGGGATATCGCGGTGCTCGCCTTGCAGACCCTGCTGGCAACGGCCGCCGTGACCGCCGCCGTGCCGATCCTGTTTTTCGCCGCGATCCGCCGCGCGGAAAAACGCGACTGGGTGGATGGATCGCAGGCCAGTCTCGATCATGTCGCCGCAATTGGGGATATCGACGACGCACCCGGCTATGCCCAGAACCATGTGATGGCGGTAGGCACTCTCAAACCGGGCTTGCTGCGGGTCTTTGCCAATGCCTTTTCGCTCTGGGGCGTGCGGATGCTGGTCACCTTCTTCTTCAGGCCGAGCTTCGTCATCAACATGGGCACAATCCATGCGGCCCGCTGGTGGCGGCTTCCTGGCAGCCGCAGGATGATATTTTTCGCCAATTATGACGGCAGTTGGGAAAGCTATCTCGAAGACTTCATCACCCGCGCCCACCCCGGACAATCAGCAACCTGGAGCAACTGGGAAGGCTTTCCGCCGACCCGATTCCTGATCCACGAAGGCGCCCGCGATGGTGATCGGTTCAAGCGCTGGGAGCGCACGGTGCAGCGCTCGGCCCCCTTCTGGTACACCCGCTTCCCCACTTTCACCACCGACCAGATCCGTAACAATGCGCTGATTCACGCCGGTGTCGCCCGCGCCCAATCACAAGATGATGCCGAAGAATGGCTGCGCTGCTTCGGCTCCATGCCGCGGATCGAGAACCGCATCGAAAGCGATGAAGTGCAGGCGCTGGTGTTTACCGGGCTGGGGCGGCTGAAACATTCGGCCAGCCTTGCCGTGCAGCTGCCGCCGCAAGGCAATGTCATGGGAGAATGGCTGAGCTGGCTCCGCGGAGAGGTGCTGGCCATCGATAACAAGAACGATGCAATCGATCTGGCCGGGCTGGTCAATCAGGGTGTGATTGTTGAGAACATCGGGGCTGATGGCAATGTCACCGGTTATTCGCTGGCGCACTCGCTCACCGTAACCTTTGGTGATCGACCGATTATTGGTGATGCCTCGGCTTACGATGTCTCGCCTGCCCCGCTCGATGCATCGGACCTTGCCCATAGACCCGAAGCGGCGCGGCAGACTGATGCCCGGCGGATGCGCCGCAGGGCGGTGTTCCTTGCCTGCTCGGCGGCGGGCATGGCGAAATTTCCCACGCCAAACAGCGGCTATGCCGATCTGTCTGAAACCTTCCCGCCCGCGTTCCGGCTGGGCATGGCCCGGCGCGGGCGCATTCTGGGCGATATGGACAAGACTCATGCCAAGCTCTGGCGCTGGAGCGATGATACGAGCAAGACCACGCCGACCCCGACCCCGGCTGAGGCAGTGCTTCTGGTCTATGCGGAAAGCCCTGAGGATCTGGCCAGTGTCGTTCAGATCCACAGCGCGCTGCTGGCCAATCATGGTGGCCGCGTGCTCCAGCAAACCGATTGCGCCCCGGCGCGGATCAAGCATGGTGAAGATCAGCACGATTTCGAGCATTTCGGTTATCGGGATGGCATCTCGCAACCGGTAATCCGCGGGACAACCCGCTTTTCGCAGTCCGTTCCGACGCGCGATGTCGTTGAACCGGGTGAATTCATCATCGGCTATGTCAACGGACAGGGATATTTTCCGGGGTCTTCGCTGCTGCCCCCCGAGGCCGATGTCGGGCGTAGTCTGCCGCAGCTTTCGGTGGCTGATCTCAGCCGCTATCCTGATTTTGACCGTGCCCCCAGCGGGCAGGCCATGCGCGATTTCGGACGCAACGGCAGCTTCATGGTGATCCGCGAACTGGCGCAGGATGTTGATGGCTTCGAAGCTTTCATTGATACCAAGGTGGAGGAGCTCAAAGGCACTGCCGTATCTGCCGATAGAGAGCAGACCGCCTATCGCGATCTCTACAAGCTGATCGGGCAATATCCCGACAAGGACTGGATCAAGGCCAAGCTGATGGGGCGCTGGCCCAATGGCCGTCCCTTGGTTGGCAATCCGGTCAATGTGCCCAGCCCCCAGATCGGTGATACCCCCGGTGATCCTGATGCAGCCGCTTGCCGCGCGGCCGAGCGCGAAAATGACTTCACTTATGGCCGCGATGATCCGCAGGGTCTGGCCTGTCCGTTCGGTTCCCATATTCGCAGGACCAATCCGCGCGACAGCAAGCAACCTGGCGATAGCGATGAGCAGGCCATAACCAATCGCCATCGCCTGCTGCGCCGGGGCCGGACCTATACCAGGACTGACGAAAACGGCGCGCAGGAAAAGGGTCTGCTGTTCGTCAGCCTGTGCAGCGATCTGGCTCGGCAGTTCGAATTCGTGCAGCAGCTATGGTCTAATTCTGCGGGCTTCCATGGCCTGACGCATGAACCCGATCCGATATTCGGCAGCGATGTTCCTGATCCTGATACGGGCTGTCCAGCAAAGCGCAGCTTTACGATTCCAACAGCTGCCGGGCCGATCAGACTGACTGGCATGCAGAACTTTGTTGAGGTCAAAGCCGGCGGTTATTTCTTCCTGCCCAGTCGCTCGGCGCTTAGCTACCTCACCGAACTATCGCTGCGTTCAGAAGAGACGTTGCCTGCAGAAGAGACAGGGCGCGCAGGCGAGGCAGGACAATGAACCGCGCGGCTTGCAGGAACGACTATGGGCAGTCACAAAGCACAGCAGGATTGTCCCCATGACCAGTCGCGATGATCTTGTTGCCCTTGCCGAGCTGTTGCCATTTTATGTCAACGGCACACTGTCGTTGGGCGAACGTGCTCGAATCGAAACGGCACTGGCCGCCAGCGCCGATCTGCGACAGCAATTGAATGAAGCACAGCAGTTGTCCATACAGGTGAAGCAAGGAGGCGTGGCGATGGTTGCGGGTGCGAACGATCCTGAAAAGCGCCTCGAACGGCTGCGCGAGAGGCTTGACGAGCTTGCGCCGGAAGTGCCCGATGATGACGGCATCAGCACCACCCAGCTCAGCCCCACACCAGCCAGCCTCAGCGACCTGCTCAGCTATCTCAACCCCAAGTGCTGGCACCCTGCGGTTTCGCTGGCACTGGCCCTCGCTCTGTTGGCGCAGACGGTGTTCATCTGGTCGCGGCCAAGCGAGCAAAGCTACCAGACTGTATCGGGCGATGACGAACAGCCATTGGCCCATGCATCACAGCTGATCGTGCGGCTGCAGCCTGAAGCAAAGTGGGCAGATGTCGAAGCGCTGCTTTCAGACCATTCACTGACCATCATCTCCGGACCGAGCGAGGGCCGGCTTACGGTGCGGCTTGATAACCCCGATGCCGATGTGAAGGTGGTGCGCGAAAGGCTGCGCGAATCCCCCGCCATTGCCTTTGCTGACTTGCTCAAATGAGGCTGTTGCCCCGATCAGCCTGTGCCGTGCTGCTGATCGCCAGCGCTGCCGGTGCGCAGGTAGTCGGCGGGCCGGATTGGCAAAATCCGCGCGACAATCCTCGCACTGGCACCAGCGGGATCGGCAACATCGGCGTGGGGCTGAACCTTAATCTCGGCAAGAAAAAGCCCAAGGTTCCCAAGGCTGCTGTCCTTGAAATGCGCGATGCCGATATTCCCTATCGGCTGGAAGATCAGCTGATCTTCGTCATCACCGGGACCAGCGCCGATGCCACGCGGATAGCGCGGACGGCGCGGGTGACGGTGATCGAATTCTCGCCCATCGAGGCGCTGGGTCAGGCCATGGTCGTCGCCGGACTGGCTCCGGGGGATAGTGTCGATGCCGCTATGGCGCGGGTGCAGGCGATCAAGGGCGTCGCCTGGGCCCAGCCCAATTTCCAGTTCCAGCCGCTTGGTGGAGCGATGCCCAAGCGTTTTACCCTGATGGGCATCACCAAGCCCGCACAGATGCGCGTCAGCGGCACCATTGCCATGATCGACACGCCGGTCGAGCTCAGCAATCCGGCCTTGCGCGGGGCTACCGTTACGCAGGCGATTTATGGCACATCGTCCACTCCGGCGTTGCACGGCACCGCCATCGCCTCGCTGCTGGTCGGCGGGGGTGAGGTGAATGGCATGGCACAAGGCGCGCGGCTGATCAGCCTCGCCGCCTTTGATCCCGGCAAGTCAGCTCACGGCCTTTCGCAGACACGCTATGTCGCCAAGGCCATGGACGCCGCCTGGCGGCTGCGGCCCGATGTGCTCAACCTTTCATTCGGTGGCCGCGATGACCGGCTACTGGGCGCACTGCTCGCCAAGATGGACCAGCGCGGCATTTGCATCGCAGCGGCAGCGGGCAACGGCGGCCCGCAAAGCGCCGTGCTGTTCCCGGCGCGGCACCCGGCGGTGCTGGCGGTGACGGCATCGGACGAAAAGCTGCGCGGCTATACTCACGCCGCGCGCGGGCCAGAGATCGACGTGACCGGCGTCGGCGTCGGCCTGCTTGCCAATGTCCCCGGCGGCTATCGCCAAGTATCGGGCACCAGCTTCGCCACCGCAATCATCTCGGGCGCGCTGCTGCGCATGCCGCAATGCACCGAGCGCCACGATCCCGCAGCCATGCGACGGCAGGTGGCCAGTCAGGCGCAGGACATGGGCACCCCGGGGCCGGACACTGTGTTCGGGGCCGGGCTGTTCCGATTGAGCGGAGCCGGAAAGAAATAATTGCGCCCGAATTGAACCAACAGGCTTTCCAGAACGACCTCTGACCATCTGCTCATGATGATGCAGATTATCGTTCAATCATGGAGAGCATTATGACTATCATGAAGCAGGCCCGGTCCGGCATCACGTCGCTTTTGTTTGCTGCGGCGATTATCCCGTCAGTCGCGATGGCGCAGACCGCACCAGCTCGCGAGCTGGCCGGAATTGGCCGGGGTGATACCGTGCAGTCCAGGGGAAGCATCAAGGTTTGCTGCCCGCCGATTACCGACCAGTCTTTCAATCCCTATTTCGCCATTCATCAGCTACCCGGCAAGAATATCACGCAGACCTATGGCCTGTCGTTCAACCCAAGCGCTGCGCTTGATACGCAGATGAAGGCCTATGCACCATTCGCAGGTCTGTTTGCTCCGGCTGGCTGGACGCCAAATTCTGTTTTGCTCGACAGCGAGATGAAAGAGCTGGTCCTGCCGAACACATCCACTCCAACCGCTGCCGATTTTTCCACCTCAGGCAATGTGCCGGTTTACCACGGCAAGATCCGCGGTTGGTTTGCGAATGGCACAACTATCTGGGACGGCCCACATGGCACCCACCCTTGGCGGCAGCATTACAATGATGGCAAGGACGTTTCCCCATCATTCATGCAGCCAAACAAGTGGTACATGATCAAGCTCAACCTCAAACTCGCTTCCGCGATCGCGGCTCAACCGGGCAGCTGGCGCGAAGACGACATCACCTGCATGACGAAATATGTTGCCGTGATGGTGCGCAGTGTCAGCTTGAGAACCGGCCCCGGTGGCGGCGTTCCAAGCGGTGCCGCCCAGATTGTTGAGGTGAAGTAGCTCCCTCGGTTCAATCCGGGCGATGACGCAGGGCGGGCACATGATCCGCCCTGCCAGCCCGGCGCTGCGATTTCCCATTCAGGAAAGGAATGACCATGAAGACTCACCTCTCAAGCAGGGCGTCAACCACTTTGGCATCACTCGCCGCGCTCATTCTGAGCACATCGGCTCTGGCGCAGACCAAGCAGATGAGTGATCCGATGCCGCCACCGCCCAAGACTGAAGCGGCGGATGTCATGCCGGAAGCAGCCGATGCCACTTCGGCAGACGCGATGCCGGCACCATCTCCCTCGGCAAACCACTTTCAGTGCTATCGCGTTTATGGCAGCACGGTGGCCACGCCCAATGTGCCGCTCGTCACCATCGACCAGTTCGGCAAGACCAATATCGTCATCGGGCAGGCCGTCTCAGTCTGCAATCCGACGATCAAATATCACAATGGCCGCAAGTTCGGGGTGGCTGACAAGAAGAACCATCTGGTCTGCTATGCCATCGTCAGGCAGGAGCCGCAGAAACCGCGTATTGTGAAGACGCGTGACCAGTTCCGCACAGCGCATATGAAAATGGAAGACAGGACGATGTTCTGCGCACCCGCAACGAAGAAGCTGGTTGGCGGACAGGAATATCCGCTCGACTGATTCAACGAAAAGCGATGGGTCGGGGAATGCGATCCCGGAATTGCGCGCTCTGCTCAATTACGGTTCCCCGCTCATCGTCAGGCCGGAATCCACCAGTTCCTGCTGCTCGGGCGGCGCCTTCCCCGGCGTCGCCCGATTTCGCAATTTCAGCACCAGCGCCGCCAGAACCGCCCCGCAAGCTGCACAGGCCATGTCTTTCTGGGCATCCCAGATGTCACCCTGCTGGCCGTTATAGTCGTCGGCCTGCCCGGCCATGATGATCGTCAGTCCCCATTCGAAAATCTCGTAGAGCGCGCTGGCAGCGAAGATGAATTCCACCGCGATATAGAGCGCCAGTCCGCTGCGAACGCCGCCATGGCGGGCCAGCCACTCGGCAATGGGCGGCACCAGCAGCAGGCCGAAAGCAAAATGGACGAACCGGTCATAGCTGTTGCGCTTCAGCCCCAGTAGGTCACCCGGCGCAGGCAAGCCCAGAGTGCGCACCCAGTCATCATAGGGCACATAGGAATAGATGTAGCGACCGCCCAGCGTGTGCAGCAGCAAGAACAACACGATGCAGAAAACCGCGCCATTGCTCATCGGCCAGCGCCGCAGGGCTGCCGCGAGACCAGCCAAGACAGCCAGCGTCGGCAGGTTCTGCAGCGGGGCAAGCTCTGGATAGGGTGTGTGGAACAGGCTGATCACTGCCGCCACCGCCGCAAGTGCAGTCAGCCAGAGCTGAAACGCGGGCAGCACAGCCCGCCGCTTGCCATCAGCGCTCAATACCGTCCCCAGACGAACTTGCTGCTCAGCGCGAAGTTCCACACCGAGCCCAGCACGATGCCGATCACGGCGGCGGCGAAGGGGTGGAAGCCCATGCGCAACAGGGCTGCGGCAGCGCCGATGTTGGTCAACAGTCCGAGCGAGCAGGTAACGGCAAATTGCGCCCAGCCGCGCATCAAGGGGCCAAAGCCGCGCAGGCGTTTATCCGAATAGGTCAGCTCGTTATTGAGCACGAAGTTGAATGACATCGCCGCCACCGCCGCCATCGTGTTGGCAACCATGAAACTGGTTTCCTTGGACCAGTTGCCATAGTGGAAACTCTCGCCAAAGATGGCCTTTTGCACCAGCCACAGCACGCCCAACTGAACGAACACGCCCATCGCGCCCACCGTGCCGAACAGGGCAAAGCGCGTCGGGATGATCCGCCCCAGCCATTTGTCGTAAAGCCCGACGAGGAATTCAAAGATCACCGTCTGGTCAAGCTTGCTCTCCCCTTCGGCGCGCGCGGCGAAGTTCATCGGGAACTCCTTGACCCGAAGCGGCGCATCGACGGTGGCGAGGATATCGAGCAAGATCTTGAAGCCGACGCCCGAAAGCCGGTGCGCGTCTGCCCGCAGCAGTTCGGCACGCAGCATGAAATAGCCGCTCATCGGATCGGACAGCTGGACGCCCGTTACCTTGTTGGCGATGCGGTTGGCGATGCCCGATGCCTTGACCCGGTCTGGCCGGCCCCATGCTTCGGTGCTGGACCCTTCGGCAAAGCGCGAGGCATAGGCCACATCGAAATCGCCGCTGGTTACGGCACCCAGCATCTGCGGCAGCAGCGCCGGATCGTGCTGGTGATCGGCGTCCATCACCGCGACGACCGGCGCGGCGGTGGAGCACATGCCCTCGATCGCTGCCGAAGCCAGCCCGCGCCGCCCGAAGCGCTGGATCACGCGAACGTGCGGATTGCCGAGCGCAAGCCTGCGTGCCTCATCCGCCGTGCCATCGGGGCTGTTGTCATCAACGATCACGACTTCCCATGCCACACCCTCCAGCGCGGCACTCAGCCGATCAATCATCGTGGCAATGTTCTTGCGTTCATTGAACGTCGGAAGGACCACAGCGAGTTCAAGTGTCTTGGTTTCAACCATAGATGCCTTGTCGCCTGCGTTTTCTGTGTTGTCCATGCTGAAGACCTACAGCCGCGCCAGCACCGCGTCGCCAATGGCGCGCGTGCCGTCAGTGCCGCCAAGATCACCGCCGCGAATGCCATCGGCCAGCGCCTTGGCCACCGCCGCCTCGATCCGCTGGGCGGGTGCTTCCATGCCGAATGAGTGGCGCAGCAGCATCGCGGCGGAGAGGATCGTCGCCATCGGGTTGGCTTTGTCTTGCCCGGCAATATCGGGGGCGGAACCATGGATAGGCTCGTAGAGTCCCTTGGTGCCCTCTGCCAAGGCAGCGCTGGCCAGCAGACCGATTGAGCCGACGCACATGCTCGCCTGATCGGAGAGAATATCGCCAAACAGGTTGCCGGTGACGATCACATCGAACTGGCCGGGGTTCTTCACCAGCTGCATCGCGGCATTATCGACATACATATGGCTGAGCTCGACATCGGGATATTCAGCCGAAACCTCGATCACCACGTCGCGCCACAGCTGCGATGTTTCGAGAACATTGGCCTTGTCGACCGAGCACAGTTTTCCTCGGCGTCCCTGTGCGGCCTTGAAGCCGACATGGGCGATGCGGCGCACTTCATCTTCGGCGTAGGACATCATGTCCCAGCCCTGACGGCGGCCGTCAGGCAGCACTTTCGTGCCCTTGTCGCCGAAATAGACATCGCCGTTAAGCTCGCGGATGATCAGCAGATCGATCTGCGCGGCAATTTCAGGCCGCAGCGAGGACAGGTCTTCCAGTCCCTTGAACAGCGTTGCCGGACGCAGGTTGGCAAACAGGCCCAGTTCCTTGCGCAGGCCGAGAATGGCCTGTTCGGGGCGCAGCGCGCGTTCCAGATTGTCGCATTCAAAATCGCCGACTGCGCCAAACAGGATGGCATCTGCCGCATGAGCAATTTCCAGCGTCGCAGGCGGCAGTGGGTGGCCGCGCTTGCGCCAGGCGGCACCGCCAACATCGCCTTCGATCAGCTCCAGTCCGGGCAAGCCCAGCGCTTTCAGCACCCGCACCGCCTCAGCCGTTACTTCAGGACCGATGCCGTCACCGGCAAAAACCGCAATTTTCATAGTCTGGCCTGCTTACCCTATCTTGCCCAGCCGCTCCCGCAGGATGGCGCGCGCCGCCATAACATCGGCGCGGCGATCGGCAAGCGGATAGCGCGCAATTCTGGGGCCAAGGCTGTCGAGTGCGGCCAGCACAGCCGGAAAATCATCAGGATCGGGGCGATCAGCGGGCGCGCCATAACCCAGTTCGCGCAGCAGCAGCGCCTCATAGCCCGCCAGTGCAGCCGCCCAGCCGCGCGCCGAGGGGGCATGACACACCGCATCGAGCAGCGCGCCAAGCGCCGCATAGAGCGCGGGGAAAGCATGGCGTTCAGCCAGCGCATTGGCGGTGAGCGCGGTCGCCCATTCGATGGCAGCGGCAGCCAGCGGCTCACCCAGCCACGGCCCACGGCTTTCGAGAAGTTCCACACGTGCCGAAGGAAGCTGGCTGTCAGAACGCGAGGACAATTCGGCGGCGACCCGGTTCCCCGGGATCAACACAGGCCGCAAAGTCCGCCCGCGTCCGCCAGCAACATAGCCGCCGATCAACCCGTGATGCTCGGTCAGCAAGCGCACAATCACCCCCGTCTCGCCGTGGTGACGGGCGGCGCAGACAATGGCCGTGGCGCTCAATTGCAACATCGGGGCGGTGTGGCGCTTCCCGGTGAAGGTGGCAAGAAATTGGGTTCGCGCACCAAGGCGCGAAAGCCTTACTTCTTCGCCTTGGCTTTCAGCCCAGCCTCAAGCGCATCAACGCGCGACTTTAGCGCATCGTTCTCATCAAGCGCCTTGGCGGCCATGTCTTTTACCGCGTCGAATTCTTCGCGAGAGACGAAATCGACGCCGCCCATGGTTTCCTTGAACCGCTCACGCGCGGCATCGCGCGCCTCACGGCCCATGCCAGCCATTGTGCCAGCGGCGCTGTTCATCAGCTTGACGAAATCGGCGATCAGGGGGTTTTCACTTTGCATGGTGCCTAGATGGGGCAGGCTGCGTCTGGCTTCAAGGCCCGAGTTCGATGCGCACATTCGATGTCGGGCGGCCATCGGCGCTGGGATTCAATTCGATGAATTGCCAGTTGAGTGCCGTGGCAAAGCACACCCAGGCCAGATAGGGCAGCAGCAACAGTCCGGCGCGGCTCCTGACGCGATAAAACAATATGACCGTCACCAAAACCGCCAGATCAAGCGCGATCAGGATATACAGTGCCCGGCTCATCAGATGCATGCCGAAGAAGGTGGGCGACCAGGCCAGATTGAGTAGAAATTGCAGCGCAAAAACACCAATTGCCGCCCATCGCCCCCTTGCGCCATAGGCCGCGACGATCATCGCCAGCGCAAGGCCCATCATCACATAGAGAATCGACCAGACGATGCCAAAAGCGGCGGGCGGCGGGTAGATTGATGGTTTGGTGAGGCCGGCAAACCAGCTGTTCGTCGGGCCGCTATTGGCTATGGCGCCCGAGAGGAAGCCGAGCAGCAGCACCAGTGGAACCAGCACCAGTGCCCAGCGCAGGTAGGATGCCCGCAGCTGGCCGGGCGAAGCGATAAAGTTCATACCTGTGGCGACCCGTTCATTTTTGATTCTGGCTTCAGCTGATTCGCTTAGACATTCTCTCAAACGATACTGGCGGGCAGAACTGGCTCTGGCAACGGTCTGGCGCAATTCAGGATTGCCGAATTGGCACAGTCCTGCGCCAAAAATACCAGAAGCAGGCTATTGAGACAGGCCGCGCCACGCCGAAATCAGGAATTCGACATTGCCTTCCGGGCCGGTGATCGGGCTTTGGGTAATCCCCTGAATCTCCCAGCCTTGCGCCACCAGCCAGCCGCGCACCTCTTCGCAAACCCGCTCATGCAGCGCTGCATCGCGCACCACACCGCCCTTGCCCACTTCGCCGCGCCCGACCTCAAACTGCGGCTTGATCAATGCGACGAGGCGGCACTGGTCTGCGGCAAGCCGCAAGGGAACTTCGAGCACTTTGGCAAGGCCGATGAAACTGGCATCGCAGACCACCCAGTTGCACGGCGCTGTGATCTGAAAGGGCGTGAGAATGCGCGCGCTGGTCTGTTCGAGCACGGTAACGCGGGCGTCCTGCCGCAGTTTCCATGCCAGCTGGTTGGTGCCGGAATCGACGGCAAAAACGTGGACCGCCCCCTTGCTCAGCAGCACATCGGTGAAGCCGCCGGTCGAACTGCCGATGTCCATCGCCGTCGCCCCCGCCGGATCAAGCCCGAAATGCTCAATCGCATGGGCGAGCTTGATCCCCCCGCGCGAGACCCAGGGATGATCACGCCCTCGCACTTCCAGCGGTGCATCGCCGGGCAGTGTCTGGCCTGATTTGGCAATCTTGGTCTCACCGCTGAACACGAGGCCCGCCAGCACCAGCGCCTGCGCACGAGTGCGGCTTTCGGCATGTCCGCGCGTCACCAGCAGCTGATCGACGCGCTCTTTGGCGGCGGGACGCTGCTTTGGGACGAATGGGGGTTTGGCTGGGCTGGTCATGGCTTCCGGGGGCTTGAGCTTACGCGCCTGCCATTCCATACCGGGGCGATGAAGGCAAATGTCCCAATATTCCGCAAGCTCATCTCCGCCCCGATTCTGGCAGTCGTTCTGGCGCTGGCCGCCTGCGCCTCGCCGCCCAAACCCGTGCCACAACCCCTGCCGATGCCGCCCAGAGTGGTGATCCCGAGGCCGATCCAGCAAACCCCGCCCCCTGCTGACTGGCGCAATGCTCCGGCAAGCGCGGGTGACTGGCGCTGGTCAAGGGAAGGATCGCTTTCGGTCGCCCGTTTTGGCGATACGGCGACCGGCACACGGCTCAGCCTGACCTGCGACATGAACAACCGCACTGTCACGCTGCGCCGCACCGCAGCGGCAGCAGGCCCGGTGCCGCTCAGCATCACTGCCACCAGCCAGCGCCGCGTACTGAGCGCCGCGCCAACCAGCGAGACGCCATCCGTCATTGCGGTAAGTCTTGCCGCCAGTGATCGGCTGCTCGATGCCATGGCCTTCAGTCGCGGGCGCTTCATGGTCGAAGCCCCCGGACTCGCGCCACTTTTCCTGCCCAGCTGGCCGGAATTGAGCCGGGTGATCGAGGATTGTCGCTAGGGGATATTCAGGTTGGGGATAACCGGCCCGAAACACTGATTCTGACAGCAAATTAAATTCATGCAAGTCTTGTTGTTCGCGCGGCTTTGAATCACATTGTGCTTAAGGCCGGAACGATTTTTCCACCCGGTCCCAGACCCGAAAGGGACGAATTATGGCTCAACAGCGCGAAAGGAGGTGATCCGATGTCTCATGGCTCAGCACAGAGGTCGGTAAAAACCGTCGCGAGGCATTATCGCTGAATTTCACGACTTAAGCGATAGAGGCCTTGCTGGCGGCACATCCTGCCGCTGACCATGCGAAGGGCTGCACGCCGGGAGGCGCGCAGCCCTTCTCATTTTTGACGGAAAGTTTGGGGGCTGCTCACCGGGAGGCGCTGCAGCCCTTCTCATTTTTGACGGAAAGTTTGGGGGCTACACGCCGGGAGGTGTTGCAGCCCTTCTCATTTTTGGGGACACGGCATTGCCTGTCCACTCCCGAAGTGGCTGATGCTAGCGATCACTTTTTCAGATTTTCATGACTTGCTGCCAAATTGGCGTTGGCAAAGTCCCAATTGACGAGATGTTCGAGGAACGCGGTTACAAAATCCGCGCGGCGATTGTGGTAATCAAGATAATAGGCGTGCTCCCATAGATCGCAGCACACGAGCGGTGTCTGCCCGTGCACGGGAGGCAAGTCGGCGTCATGCGTTGTGACAATCCTGGTCGCACCATCCACTGCCACAAGCCAGATCCAGCCCGAGCCAAAATGCGCCGCCGCAGCCTTGCTGAACGCTGCAGCAAAGGCTTTGATGTCGCCGATATACTGTTCAACCAAATGCTTGATTTCGCCCGTTGGTGAACCACCCCCGCCTGGCTTCATGGATTTCCAGAAGAAATCGTGGTTCCAGCTTTGCGCAGCATTGTTGAAAATGGTCTGGCGATCAGCATAGCCATGCGATTTGCGGATCACGCTTTCGAGAGGCAGCGCAGCCAATTCATCGCCGGCAAGCAACTTGTTGAGCGTAGCTACGTAACCTTTGTGATGCTTCCCGTGATGCAACGACAGCGTTTGCTCCGAAATGTGCGGTTCCAGCGCAGCCTCTGCATAGGGAAGGTCGGGAAGCGTAAACATGGGCAACTCCATTACAGAGCTCCAGACGGAGCTCTGGCAGCAATGGGGGCGCAGTCGCAGCTAGCGACCGCGCCCGGAAACCTACCGGCAGCGAGCGCGATCATTGTTGCTGCTGTCGATGGCGGCACCAACAGCTGCTCCGCCAATGGCACCCAGAATAGTGCCCAGTGTCTTGGAATCGCCCGGAGCGATGATATTTCCAGCTACGCCGCCAGCGATGGCACCGATAATCAGCCCGGTCGAGCCATCTGACCTGCGGCAATAAAGCCGCCCGTCACGTCCGCGATAGACCCGGTCGTTTTCCGATAGATTCCGCTCACGATAGCGCTTGTCGTTGCGGTAATATTCATCGGCATAATAATGGCCATAACGCGGATCTGGCCGATTGACGTGCTCCCCTGATTGTTACCATTCAGAGGTAGAGTCCTTCCATTGTCTGGCTGATGGTTGATGGGATGACAAGCAGTGCCGGGGCATGCCCCGGCACTGCTTGTTTTGCGATCTCGGCGGGGGTGCGTCCACCAAGTTTCGAGT
>CAMDQO010000030.1 GCA_945906105.1 Novosphingobium sp. Chol11 | reverse complement strand
GTCGGCTTGCCGGGGGCCGTGTAATGCCATTCCACGCGGCGCTCCTTCGACCAGCGCAGGATCGCCATGCTGGTCAGTTCGGTTCCATTGTCGCTGACGATCATGTGCGGCCTGCCCCGCTGGCCGATGATGGTGGTCAGCTCGCGGGCTGTTGTATGACCACATGGCGATGCCGGTCTGCAAAACGCCGAGCATCATGGTGATCATCACCGGCCCCAACAGGGCAAATTCAACTGTGGTTGCGCCGCCGGTATCGCGTTTGAGGCGGGACATTAACCTCATGATAGCTGCACCTGCCGCGTCACCGAATAAGTGAAGCCGCTGCTGACTCCGAACTTGGTGTACAAAGGCGTATAGGTGTCTGTGATGATCAGCTTGATATAGGTCGAAACCTTTTCTGCGTTGGTATTGCAGTTTGACGTCGTCGTCGTGAAGGCGCTGTCCGTTCCGCAGTGATAGACCGTGCTGAGTGTTATCTTGTCGGTTGCCAGTCCTGTAGAAGTCATGATCACCGATTTGACTGTGGCTTTCTTCTGATCGGTATCGGGCACGGTGGCGCGGACGATGTCGCTGGCTTCATTCGCCGCCTTTTGCAGCTCGCTCTGGCGGGCCATCATCCGGCTGATATCGAAACTGCCGAAGCTGAGCAAAAGCAGCGGTGGCAGCAGGATGGCCGTTTCAATCACGGTCGATCCAGTGCTGTCCAATCCCATTCGGATAAAGAAGGCGCGTAAGTTGATCATGAGACCAGCCGCACCATGGGTGCGCCGCTTGAAATAAAGTCATCAGAGACGGTGTTGGCCGGGCAGAAAGTGCTCATGTCCGCTGTGCCTTCGATGACGATATTGTTGGCGGCGATCATCAGGCACTGGCTGGTGACAGTCGCCGTGCCAGCAAAGTTCGCGGTGCTGACCGGGAAATACATCACACCATTGAGCACGGTGGAGGCATTGCCGTTGATCCGCGTCTTGTTCGAACCAGAAGAAGAGCGATCCTCGAACACCAGCATACCGGAAAGCTTGGCCGCTTCGGTTGCAGTTACACCGGCAGTAACAAGCTGCGATGAAGTCGGAGCGGTGAGAGTGACATTCGATCCGCCATTGATCTTGAGGTAAGCGCCGCCCTTGAGCACGAAGATCACGCCCGCACCAGTCACCAGATAGCGCCCGTCAATATCCAGGCCGCCGCCATTGATCACATAGACCCCAGGAGTGAAAACGGTGTTGCACTTCACCTTGATGCCGCCGGTGTAGGTGCCCGGCAGGATTGAACCCTGACCCGTGTCTGATTCAACAACATTGGTGTAAGTGTAAGTGGTGGTGGTGGTCTTACGCTCATAAATCTTGTTGTTGCCGCTACCATCAACCTGAGTGTTGGTGATCACACTGGAAGGCGTGCTGCTGCTACCTTCTACGGTGCCAGCCGGTGCGGCCTGATTGTCCAGAGTGGTTGTCGTCGAAGTGCCGACTTTGGGTGAACCATAGCCACTGTAAGCCGTCACATTATTCGCATTGGCACCGATGTAATAAGCATAGGCGACGTCCAGTTGCGTCGCCACTGTGGCTACTGCCGAGGCGGTGCCACCAGCACAGCTATAGGTGCGTGCGGTTGTGTTGGTCGGCGGTGACAGGGCGGCAAACGGATCGAACAGGTTGGTCATGTATTCATGGGTTTCGTCATTGGTGTGCAGGTTGAACCAATCATCGATACCACCCGCCGAAACCACCCAGCCTGCTGAAACGGTGGGGTTGCCGTTGACCACAATCGAGCTGGCACTGGTCGAAAGCGATGCGATGCCGCAAGCTGCGGTCAACGATGAATTGCCGCCGATGGTGATTGAGCCCGAATCGTTAGTGTCAGTCGCGATCAGGCAGCTGGTATAAGCCAAACCAGCAGCAAAGCTGGCCTGGGCCGAAACGCGAATTGTCACGCCTCCGCCCATGACTATTCCGGAAAAGGGCAGAGTTTTGGTCGCAGTCGCCACAACAGCCACGGAGTTTGAGGAGCCGCTGGCCCAACTGGCCAGATTGACGCTGGGTGTGTTTGTAAAGGCCGCTGTTGTGGACAGGTTAGAAGTGAATTCCTGTCTGGCGCGGGCAACGTAATTATCTCTGGATTTGTAATCGATGCGCGCCCAGGCACCGGCAAGCGCGGCCTGATCAGCCGCATATTGCATCTCGCCCTTCCACATGTACCATTGCGCCAGATCGACGGCGAGTCCCGCCGAACCCAGCAGCATCGGCAAGCCGACAGCCATCAGGATTGCGGCATTGCCGCCCGTATTGCTCTTCAGATCGAGTAGCCATGCGCGGAGCGATCGCACTCTTGATCCCCTATTTAATTGCGTGGCGTATCTGCCCAATTACCTAGGTGCTGGTAAACGAACCTTTGCAAAGACGAGGTTAACGGATTGTTTTTTCCGTTGAGCGATGGCCTTGACTCCTGCCTCTGCGCACCGGAAGCGGGCCTATGGAAGATGATCTCCTCGCCGCTCTGCCGCCGCTTTCCCGGCTCGCGCTGGCCTATGCCCCGGCGGCGGCGCGGGCGGACTGGCTGACACTGCTGGCGCTTGATGCGCGGCTGGCGGTGATTATCCGTCAGGCGCGGGAACCAGTGTTGGCGCAGTTGCGGCTGGCATGGTGGCGCGATCGCTTGCATCAGACCATCGCAGAGCGCCCGCGCGGTGAACCGCTGCTGGCGAGGCTGTCGCAGTGGCAGGATGGCGGGAGCGCGCTGGTTTCGCTCATTGATGGCTGGGAATGCCTGATTGGCGAGGCACCGCTTGGCGCTGAGGCGCTTGAGGGTTTTGTCCGGGGTCGTGTGGCGGCGGTAGCGGCGCTGACTGACCGGATTGGCGGGGATCAGCGGCTGGCCACGGCATTGGCGAAGCGCTGGGCCTTGGCCGATCTCATCTTGCATCTGACTGAGAATGAAGAGCGTGATTTAGCCGCTACCTTGCTGAAAGAAGCTTCTCAGGCGCCGGGAAGGGTGCCCCGCCTGCTACGCCCGCTGCTCGTGCTGGAGCGTGTCACCACGCGCGCTGCATCGCGCGGATCACGTCAAGCGCTGACATCGCCGGTTGCCTTGATCACCGCCATGCGTGCTGGCTTGCTTGGCCGCTAGGGTTTTCCGTTTTGCATTGCTCCACAAAAACCGTTCGTCCCGAGCGAAGTCGAGGGAATTGTTCGAGCGGAGCCGAGAACTTCAGCGTTGCAGGCCTCGGCTGCGTTCGGCCATCCCTCGACTTCGCTCGGGACGAACGGACTTGAGTTGGTTCAATTCTTTGTGGAAAGACACTAAGTGCCTGTAGTATTTGCCGCCAAAGGGAATCGCCCATGAATCGGACCGTGCTTGGAGCTTTCGCCGCCTTGCTGCTGGCTGCGGCTGGAATGTTCTGGTGGCAAGGCCGCGCGGCCAGCGAAATGGGCGAGGCACCGCCCAAGCTTGCCGATCTGCCCGCCGATGCGATGCTCCCCGATGAAACCGGCGCAGGCCTGAGCGGCACCCTGCCGCCCGAAGCGAGTGAGGCCACCCGCGAGCAGCGCCGCTTTGACCGGCTTGACCGCAATCGCGATAGCAAGATCACCCGGGTCGAAATGCTGTCCCCTCGCATCGCCGGATTTCGCAAGCTTGATGCCGATGGCAACAATCTGCTGAGTTTCGAGGAATGGGCGGCGAAAACCTCAAACCGCTTCAAAGGCGCGGACCGCAATGGTGATAGCCAGCTTGATCGCGCCGAATTCGTCACCACCAAGCCAAAGCTGAAAGCCAAACCGCAATGCCGCTGCGCTCCGGTGCCAAAGGTGGCAGCAGGCAAGGGCAGGGCGGCGGCCCCCAAGGTTGTCGTGCCCGCTGATGTTTCCGAGGATGAGGGCGAGGATTAAGGCCTGACGAGCAAGTCTACTGACCCTGTCTGCCACTCCGCAAAATCTGCCTTGGCACGATCAGTATAAGCCAGCTTGCGCTGCTTCTTCTTCACCTCCGCCGGGGGCTGCGGGAACAGGCCGAAATTGACATTCATCGGCTGATAAGTCGCTGCTTCGGCATCGCCGGTGATGTGGCTGAGCAATGCCCCTAGCGCGGTGGTGCGGGGCAATTCGCGCCATTCATCGCCGCCAAGCTGGGCCGCTGTCATCAATCCTGCGATCAGCCCGACGGCGGAACTCTCAACATATCCCTCGCAGCCGGTGATCTGCCCGGCAAAGCGCACGTGCGGCGCGGTTTTGAGCCGGAGTTGCCGATCAAGCAGCGTCGGTGAATTGAGGAAGGTGTTGCGGTGCAGCCCACCCAATCGTGCGAACTCGGCATTTTCCAGCCCCGGAATGGTGCGGAACAGGCGTAGCTGTTCGGCGTGCTTGAGCTTGGTCTGGAAGCCGACCATGTTCCAGATCGTCCCTAGCTTGTTGTCCTGCCGCAACTGCACCACGGCATAGGGCCAGCGCCCTTGCGGAAATTCAGGCGTAGCATCGCGCGGGTTGTCCAGCCCGACCGGCTTCATCGGGCCAAAGCGCAAAGTGTCCTCCCCGCGCGATGCCATGACCTCGATCGGCATGCAGCCTTCGAAATAGGGGGTGCCCTCCCACTCCTTGAACTCGGTTTTTTCACCCGCCAGCAACCCGGCGTGGAAGGCCTGATACTGCTCCTTGTTCATCGGGCAGTTGATGTAATCCTTGGTCTCGCCCTTATCCCATCGTGAGGCCATCCAGCAGACATCCATATCGATGGTGTCACGATAGACGATGGGGGCGATGGCATCGAAGAAGGCCAGGCTGTCTGCCCCGGTTGCAGCGCCGATGCTAGTCGCAAGCAGTGGCGATGTAAGTGGCCCCGTGGCGACGATGGTGAGGCCGGATTCGGGCAGGGTGTCGATCCTCTCACGCACCACGGTAAGGCTGGGCAGTGCGGCCAGCGCCTCCTCCACCAGCGCCGAAAACACATCGCGGTCCACCGCCAGCGCGGACCCGGCGGGAACCTGTGATTTGGCGGCGGCGGCCATTACCAGCGAGTCTAACCCACGCATTTCATGGTGTAAAAGGCCAACTGCATTGCTGGTGTGATCGTCCGAACGGAAGGAATTTGAGCAAACCAGCTCGGCCAAGGCATCGGTCTGGTGGGCAGGGCTGCGCTCGCCAGATCCCCTCATTTCTGACAGGCGCACCTTCACCCCGCGCCGTGCCAGCTGCCAGGCAGCCTCACTCCCGGCGAGCCCGCCGCCAATAATGTGGACATCATAAGTCATCCCGCGCCTCTAGCGCTTGCAGCGTGAAAGGAACAGCGCCAGCGTGGGGGAAGGGGAGTGCTTCTTATGCCAACACGCACAAAGGTTCTGATAAGCGCCAGCATGGTGGCGAGCCTTGCCTTCTATTTCTTCCGCGCAGACCTCGATCCGCCGCTGATTTTTGCGATGAAGGGGCTGCCGGTTGCGCTGCTGGCGCTGGCTGCTTTGACCGCAGCGCGCGGAACTGCCGGGCTATTGCTGGCGGCAGTCATGGCCTTCGGGGCGGCGGGTGATATCGGCGTTGAGGTTTCTCTTGAGGTAGGTGCCGTGCTGTTCATGCTCGGGCATCTTGTGGCGATAGTGCTTTACAGCCGGAATCGACGCAGCAGCTTGACCGTCAGCCAGAAGGCCACCGCTATGGCCTTGCTGGTGCTGGTACCGTTGGTTGCCTTCAACCTGCCGACGGTCCGCAGCACGGCAATAGGCGTGGCGATCTATGCGCTTGCGCTGGGTGCCATGGCGGCGAGCACATGGATCAGCGCTTATCCGCGTTACCGTGTCGGTATTGGTGCTGTTCTGTTCGTCGTTTCGGACCTGCTGATCTTCGCACGAATTGGACCAATGTCGGAAAGTCCCTTGCCTGATCTACTGATCTGGCCTCTGTATTACACCGGGCAACTGCTCATCTGCCTTGGTGTGATTGGTGCGTCAAAAGGCGCGGTAAAAACCTAACCTCATCAGGCTCAAAATCACAATGCCATGATGCCGCCCGCATTCCGCACCGCGCCTCACTCTCAAAGCGGACAAAGCGGACACCCCTGTCCGGGCATATTATTACGCAATATGAATGGTTTATCGCGAATAAATTGGCACATGTCCGCTTTTTGGCAATGAATTGATTCTCAGGTTTTCAAAGAACCTGCTTCTCATGTCAATTTTCGGACCTGTAGGACAGCCCGATAAGCATTCCCCGCCGCGCAACTCCTAAGCTGAACTCACTATACCGGGGAGGAGTAACCTAGGCTGTTGGCAGCACGATTGCTCCGGCGGCATCACGGTTCAGCGGTCCATGCGCCACTACGGCTAAAAGCGGCAGAGGCGCGTAGATATGTGGAAACAATTGTCCGCCTCGAGATGGCTCCCAGCGAACAACCTCGCCCAGTAGTACGAGATCGACCGCTGCAATTATGAGTTCTGTCTGACCGGCGAAATGTTTGTCGACAGTCTCACTCAGCTGCGCGGCAGTGGATAGGTGAATGAAGCCGTCGATAATATCGACAGGGGCACCGGCAAAGCTACCTTTATCAAGTAGCTCCGCCATCTGGGCGCCAGTCAGTACCTTGTAAGCGATGGGCGGGTGTGCGCTCATGCCTCGTCAGGTGATCCCTCGGATTCGTCGCTGACATCAGGTGCCTGAGCGCCTGTATCGACCTCTGAGCTTTCTTCGCCTTCGATTACAGCCTCATCATCCTCGCCATCATCGGCCAGTCGCACTGCGCTAACCACATGTTCCTCGTCAGCAACGTTGAACAGGCGAACGCCCGCAGAACCACGTCCGATAACCCGCAGTGATACCAGCGGCAGGCGGATCAGCTTGGCCTGATCAGTCACCAGCATCAGTTGATCGGCCTGAACGGAGGGGAAACTGGCCACGACCGGGCCATTGCGGGCGATATTGTCGATATTGGTGATGCCCTGACCGCCACGACCGGTGCGGCGATATTCATAGGCGGATGACAACTTGCCATAGCCATTGGCGCAGACGGTGAGGATGAACTGTTCACGCGCTGCCATTTCATCGACGCGTGCCTGATCCAGATCGCAATCACCTTCGCGTTCGGGCTTCCACGGCGCAAATTTCAGATATTGCTCACGCTCTTCCGCCGTGGTGCCGACGCGGTGGAGGATCGACAGCGAGATCACCTCGTCATCATTCTTGAGCGTCATGCCGCGCACACCGGTTGAGGTGCGGCTGGTAAATTCGCGCACTTCATCGCCAGCAAAGCGGATTGCCTTGCCCGCGCGCGTCGCCAGCAGCACGTCGTCTTCGCTGGTAAGCAGCGCGACGCCGATCAGATGGTCGGCGCTGTCATCATCAAAACGCATGGCGAACTTGCCGTTCGACGGGATGTTCGCAAAGGCATCCATCGAGTTACGGCGGACATTGCCCTTGGCCGTGGCAAACACCACCGAGAGCTTGCCCCATTCCGCCTCATCCTCAGGCAGAGCGAGAACCGTGGCTATCGTCTCATCCTTGTCGAGCGCTGGCAGCAGATTGACGATCGGCCGTCCGCGCGTTGTCGGGCCACCTTCGGGAAGACGCCAGACTTTCAGGCGATAGACCTTGCCCGCAGTGGAGAAGAACAGCACCGGATTGTGCGTGGAGGTGACGAACATCGTCGCCACGGCGTCTTCCTGCTTGGTGGCCATGCCAGCGCGGCCTTTGCCGCCCCGGTTCTGCGCGCGGAAGGTGGAGAGCGCGGTGCGTTTGATATAGCCATCAAGGGTGACGGTGACGACCATCTCTTCGCGCTCAATCAGGTCCTCGTCTTCCAGACCGTCCCAGGCGGCGGTGATTTCGGAAACGCGCGGTGTGGCGAAGGCTTCGCGCACAGCCACCAGTTCGTCCCGCATCACCCCATAGAGTTTGACCCGGTCAGCCAGAATCGAAAGATAATATTCGATATAGGTCGCCAGCTCTTTCAGCTCATCGCCAATCTCGTCCCGGCCCAACGCGGTAAGGCGGTGCAGACGCAGATCGAGGATTGCCTTCACTTGCACTTCGGACAGCTTGTACGTGCCGCCGCTTTGTTCAGCATCCGGTTCAATCGCTTCAACCAGACGGATATATTGCGCAATATCGCCAATCGGCCACTCTCGCGTGAGCAGGGCAGCGCGGGCAGCCGCCGGATTGCGTGATCCGCGAATGATCCGCACCACTTCATCCATATTGGTGACGGCCACCACCAGACCCAGCAAGATGTGCGCCCGGTCTCGCGCCTTGTTGAGTTCAAACTTGGTGCGCCGGGTGATGACTTCTTCGCGGAAGGTGATGAAGGCGGCGATGATATCGCGCAGCATCAAGGTTTCCGGACGTCCGCCGCGAATCGCCAGCATATTGGCCGGGAAACTTGATTGCGCCGGGGTGTGTCGCCACAACTGGTTCAGCACCACTTCGGGTGTGGCATCGCGCTTCAGATCAATGACGACGCGCACGCCCATGCGGCTCGATTCGTCGCGGATGTCGGACACGCCTTCGATCCGCTTGTCCTTGGCGGCTTCGGCAATTTTTTCGACCAGATTATTCTTGCCGGTCTGATAGGGCATCGAAGTCAGCACGATAGAGCGGCGATCTCCGCGCCCTTCCTCGATCACATGGCGGCAACGCTGGATGATCGAACCGCGCCCGGTCAGATAGGCAGATCGCGCACCGGCACTGCCAAGGATGAGCGGTGCTGTGGGAAAGTCCGGTCCTGGAATGATTTCGAAGAGTTCTTCGGAGGTAATCGCCGGATTTTCGATGAAGGCAAGGCAGCCGTCGATCACTTCGCCCAGATTATGCGGCGGAATGTTGGTGGCCATGCCCACCGCAATGCCGCCCGCGCCATTGACCAGCAAATTGGGGAAGCGGGCAGGCAGGACAGAAGGTTCGCGCCGCGATCCGTCGTAGTTATCCTGAAAATCGACGGTATTCTTGTCGAGATCGTCAAGCAGGCTGTTCGCCACTTTAGCGAGCCGGGCCTCGGTGTAACGCATCGATGCAGGAGCATCCGGGTCCATCGAGCCAAAGTTGCCCTGACCCTCGACCAGCGGCACCCGCATCGACCAGTCCTGCGCCATGCGGACCAGGGCCATGTAGATCGCAAGATCACCATGCGGGTGATAATTGCCCATGACGTCGCCGACGATCTTGGCGCATTTGCGATAGGGCTTGCCGGCGACCATGCCGCCTTCCTGCGCAGCAAAAAGGATGCGGCGATGCACCGGCTTCAAGCCATCGCGCACATCGGGCAGCGCGCGGGAAACGATCACGCTCATCGCGTAATCGAGATAGCTGGTCTTCATCTCGTCGACGATGTCGATGCGCGTGTATTCGCCTGATGAAGGTGTGGCTGGCGGGGTATCAGGGATGTCGGATTCTTCGCTCACAGTTGCGGTTTTCTTTGCTTTTGTATGATGTCACATGGCCCTAGGCGAATGCTCCTGAACAAGCCAGCGCAGGGTGCCCGATGAGCGGTCGTAACGGCGGTTTTTCCACACTTAGCAAGAGGTTCGTTTGAGGCGGTATTCACACTGTCATTCAATCACCATTCACGCGGCAGTTTCTAGATGCCGAACCATTGCCAAAGATGGAATTTCCAGCCAATGCGGGAAGTGAAGTCTTTGCTCCCGTCGGCCCATTCCGGCGGATTGGATTGAGGAGTTTTAAGTCCATGTTCTCCCGTTTTCAGCGCATTCGCCAGCATTCGCATGGCGCTGTTGCGCTCGCTCTTGTCGCAGCAGCAGCCTCTGCATCACTGGTCGTCAGCCCGGCTTTTGCCAAGGATAAGAAGCCTCCTGCAGCTCCTTCCGCGCCCAAAATCGTCCTGTCCAAACCCTTCATGCCGGTGTTCGTTGCGCTTAACAAAGCCATTGAAGAAGCCAAAAAGAAACCCGACGTTCTGGCTGCACAGCAAGGCCTGACTGGGGCAAACAGTGCGTACAACGCCGCCACTACATCGAGTGCGCGCAAGGCCGCCAATGCGCAGCGCGATGCTGCCGTTGCAGCGCTCGGTACTGCGGTTGCAGCTGAGAAGGCCCAGCTTGAAGGCGCCTATACGGCAGCAACAACAGCTGACGACAAGTATGTCGCCGGCCAGCTTGGCGCGCAGCTTGGCGCGCTCGCGCAAGATCGCAGCATAATACGCCGGGGTTACGAGACCATGCTGGGCAGCGGAAAATACCCAGCCGCTGATGTTCCCAAGCTGCAGAGCGCGATTGGCGAGATGTGCTATGATCTGAAAGATTTTGCCTGCGCGCAGTTGCAGCTTACGGCGGCAGTCGCTGGCGGGCAGCGGAGCGGCAATGCCGAGGTTTTGCTGGCTGACAGCATGATCCAGCAAGGTCAGATCAATCAGGGGCTGCAACAGTTGATGGCGGCAATTCAGACCCGCAAGGCCGCTGGTACACTGGCGCCGGAGGACTGGTATCGTCGTGGTCTTTCCGCAGCCTACAAGGCCAAGCTGCTTGATCAGGCAGCAAACTTCAGCTCGGCTTTGGTCGAAGCCTATCCCAGCAAGGACAATTGGGGCGGTGCGGTTTCTGTTCTGCGTCTGGTCGCCAAATATGAAGTCCAGGAACGGCTTGATCTGATGCGCCTGATGGCGCGGACGCACAGCTTCGCCGAAGGCTCGGACTATGCCGAATTCATTCAGGCAGCTGACCCGCGCCGCGCCCCGGCTGAAGTTCTTGTCGTGCTTGAAGAAGGGCTGGCAGCCGGAAAACTTCAGCAGAGTGATATCTTTGTAAGCGAGGCACGCACTCAGGCCGAGGCCCGCAAGAAGGAAGACGCAGCGGCGCTTCCCGGCCTCGAAAAGAGCGCAATGATGCCCAGTGCTACCGGCAATATGATTGCGGCAACTGGGGATGCTTTTCTGTCAAATAATCAGCCCGCGAAAGCAGAGATGCTTTACAGTCTGGCGATGCAGAAGGGCGGCGTTGATCTGCAGCGCAGTTTGACCCGCCTCGGCATCGCTCAGGTCGATCAGGGCAAATACGCAGAAGCCAATGCGAATTTTGCCAAGATTGAAGGCATCCGCAAGCCCCTGGCGAAACTGTGGATCACCTATACCAATCAGAAAGCCAAAGGCGGCTGATTAGCCCCATTATTTTGTGAATTGAGAGAGGGGCGGCAGGAAACTGTCGCCCTTTCTTTTCTGTTAGTCGGGCTTTTCGGCCAGTTGGGCTGTTCGGCTACTCGACCGGATGGAAGTTTCCGTCCGTCTCATCGAGAATATGCAATTGACCGTCCGAAATGGCAAAGAAAGCGCCGCGCAGCGATAGCTCGCCCGTTGCTTCCTTGCGGCGGATGCACGGGAAGGTCCGCAGATTTGCCAGACTGACCTTGACCCCGGCCTGTTCCATAGCGCGTTCTGCCACGCGGCCTTCGATGCCGTGTTCGCGCGCAATCGGTTCGCGGGCTTCATCAAGAAGTCCGATCCAGTCAGCGATAAAGCCGCCTTCACCTGGCTCCGTGCCATGCAGTTCTTGCGTCAGCGCTGCCTTGCAGCCACCGCACATTCCGTGTCCCATGACGACAATTTCGCGAACGCCGAGCACTTGCACGGCAAATTCAAGCGCGGCAGAAACACCGTGATGGCCCGGAGCAGTCTCGAATGGCGGCACCAAAGCAGCAACATTGCGCACCACGAAAATCTCGCCAGGATCAACGTCAAACACCTGGGCTGGGTCAACCCGGCTATCAGAGCAAGCGATCACCATGATCTCTGGCTGTTGACCATCCCTCAGAGCAGCCCAGCGTTCGCGATTCGGGGTCCAGCCCTGAATGCGAAAGCGATGATACCCGGCGATCAGCCGGCCTAGTTGTGGAGTTTCTGCGTCGGCCATAGGCGTTCCATGGCGGGCAATATTGCCACTGGCAAGGGCGTGCCGACACGCTTATGGGCAAGCGCATGAACGATCTTGCATCCGCACCGAAGTCTGAACCTGTCGCAGTCCGTCAACGCAAGCCTGACTGGATTCGCGTCAAGGCACCGACCAGCCAAGAATATGCAGCGACGCGCGATCTGATGCGCAGCCTTAACCTCAATACCGTGTGCGAAGAAGCGGCCTGCCCCAACATCGGCGAGTGCTGGACCAAAAAGCACGCGACGGTGATGATCCTCGGCGATGTCTGCACGCGCGCCTGTGCCTTCTGCAACGTCAAAACCGGCATGCCGCGCAAAGTGGATGCCGATGAGCCTGAGCACGTTGCCGAAGCTGCGGCCAAGCTGGGCCTCGAACATATCGTCATCACCTCGGTTGATCGTGATGACCTGGCCGATGGCGGCGCTGGCCAGTTCGTCAAGGTGATCGAGGCGCTGCGCCGGACAACTCCGAACACCACTATCGAGATTCTCACCCCCGATTTCCGCGGCAAGATGCGCGAAGCGGTGGAGGCCATCGTGGCGGCGGGACCGGATGTCTATAACCACAACCTTGAGACCGTCCCCCGGCTTTACCCGACGATCCGCCCCGGCGCGCGTTACTACGCCTCGCTGCGTCTGCTGGAAGAAGTGAAGCGCCATAATCCGCTGATTTTCACCAAAAGTGGCGTGATGCTGGGACTGGGTGAACAGCGGCTTGAAGTGCATCAGGTGATGGACGATATGCGCTGCGCCGGGATCGATTTTCTGACTATGGGGCAATATCTCCAGCCGACGCCCAAGCACACCAAGGTGATCGAATTCGTCACCCCGCAGGCATTTTCGGCCTATGGTGCCATCGCCCGGGCCAAGGGCTTTCTGCAAGTGGCGGCGACACCGCTCACCCGTTCAAGCTATCACGCTGGCGATGATTTCCAGCAGATGCGGGCCGCGCGCGAGGCTCAACTCGCCAAGGCGCGCTGATGCCCAGTCTCCATCAGGTGCGGCAGCTGCCGTGGAGCGCCGAGCAGATGTTCGATCTGGTGGCCGATGTTGCGCGCTATGGCGAGTTTTTGCCTTGGGTCGTGGCAACGCGCGTTCGCTCTGACAGTGAGAGCGAGATGATCGCCGACATGCTGGTCGGCTTCTCCGCCATCCGTGAAAAGTTCACTTCGCGGGTTGAAAAACGCCGCGCCGAGGAAATCCGGGTGCATTATGTTGATGGACCGCTGAAGGATCTCGACAATGTGTGGACCTTCCGGGCGACTGGGCCTCAGCAATGCGAGATTGATTTCAAGGTGGAGTTCAGCTTCCGCAATATGCTGTTCGAAAAACTGGCCAGCCAGTATTTTGACAAGGCATTCCGCAAGATGGTCGCCGCATTTGAGGCGCGGGCACTCGTGCTTTACGGCAGCAGCAGTTCTAGCGCGACCAACGCTGCCTGAAGCCGCACATCGGAGCGGGTGTCTGAGGATAGACGGCGCTCTTCCGCATCGGATTCCTCTTCGCCAAGGATTGCGCGGGCAAAAACGACCGTGCCCACCGGCTTCTCCCGGCTGCCGCCACCGGGGCCGGCAATCCCGCTGATCGCAACGGCTACATCCGCGTTGCTGCGCTTCAGCGCGCCCTGCGCCATTGCCCAGGCACAGGCGATTGATACGGCACCGAAAGTGTCGATGATGTCTGGCGAAACGCCGAGCATTTCCTGCTTGGATTCGTTGGAATAGGTGACGAAGCCGCGATCGAGCACGGCGGAGGAACCGGCGATCTCGGTCAAGGCTGCAGCCACCAGCCCACCGGTGCAGCTTTCCGCCAACACCACTTTGCGGCCAATTGCAGCGTTTTCGTCAATTACGCGCTGGGCGAGCGCGATCAATTCTGCCGAAATTATGGTCATGATATCGCTCTGGCCTCAGGCTTTGCACACGGCAAGCTTGCCGAGTTTTGGCTTTTCGCCTTGGGAAAGGATACCAAGTGTCAGCGCAATCAGCTCGGTGGTATTTTCGGGCGGCAGCGGTGATATGAGCGCCATAAACCGGTCAATCACGCCGCAACGCGAGGTCTGGATCTGTTCCGAGACGGACCCGGAAACCAGCGTATCGGCCAGTTCCTGCAAGGTGTTATCTGGCAGGGCTTTCATCATTGACAGCATCTGATCGTTTGAACTGCCGCTCAGCTTGAGCAGCGCAGCTTTCGCACCGGGCCATGCGCCTGCCTTGTTAGCGCTATAGCGCTGGGCCATCTGATCGCCATTGCGGGCAATCCAGGATTCCTTGCCAAGCGATGCACTGCAACGCTGGGTGGTGCCAGTTATCACTGAAGGCATGGCATAGGCAGCCATTGCGGTCGCTTCCTGCGCAGTGAGACAAGGGGGTTCTGCCGCCAGTGCGACTTGCGGGAAGGTCAGCAGAATAGCGGCGGCACCAATCACGGTCTTGTGCAACATCAACACTTCACCTTTTATGCGGACCAGATTGGTCAATCAGGACCAAGCAGGCCACTGCCTGAGCAGCAATGCCTTCCCGTCTGCCGGAAAACCCGAGTCCCTCAGTCGTCGTCGCCTTGACGCTCACCGCAGCAATGTCAACGCATAGCAGTTCGGCAAGGCGCGCGCGCATGATTTCACGGTGCGGACCGATCTTCGGAGCCTCGCAAATGATGGTGAGATCGACATTGCCGATTCGATAGCCCTTTTCCGCCACCCGTTTGGCGGCATGGCGTAAGAAGATATCCGATGAGGCCCCCCGCCATTGCGGGTCGCTGGGCGGAAAATGCTGGCCGATATCGCCAGCGGATATAGCTCCCAGCAGCGCATCGACCAAAGCATGTATCGCCACATCGGCATCGCTGTGACCGGCAAGCCCGTGGCTGTGTTCGATCTGAACGCCGCAGAGCCACAGTTCCTCGCCCTCAGCAAGACGGTGGACATCATAACCGGTGCCGATCCGCATGGATGGTGCGGTGTCAAAGTCGGTCGCGAAGGTCAGCTTGTGCAACATTTCGTCTCCAGCAATCAGCGCTACGGCAAGACCGGCAGCTTGGGCGACTTGTGCATCATCACCGGCAAGGCTCTCACCTTCCCAGCCTCGGTGAGCGGCAAGAATTTCAGGATACCGAAAGGCTTGCGGTGTCTGCACCCGGCACAAGGCTGCGCGGTTTGCAGGGGCACCCATCAAGCCATCAACATCGTGTGCCAGGCTATCAACCACGGGCAGAACAGGAATTGCACCGGGGTGATCGCGCAGTGCCGTCAGCAGACGTTCGATAACGGACTGCGGGAGCAGGGGGCGGGCGGCATCGTGGATCAGCACGAAGTCTGGGGTGTCAGCCTCTATAGCTTCCAGCCCGGCGCGGACCGAATCTTGCCGCGTTGCCCCGCCGGGTATCAGCCTGACCGGAAGTCCGGCCAACGCGGTTTCTGCCATTTCAGCCGCGCCATCGGGAATACACACCACGATGGGCGCAAGCCCGGCAACGACAAGCGCCTCTACCGAATGGCGCACCACCGGCTTGCCGCGCCAGAGCGCGAATTGCTTGGGCATGGGCTGCCCGGCGCGCAAACCAGAACCGGCGGCAACGACCACGGCGGCGCAGCGGATTGGGGAAGGAGGCGTATCGGCCATAGGCGCTGCGGGTAATCGCTTGCGGTTGCTTCGGCAATCCACTAAGCGCTGCCTAAATTTTAGGCACATCTATGAACGCTCTACCCACACCTCCTCCCCTGAGGCCAATTTCGGTCGGCCCTGTAGGTATCGACTGCCCGGTAATTCTGGCACCGATGACGGGCGTGACCGACCTGCCGTTCCGCAAGCTGGTGCGCCGCTTTGGCTCAGGGCTCAATGTTACCGAGATGATTGCCAGCCCGGCGATGATCCGTGAGACACGCCAATCGTTGCAGAAAGCGGCGTGGGATGCAGTGGAAGAGCCGGTTTCTCTCCAACTCGCTGGCTGTGTCCCTGCCGAAATGGCCGAAGCTGCCAAGCTCAATGCTGATCGCGGCGCGGCGATCATCGACATTAATATGGGCTGCCCGGTGAAGAAGGTAGTCAACGGCGATTCCGGTTCCGCCCTGATGCGTGACTTGCCGCTCGCTGCCAGCCTGATCAAGGCGACTGTTGAAGCGGTCGATGTGCCGGTGACAGTCAAGATGCGTATGGGCTGGTGTCATGACAGCCTCAATGCCCCTGAACTCGCGCGGATTGCCGAGGATCTTGGGGCAAAGATGATCACCGTCCACGGCCGCACCCGCAACCAGATGTACAAAGGCGAGGCGGACTGGGCCTTTGTCCGCAAGGTCAAAGAAGCAGTCTCGCTGCCGGTTATCGTCAATGGCGATATCTGCACGATTGAGGATGCTGCCCGCGCGCTGGAGCAATCGGGCGCTGATGGCTTGATGATCGGACGCGGGGCTTACGGCAAGCCGTGGCTGCTGGGACAGGTGATGCATTGGTGGCGCTCTGGCGTCAGCATGGCCGATCCGACTATAGACACACAATTTGCTGTTATGACAGAGCATTACGACCTGATGCTCAGCCATTATGGTAAAGATACCGGGGTCAAAATGGCGCGCAAGCACCTTGGCTGGTACACCAAGGGGCTGCCCGGATCGGCTGAATTCAGAAACAAGGTCAACCTCATTGATGATGCCGATGAAGTGATCCGGTGTCTGCACGAATTCTATAAACCGTTCCTGTCGCGCCAGGCTGCCTGAGCAAGGGCCGCAGATGTCTGATGGACCCGATGCCCAGCGCCAGCTTGCCAGCATCGGACTGGCGGTGGCGCTGCTCAGGCCGGGGCAATGCATTGCTCAGGTCAATCCCGCCGCCGAGCAGTTCTTTGGCCAAAGCCTACGCCGCCTTAAAGGGCGCGAGCTGTTTGAAGTCATCTTGTTCGATGAGCCCCGATTGCTGGCCCGCATGGCCGAGAGTGATGCGCCAATCTCAGCCCGAGACATCGGCGCGCATCTGCCGGGAATTGGGCCGAAACGCCTTGATCTGACGATTTCTCCGCTGATCGATGAACCAGGTTGGCAAATTGTCACATTGCAGGATGCCAGCGCCGCTGAAGCATTGGGCGAAGGTTCGGGTGTTGCAGAAGATTCGGTGCTCCGCGCGCCTGAAATACTCGCACATGAGATCAAGAATCCCTTATCGGGGATACGCGGTGCGGCGCAGTTGCTTGGCCGCAATGTCAGTGAAAAGGATCGAGCACTGACCAGCTTGATCACCGATGAGGTAGATCGGATTGCCCGGTTGATTGACGATATGCAGGCTCTGTCACGCCGCACGGTCGAGCCGGTCACACCCTGCAACCTCCACGAAGCAGTCAGACGTGCGCGGGCGGTGCTGGACGCTGCGGGCAAGGCGCCGAAGATCGAGGAAGAGTTTGATCCTTCGCTGCCATCAGTGCTCGGCAATGCTGATGGGCTGGTTCAAGTGTTGATCAATCTGCTGTCGAACGCTGCCGAGGCCTGCCGCAGCGAATCTGTTCCGCGCATCATCGTCCGCACCCGCTATTCCAGCGGGCTTCAGCTGCACGCTACCAGTCCCGGATCAAAGCCGGTGCGCTTGCCGATCGAATTGCGTGTCAGCGACAATGGCCCCGGTGTCGATCCGGCGATGCGCGACCACATTTTCGAGCCTTTTGTTACCTCCAAAAAAAGCGGGCAAGGGCTGGGACTCGCGCTGGTGCGCAAGCTGGTCCGCGATATGAATGGCCGTATCACGCATGAGCGTGATGAGCGAAAAGGCTGGACGCATTTTCGCATCCATCTGCCGCTAGTCGACAGCAATGCTAAAACCGGGAGCAAGACTGCATGAGGGTTCTGCTCGTCGAGGACGATGTTTCGATCGCCATTGTCATCACCGCTGCGCTGGAGGCCGAAGGCTTTGCCGTAACCGGCTGTGACTCTATCGCTGAACGAGACCGGCTGCTCGCAACACGTGATTTTGCTGTGCTGGTAACGGATGTCATGCTCACCGATGGCGATGGGATTGTCGGGCTTCCAGCCATCCGCGAGCGCCACCCTGCCATGCCGATCATCGTGCTGTCAGCGCAGAACACACTCGATACGGCGGTTCGTGCCACCGATACTGGTGCCTTTGAATATTTCCCCAAGCCTTTCGACATCGACGAACTGGCGCGCACCGTGCGTCAGGCGGCAGGTTCGTCGGTGAGCGGGATCGATGAAGTTTCCGATGAACCGGCTACTCAAGGACTGCCGCTGGTCGGTCGCTCTGCCTCGATGCAGGTGGTTTACCGCATGATCACGCGGGTGCTGCGCAACGATCTGACCGTGCTGGTGCTCGGCGAATCGGGCACCGGCAAGGAACTGGTTGCCGAAGCGATCCATCAGCTCGGCCAGCGCCGCGATGGGCCGTTCGTCGCGGTAAACACCGCCGCGATTCCAGCGGATCTCATCGAAAGCGAGCTGTTCGGGCATGAGCGCGGCGCGTTTACCGGCGCGGTTGCCCGGCATATCGGCAAGTTCGAGCAGGCCAATGGCGGCACTTTGTTCCTTGATGAAATTGGCGATATGCCGATGCAGGCGCAGACCCGCTTGTTGCGCGCGCTGCAATCAGGCTCGATCCGCCGCGTGGGGGGGCGCGACGAGATCAAGGTCGATGTGCGGATTATCGCCGCGACCAACAAGGATCTGGAGCCGATGATCGCGGTTGGCCAGTTCCGTGAGGATCTGTTTTACCGGCTCAACGTTGTCCCGATCAATATGCCGCCACTGCGCGAGCGGACCGATGATATCGAGGCGCTAGCCCGCCACTTCTTTCAACTTGCGGCGGGCGAGGGCTTGCCGCGGCACCAGCTTTCGCCCGACGGTGCCGAACTGCTGAGCCGCCAGCCCTGGCGCGGCAATGTCCGAGAACTCAAGAACTTCATCTACCGGGCCGCGCTGCTGGCCCGTGATGATGTGATTGACGCGGATGTGCTCGGTCCCCTGCTTGCCCAGCCATTGCGCGATAGTGGCGGCGGCGGGGAGGGCGACGGGCCATCGCTCGATGCCGCCGTTGTCAGCTGGCTGGCAGACAATGCACCCCGGCCGGGCATGGTCTATGATGCTGCCCTCGCTGCCTTTGAACTGCCGCTGTTTGCTCAGGTGCTTCGTGAAACCGGCGGCAATCAACTGAAGGCAGCGCAGATACTGGGGATCAATCGCAACACACTGCGCAAGCGGCTCGGCGAGTTGTCGCTTGATCCGGAAGGCTTCTCCCGACGTGGTTAGCACACGTTCATTCACTTAACCCTTGCATTTCGGCAACAGTAGCGTTGTAACCATGCAACGATGAGCGATGTTCAAGTGAAAAAGCGCCGTGGCTGGCCGCGTTGGTGGCGGAGGATGCAGGTCACTGCGCGCCGTGCCAACTTCTTTGTGCTCATGGAAGCCGTTGCCGCTGCTGCCTTTCTGACAATGACTGTGGTCACCTGGCTGACATTGAGCCGCCAATCGGGGAAGGGGGAACTGCTCTCCACCAATGTTACGGCCTCCTTGCTGGTCGGTACGCTGGTACCCGCAATGGCTTTGCTGGTGCTGCTGGGAAGGCGCCTGGCATTGCGACGGGCGGCAGAAACGCTGGGTGGTACCGGGCGGCTTCACACCCAGCTGGTGTTCCTGTTTTCGATGATCGCTGCGATACCGACCTTGCTGGTGGTGATTTTCGCCTCTTTCCTGTTCCAGTCAGGCGTTGAGTTCTGGTTTTCCGACAATTCGCGCGGGATGCTGGAAAACGCCAACAAGCTGGCGCACGGCTATTATGAGCAGAATGTTCGCGATGTCGGCAATGAGTCGATCGCCATGGCGAGCGACCTGCGCGAATATATCATCCAGGCGCCGATCCTCAGCCCAGCGTTCAAGGAGGGCTATTCCTATCAGGTGTTGAGCCGCAAGCTCAATGAAAGTGCGATCCTGCAAAAGGGGGCGGATGGCAAACTGTCGACCGCCGCTTTCATTCCGGCCGGCAGTCCATCGCGCGAATGGATCAGTTCTGATGTCATGCAGCGCATCGAGCAAGGTGAGCCGCTGGTCGTAACGCGCAATGCCAATCGGATCGAGGCGGTGACGCCGATTGACCGGCAGGCCGGGATCTATCTCTATGCCGCCCGCAGTTCGGATCTGCTGGCCTATAGCCAGGGGCAGCGCGCCGAAAACATCGTGCGGGCATACGAAATGCTCACCCAACGCGCACGGACGTTTCAGCTGCGCTTCAATATCGCGCTGTTCGTCGCCTCGCTTGCCATCGTCGGTCTGGCGGTGTGGTTCGCACTGAAATTTGCCGATCGGCAGGTCAAGCCCATGTACCAACTGGTCGCAGCAGCACGGCAGGTGGGTAGCGGCAATTTTTCCCTGAGGGTCGAAGGGCGCACCGGGGCGGACGAGATCGGCCTGCTTAACCGCGCCTTCAACCGCATGACTTCGCAGATCGAGCGCCAGACGCAGGCTTTGGTCAGCGCGAACCAGCAGTTGCATGAGCGGCGCGCCTTTATCGAAGCGGTGCTCGAATCGGTTTCCGCAGGGGTCATATCAACCGACGGGGAAGGGCGGATACAACTGATCAACACACCCGCGCAGCAGCTGTTGTTTGAACGCGGCGCCGCCAGTCCGGTGGGAGAGCTGCTGGCCGAAGCCGTCCCGCAACTTTCTGCTTTGGTTGATATCGCCCGCGATTCCTCGGTGGTCCAGTATGGCAAAGGCAGCGAAATGCTCACCCTGGCGGTGAAGATCGCGCGCGATACCACCGGCCATGTGATCTCGTTTGAAGATATCACCCGGCAGGTCATCGATCAGCGTCAGGCAGCGTGGTCAGATGTCGCGCGGCGTATCGCGCATGAGATCAAGAATCCGCTCACCCCGATCCAGCTGGCGACAGAGAGGCTCAACCGCCGTTATCGCAAACAGATCCTGACCGACCCCGAGCTATTCGAGGAATTGACCAGCACCATCATTCGTCAGGTAGGCGAACTCAGGAAAATGGTGGATGAGTTCTCTTCCTTTGCTCGGCTTCCCAAGCCCGTGTTTCGCGGTGAGGATCCCGTTGATCTCGCACGGCAGGCGCTGTTCCTGCAGGAAGTCGCGCGCCCCGATATCGACTTTGACTTCAATACTGATGAAGCAATGCACACGAGAATCATGTGCGATCGCCACCAGTTCGGTCAGGCGATGACCAATGTGCTCAAGAATGCTGTTGAGGCCGTGGAAGCTCGGGCACGCACTGCGCCGATAGACTATCGCGGGAAGGTCAGGGTGGCGATGCATGGCGAGGCGGAGGCGATTGCCGTCACAGTCACCGATAACGGTGTCGGCCTGCCCCAAGATCGGGATCGTATAGTTGAGCCCTATGTGACAACACGTGAAAAGGGCACTGGTCTGGGCCTCGCGATCGTCAAGAAAATCATCGAAGAACATGGTGGCGACATGCATTTCTCCGCCAACGAGAATGGCGAAACACAAGTGACACTGCGTTTTGCGCGTGATCCACTGCAGCGCGATAGTGCGTCCGAAGCAGCTGAATGATTGTTGAAAGAGGTAAGGCATGGCACTCGAAATTCTGATCGTTGATGACGAACGCGATATTCGCGACCTCGTCGCTGGCGTGCTCAGTGATGAAGGCTATGAATGCCGTACTGCCGGTGACAGCGAGGCTGCGCTCACTGCCATTGATCTTCGTCGCCCCAGTCTGGTTCTGCTCGATGTGTGGCTGCACGGCAGCCCGATGGACGGGCTAGAGGTGCTGGATGCGATCAAGGCGCGTGAGCCTGAACTGCCGGTGATCATCTTTTCGGGCCATGGCAATATCGATACCGCTGTCTCGGCGATCAGCCGGGGCGCAATGGATTTCATCGAAAAACCGTTCGAGGCGGAACGTTTGTTAATGCTGGTTGAGCGCGCGACAGAAACCGAACGGTTGCGACGTGAGAATGCCCGGCTTCGTCAGAACGTCGTGCCCGAATATGAATTCACTGGAAATTCCAATGCGATCAATCACGTTCGCGCCACCCTGAAGCGCATCGCCAATACCGGCAGCCGCCTGCTGATCACTGGTCCCGCCGGTTCTGGCAAAGAGATTGCGGCGCGCTTGCTCCACAGCTGGAGTCCTCGCGCGACGAATGCTTTTGTCAGCGTCAATTCGGCGCGGATTACCCCGGAGCGTTTTGAACAGGAACTGTTTGGCGAAGAACAAGACGGCAATCTCATCCGTCCCGGCCTGCTGGAAATGGCAGACGGCGGGACGCTCTACCTCGATGAAGTAGCCGAGATGCCGTTGTCCACACAGGCACGCATCCTGCGAGTGCTGACCGATCAGGCCTTTGTTCGTGTGGGTGGAAACCGGCAAGTGCGGGTGGATGTGCGGGTGGCTTCCTCCACTTCGAAGAATCTTGAAAAGGAAATCGCCGAGCGTCGTTTCCGCGAGGATCTGTTTTACCGTCTCAACGTCGTCCCGGTTGTGGTGCCAGCGCTTTCTGATCGGCGCGAAGACATCCCGATGCTCGTCGATTACTTTTTCGCGCGCTACGCTGCCGATCAAGGGGTTGCGCCGCCGACAGTTACACCTGAAGCCATGGCGGCGATGCAAACCTATGAATGGCCGGGCAATGTCCGTCAGCTGCGCAATGTGGTGGAGCGCACAGTGATTCTTACACCGCGCGACAAGTTGGCGCTGATCGAGACCGATATGCTGCCGCCCGAGATCCTCTCAGGCCGGATGGCGGGCGATTCGGGGATGTCATCACTGATGGGCGTGCCGCTCCGCGAGGCGCGCGAGAATTTCGAAAGGGAATATCTTCGCGTCCAGATCCGCCGGTTTTCAGGAAATATCTCCAGAACAGCGAGCTTTATCGGCATGGAGCGCTCGGCATTGCATCGTAAACTCAAGTTGCTGGGTATGGCCGATCGCCGTGAAGAGGAGGAGGAAGAACAGGGCTGATTGCTTGTTCACAATTGCTTCACACAGCTTTTCACATTTACATGCTGTCACGGAGTTGTAGTCTTGAGACGATAACCGGCTGAATCGGGGCGCATTGCCTCCCGGCTCAGCCAGATTGCGGACCGCATAAGCGGCTGCCAACAAAAAAGGAGAATACTGGTGACGACAGCAAGCAAGACGTTGACCGCACGTCCAAAGCCCAAGGTTGAGGAAGCTCCTCCGGCTCCTGTAACTAACGGCGCCAGCAGCCCCAAGGGCAATGCCAACCTTCAGGATCAGTTCCTCAACCTTCTCCGCAAGAACAAAACCCCTGTGACCATGTTTCTGGTCAAGGGTGTGAAGCTGCAAGGTATTGTCACCTGGTTTGACAATTTTTCGATCCTGCTGCGCCGCGATGGCACTTCACAGCTGGTTTACAAGCACGCGATTTCAACGATCATGCCCAGCACACCGATTGACGCGGCACAGTTTTACAATGGCGCTGAGGGCAGCAAGAAAGTTCGCCTGCTGCAGGATGTGTTCCTTGCCAGCATCCGCGCCGCTGGTGTGCATGTTACCATGTTCCTGGTGAACGGCGTGATGTTGCAAGGCCGCGTCGCCGCCTATGATCTGTTCTGCATGTTGCTGGAACGCGAAGGCTATGTGCAACTGGCTTACAAGCACGCAGTCTCGACCATCCAGCCTGCCAGCCCGGTCGACCTATATGGCGAACCGGACGAGGACGAAGCCTGAACTTTTCCGAAGACCAGCCCGGTGAAGTCTCGCGCGGCGCGCGGGCTATTGTCGTTTGCCCCGTGCTTAAGGGCAAAGGCGGCGATGGTGAATCGCGACTGGAAGAGGCGAGGGGATTGGCACTCGCCATCGGTCTGGAGGTTGTCGATGCCTTCCTCATCCCGATCCGCGAGCCCAAGGCCGGAACGCTGTTCGGTGAAGGTCAGATCGAAAATATCGCCATCGCCTGCAATCAGGGCGAGGGGGAGCTGGTTATCGTCGATGGGGCACTCACGGCCATTCAGCAGCGCAATCTTGAGGAAAAGCTGAAGCGCAAGGTGATCGATCGCACCGGTCTGATCCTCGAAATCTTCGGTGAACGGGCGCGGACTGCCGAAGGGCGGCTGCAAGTCGAGCTGGCGCATCTGGATTATCAGGCGGGACGTCTGGTGCGCAGCTGGACGCACCTTGAGCGCCAACGCGGCGGTTTCGGTTTTCTTGGCGGGCCAGGTGAAACCCAGATCGAAGCCGACAGGCGCTTGATCCGTGATCGCATGGCGCGGTTGCGCAAAGAGCTGGAGCAAGTGCGTCGCACCCGCGGTCTACACCGCTTGCGCCGGGGCAAGGCGCCCTGGCCGGTGGTGGCATTGGTAGGTTATACCAATGCCGGAAAATCATCACTTTTCAACCGCTTGACTGGTTCTGACGTCATGGCGGAAGACCTGCTGTTCGCCACTCTCGATCCCACTATGCGGGCCGTGCGCTTGCCAGGTGTGGAGAAAGTAATTCTGTCCGATACCGTTGGCTTCATCTCTGACCTGCCGACGCAACTGGTGGCCGCTTTCCGCGCCACGCTGGAGGAGGTGACTGCCGCCGATGTCATCGTGCATGTCCGCGATATCGCCAATCCCGATAGCGCAGCGCAGAAAATACAAGTAATTGAAGTGCTTACAGAACTCGGCATGATGGAGGAGGGCGGTCTGCCGCGTGTCCCGATGATTGAAGTGCTCAACAAGTGGGATATGCTTGAGCCTGATCGACAGGCGGAGTTACAGGCTGAGATTGTACGACGGCTCGATGAAAAAATTGTTTCCGTGTCAGCTGTTACGGGTTTTGGCTGTGATGATCTCTTAGAAGTAATCAGTGCGGTTTTGACCACCGATGCGCGGGTTCACCAGTTCATCATTCCCGCTAGTGATGGCAAAAGGATTGCCTGGCTCCATGCCCATGGCGAAGTTGTCAGCGATGACGAGGCTGAACAAGTGGAGGAGGGGCCGCAGCGGCACCTCTCTGTCCGCCTGACACCGCGCGATCTAGGGCGCTATTCGCGGCTCTGAAGCCTTCACTGCCTGCCACAATGCTTCCTGTTCATCGAGTGTAAGCGATGAGAACTGCTGATTGCGCATGGTTGCCAGTTCTTCCATCGCGCGAAAACGGCGCTCAAACTTCAAATTTGCCGCGCGTAAGGCATCTTCGGGGGCAACACCTGATTTACGAACCAGATTGACTGCAGCAAACAAAAGATCTCCGGCTTCCTCGGCGCGGTGGTCTGCGCTTTCAGCCTCGGCCAATTCCTGCAATTCTTCGCGGACCTTGTCTGCGGGTCCGGAAACATCGGGCCAGTCAAAGCCAACGCGGGCGGCGCGTTTCTGGAGCTTTTCGGCGCGCATCAAAGCCGGGAGTGCCATGGCGACACCATCAAGTGCCCTTGTGGCACCTTTTGCGCTGCGCTCAGATTCCTTGAGATTCTCCCAGCGGACCTCACGCGGTTCCATTTTTTTAGTAGTATTGTCAAAGATATGCGGATGTCGAGTTTCCATTTTTGTGGAAATTGCAGCGGCAACATCGGCAAAGTTGAAGTGGCCGAGTTCCTCAGCCATGCGGGCGTGGAACACGACCTGAAGCAGGAGGTCGCCAAGTTCATCCTTGAGCGCGGCCATGTCATCGCGCTCGATAGCATCGGCTACTTCGTAAGCCTCCTCAATGGTATAGGGTGCGATCGTCGCGAAGCTTTGCGCGCAGTCCCATTCACAGCCATGTAGCGGATCGCGCAGACGGGCCATGATGTGGAGCAGGCGGTTCAGGGGGTCAGTCATTTATGCCAGACATATTAGATTGATAATATATATTATGTTAAATAATAAATATCGCTAAAGCCCCCTCACGGAGCAATACGACTTAAAACAAAGGCCAAGCCAGAAATGATAACAATCCAGGCAACCGCCATTTTGGCCTTGGTTTCAAATGAAAGACCTTGAGCTTGCAAGGCGCGATAATTGAGAAGCAGCCAAAGCAGCGATGTTAAAATCGCAACTGCCGCCGTTCCGTTCGCCATGCTCATGCCAGTGACGTTCATGCCATCAGTTCCAGACCATCAAAGCCGACCAGCACATGGTCCGGCACTTCGTCGCTTAGCGCGCGATAATCCATGCTTTTGTCGAGATGAGACAGCACCGCCCGATTGGCGCGAGAAGCTTCGATCAGTTCCAGTGCCATGCCAAGATGCGCGTGCGTTGGATGCGGTTCGCGGCGCAGGCAATCGACAACGAGAATATCGCAAGCTGTGAAGAGTTCGACCATTTCCCGGGTGATTTGAGCGAAGTCTGTTGCATAACAGATTGATTTACCATCACATTCAAGCCGAAATCCGGTTGATTGTGCGTGCCCGTGCGGCATCTGGACTGAACTCACGCCAATTCCAGCACACATCCGCATCCGCTCAAGTGAATCGAGTGCCACGATGGTGTGATAACCATGCTCGCCGGCGAAGACATAACCAAAGCGCTGGCGCAGGCGCCGCACTGTTTCACTAGCTGCATAGCCAGGAATTGAGCCGCCTCGGCCATATCGCAATGGTCGCAGATCATCGATGCCGTGGCAGTGATCGGCGTGATCGTGAGTCCACAGCACACCGTCGATCCGGTCGATGTTGTTCGCCAGCAACTGCGCGCGCAAATCGGTTGAAGTATCAATCAGCAACCGCGCACCGTCATTGCTCTCAACGATAATGGAGACCCGGCTACGGCGGTTTTTGGGCTCGGCGGGATCGCACAGGCCCCAGTCATTGCCGATACGCGGCACACCGGTTGAGGTGCCGGAACCGAGCATGAGCAGCTTCACGGACGCGCTTTCGTGAACAGCCGGAAGAAATTGCGCGTCGTGGTTTCGCGCAGCGCTTCCACGCTTACACCGCGCAAATCTGCGACAAAACGCAGTGTATCGGCGACAAAAGCTGGTTCGCAAACGCGACCTCTGTGCGGAATCGGCGCGAGGAATGGTGCATCGGTTTCTACCAGCAGGCGATCCTCGGGTATTTCCAAGGCTATCGCCTGCAAGTCCTTGGCATTCTTGAAGGTTACGATGCCTGAGAGCGATATGGTCAGCCCCAGATCAAGCATTTTCCGCGCAAAATCCGCCGATGCCGTGAAGCAATGGATCAGCGCCGGGAAGGCCCCCTTCCCCATTTCATCGGCAATGATCTCGGCGGTATCATGCTCTGCTTCACGGGTGTGAACGATCAGCGGCAGCCCGGTTTTGCGGGCGACGCCGATGTGGGTGCGGAACAGGGCGCGCTGAACTGCGCGGTCTGAGTGATCGTAGTAGTAATCGAGGCCGGTCTCGCCAATGGCGATTACGCGTGGGTGTTCGGCGGCCTCCAGCAGCGCGGCAGCGCCGAGATCGGCATGGGCGTCTGCCTCATGTGGGTGCACGCCGACGCTGGCCCAGACATCGCTTTCACGCGTCGCTAAACCTATGATATCCGACCATTCTCTCTGGCGGGTGGAGATGTTGAGGAAGCCCGTCACTCCGGCGGCGCGGGCGCGGGTGAGCACGCCCTGCTGGTCCTCGACCAGGCCCTTGTAGTTGAGGTGACAGTGCGAATCGATCAGCATCAGGCCGCGCTTTCCTCCACCGGAAGTTCAAGGCGCGGGAACAGCGGCGCTGGGGCCATCAGGCGAAAATCGCTTTCAGCGAGAGGCGAATACCAGTGCGATCCAATTGCTGAATAATCACGCTTTTCCGCCGGGATACCCATGGTATCAAGCAACTTTCCGGCGCTCGAAGGGATCACCGGCTGGATCGCAACAGCCAGTTGAGCAATGCAAATATAAAGCGTGGCGAGAACGGTCTGCATCCGCTCTGCATCGGTCTTGCGAAGCGCCCACGGCGCCTGTGCATCGATATAGGCATTGCAAGCGAAGACTGCTTGCATCCAGATCTCGATTGCCTGGGTGGGGGCCACGGCATCAAAGGCCAAGGGAATTTCGATGTGGACCGCTTTGCTGACCGTTTCGAACAGGGCGGTGTCGGCTGCGTCGTGACCGAATATTTCGGGAAGACTGCCATCCAGATTTTTAGCAATGAAACTGAGCGTGCGTTGCGCCAGATTGCCGAAGCTGTTGGCCAGTTCGGCATTGGCACGGGTGACAATGGCTTCGGGCGAATAGGTGCCATCCTGACCGAAGGCGACTTCGCGCATCAGGAAATAGCGCAACACATCGACGCCGAACTTGTCCGCCAGTGCCAGTGAGTCGGTGACATTGCCGAGTGATTTCGATTCCTTCTGCCCGCGATTGAGCAGGAAGCCGTGGCCGAAAACCTGTTTGGGCAGCGGCAGCTTGGCGCTCATCAGGAAGGCTGGCCAGTAAACCGTGTGGAAGCGGACAATGTCCTTGCCGATCAGGTGCAGATCGGCCGGCCACCACTTGGCCATTTCAGGAGTATCGCCCGGAAAACCTAGGCCAGTCAGATAGTTGGTCAAGGCATCGACCCAGACATACATGACATGGTTTTCAGAGCCCGGAACCTTTACGCCCCAATCAAAGCTGGTGCGCGAGACCGAGAGATCGCGCAGACCGCCTTCGATAAAGCGCATCACTTCATTGCGGCGGCTGTCGGGCTTCAGGAATTCGGGGTGCTCGTTGAACAGCGCCAGCAGTGGCTCGGCATAATTTGACAGGCGGAAGAACCAGCTTTCCTCCACCGTCCACTCAACCGGGGTTCCTTGTGGGGAGAGTTTATCCCCCCCTTCCCCTGTCGTCAGTTCGCTCTCGTCGTAATAGGCTTCGTCGCGGATCGAGTACCAGCCTTCGTAACGATCGAGATAGAGATCGCCATTAGCTTCCATCCGCCGCCACAATTCCTGACTGGCGAGATGGTGGCGCGCTTCGGTGGTGCGTAGGAATACATCATAAGAGACATTCAGAGCATCACACATATCAATGAAATATTGTGACATTTCGTCACAAAGCTCTTTAGGCGTCACACCCAGCTCACGTGCTTTTTGCGCCATTTTCAGCCCGTGCTCGTCGGCACCGGTCTGAAAGCGCACGTCCCTGCCCCGCAACCGCTGGTGGCGGGCGATGACATCGGCGGCGATGGCTTCATAGGCATGGCCGATATGCGGCTTGCCATTGGGATAGCTGATCGCGGTGGTGATGTAATAGGGCTCGGCCATAGCCGCTTGGGTACTTTCGCAGTTGAGAAGCGTCTGGCGCAGATGGGAAGTGTCAGGCCGCTTCTCTAGGCAGCCCTGCCGCCGCCAGCAACCCGCCAATTTCCATGGCCAGCAGTCCGGCATCGAAATTGGCAATCGGCGCCAGCACCGAAAGCTGCGCCATGGCGGCATGGGCCTCCACAACCCGGGCCTGTTTGGCTTTTGCCGCCCCCCTGACCGCGGCAGCGAGAACCGCGCGGGCAAGATCGAGCGTTGCCTGCTGACGCTCGCGGTCAGGCTTTGCGCCGATGGCCGCAGCCAGAGCGCCACGCAGAATGAAATGCTCGTCACCTTCGTCCACCAGACGAAGCATGATTTCATGCAGCTTGCCAAGATCGAGCTCGACGATGGCCAGCGCGGCACCGGGTGATCCTTCCGCCGCTGCAACCGCCGCAGCGCGCGTCGCGGTATCGGCTTGCGGGGCTTCATGGCTGAGGATCGCCGCAACCTCCGCATCACTCAGCGCCGGAAAGCGAAGGGTCCTGCAGCGTGAACGGATTGTTGCCAGCAGTCGTCCCGGGCGGTGAGATACCAGCAGGAAAAAGGTGCCAGATGGGGGTTCTTCAAGGCTTTTGAGCAGGGCGTTGACGGCGCCTTTTTCCATATCATCGGCGGGATCAATGATGATGACGCGCCGCTGGCCAAGCGTTGGCCGGGTATTGAGCCGCCGCTGCATGCGCCTGATCTGATCAATCGTGATGTTGCGCTTGGTCTGGAAAGGCTTGCCATCAGCCTTCTTCTTTTCCTCGTCATCACTGGAGGGCAGATGTTCAAGCACGATGATATCGGGGTGGGCATCGGGCTGCATGACTCCTGGCTCGGCGACCAGTTCTCGTGCCGCCATGAGCGCGAAAGCTGCCTTGCCGAGTCCTTTCTTGCCCGCGAGAATCCAGCCGTGGTGCATCCGCGATCCCGCCATGGCGGCGCGCCATTCATGCCATGCTTCATCATGGCCGGTGAGGATCACGCCAGCGCTTCCAGCGCGGCGATTACAGCTATGTGGATTGATTCTGCGCTGCCATTGCCATCAATCCGGGCGAAACGGCTGGGATCAGCAGCGGCGAAGCGATCAAAAGCAGCAGCCACCTTGGCGTGAAATGCGGCTGATCGCCCGCCGATGCGGTCAGCGGCACCGCTATCGCGTGCATCGAGCCGCGCCTCCGCCACATCGGGCGACACCTCGATCAGCACGGTCAGATCGGGGAGCAAGCCGCCGCTACCGATGCGATGCAATTCCATGACCTCGCCATCGGAAAGCCCGCCGCCTCCGCCCTGATAAGCGCGGCTTGAATCGACGAAACGATCACAGATCACCCATGCTCCGCGCGCCAGTGCCGGAACGATCAGGCGTTCGACGTGATCTGATCTGGCGGCCGCGAACAGCAGGGCTTCGGCGCGGGGGTGCCAGCCGTCGCCTTCGATTCCGAGCAACAAGGCACGAATGGCCTCAGCCCCCGGTGTTCCGCCTGGCTCACGGGTAGTGACAACTTCAAGTTTTCTGGCCCGCAAAGCCTCTGCCAGCAGGCGAGTCTGGGTGGATTTTCCTGCCCCCTCGCCGCCCTCGAAAGCGATGAAGCGTCCTTCACTCATGTCACGATCCCGAACAGGCCGTCGCGCAACCGCGCCAGCCATCCGCCGCGCCCGACGGACTCGCCAGCGACCAGAGGCACTCGGTGCGGGGCTTTCTTGCCAATGCGGATTTCCAGTGCGGCGACGATAGACCCCTTTTCAACCGGTGCTTCCAGCGGACCGTCATAGACGATCCGCATCGATACAGGGTCTTTTGTATCCATCGGCATGCTCGCTGCAAAGCCCGATGGAGTCACCAGATTGACATGGCGATCAGTCCCACCTTGCACCTTGGCCTCGCCGATGGTTTGACCGGCGGCGAAGATCGGCTGGCTCGAAAACGCGGCAAATCCCCAGTTCATCAGCGCGCGTGCTGCTGCATCGCGTTCATGCTTTCGACTTGCCCCTGCTACAACCATCACCAGCCGCCGCCCGCCGCGCTGTGCCGTGCCGAGATAGCCAAAACCGGACTGATTGGTAAACCCGGTCTTGATTCCATCAGCCCCTTCAATCCGCCCGAGAATGGGATCGTGATTATACTGGGTAATACCGTTCCAGCTTAGTGTCTCATGACCGACATAGCGATGATAGAAATCTGGATGGCCAACAATCATAGCCTCAGCCAATTTGGTCAGATCCAGCGCAGACACAAATGTCTCACCCTCGTCCATCCACCCGTTAGGTGTGCCGAAATGGCTGTTTTTCATGCCCAATCGCCGCGCTTGTCCGTTCATCAGCGCGGTCCAGTTCGGCACAGAGCCCGCCGCGCCTTCGGCCAGCACGATGCAGGCATCATTGGCCGATACATTGGCGATGCCCAGCAGCAGATCATTGATCGAGGGGTTCATCGTCGGATCAAGGAACATGGTGGAGCCGACATGGTCCCAGTCCTTGAAGGCCGACAAGCTCATGCGCAGGCGCTGTTCGGGCTTGATATGGCGGTGCTTGATCAGTTCGAACGCGGTGTAGAGCGTCATCACTTTGGTGATCGATGCGGGAACGAAACGGCGGTCAGGTTCCTTGGCGTAGAGAGTCTGCCCAGAGCTCAGGTCAATCAGCAGCGCAATCGGAACCTTGGCCAGTTCTGGCGGCGGGCTGTTCGGATCAGCGGCAGAATTGGGCAGCGCTATCGGCGCGTAATGCGCGTCACCGGTCTGCGCGACGAGATCATTTGGCGCAGACAGCACTGGCATTGTCGACAGAGGCAGCAACAGGGCCGCCAGAGGCAGCAGCAGGGCCGACAGAAATTTCAGCAGATGGCGTTTCAATTCCGCTCCCGGCGCAAGGCTTGACCAGCGCCGGGCGGGATCAACCCTTAATCGGCACGCTGGATTCGCGCGTCGCTATAACCGGCTGCTCTGGCCTTGGCGAGTGCGGCTGCGGCTTCTCCACGACTGGGAAATGGCCCCATTCGGACACGAAATAGATTGCCTGATTGGGCGACAGTGCCGCCAACCTTTTTCGCCACTGCGCTGGCGCTGGCATTGCTTGAGAATGCGCCAACCTGCACAACTTGGCTCCCTTTGAGTGAAGTGGTTGCAGGGGCTTTTGCAGGAACATTTGCAGCAGCTTTAACCGGCGCCTTTACCGGGGTTGTCACCGCGCTCGGTTGCACCGCTGGCGAAGTCGAAGAAGGCCATGGTGATGGTGCTGCCGCAGGGCCAGCAACGAAATTCGGATCAAGCTTGCGCCGAAGCACATTGGCCAGCGACATCGGGGTATCCATGCGCGCCGGGGCTTGGCCGCCGGAGCGCAGCATGGCCCGCTCCTGCTCGGGCGGGTTGACCCGGCGAATGCGGATCGGTGTGTGATCCGATGTTGCCCCAAGCTGGGCTGCGGCAGCGGGCGATAGCTCGATCAGCCGGGCATTGGTCATCGGCCCGCGCTGTGTGACGCGGACAAGGATAGTCCTGCCGGTCAGCAACGATGTCACCTCGGCATAGCTGGGCATCGGCAAGGTGCGATGGGCGATGGAAACGCCTTCTCCGCTGCCTATCCCGGCATAACCTGTTGCATCATAATTCATCTGGTCAACAGGCGTATAGCTGACGCCATCGACCACATAGGGCTGACCCAGAACCATCGGATAATCGGCCGCAGGGCCGGTGCGCTGTGGATCAAGGGGGGCTGAAGCCAGCGCGGCGCGCTCATGCCCCGAGCCACCGCAAGCGGCGAGCAGGGAAATGAGGCTTAGTGTGGCAGCACGGTTAACGATCGATTTCATCTGCAAGTAATCCCACGGACAAGGCGTAGAAGTTCGAGCAGTTATAATGGAGGATAACCCGATAATTCCCGGTTAACAGATATGCGGGAGTTCCTGGCCCATCGGGTTCGAACAGGGTGGCCAACACATTGTCGCCAATGGGCGCGCGGGGCTCCACCCCTAGATTGCGCCATTCGCCGACGGTCAGCCAACGGCTGTGGCGGGTATGAACGCGCGGACATTCAGGCGCGCTGAGCTTTTCGGCATAGGCGCTGCGATCAAATCCGGCGGGGATTGTCGCCGCCACGCCCCAGGGCTGCCCAGGCCGCCAGCCGGCATCGCGAAAATAGTTGGCGATCGAAGCAAGCGTATCGGGCGCGCTGCTCCAGATGTCGCGGCTGCCATTGCCGTCACCATCCACCGCAAGCCGCAGATACATAGAGGGCAAGAACTGCGGATTGCCGAAAGCCCCGGCCCAGCTGCCTTTCAAGCGATAACGCGGCACGCCCTGATCGGCCATCTTGAGCACGGCGATGAATTCCGCCGCAAACAATTCGCGCCGCCGCCCCTCATAGGCCAGCGTTGCCAGCGCGCGAGCGAGATCGAAATCGCCCATATAGCCGCCAAAATCAGTCTCATGCCCCCAGATCGCCAGAAGGATCTTGGCTGGAACGCCGTATTGCGCCTCGATCTGCGGCGTGAAGCCCGCAACCGCGGCATATTTCGCCCGCCCCCGGGCAATCCGCGCCGCATCAACATGATCACGGCGATAGGGGGTGAACAGCGGGATCGCGCCGCTGGTGGTAGTACCGGGCTGCGCGCGATCAAGCTGAACCACACGCGGATTGATCGTCAGGTCGCTGGTGAAGGCGCGAATCGTCGCCTCGCTCACCCCTTCCTTGTGGGCGCGGGCGGCGAGCAGCTGCAGATAGCCCTGAAATGCGTCATTTTCGCTTGGCGCTGAGGCAATGGGCACTGGCTGAACCACTGGCACAGCAACTGCCGGCGCGGCTTGCCGCATAATCCCCGTTTGCGCCGACATTTGTGTCGGTCCGAGCAGCAAGGCGGCGACAGTTACGGAAATCAGGTGAAGCGGACGGGAAAAATGCAACATTGTCCCTGCTTCGCACAACATGGCAGCAATTGGAATTGCGCTTGTCACCACACATCGCTAGCGGAGCGTCGGTCCAGCGCATTAAACCAGCGCAAGGGGACAGGTGGCCGAGTGGTTTAAGGCAACGGTCTTGAAAACCGTCGTGGGTGGAAGCTCACCGTGGGTTCGAATCCCACCCTGTCCGCCAACATCT
>CAMDQO010000029.1 GCA_945906105.1 Novosphingobium sp. Chol11 | reverse complement strand
CGCAACCCGCCGCCGTGACAGCCCGCTGCTCAGAGCAATCCGAACCGCCTCACGCTTGAAATCTTCCGTATGCTTGATCATCTCGTCGGTCTCCTTGAGCGAGTGTTAAACTCTCAAGTGACCGGCGCAAAACCGTTACAAGTCCAGTTGAACTCCTGCTCGAGTCCATCATCGGTCGACTTGCTGGTATAGACCGCGCAGCGCAGTGCCTTCTCAGCCACCGCGCTTCAGCCCGAAGAAGCGGGTTCCATCGCATCCGCCATTATGGTCTGCTCGCGACCTCTGCTCGCGACCTCTGCTCGCGACCTCTGCTCGCGACCTCTGCTCGCAAGGCCAGCCTGGCCCTTGCCCGCCAGCTGCTGGGCGTCGCTGCGGCTGCCGAGAAGCCCGGCACCGACGAGCCACTCGATCTGCGCCCGCTGTGCCCCTGCTGTGGCAGGCACATGCTCGTCATCGAGACTTTCCAGCGCTGGCAGCAACCTCGGGCTCCACCAACGGTGCTGGTGCTCGCCCGGGAGCTGGTGCCATGACCCGGCATGGCCTACCTACGATCCATCCCGCGACACCCACGCTGCGGGAAACCATGGCGCTCATGCCCGAAGCCGCTCTCACCGACACAAGGCAGCGAAAATCTGGATCGGCGCATCGTCGGAACGTCTGCATGCAGCGGATCACCGGTCCGCGACCGACAGGACGACCACGGCAGGCCGGTCGCTATCCGCCGACGAAACTGCATCCCAATCCTAAATCCCCATAGACCATCGCTTGCCGATCCGCGGGTCGTACTCGTCCGGGTTTAATACACCTGTCGGTGCCCAAAACCCTTCAACACTCCGGAACGGCAGCTTTCGGCTTAGGAGTGCAGCATGCTGCCGTTTGTTCTGGTCGCTTAGCCTTTCGACCTGCCCCGCGACAGGTTCAATAGTCAGGCAGGCCCGCACCACTGTAGGTGGAAGGATGACATGAGCGAATTACAAACTTCTGCGGGAGAAAGGATCTGTCGCCTCTTGCCCCCTTGGCTGGAAAGCCAGATGGCAGGCGTGACGGACATGGTTGTCCGAGGCGTGGTTAAACCAAGTCAAGGACTGACCAGCGACACCATATTGTTCGACGCGCTCTGGCAGGCAGGCGGGCAAGGCCATCAGCGGTCGCTGGTCGCCCGCATCCAGCGGCACACGGTCTGCCCCATGCTGGCCAACGTCTTCTTCCAGCATGACGTAATGCAGGCGATCGCTGCGCATTCAGACGTGGCCATCGCCAGGATCGCCTTCGCCGAACCCGGCGGGAAGGTGCTCGGCCAGCCCTTTTTCCTGATGGATGAGGTAACTGGCCGCGTCCCAGCTGATTTCCCGCTGTTCCACGCGCAAGGGTGGGTGGTCGACTTGCCCGACGAACACCGAACGCGGCTGTGGTGGAACGGGATTGCGGAAATGGCAAAACTGCACCGGATAGACGGTGCTAACTTCGGCTTTATCGGCACGGTTGAAGTTGGCCAAGGTTCGCTGTTCTACCTCCACCATTTCATCGGCAGGTGGTTGGAATGGGCGGGCCAAGGCAAACCCTTCCCCGCGCTCCAAGAAGCGCTCACCTATCTGTGCGACAATGTCCCTGCCAATGAGCAAACCGGGCTGGTGTGGAACGATGCCCGCATGGGAAACACCATGTTCGCCGACGATCTGAGCGTGGCCGCCTTGTTCGACTTCGAAGTTGCCTCGCTTGGTCCACCTGAAATCGATCTGGCGTGGTGGCTGTACTGCGAGGATCTGTTCAGCACGCAATTCGGTGTCGAGCGGCTGGCCGGTATTCCGGTGGCAGAGGATGCCATAGCGGGCTTCGAGCGCCTTTATGGCCGGGCCATGCCAGACTTCGATTACTACCTGGCGATTGCCGCGCTCAAACATGCCGTGCTGTCGATACGCGACTACAGCAACGGCAAGACCGTGGAATCGCCTGAAGCCTTGCCCGGTTTCGCCATGGACTGCCTCGCCCGTTCCATCGAACGCCACCGGCAGGCCACCTGCACAAGGGAGCCAACATGACCGATCACGCGCAGGGATCAGCCACACTCATCGGTGTCGGCGACGTCATGATCGCCCGCTATGATGCGACTTTGCTCGATCCGGCGGCCCCGGTCCTGCAAGCCGCAGACTTTACCTTCGGCAATTGCGAATGGCCTTATTCCGAAGAAATGGGCGACACGCATCCGGTCGAGGCGCATCTCAACGACGCTGTCGAGGGTGATGACCTGTTCACCCCCGGCGATCCCGAGGCGGTGCGGCTGAAGGGCCGCAAAGGCTTTAACGTGCTGTCCTTTGCCAACAATCACTGCCTCCATGCCGGTTACCGCGCCTTCTTGCGGACAATGGCTGTGATGCGCGAATCCGGCATCGCGCCGGTCGGGGCAGGCAACGACATTGATGAGGCATTGGCACCGGTTTATCTGGAGCGGAATGGCGTCCGCGTGGCCTTCGTCGGCTGCACCTCGGCACTGCTGCCGGGCACCCATGCTGGCAGGCGGACACCGGGCGTCGCCCCGCTGCGCCGCCACAGTTATTTCCGCAACCCCAACTGGAATGACTGGGGATTGGCACCGCAGGTAGGCACGCTGGTTGATCGCGAGGATCTCGAAGCGCTCTGCGCCAGCGTCCGCACCGCCCGTGAAAACGCCGATATCGTCGTGGTGAGCGTCCACTGGGGCATGGTGGAGGACCGTATTGCCATCGGCGATTATCAGCGTGAGGCGGCACGCGCCTTCATCGATAATGGCGCTGATCTGATCCTTGGCCACGGCACGCTCGTCACCAAGGGTATTGAGATATACAAGGGCAAGGCGATTTTCTATTCGCTCGGCAAGTTCCTGATGAAGGGCCCGCGCCCGACCGGCGAAGTTCCCATCGGGGTCACTGCTGCGGTCGGCAAGGAAGCGCGCAAAGGAATGGCGGCGATGATCGCAATCGCTGACCGGCGCATCACCGGCATCGCTTTCGCGCCAACCTTCGCCGACGAGCAATCACGCCCGAGTTTCCTCACCAGCGATCACCCGATGTTCGGCGAGATCGCCGACGATATTGCCTCGATCAGCACGGCGGCGGGATTTTCCACACGCTTTGAACGAACGGCTGACCGGGTGATTATCGGCTGAGCGAGCGGTTCCACCTATTACCGAGCCCATGCCGGTGGATAGGGTGGCCGTGGTCAGAATGAACATAATCTGCCCACATAACAATGGGAGCAATGTGATGGCTTTGGCTGGCGGAATGGTGCTGTGACGGGGCGCAGGCTCGACGCGGATTTGATGGTGCAACAAGCCGCGCGGCGGCACGGCCTGGAAGCCTGGATCGATCCGGCGCTGGCTGAGCGCATTACCTATATAGTCGGCCTGCTCAATGAATTCGGGCAGCTGACCGACAGCGAATATGCCTCCGCCGTCGCACAGATTGAAAGCATCATCGCCAAGCGGCTAATGGTGGCGCGCGATTGGGCCACGCACCCTGAAATTCTTGACTCTGAGATCAAGCAACCGTTCCTCGTTATCGGCAATGCCCGCGCCGGAACCACCTTTGCGCAGTCGATCCTCGCCATGGATGATGGGCACCGCACGCCGCGTTTTCGCGATGTCCAGCACCCGTCTCCGCCGCGTGGTGCTGACGACCAGTCCGATGCTGCCGCCATGGCGGAACAGGGCGAATACGTCGATTTCATCCTCGCGAAATCGCCGCAAATACTGCCAGCGCACCCGTACTTCGATCAACGCGGCGAAACCGAGGCCGAGGACGAATATGTCTATTCGCTCGATTTCCATCTGGTCTATCCGCTCTGGCTGCTCAAGGTGGCCAATATGCCACAGGCGATGCCGCCGCGTGATCCAGTGCTGGCCTTGCGGTTCCACAAGGACATGCTGAAGCAGTTTCAATGGAAATGCCCCACCCGGCGCTGGGTCGGCAAGGGTGTGCTCCATCAATATCTCATGCCGTCAGTGTTTGAGGTCTATCCCGACGCAGTCTGCTTCTGGATGCACCGCCGGCCCGAGGAATATATCGCCTCGCTGCTTGAATTGCTGAAGCTGCAATATGCGCCGTTCAACAATGGTCGCTACAATGTGAAGCCGGATGAGATGGTCGCGCAGTTGAAGGCCGGGGTCGATGCGATCCTGGCCAGTCAGGCAACCGATGATCCGCGCAACCATCATATCCGCTTCCACGAATTCGTCGCGGATCCGGTCAAAGTGCTGGCACCGATTTACGAGGCGCGCGGGATTGCGTTCACCAAGGCCTATCAGGACCGCATCACCGCGCGCATGGCCGATCCTGCCTACCGGGCTGATCGCTTTGGCAAGTTCACCTATTCGCTCGAAAGCTTCGGCCTCGACCGCACCAGCCTGCGCCGCGAATTTGCCGAATATTGCGACCGGTTCGAAATCTGATCCCACTTCAAAAGGACTTGTCGCTGATGACGTATAAAGTGATCCACTGGGCCACGGGGCATACCGGTAAAATGGTCGTCCGCGCCACGGCAGAGCGGCCCGCCTATCAAATCGTCGGCGGATTTACCTATAGCGCCGACAAGGCAGGCCTTGATCTGGGCGAGGTCTGCGAGACCCGCCGGCTGGGCGTTGCGCTGACCAACGACAGAGCGGCGATTTGCGCGACCCCAGCCGATTGCGTGCTGTTTCTTGCCGGAGCCGAGGTTGATCCGCCCGCCAGCGTGGCGGATATCTGCGCGCTGCTCGCGTCAGGCAAGAATGTCATCACCACTGCGGCACAGTTCATTTATCCGCGTTCGATGGGGCCGGAGGTGGAAAATGCCATCGCCGCTGCCTGCGAAGCGGGCGGTACGACCTTTCATGGTCTGGGTGTGATGCCGGGGTTTTTTGCCGAAACCGTGCCGCTGATGTTTTCACGCCTGTCGCGCCGGGTCGACAAGATCGTCTCTTACGAAACGCTGATGTATGACAAATATCCCAGCGCCTATCAGATGTTCGATCTGATGGGCTTTGGCTATGCGCCCGATGATCCGACGCCAGTGTTTTCGAATGTCGATCTCGTCGGTGAAACGTGGCGGCATTCGGCGATGTTGCTCGCCGATGCGCTGGACCTGAAAATCGACCGGATCGAAAATTTCAGGGAGACGGCGATCACCCCGCGCGACCTTCATGTCGCCGCTGGCATCATCAAGGCCGGAACAGTCGGCGCAATGGCGTTTGGTGTGCGGCTGATCTGTGATGGCGAAGTGCGCGCAGTGTTGCAGCATTACACGCGGATGGCCGAAGATCTCGCCCCCGATTGGCCCACCGGCGATGGCTGGACAGTCGAACTGCAAGGTGAGCCCTCGATTACCGCGAAGATCGAGATCGGCACTGAAGGCAGCATCATTCCGACCGACGATGCCTGCATGGCAACCGCGATGCACGCCGTCCATGCCGTTCCCTATGTGATCGATGCCAAGCCGGGGATATTGAGCCTCGCCGACGTGCCGCCAGTCTGGGGCAAGGATGCCTTCCACCTCGGCAGGCCGGGAGCCGCCCGTGGTTGACGTTGCAGTTGAAAGCGTGCTGGCCACCCCGGCGCAGCGGCTGGTTGAAGAACGGGCCCTCGGCTTGTGGCAGAGCCCGTCAGGCCGGGCCGCAGCGGTCGATCTCGTCACCCTGTTCGAGGCGGACAGCAGCGCCGCACTTCCCGATCAGACGCACTTGATTAGGGCCGCTGCCGATGAACTGGTTTTTCATGCCGCCCTCATGGCTGCCAGCGAGACGCCAGCTTGCCCCCGCTTTGTCTGGACACTGTCACCGCCGCGCCAGTGGATGGGGCTTGACGTTCCGGGCAGCCGGTTTGGGCAGGACAATCCGGATAACATCTACCGGATTGCCGCCGTCGATCCTGCTTTCCGCTATCGAATATCTGGCCGATTCACCGGGCCGCGCCCTTGCGAGTTCAGCATTTCGGCTCTGCCTGCGCAGATTGGCGATGGCACCGTGGGCGGCACGGTTGGCATGATTGCCGCCAGTGAAATCGACGTCGATGCCGATGGGCATTTTGAAATCATGGCTGACGCATTGCCAAGCGAAGGGCGAAGAAACCATCTTCAGATTGCGGGCGCGCAGACGCTGCAGGCGCGCGACACCTTGGCGGACTGGCAATTGGAACGACCGGCGGCGCTGGCCATTGAGCTGTTCGATGGCGCGCTGCCCGATGATTTCGCAGTGGATCAGGCGGAAGCGCGCATGGCCTCTCTCGCGCCAACGATTGCGCGTTATTTCCGCGAGGTTGTCCAGCACGGTATGTGCGAGGTCGCGCCGGTCAATAGCCTGCCCCCAGTGATGTCGTCGGCAGCGCGCGGCGGACTTTTATCCCAGGCAGCGACGCTTGGATGCTATCAAGTGGCATCGGACGAGGCCTTGATTGTCACCGTTGACCCCTTGCGCGCGCGTTATCTGGGGGTGCAGATCGTCGATATGTGGATGGTCTCGCACGACTATCGGCGGGCATCCAGCAGCCTCAATCATGTTCAGGCGCAGACCGATGGCGATGGACTCATCCGCTTTGTTATCAGCATTGATGATCCCGGCGTGCACAACTGGCTCGACGGCAGCGGCGCCGCGACCGGAGCCATACTCCTGCGCTGGCAGCAATTGCCTGATGGCGTGGCGTTCGGTGACGCCGTCTCGACCGAGCTCATCAAACTGGCAGACCTGAAAGCGCGGCTACCGCAAAACACGCTGCTTGCCGGGCCAATCGAACGACGTGCCCAGCAGGATTTGCGCGCAGCAGGCTATCTCAACCGTCTTAAGTGAAAAGGCGGATATTGCCGCCCAGTTATGAATGGCGTCTGCGGGTGTTGTAGAACCCGTTGATGTACTGGAAGATGGCAGCCTCGGTCTGGCGCCGCGTCGGCCAACTCTGCCGCCAGCCACATCTCCTTTTGCTTTGGGGAACAGGCCTTGCGGGTCTTTTCGGCAAAGGCATTGACCTCTCCTCCGGCACCTCGGTGCGGCGCGCCATGCGCTTGTCCCACTGTTTCTTTTCGTGCTCATCGAGCGGGCCTTCGGTGCGAACGTGACCGGTGCGCAGGTCGATCCCGAGCGTGCGCCTTCGTTCGAGTTCCGCGGTCCATTGCTGCTGATACTCGAACGCGTTCTCCATGACGGTCAGTCGCTCGCTCGATTTGCGGTCCTCAATGGCGTGAACGAGCTTGGCCAGCGCGCGCTGTGATAGCCTGCTCCCGCTGTTTCCACGCCGAGCATTCCCTGTTCCTGAATTTTGAATATCCTGTTCCGCGCGCAGGGAAAACAGGGACAGAGAGCAGTTCGCTCAGGACTGCGTTGCGCACTAGGTATGCTTATTCCGAAGCCCTAACGGCCCCTTAGGCATAGACTGTAAGGGCGGATTCAGAGCCAGACCGTAGTTTACATCTGTAACGGCACATCGGGGGATGGGCCGGGAACGGGGAAAATTCATGTCCGATGGTGCTGCGGCAAGTTTGGGCTACACGGGTCTGGAAAAGCGCGAATCGCCGCGTTTCGTGCTGTTGTTGCGGCCTGCCAAGGTCATCACCCGCAGCGGCGAGTATCTTTGCATTTTGCGCGATGTTGCCACTAAAGGGGTGCGACTGAAACTGTTTCATCCATTGCCACCAGAAGCCCAGGTGGTGCTCGAATTGAGCAATGGTGATCGCTATGAGGTGGAGAAGCTGTGGGAGCGCGATGGCCAGGCCGGTTTCAGCTTCACTCACCCCACCCAGCTGGAGCAGTTGCTCGAAGAGCGCAGCCGCTTTCAGAAACGGCCAGTGCGGGTGCGGCTTGAAGTAGCGGCGCGGCTCACCGCTGGGGGCGTTACCATGCCCGCCACGCTGCGTGATTTCTCACAATATGGCGGACGAATTGAATGCAATCTGCCGCTGGCGATTAACCAGCGCTTGCGGCTTGAAGCAGTCGGCCTGCCGGGAATCGATGCCAAAGTACGCTGGCGGCGGTCTTCCCAAGCCGGGCTGAGCTTTGAACAGACCTTCAAACTGGATGAGCTGGCGCGTCATATCGCCCTGATCCAGCCCTTCGGACCGGCAATTCCGGAAGAGGAAGGCCCCGTCTTCAATGCCAGGCGAATGGGCTGAACAAGAAAAGGGGCAGGCCTGAAACCCGCCCCTTTCTTGACTGCAATCGGCCTGATTTACAGGCGGATATTGAGGCCAACCGAACCGCGGTTGACCTTGTAGCTGCCGTTGCGCGTTCCCGAATAGTCGACCCGGATCTTCGCGCCCGACGATATCGCCGCGCTGATCCCTACGCCGAAGTCGACAGTATCTTGGTCGGCCACCACGCTGGAGACGTTCCAGCTTGCTGGCCCGAGATTGACCGCGCGGATCGCAGTCGCTTTGTTATCCAGGTCATGCCGCCAATCGGCATGGGCCTGAAGCTGGATGACGCTGCCAAGGCCGATGCGCGCTTCTGCGCCCAGACGGCTCTGGAAGGTTTCCCACTTCGTTTGCGGCAAAGTCAGCCCCAGTGTCGCCACTGAACTGTTTTCGATGACGGCATCGGCCCGGTTGCTGGCATATTCTACCCCGGCGACCGGGCGGATCACCGCGCTGTCACCCAGATTGATATCATAGCGCGCCTCAAGCGAACCGGTGATCGTCTCGATCTTGTAGCTGGCGGTGGAAACCGAGGTGCCGGTCAGCAGAGCCAGTTGACGCTTGGTGTTGAGCTTTGACGTGTGCCAGCCCGCAGCTGCGCCGATCGAGAGGTTGCCGAACCGGCGTGAACCGTAAGCAAACACCGAACCGCCGTCGATTTCGGCACTGGCGCCGTATGCAGCGCCAATATCGCCTTCGGAATAGCGACCGCCAAGGCCGATACGGGTGTTGCCATTGTCGATCACGTTGAAACCGGCGATCAGGCCATTGATTTTGGACTGATAGCGGCCCGAGGTGGCATCGTCGGCTGCCTGAGTCGTGCTGGACAGCGCACGGCCCCAGACGACCGGACGGTTGCGGCCATCGCTACCGCAAGCATCGCTTTCACCCTGGTTCGATCCGGCGGGTGACTTGCGATCAGAGCTGCTGACGCAATCCCACAGGTCCTGCGCCGCATCCTGGGCAATGGCACTCACTTCACGGGCGCTGGATTGCGCCATCTGCAAGCCGTGGGCGTGAATCTCGCCGCTCAGCTGGTGGAAGGCGGTGTTGATCTGGCTGCGATCAAGCCCGTAGAGGCCATCAAACAGCGCGCTCAGGGTGCTGCCGCGGGTGCCAGCAACAGGACGAACAGCGTCAATACCGCGGCCTGCGGCAATGGCGTTGAGTTTCCAGCCATCGGTGCCGCCCAGTGTGGCAAAGCTGCCGGGGGTGACAACCAGATTCACCGTCTTCGCGCCATAACGGACATCGAAGCGGGTGTTTGCGGCCATGCCGCTGGTTGGCTGAGCCACAGATGTAAAGGCACCAGTCACGCTGTCAGCGGTGACGACGAGGAAATTGTCACCAATCACCGGGGTGAAGGTGTTGAGCCCGCCTGTGATACCGCGCAGGTTTGGCGCGATAATGCCATTTGCCGCGAAATTGCTGGTCCCGCCGATCAGCATCAGCCGGTCATAGGAACCCGCGCCACCAAGCGCGTTGAACACACGTCCATCAATGTCGAGCGCCAGACGCGCCGTGCTCGCCATGACGACATTGCCGCCAGCCACAGTCATCACGCCGATCTGCGCACCGGGAGCCAGCGTGCCACCGGCGTTGACAAAGACAGGGGCGACAATCGGCCCAATGCCGCTGAGCGTGGCGCCGTTGTTGACATCTACGCCCAGCACCGAAAGCGCGCCGGTGACAGCCAGTGTGCCCTGATTGATCACCATGCGGCCGTTGAAGGTGTTGATCCCCGAAAGCGACAGCATGCCAAGCCCGGTCTTGATCAGCCCGCCGGCCCCGGTGAACTGTCCGGTAAAGGCGATGTTGTTGCCGTTGGTGTCAATCGTGCCGCCCAAGCTGCCAACGGCGAAGTTGGCGGTGATCGGCCCTGCCGAATTGGCCTGCAAAGTGCCGCCCGCGAAAGTGGCGTTGACCAGATTGGCGTTCAGTTCGGTGGTTGTGTAGAACGCTTTGGCCAGATCAATGTCGGGAATGCCGCTGATCGGCAGCAGGAAGCTCGACCCCTTGACCACGTCGGTCGCGGCGTTGAACGTCACATTGGCATTAGGCACCGGCACAGTATTGCCGAAGCCATCAACATAGACATAGCCGCCGTGGCCGCCGTAAAGGCAATCGACCGCCACGAAGATCAGCTTCAAATTGTTGCCCGAGGTAACGTCGATGTCTTCCACCTTCCAGTCGGTGGTGACAAAGCCATTTACACTGCGGAAGATCGTTGTGTTCTGGGCAGTGAAGGCGCTGTAAGCGATATTGGTGACGACGGTATTGGTTGTCTCGTCCACCACCTTGATGATGAACGATGGACTGTCGGTTGCGCCGTGTGACGGTTCAAGCACCGCGTTCCAGGCGTAATTAAGCTTGTTGCCGCTGTAATTCGCAACTGATTGCGTCAGTGCGGAGATGTTGTTGCCGCCGAACCGATCGTTGAGCCGCACAGCGTGGCTGCCCTCGAACACGGTCGGCGCGCCGGTGATGGCGTCGGTCTGTCCGGCATTGGTGATCGAAACCAGCGTTGGCGGGCCAGCATATTCTGATTCTTGCGGCGGCCAGGTGCCCGAGTTCCAGATGCCACCGCTCGCGGTCCAGCCAGAAGTACTGCCAGTTTCAAAGCCGGGGTTGGTGACTGAATCGGCCATGGCAGGATTGGCATAGGCCAGCGCTGCCACGGCCAGCGCCATTGAGCCAGCCTGAACGCGCAAGCGCGAACCTGCTTTCGGACTAGGAGTAATTTTAGCAACTGACGTGACGAGCATCGCGAATTCCTCGAATTGGGAGAGAGGTTTACGCGATGGCCCGTAGTAAACCGGGAAGCATTTGTAAATTAAGAAGTAGTGTTAGGTTTGTGACAATTACCGTTAGGCGTGTGTCTCACAGCCAAGTTGCCACAGGTCAGCCGGGTTTGAAGGCCGATCAGCCCGCTTTGAAGGTCAGGGCCAGCCCGTTCATGCAGTAACGCAAGCCGGTAGGCTTCGGGCCATCATCAAACACATGGCCCAGATGCCCGCCGCAACGGCTGCAATGGACTTCGGTGCGCGGAGTGCCGGTGCTCCAGTCGCTGGAAGTGCCAATCGCGCCGGGCAGCGGCTTCCAGAAGCTTGGCCAGCCGGTGCCGCTTTCGAATTTGGTTGATGAGGCAAACAGCGGATTGCCATCAGCGGCGCAGGTGAATGTGCCTTTGCGGTGCTCGTTCAGCAGTGGTGATGTGCCGGGGCGCTCGGTGCCCTTCTCGCGCAGGATATGGAATTGCGCTGGGGTCAGCCGCTTGCGCCATTCGGCGATGGTGAACCTGACCGGATAGCCTTTGGCTTCAGCGGGATTGCTGGAGCTGCAACTGGCGATGATCGGGGCCAGTGCCGAAGCGCCAAACCAGCCGATGACCCGGCGGCGTGTCAGTAGGCTGCGACGGGAGGGTGAATGATCCATGATCCAGTTCTCCTTGGTCTGCCTATATAGGCAGACGGGGGAAAGTTTCATCTATTGATCATTTACTCAACCTGCATGAGTTGCTGCTGGGCTTCCGCTATCGCGCGCCAGCCGGGCAAACAGGCTGCGCTTTGGTTTTACCGAGGCCGGGCCAGACTTCATTACCCGGCTGCGGAACAGTTTTGCCCCATAGCGCACGAACAGCGCCACCCAGACGGCTTGCCACCCCAGCGCCAGTAGATGCGGCATCACTGCGCCATCCTGCGCCGCGCGGGCGAGCATGGCGAAGGGCGAACTTAGCGGGAAAGCCTCGGCAGCAAAGGCGAGCATCGAGCCCTGCTGGGCGGCGGCAAAACTGGCGAAGAAGAACACCACCAGTTGCGACATGGTGACCGGCATCGAAAGCGTCTGCACCTCGCGCACGGTTGATGCCATGGAGCCGATGGTCAGGAACACCGAGCCGAGCAGCAGATAGGCCATGGCGAAATAAGTGACACCCAGCGCGATGAACAGCGGCCAACCGACAGCGGGCGTGACGAACATCGACAGCGACTGGCCGCTAAGCATGGCGGCTCCGCCGAACACCGATCCCCAGACCGCAATGCCGACAAAGGACACCGCCAGCATGGCGAACAGCTTGCCAAAGAACACCGCGTCCATCGGCACGGCGGCAGCGAGCACTTCGATGATCTTGTTGGCCTTTTCCTCAACCAGATTCGACAGCACCATGCCCGCCAGCATCATGGTCAGCAGGAACAGCAATGTCTGTCCGGCCTGCGCGGTGCGCATCCGTCCCGTGCGTTCGCTGGCGGTGCTGGTTGCGGTCGAGGCGAGCGCAACTTCCGGGAAGGTTTGCGGCCCATTGCCCAGCGCCTGCGCGGCGATCAGCGAGACAGGTCCGCGCCACTGGGCAATCTGGCCCTCGGTGCCGGTCAGCAGCGGTGCGCGCGGGCTGCCTGTGAGCATGGCAGCGATATTACCGCGCTGTTCCTTAAGCACTTGCGCCGCATCAATTTTTTCGCCGGGACTGACACTGCGGATGATCGTCATCTCTGGTGCCGCATTGCCAAGCCCGCCTTCCAGCGCCTTGCCCGCTGCGATCATCGCCTTGGCATCGCTGGCAGTCATGGCGAGGCCGAGTACCGGGCGGGCGGCAGCCGATTCAACCTTGTTGCTGACGCTGCCAGCGACAACCCCTATGATCAGCGGAAACAGCGGCCCGAGTAGGAAGAAAAAGAAGCTGCGGCTGAACAGGATTGCCGAGAAATCGCGGCGGGCAATGATCAGCGAAGCTTGCAGCAAGGATAGACGGCCTGACTTTTAGGCATTGCTCATCGGCCTGGCTCCTCAGCGTTTTCTTCCAGCGCGCGCGCTGCGGCTTCACCGGCGATAGCAACGAAGGCATCGTGCAGACCGGCGCGTTCGATGGAGAGCGAGAGGATGCCCGCGTCGCCTTCGATCAGAGCGCGCAGCAGCGGTTCGATCCCACTTTCGGGCAGCGGAAAATACCAGAAGGCGCTGCCATCGGCCTTGCGCTCGCGGCGGGCATCGGCGGGAATTGCCCCGCGCCATAGGCCATCATCCCGGCGTGTTTCCAGCCGCACCTGCGGGCGAATACGATCACGCGCCAGATCGACCGGCCCGGCGAACGGCACTTTGCCCCCGGCGATGATCGCCACCGAATCGCACAGCCGCTCGGCATGGGCGATGACATGGGTGGAAAAGATCACAGTCGTGCCGCGTTCGGCCAGCGCGCGCATCATGCGTTCCAGCTTGCCCTGATTGAGCGCATCGAGGCCCGAGAACGGCTCGTCGAATATGACCAGGCGCGGTTCGTGGACCAGGCAGGCCAGCAATTGCACCTGCTGCGCCATGCCTTTGGAGAGCTGACGGATCTGCCGGTCAGCGGCATAGCCCAGCCCGTGTTCCTCCAGCAGCGCGCGGCCACGTATGCGCCCCTCGGTCAGTGGCAGCCCGCGCAGCGCGCCGACAAAGGCAATCGCCTCATAGGCTTTCATCGAAGGATAAAGTCCGCGCTCTTCGGGCAGATAGCCGATGGCGTGGGCCACTTCATGCGGGCGCTCCGATCCCAGCACGCGGCGCAGGCCGGCGTCGGGATCGATGATGCCGAGTAGCATCCGCAAGGTCGTCGTCTTGCCTGCGCCATTGGGGCCCAGCACGCCATAGATCGCACCCTCGGGCACTTCCAGATCGACGCCATCGACGGCGGTGAAGCCGTCAAAGCGTTTGACCAGACCCTTCGCCTCGATTGCCAGCGTACGATCACCGCGCTCTGCGATAAGCGGTGCGTTGCCCGCCGTCTGCCATTGGCCTAGTTCCATCTTCATGGGATGCGGCATTAACCACGCCCTGTGAAGAGGAGCGCGCCAAGTTTGGTTAACGCGGGAGTAATTGTTGAATTAAAGGCGGCGCTGGATGCCGAGGCGAAGGCGCTGGGCTTTGCCGCCTGCGGCATTGCGGCAGCGGGCGAGGATCCGGTGCGTGCCGCGCGGCTGGCGGAATGGCTGGGCGAGGGCAAGCACGGCCAGATGGCGTGGATGGAAGAACGTTTCCATCACCGCCGCTCACCGCAGGCGCTATGGGGCGAAGCGAAAAGCGTGATTGCGCTGGGCATGAGCTATGCGCCTGAAGGCGATCCGTTGGCTCTTGCCGCACAGCCGACACGCGGCTGGATTTCGGCCTATGCCAAAGGCGGCGACTATCACGACACGGTGAAAAAGGCGCTGAAAGCTCTCGCCCGCTGGCTGGTGGCTGAGGCGGCGAAGCGTGGATTGGGCGAGATTGGCGTCAAGGTTTTCGTCGATACCGCGCCGGTCATGGAAAAGCCGCTGGGCGAGGCTGCCGGGCTGGGCTGGCAGGGCAAGCACACCAATATGGTCAGCCGGGAACATGGCTCATGGCTGTTCCTCGGGGCGATCTACACGACGATTGAATTTGCTCCCGACGAGGCAGGTGAGGATCACTGCGGTTCCTGCGATGCCTGCCAGACCGCCTGCCCGACCGCCGCATTCCCCGCCCCCTATCGCCTCGATGCGCGGCGCTGCATCAGCTACCTCACCATCGAACACAAAGGCCCGGTGGCGGAAGAGTTCCGCAAGCCCATGGGCAACATGATCTACGGCTGTGACCTGTGCCTCGCCGCTTGCCCGTGGAACAAATTTGCCCAAAGCGCCTCAGCCCACCGCGCCTTCCTCCCCCGTGCTGAACTCGCCGCGCCAAGGCTGGCTGATCTGCTGGCGCTCGACGATGCGGGCTTCAGGCGGCTGTTCTCCGGCTCACCGATCAAGCGCATCGGGCGTGACCGCATGGTGCGCAATTGCCTCTACGCGGCGGGGAACAGCGGTGATGTTTCGCTGCTGGCGCAGGTTGAAGCGCTGAAGGGGGATCCCGATGCGGCAGTGGCTGATGCGGCGGAATGGGCTGCCCGCCAGCTCAAACCGGCAGCAATTCCTTCAGCGGCACCCCGGCATCCGCCAATTGCGCCACATCCGGGCTGACCCCGGCTTCGACCAGCTTGCGCCCCTGGACATAGTCCTTGACCATGTTGACACAGTCGAGCGCGATGACCTTGCCTTGCTTGAGATAGACCACTGAGAACGAACGCGCCGCCGGATCGCCGCGCAGCACCGTCTGATCATAGCCCACCGAGAGGCCTGCGGTTTGCAAACGCAGGTCATACTGGTTTGACCAGAACCACGGGAAGGCGTGATAGGGCTGGGCATCGCCGCAGATGCCCTTGGCCACACAAGTCGCCTGATCGTTGGCGTTCTGCACCGATTCGACGCGCATCACCGTGCCATCGGCATAGTCACAGGCGAAGGCGGCGCAATCACCGATGGCGTAAATGTCTGGCAGCGAGGTGCGGCAGAATTCATCCACATCAAGCCCGTTTCCGCCCGCTGCTCCGGCGGCAACCAAAGGGCCGATGGCGGGAATGATGCCGATGCCAACGATCACCGCGTCCGCCGGGATCACCGTACCGTCAGCCAGCTTGACGCCAGTGACCCGGCCTTCGCCCTCCAGCGATTCAACCGCAACTTCGGTGCGCAGATCGACGCCATGGGCGCGGTGTTCGGCCTCATAGAAGGCGGAGAGCTCAGGCCCGGCAACGCGGGCCAGCACGCGCGGAAGTGCTTCGAGCAGCGTCACCTTGCAGTCCAGCTTGGTCAGCACGGCGGCTGCTTCAAGCCCGATATAGCCGCCGCCAATGACGACGATGTTGCGCACGCCGCCATCGATTTCGCCCATCAACTGGTCGCAATCGGCGCGGGTGCGCACGGCATGGACACCAGCCAGTTCAGCGCCGGGGCAAGACAGCTTGCGCGGATCGCCGCCGGTCGCCCAGACCAGTGCGCCATAAGTGAAGCTGCTGCCATCGGACAGCGCCAGCACCTTGGCTTCAGGCTCGACCGCGACGACTTCAAGGTTTAGCCGAAGATCGATATCCTTTTCGCCCCAGAAATGCGGCGGGCGGATATAAAGCCGGTCAAAGGTCTTTTCGCGGGCGAAATATTCCTTGGACAGCGGCGGGCGCTCATAGGGCGGTTCCGGCTCGCGCCCGATCATCGTGATCGTTCCGGTGAAGCCGTTCTGGCGCAGCGCGATGGCGCATTGCGCCCCGCCATGGCCCGCGCCCACGATGACGACATCTGCTCCGCTCATAACCCGAATCCCCTATGCTGTGCTGGCGCGTTTCGCCATTCGCGTTGCCGCGTCAAGCTTCGGGTAACATTGATCGTGATCAGATCAGGCGCATTTGCACGCCCAGACACTTCTCAACCCGGAATAACCGCCTGAGCCTCACGCCCATCGCCCTGCGGAGCAGAGATGATATCGAGCGTTACCGCGCCCTTGGCGACGGTGTTGGTCTGCGGATCGCCGACAATCGAGCGGATGCCGGGAGTGGCAGTACCGGCGCGGCTGATGGTGTTCTTTTCCACTTCGCTGCGCGGGGCGGGGGTGCCGAACAGGGCGTCTTGCGCTTGCTGCTGCGCGGTCTGATCGGCGGGACGCGGCGCGCCGGGCTGCGGCGGAGTCAGCGCGAAATCTGGCGGAACCACCAAGGGAGCCTGACGCTGCACGGCAAATTCATCGGGACGGCTGCGATTGAGCAAACCGCCGCTACCGCAAGCCGAAAGCAGCACGCTGGCGCCTGCGAGGGTGAGAAAAGCAGTGGTCTTGCGCATGGGTAAGGTCTCCGGGGCGGGTTTCACGCCGTTTGTTCGGCCCGCTTTTCGCGCGAAAGCAACGAACGGGCAAGGATAATCAGAACGCCGATGGAAATCGCCGCATCGGCCAGGTTGAAGATCATGAAGGGGCGGAACTCGCCGAAATGCAGGTCGGCATAGTCGGTGACATAGCCTTGGCTGATCCGGTCGAGGATATTGCCCAGCGCGCCGCCGAGCACGAGGCCAAGCGCCATGACATCGCCGCGCGCTTTTTCGCGCCACATCCACACCACCACGGCAATCGCGATGGCGCCAGTGAGCGCCACCAGCAGCCAGCGGCTGGTCGGCGTCTCGCCCGAAAGCAGCCCGAGCGACACGCCGCGATTTTCCGCCCAGGTCAGGCGAAAGTTGGAAATCACCTCGATCTGCAACCGCTCACGCAGGGCGAGCGGACCTTCCACCCACCACTTCACCGCCTGATCGGCAAGAAAGATGAGCGCGGCAGTGATGAGGCCGGGGAGGGGGAGGCGATTCATGTGTCTGCGTCTATTCCCGCCACAACATTGTCACAACGTGAACAAAGCGCGCCGTCCTCGGTGACTTCTGGGAGATGCTTCCAGCAGCGACCGCATTTGTGGTGGGTGGTGCGGGTGACGGTCACTCCAACACCAGTCCCATCGTTTCGCATCCCCTCGACATCAATCGACTCAAGGCCGACGAGCGTATCAATCACCTCCACCTCAGCTACCGCTGATACGATAAAAACCTCAGCGAGTGTTTCGGTATCAAACCCACTTGCCGAGAAGTTTTTGAGAAAAATTTCGACTTCGTTGCTGGAGCCGATCTCGCGATCACGGCGCAACGGTTCAATCTTGTAGGTGACAGACTGCCGCAAGCTGCGCAAACCATCCCACCTATCCAACAGTTCGTCATCCCCGCGAAGGCGGGGACCCATCTCCGGCGTTTCACCAGACGCAAGGTCGGGAGAGAGGTTCCCGCCTTCGCGGGAATGACGAAGGGTGGTTGTTGCGTTGGGAACCTCCGGCCACTCCAGCAAATGCACGCTCCCCGCATCCGGAAAACGCGTCCCCCAAACCTCTTCGCTGGTAAACACCAGTACCGGCGCGGCGTAGCGCACCAAGGCATGGAACAGCGTGTCGAGCACCGTCCGGTAAGCCATGCGCTTCGGGTCATCCGCCGCGTCGCAGTAAAGCGAATCCTTGCGGATATCGAAGAAGAACGCAGACAAATCCTCGTTGCAGAAGTCGGTCAGCGCGCGGACGTAGGTGTTGAAATCGAGTGTGCGAATGTCATCTTTGCCAACGGCTTGCCGCAGCGTACCATCCAGCTTGGCCAGCAGCGCCAGCACATAGCGCTCCAGCTCGGGCATTGCGGCCACATCGACGCGCTCGGCCTCGCTAAAACCGTCCAGCGCGCCCAGCAGATAGCGGAAGCTGTTGCGCAGCTTGCGGTATTGATCGGAAACGCCGCGCAAGATTTCATCACCGATGCGGTGATCCTCGGTGTAATCGACCGACAGCGCCCACAACCGGATAATGTCCGCGCCGTTGGTTTCCATCACCTTCAAGGGATCGATGGTGTTGCCAAGGCTCTTGGACATTTTCATGCCCTTTTGATCCATGGTGAAGCCGTGGGTCAGCACCGCCTTATAGGGCGCATGGCCGCGGGTGGCGCAGCTTTCCAGCAGGCTTGATTGGAACCAGCCGCGATGCTGATCGCTGCCCTCAAGGTAGAGGTCGGCCCAAGGCCCTGTGTGGCCGGTTGGCCGCGTCAGATCGGGCCAGCGCCCGCTTTCCAGCACAAAAGCGTGGGTGCAGCCAGAATCGAACCACACGTCAAGAATGTCGGTAACGCGCTCATAATCTTCGGCGTTATAGTCTGTCCCAAGATATTCCTGCGCGCGGGCATCGGACCAGGCATCGACACCGCCCGCGCGAATTCCGGCGATGATCCGCGCATTGACCGCCGGATCATCAAGATACTGGTTGGTGCCCTTTTTGACGAACAGCGTGATCGGCACGCCCCATGCCCGCTGGCGCGACAGCACCCAATCCGGGCGGCCCTCTACCATTGATCGGATGCGGTTTTCGCCCTTTTCGGGGACCCAGCGGGTGTTGGTGATGGCTAGCAACGCGGTTTGACGCAGAGTGGCCCCTCCGTCAGCGCTACGCGCTGCCACCTCCCCATCGCAAGTCGATGAGGAGGAACTTGTCGCCGATCCTCCCCATCGACTTGCGATGGGGAGGGGGACCGCCGAAGGTGGTGGAGGGGTAATCTCCCGGTCCATCGGCACAAACCACTGCGGCGTGCAGCGATAGATCACCTTGGCCTTGGAGCGCCACGAATGCGGGTAAGAGTGCTTGTAATCCGCCGAGGCCGCCAGCAATCCGCCCGCTTCGCGCAAAGCCTCGCAGATCGGCCCATCGGGCGCATTGAACTTGGGGTTGATGACCGAGCCGAGGCCGCCCAGCCACAGCCAGTCAGCGCGGTACTTGCCGTCGCCTTCCACCGCAAAGACCGGCTCGATGCCATGCGCCTTGCACAGCGCAAAGTCATCCTCGCCGTGATCGGGGGCCATGTGGACGAGGCCGGTGCCGGTCTCGGTGGTAACGAATGCTGAGCCATCAAGGAACGGGCGCGGCTTGGCGAAGAACCCGCCGAGTGCGTGCATCGGGTGGCGGGCGATGGTTCCGGCGAGGTCGGAGCCCATAAATGAAACTCTTGTCAACGCCCCGTTATCAGCAGTTTGCTCTAGCAACCGCAGCATTTCGTCCCAATTACCTTTGCCCCTTCGAGCGAGGAATGAGGGGCCAAGTTCTCGTCCGATGAGATATCGAACGCCGTCCAGCTCAACCAGAACATACTCAACCTCAGCCCCATAGGCCAAAGCCTGGTTCACCGGGATCGTCCAAGGCGTCGTCGTCCAGATCACCGCATGGGCGCCGACCAATTCGGCAATCGGCGATTCCACAATCTCAAACGCCACATCGATCTGCGTCGAGACGATATCCTCGTACTCAACCTCGGCCTCGGCCAGCGCGGTCTTTTCGACCGGCGACCACATCACCGGCTTGGCCCCGCGGTACAATTGCCCGCTTTCGGCAAACTTCATCAGCTCGGCAACGATGGTCGCTTCAGCCTGAAAATCCATGGTGAGATAGGGATTGTCCCAATCGGCATTGACGCCCAGCCGCTTGAGCTGTTCGCGCTGTTTATCCACCCAGCCTTGCGCATAGGCGCGGCATTCGGCGCGGAACTCGATGGGATCGACCTGATCCTTGTCGAGCTTCTTCTTGCGGTACTGCTCCTCAACCTTCCACTCGATCGGCAGGCCGTGGCAATCCCAACCGGGCACGTAAGGCGCGTCCTTGCCCAGCAGGCTTTGCGTGCGCACCACCATGTCTTTCAGGATATGGTTGAGCGCGTGGCCGATGTGCATGTCGCCATTGGCATAGGGCGGGCCATCGTGGAGGATGAACTTCTCGCGGCCTTTGCGGGCTTCGCGCAAGGCACGGTAAATATCTTCAGCCTGCCAGCGCGCCAGAATATGCGGCTCCTTCTGGGGAAGGCCAGCCTTCATGGGGAAATCGGTCTTCGGCAGGAAGACGGTGTCTCTAAAGTCGCGCTGTTCAGTCATATGCGGCGGGCCTTAGCGGGGGCGAGGCGTTACTGCAAATTGGGAAGAAAGGGCGGCTCTCACGAAGCCACAAAGCTTCTGCGCGCGCCGCAAAACTATTCCCGTGCTTTCCTGCGTGCCGCCAGCGCCTTGATCAGAGCCTCTTCCTCAGGCGGGCGGCGCTTGTTGAAACCGGGGTGGAGCGCAGGGCCGACGGTGTAGATATCCTCCACCCAGAGATAGCCGGTGAAGGCGGCGGGCACTTTGGGGATCTGTTCTGGCAGATCGAGGCCCACGGCGGCTTTGCCGAAATGATATGGGCCGGTGATGATGATCCGCGCGCCGGCGTCTTTCATCCGCTGCTGCGTGCGATCTGGCCAGCCGGCAAAGGCCCATTGGTAATTTAGCGGAATCCGCAGCGTGCCGCCTTTGCAGCTTTCAGGCACCACCGTGAACCAGCCATATTTGAGATAATCGCTGGTGCATTGGCTCACCGATTCGGGGCTGAAAGCCCAGGCTTTGGGAAAAGCAGCGTGGAGGCGGGCGATGAGCGGGGCAGGGCCGGTAAAGCCATCGCCATAGGTATCAACATTGCGGCCAGCAGCCTTGATCAGCGCCGCCAGCCGGTCAGCCACTTGGGGATCGCTGCTTTTTACGTTGAACAGGATTGCGCTGGTCGGCAGTACCCTCAAAGCCTGAGCAACAGTTGGCATAAGGCCCAGGCCCTTACCGCGAAACGGGAAACTTTTACCGCCATCGGCCGTATAGCCATAGCCCAGGTCGAGCGCTTTCAGCTCTGCCAGCGTGTGGCTGTTCACGATGCCCTTGCCATTGGTGGCGCAATCAAGCGTATCATCCCCGAACAGCACGAGCTGCCCGTCGCTGGTGCTGGAAACATCCACCTCGATCATCGGTGCGCCCAGCCGCACCGCCGCCATCAGCCCATCAATCGTATTGGCGAGGTAATCATGGACCGGCGTTTCGATGTGCGCGGCGCTGCAACCTCTGGCGGCCAGATTCTGGTGATCGAATTGCTGGGCAGTGCCGTGATGAGCGATCTGGCGGACATAGCCACGCGGCCTGTCAGCGAGCCAGCTGGCGTTGATGACGGTGAGGACAAGGAAGCTAAGCGCGAAGAAAAAGCCGATACGTCGCAGCCAGACCATCATCCCAGAACCCTTCGCGCTTCCTGACAATCCACCGCAATTTGTGCGACGAGTGCCTCCAGCGTGTCAAATTTTTCTTCTGATCGCAAGAGCTTGTGGAATTCCACCTCGATCTCGGCACCATAGAGGTCTTCGGCAAAATCGAAGAAATGCGGTTCAAGCAGTTCGACCGGCGGATCAAAGGTCGGGCGGATACCCAGATTGGCGGCGCCGTTCACCAGCCGCCCATCGGGCAGGCGGCCCTTGATGGCATAGATCCCGTAACGCGGGCGCAGATAGCTTCCGAGCGGCAGGTTGGCGGTGGGGAAGCCCAGCTTACGGCCATTCTTGTCACCATGCTGCACCAGCCCGCGCACCGCAAACGGGCGCGTGAGCAGGCGGGCGGCTTCCTCGCAGTCACCCGCTTTGAGCGCCGCACGGATGCGGCTGGACGAAACCGGACCATGCTCATCGTTCACCGCGCCGATGGTGCGGGTTTCAACGCCGCGTTGGCGCAGCACTTCAGGATTGCCGCCGCGCCCTTTGCCAAAAGTGAAGTCCTCGCCGGTGACGACGCCCTTGGCGCCGATGTGCTGGCTGACCATACCCTCGGCCCATGCTTCGGCTGGCATAGCGGCCATCGCGCCATCGAAGTGGAACACCAGCATGGCGTCGGCTCCGGCCGCAGCGAACAGTTCCTGCCGCTGATCGAGCGTGGTCAGGCGGAACGGTTCGGCATCGGGCTTGAAAAAGCGCACCGGATGCGGATCAAACGTGGCGACCACGCAAGGCCTGCCCTCAGCCCGCGCCCAACGCAACGCCTCACCCACCACCGCCTGATGGCCTTGGTGAAAGCCATCGAAATTGCCTAGCGCCAGCACAGCGCCGCGCAAGGCTTCGGGCATGGGTTCGCGGTGATCAAGGCGTGGGATAGTCATAGTGCGACGGTCACGGGTAGCGGGACCAGTCCGGCACGGATCACCCGCAGCGCATTGCCGCCCATCACCGCGCGAATTTCGTCCGGGGTAAAGCCTTCGTCCATCAGTGACTGCGTCACCTGGACCAGCTGGCTGGTATCAAAGCGGACGGTTGTCGCCCCGTCATAGTCGCTGCCCAGTGCAACATGGGCGATCCCGACCAGGTCGCGAACATATTTCATGGCCTTGGCAACAGCGCGCGGGGAGGTGTCGCAGACCGCACCGTCCCAATAGCCGATGCCGACCACGCCGCCGGTTTTCGCCAGTCCCTTGATCTCATCATCGGTAAGGTTGCGGTTGACCTTGCAAGTGGCCTGCACCCCGCCGTGGCTGGACACCACCGGTCGGCGGGCGATTGCCAGTAGCTGGGCAACCCCGGCATGGCTCAGGTGGGCGATATCGATGATCATGCCCTTGTCTTCCATCCGGCCTGCCACTTCGAGGCCAAAGGCGGTGATTCCGCCCTTCTTGATTCCGTGCATCGATCCGGCCAGCTCATTGTCAAAAAAGTGAGTCAGTCCGGCCATGCGGAAACCCGCTGCATAGAGCCGATCGAGGTTCTCGATCTTGCCTTCAAGGTTATGCAGGCCCTCGATGGTGAGCATTGCACCGACTGGGCCGTGACCCTTGGTGCGCGCGGTAAGCAGCGCGTCAAGCCCGGCACTGTCATGCACTTTGGTGAGCTTGCTGTTTGATCCGGCCACCGCCCTGTCCAGCTTCCGGGCGTGAAACAGTGACCGTTCGGCCAATGAGGTCCAAGTGCGCACCGGCTGCAACTGCGCGATCACCAGTGGGGTAATGTTGTCAGTATCGGCACTGTTGCCGTCGTAGTTCAGTCCTCGCGGCGTTTTGGTCACGCTGGAGAACAGTTGCAGCGCGACATTGCCCTGTTGCAGGCGTGGCAGATCCTCATGGCCGCGATTGGCTGATTCCAGAAGATTGCGCTGCCACATCAGGGTATCGGAATGAAGATCGACGACCTCCAGCGTCTTGTGCATTGCCAAGGCTTCGGCGCTAACCGGGATCAGCGCCCTGCCGTCGATCTTGTTCATGCTGCCTTCGAGATAGCCCGGGGTAATCCCGAAAAAGCCAGTCGCTGCCACCGCCAAAGCGGCCAGCGGAACCCAAACCCGCTTACGCATAACTCTCCCTTCTATGTTGCGGATGGTTTACGCAGCAGGGTGACGAAGTCAAAACTGGGACGCCCGCCTTCCGCCGGATGGGTCTCGCGGCTGGTTTCCTGCCACTCTGCGGGATCAAGCGCGGGGAACAGCGTATCGCCGGGGGGTGCGCTATGCACTTCGGTCATCTCGATCCGGCTGGCACGCGGCAGGGCCAGTGCATAGATTTCCGCGCCGCCGATCACCGCGATATGGGCGGCATTGGCAAGGCTGAGCGCGGCATCGAGGTTGGCGGCAGTCTCCACGCCATCGGCCTGCCAGCGCTTGTCACGGGTCAGCACGATATGGCGGCGGCCGGGCAACACACCGGGCAGCGAATCGAAGGTCTTGCGGCCCATCACTATCGGCAGGTTCATTGTCAGCGTCTTGAAGCGGCGCAGATCGTCGGGAATGTGCCAGGGCATCGCGCCATCCGCCCCGATCACGCCATTCGCAGCGGCTGCGACGACGAGGAAAACCTCGGTATTTTTCATTTAAGAATGAGCCTTGTGACATGGCCCATTTTACGGCCCGGGCGTGCGGCGGCCTTGCCGTAGAGGTGGAGGTGGTTGGCGGGGTCCGAGAGGATCTGCTCCCAGTTTTCTGCCGCATCGCCGATGACATTGCGCATTTCGACGCCATGCGCGATCAGCGCAGTATCGCCAAGCGGCAGACCGCAAATGGCGCGGACGTGGTTTTCAAACTGGCTGGTGATCGCCCCTTCGATGGTCCAGTGCCCGGAATTATGCACCCGCGGCGCGATCTCGTTGACCAAAGGGCCGTCTGCCGTGGCGAAGAATTCGAGCGTCAGCACGCCGACATAGTCCAGTGCATCGGCCACCTTGCGGGCAAGCACGCGGGCGGCCTCGACCTGCTCCAGCACTTCAGCAGGGGCGGGGATGGTCGAGCGGGCAAGGATGCCGCCCTTGTGGACATTGACCGGCGAATCCCAGAACCGCACATCACCATCCTGGCCGCGGCATAGCAGCACCGAAAATTCGGCGATGAAATCAACGAAGCCTTCATAGACCAGCGGCTTGTCGGGCAGATCAAGGTTCTTGGCATCGGCGGGCGACATGATGCGCCACTGGCCCTTGCCATCATAGCCATCGCGCCGCGTCTTGAGGATGCCGGGAGTGCCGATGTGGGCGATGGCAGCGGCCAGATCGGCGGGCGAATTGACCTCGGCATAAGGTGCCGGTGTGCCCTCAAGACTTTCGATGAATTGTTTTTCGGTGATCCGGTCCTGCGCGGTTTCGAGCGCAGAGGGGTTTGGCAGCAGCCGCACCTGACCAAGATGGACGAGCGGGGCCACCGGCACATTCTCAAACTCATAGGTGATCACCGCGCAGTCAGTGGCAAAGCGGGCGAGAGCCTCGGCGTCATCCCACGCCGCGCAAGTGAAGCCGCCGCAGACCTCGGCGGCGATGCTCACCGCTTCGGGGGCATAGATGTGGCAGCGATAGCCCAGCTGCGCCGCCGCCATGGCCATCATCCGGCCCAGCTGGCCGCCACCAAGGATGCCAATGGTTTCGCCTGGTGGGATCATCTCTCAGCTTGGCCGCTCAGCCACGCCCGCCGATTGCGCAGCGCGGTAGGCCTTGAGGCGGGTCGCCAGTTCCGGATCGTTGTTGGCCAGAATCGCCGCTGCCAGCAGCCCGGCATTGGTCGCCCCGGCCTCGCCAATCGCTAGCGTGCCAACCGGGATTCCGGCAGGCATCTGGACGATGGAAAGCAGGCTGTCCTGCCCTGACAATGCGCGGCTTTGCACCGGCACACCCAGCACCGGGATATGGGTCATACTGGCGACCATGCCCGGCAAGTGCGCAGCGCCGCCTGCGCCGGCGATGATCACCTTGAAACCTTCAGCTTCGGCACCCTTGGCGAAATCGACCAGACGGTCAGGCGTGCGGTGCGCCGAAACGATCCGCACATCATGCGCCACGCCCAGTTTCTCAAGCGCCTCTGCCGCGCACTTCATCGTCGCCCAGTCAGACTGGCTGCCCATCACGATAGCAACAGGGGCTGAAGCGCGATTCGGCATGGTCAACGCTCCGACAGATAATAGCGCTCGATCGCGTGCAGATTGTCGTCCAGCTCATAGACAATCGGCTGACCGGTCGGGATTTCAAGTCCGGTGATTTCATCGTCGGAAATGCCCGACAAGTGCTTCACCAGCGCGCGCAGGCTGTTGCCATGGGCGGAAACCAGCACTGTCTCGCCAGCGCGCAGCTGCGGGATGATGGCGCTTTCATAGTACGGCAGCACGCGGGCGATGGTGTCTTTCAGGCTCTCGGCCTGCGGAATGGCGATCCCGGCATAACGCGGGTCTTTGCCCAGATCGAATTCCGATCCTCTATCGAGCACCGGTGGCGGAATATCGAAACTGCGGCGCCAGATCTTGACCTGATCGTCGCCGTGCTTGGCAGCAGTCTCAGCCTTGTCGAGCCCGGTAAGGCCGCCATAGTGGCGCTCGTTCAGTCGCCAGTCCTTGGTTTCGGGAATCCACAGACGACCGCAGCTTTCCAGCGCGAAGTGCAACGTGCGAATCGCGCGGGTCTGGAATGAGGTGAAGGCAACGGTGGGGGCTATGCCCTTTTCAGCCAGCAATTTGCCAGCAGCGCGGGCTTCTTCTTCACCCTTGGTGGTCAGATCGACGTCCCACCAGCCGGTAAAACGGTTCTCAAGATTCCACTGGCTTTGGCCATGACGGACAAGGATCAGGCGAGGCACGTTGCGCAAAACTCCCGGTTCGCAAAGAAGCGCCGCCCCTAGCGGCTGAGAGGCTGTTTGGGAAGGGGCGCTGCGGCTTCATCGCCGCTGCTGCAGTCGAGTTCGCGCGCCTGCGCTTTACGCCGCTTCAGATTTTCACGTAGCTTCGCGGCAAGGCGTTCTTCGCGGGTCAAGTTCTTCTCGTCGGTCATCAGCGAGTCCTTGCAGCGAAGTTGCGTCCTGCTCAAGCCCGTCCTTGACAAAGCACAGGGCCGCAGCCAATAGCGCGCCCCTGCTGACCCGCTCACCACGCGGACTTCAGCGATGAAATGGTTGGCTGCTGTAGCTCAGTGGTAGAGCGCATCCTTGGTAAGGCTGAGGTCGGGAGTTCAATCCTCCCCAGCAGCACCATTTCCATCACCCTTTCTGGTGAGCGCGAAGGCTTTAGGCTTTGAGCGCTTCCCATTCCGGGTGTTTCTCAAATGCCTTGGCGACATAGCTGCAGGCCGGTTTCACCTTGAAGCCCTGTGCCGTGGCATCAGCCATCAGCGCCTCGACCAGCTTGCCGGCAATGCCTTTGCCGCCCAGTTCGGGTGGAACCTGCGTGCTGTCCGCGCTCCTGATATTGCCGCGCTGCGTCCAGATCAGGCGGCCGATGTGATCACTGCCTTCGATATGAGCGTGATATTCCCCAGCATGATCGCTGCCGTGGCGGGTAATGGTGAGGGCTTCCATGCGGTGTTCCTTCAAATTCACGACTGATGTTGACCTTGGACTGTTCATCGGCAATCGCGATATGGTCATGCAATTCACCTCAGACAATGCCGCCCGCGTCCATCCAGCCGTCTGGGCAGCCATGCAGGCCGCCGATGCGCCCGATGCGCCTTATGATGGCGATGGGCTGAGCCAGCGGCTGGATGCGGCATTCTCGGACCTGTTCGGTCAGCCCTGCGTAGCGCTGTGGGCGGCGACGGGAACGGCGGCCAATTGTCTTGCGCTTAGCCCGATGGTGCCGCCGCACGGCGGAGTGGTCTGCCACCGCGAGGCGCATATCGAAATGGACGAGGCCGGAGCGCCGGGCTTTTATCTCCACGGGGCCAAGCTGATGCTCGCCGATGGCGAAGGGGCGAAGATCACACCCGAAGCAATCGCAGCGGTGATTGATCCGATCCGCGACGATGTTCATCAGGTCCAGCCGCATGCCATATCGATCACCCAGGCGAGCGAATATGGCCGCGCTTATCGCCCCGATGAAGTGGCTGCCATCGGAACCTTTGCCAAGTCGCGCGGGCTGAAACTGCACATGGATGGCGCGCGCTTTGCCAATGCCGTCGCGCACCTTGGTTGCAGTGCCGCTGCAGTGACTTGCAGTGCCGGTGTAGATGCCTTGTGCTTCGGTTTCGTCAAGAACGGCGGGATGGGGGCAGAAGCGATTGTTTTCTTCGATGAAAGTCTAGCCGATACAGTGCGTTACCGCCGCAAACGGGCGGGGCATTTGCAATCAAAAGGCCGCTTTCTTGCCGCGCAGATTCTTTGCATGCTGGAGGGCAATCTCTGGCTCACCAATGCCCGCGCCGCCAATGGTGCAGCGCAGGAGATTGCCGGGGCTTGTGGCGCGCGTCTGCTGCATCCGGTGGAGGCCAACGAGATGTTCGTGACCACGACTGCACAAGAGCGTGAAGCACTGCGTTCTCAAGGCTTTACATTCTATGATTGGGGCGATGACGCGGCGCGTTTCGTGACAAGTTGGTGCAGTGAACCGGGCGATGTCAGCGCGCTTTTTCGGGCAATATCCGCGCTGTGAACTCTGCTCGTTCCATCCGTTCAGGCGCGCTGCTGCCCTTCCTGCTGGTCGCCCTGATCTGGGGCTCGACCTGGCTGGTGATCAAGGACCAGATCAGCGCGGTTCCGCCCGGTTGGTCAGTGACTTGGCGCTTCCTTCTGGCCAGCTTCGGTATGGTGATTCTTGCGCATTTCCGCGGCGAATCGCTGCGCTTGCCCCTCGGCGGCCAGCGGTTGGCGCTGCTGGTGGGAGTGCCGCAGTTTTGCCTGAATTTTCAGTTTGTCTATCGAGCTGAGCACTACCTGACATCCGGCATCGTTGCCGTGCTCTTTGCTATGCTTCTGGTGCCCAATGCCCTGTTTTCACGTCTATTTCTTGGCACCAAACTGAGCGGACGATTTCTGCTGGGATCGCTCGTTGCCATTACCGGGATCGGCTTGCTGCTGCTTCACGAATATCGCATCGCACCCCTTGATGGTTCTGCACAGGCCTCGGTTTTGCTGGGCATTGGCTTCATCATATGTGCGCTGCTCTCCGCCTCGATTGGCAATGTCCTGCAGGCGACAGAGCAGGCGCGGCGCATGCCCGTCATTCCTCTGCTTGCCTGGGCGATGATCTGGGGGACAGTTGCCAATATCGTTCTGTCGTGGATCATCTCCGGCCCGCCACAGTTCGATCCGCGGCCGCAGTATTTCGCCGGGATTGTCTATCTTGCGCTGATCGGCTCGGTGGTGACATTCCCGCTCTATTTCGGCCTGATCCGCACGATGGGTGCTGGCCGGGCGGCCTATAATGGCGTGCTGGTTCCGGTGATCGCTATGGGGTTATCGACAATGTTCGAAGGCTATCGCTGGAGCTTGCTGGCTGTCGCAGGTGCCGTTGTAGCGATGACCGGACTGTTGATCGCGCTATCCGCCAGCGGCAAGAATCGCGGCTAACCCCTCGCGAAAAGTGGGATAGCGCGGGCCCCAGCCCAGCAAGCGTTTCGCCTTGCCATTCGCCACTCGCCGGTTCTCGGCATAAAATGCACGCGCCATGGGCGAAAGCTGCGCCTCTTCGAGCGAAAGCAGCGGCGGTGTTGCTATGCCCAGCAGATGGCAGGCTTGCGCGATCACCGCGTTCTGGCTGCAAGGCAGATCATCGGCGAGATTGTAGGCACCGGGCGGCGCATCGATCGACGCCAGAACGCCCTCAGCGATGTCCTCAACATGGACCCGGCTGAACACTTGCCCGGGCACATCAATGCGCTTGACCTTGCCTTCACGCACCCGATCCAACGCGCTGCGGCCCGGCCCGTAAATGCCCGGCAGGCGCAGTACCCGCGCGCCGCGCTTTAGCCACTCGGTGTCGCAGTCAGCCCGTGCTGTGCGCCTGCCGGCGCCCCCCGCACCAACAACCTGTGCCGTTTCGTCGACCCATGCGCCGCCGCAATCGCCATAGACTCCGGTCGAGGAAAGATAGCCCAGCCACTTGCCATAAAGCGCTGCTCCATAACGTTCGAGCACTGGATCAAACCCCTCGCCCGATGGCGGGATGGAGGAGAGAATATGGCTGGAATCCGCGAGTGCGGCGCACACATTGGCCTCGTCGTCAAACGACAGCGTGCCCTCGCGCCCGGTGGAGATAACTTCCCAGCCGCATGCGGCGAAAGCGGCTTCGATGAAGCGCGCGCTGTAGCCAAGGCCAAAGATGAATAGACGGGACACGCCTCGTCGATAGCCGGGTGACGGGCATTCGCAAATGGGGCAAAGGATGCTGCTTATGGACATTCACCCCGTAGCCACCACCCCGCCACCCGTCATCCGCCGCGAAGACTATCGCCCACCTGCATGGCTGGTGCCGGAAGTCAGCCTCAATTTTGCATTGGGGCTTGATACGACACGGGTGAAATCAAAGCTTTCCGTAAGCCGCAATCCGGATGCGGAGGCCGAACCGGCGATCCGCCTCAATGGCGATGGCATCGCCGCGCTGTCGGTCTGGGTTGATGGCTTGCCGAGCAATGGCTGGCGCATGGACGGTGATGATCTGCTGATCGATCTGGCAAACGATGTGCATGAAATCGTGATCGAAACCGTGATAAACCCGGTGGGCAATTCGCAGCTGATGGGACTCTATGCCTCGAACGAGATGCTGTGCACCCAATGCGAGGCTGAGGGCTTTCGCCGTATCACCTTTTTCCCCGATCGGCCCGATGTGCTCTCGATCTACCGCGTTCGGATGAGCGGCGGGAAGGCCGCGTTTCCGATCTTGCTGTCCAACGGTAACATGACTGCCAGCGGTGAGGGTGAGGGCGGCTCACACTGGGCAGAATGGCACGATCCCTGGCCCAAGCCGGCTTATCTCTTCGCTCTGGTGGCTGGCGATCTCGTCGCCACCAAGGACATCTTCACGACCATGTCCGGCCGCAAGGTCGAACTCGGCATCTGGGTCCGGTCCGGTGACGAGGATCGCACGCACCACGCCATGCGCAGCCTGATCAATTCGATGAAATGGGACGAGGAAGCGTTCGGGCGTGAATACGATCTTGACCTGTTCAATGTGGTCGCCGTTTCAGATTTCAACATGGGTGCGATGGAGAACAAGGGACTCAACGTCTTCAACACGCGCTATGTGCTGGCTGACCCCGAAACCGCTACTGACGGCGATTATGACGGCGTCGAAGGGGTGATCGGCCACGAATATTTCCACAACTGGTCGGGAAACCGCATTACCTGTCGTGACTGGTTCCAGCTGAGCCTGAAGGAAGGCTTCACCGTGCTGCGTGACCAGTTGTTCAGCGCCGCCATGGGCAGTGAACCGGTCAAGCGGATCGAGGATGTGCGGGTGCTGCGCGCGGCGCAATTTCCTGAAGATTCCGGCCCATTGGCCCACCCGATCCGGCCCGATGCCTATCAGGAAATCTCGAACTTCTACACCTCGACCGTCTATAACAAGGGCGCAGAGGTGATCCGCATGATGCGCACTATGGCCAATTTTGGGGCCGGACCGGAGCGGTTCCGCAAAGGCACCGACCTCTATTTTGCCCGCCACGACGGCGAGGCGGCGACTTGCGAGGATTTTGTCAGGGCAATCGAGCAGGGTGCCGGGCTCGACCTGACACAGTTCCGCCTTTGGTACTCACAAGCCGGAACGCCAAAAGTCACCGCGCGGCTAGTTCACGATGGCGATGTCGCAACGCTGCATCTAACGCAGCAGATGTCTGCCACCCCCGGTCAGCCAGTGAAGCAGCCGATGCCGATCCCGCTGCGCTTGGCCTTGTTCGATTCGGTGAGTGGCAAGCATGGAGGCGAGCAGCTCGTCATGCTCGACAAGCCCGAGGTCAGTTGCAGTTTCCCCGGCTTTGCCCGGCGGCCAGTGCTCTCGATCAACCGTGGCTTCTCCGCGCCCGTGGCGATTGACGCTGGTCAATCAGAAGCTGACCTCGTCTTCCTTGCCGCCCATGATGACGATCCCTTTGCCCGCTATGAAGCGCTGCAAAGCCTGATCGTGCAGCATCTGGTCGAGGTTCTCGGCGGCAGGCTGGCTGAAGGCAAGCAGGCTGTCGGACGCGAGGCGATTGGCAAGGCGATTGCCGCGGTGCTCGATGATGCCGCTTTGGATGATCTGATGCGAGGCGAGTTGCTGATCCTGCCGGGCGAATCATACCTTGCCGAACAGATCTCGCTAGCAGATCCGCAGGCGATCTGGCGCGAGCGTGAGGCGCTCAAAGGCTGGCTGGGTTCAGCGTTGCAAGATCGTTTCACCGCGCTCCATGATCGTGCCAGCTCCGTGCCCTATAGCTTGGAGGCGGAGGCGCGCGGGGCACGAAAGGTCAAGACGCAGGCGTTGGTCTATCTCGCCGCAGGTGCGCCGGAAGAGGCGGCGATCCGTGCTGCCGCGCAATATGATGCGGCGAACAATATGACAGACCGTCAAGGCGCGCTGATGGCGCTGTGTTCGCTTGATTGCCCGGCGCGCAATGAAAAGCTGGCCGATTTCCATGCGCGATACACCGGTAATGTGCTGGTCATCGACAAGTGGTTCTCGCTCCAGGCCGGTTCAATGCATAAGGCCGCGTTGGATCATGCTCGGGTTTTGACAGAGCATCCGGATTTCACGATCCACAACCCCAACCGGGTGCGTTCGCTCTACATGGCACTCGCTGCCAACGCGCACGCATTTCATGACGTTTCGGGTGAGGGCTACCGGATGATCGCCGATCTCATCCTCGCGCTCGACCCTGTCAATGCTCAGACGGCGGCGCGATTCGTCGCTCCTCTGGGGCGTTGGCGGCGGATCGAGAAAGGCAGCTCGGATATGATGCGCGGCGAATTGGAGCGGATTGCCGCTGCGCCGAATCTTTCGCGCGATTCCTTTGAGCAGGTGAGCAAGAGCCTTGGCTGATCTGCCTGAAGTCATCACCGCCGGGCTGTTGTCCGGTGTTGCGCACGGCTTTCTTGGCAAGAGCGGCGGCGTTTCAGTTGGTGAAGTCGCCGGCCTCAATGTCGGGCTCGGCGCGGGCGATGATAGTGAGGCCGTGGCCGAGAATCGCGCCCGTGCGGGTGCTGCCGTTTTACCGGGAGCGCGACTGGCAACTGTCTATCAGGTCCATTCTCCCGATTGCGTTATGGTAACGGAACCCTGGCCCGATGCAGAGCGCCCCCATGCCGATGCCATGGTGACCAACCTGCCCGGCCTGCTGCTTGGCATCGTCACCGCCGATTGCGCCCCGGTGCTTCTGGCTGATAAGGCGGCGGGGGTGATCGGGGCGGCTCATGCCGGATGGAAAGGCGCGATTTCCGGGGTTACCGATCACACTATCGCCGCGATGGAAGCGCTGGGTGCAGCACGATCAAGGATCGTCGCAGCGATTGGACCGTGCATCGCCGGAGTGAGTTATGAGGTGGATGAAACATTCCGCGCCCGCTTTTTTCAGCATGCTGCCGGCAACGCGAAATTTTTCACGTCTGGTAAACCAGAGCACTGGCAATTCGATCTTGAGGGCTATGTCGCGCACCGGCTGGAATCGGCAGAAATCTGCGCTGTAGAGCGGCTTGGCTGCGATACTTACACCCAGCCGGATCGTTTCTATTCCTTCCGCCGGGCAACGCATCGAGGCGAGGCAAACTATGGCCGCCAGTTCTCGTTGATCGGGCTTTGAAGCCTCGTTGATGGTGACTCTGTTCAAAAGGCTGAAAAAGGCGGTTGGCAGGCCATATTTTCGCGTCTATCAGCGCGCCAAGTCGGTGCCGGGACGGCTGGAAAGTCGCGCCCGAAACTGGCAGGAGGGGGCCTCCGGTAGGCACTAGTGAAGAGTTTTCGGCTCGGATCAGGTTCAATTGACCTGATGTCGAGTCGCTGGAACAGGACAAGGTCAACCATGTCACAAGATGCGGGTGCTTCGGCTCCAGCCGGTCTAGAGACCGAAGGAGTGCGTCGGCGCGACTTCATCAATATTGCCGCGGTCAGCGCAGCTGGTGTCGGCGCGGTCGGCACATTGGTGCCGCTGATCAGCCAGATGTCAGCCTCGGCTGACGTGCTGGCCGAAAGCTCGACCGAGGTCGATATCTCGGCGATCCAGCCGGGCCAGACGATCAAGGCGGTGTTCCGCAAGCAGCCACTGTTTATCCGCAACCTGACGCCCGCTGAAGTTGAAGCGGCCAACAAGGTGGATGTCAGCGCGCTGCGCGATCCCGAAACGCTGGCTGAGCGCACCAAGGAAGGTAAAGCCAACTGGCTAATCACCATGGGCGTCTGCACCCACCTCGGCTGTGTCCCGCAGGGCTCTGGCGAGGGTGAGGTCAAGGGCGAATTTGGCGGCTATTTCTGCCCCTGCCACGGTTCATCCTACGATACCGCTGCACGCATCCGTAAAGGTCCGGCACCAAAGAACTTGGTGGTTCCGGATTACGAATTCACCTCTGACACCATCGTCAAGATCGGCTGAGGACAGATACCATGAGCTTCCCCTGGGCCAACGAATATAAGCCAAGCCATCCCTTCATGCAGTGGATGGATGAAAAGCTGCCGCTACCACGGCTTGTCCATGGTGCGATCGGTGCCGGATATCCGGTGCCGCGCAACCTCAACTATTTCTGGAATTTCGGCATTCTCGCCGGTTTCTGCCTGGTAGTCCAGATCGTCACCGGCGTGATTCTTGCCATGCATTATACCGGTAACTCCGCGATGGCTTTCGGTTCGACCGAGCATATCATGCGTGACGTCAACTGGGGCTGGATGATGCGCTATGCGCATGCCAATGGCGCTTCGGCTTTCTTCGCGGTGGTCTATCTCCATATTTTCCGCGGTTTTTATTACGGTTCTTACAAAGCCCCGCGTGAAATGGTGTGGCTGCTGGGCGTGGCGATCTTCC
>CAMDQO010000028.1 GCA_945906105.1 Novosphingobium sp. Chol11 | reverse complement strand
CAGACCGAAGCTGCCATCTTCCAGTACATCAACGGGTTCTACAACACCCGCAGACGCCATTCATATCTGGGCAGCATCAGCCCCCTCGCATTCGAAGCCAAGGTGGCATAATGAGATAGGTGACCGGCACAAAACCGTTACAAGTCCATTGACAGGCAAAGGTCCGATATAGACAGTGAACATCCGGACAATTGACCGCTACCTCTTCATGGTCCCGGCGAAGTTGTTCTTTGCCAACCTGATCGTGCTGTTTCTTATCCTGTTGCTCGAACGATCCGTGCGCCTGATGCAGGAAATGTCACTGCTTGGCATCGGCATCGGGCATCTTGCCCCGCTGGTAACGGCCATGGTGCCATTTTCTCTCAACCTGGCCTTTCCCGCCACTTTTGGCGTTGCCATGGTCATTGCCATTGATCGCCTGACGCGCGAACGAGAGATCGAATGTCTTTCGGGCCTTGGCCTTTCACCGTGGCGGATCGTGCTTCCCATGGTGCTTTTCGGACTTGTGGCAGGGCTCGCCAATCTGAGCGTCAGTGGCTGGCTCGAACCGATCGGGCGCCATGCCTATCGCGAGCAGATGGCCATGGCGCGCCACCGGATCGACCTCGCGTCGTTTCAGCCGGGCGCGATCTACAGCCCTACTGAGGATCTGATGCTCACCTCGGATACCGCTGTGGGTGGGCGACTGGGGCGGTTACTGGTCTGGTCGCGCGATAACGATGGCAGTGAGGTTCTTGCCAGCGCCGCCAGCGGTTCATTGCGCACCGATCCGGATTCTGCCCTCATCGTACTTGATCTAGTCGATGGCAGGTCGATCGCGGCGCAGGGCGGCAGGGCGGCAGGGCCGTTGGTCATAGACTTTAAGCAGATGTCACTTTCCGCCACACTTGGAGAGAAAGCCAGACACCGGGCGCGCGGGCGCGACGCGAAAGAGCTTACCCTCGCCGAGCTTTCGCAGGTAACGCAAAGCCGCGATGGTGCCAAGAAATGGCGACAAGCCGTCGCTGAGATCTGGGTGCGACTGGCAAGAGCGCTGACCATCCCCTTGATGCCGCTGTTGATTCTGCCGCTGATCGCAGGCAGTCCGCCGGGCAGGCGGGCACCGGCGATCTTCCTGATTGCCGGGCTGATGATGGCTTCACACCACGGCATCAATTTTGCACGACAGATCGGCGCGGAAAACAATGTTCCACCGGCTCTGCCGCAGCAACTGCTGATTGGGGGGCTGGCCGCGCTGATTGCGCTGATCTGGACACTTGGCCGCAGACTGCCCGGAACCACGCCGCTCAGCCTGCTCGCCCGGTTGCAATGGACCCGCAGACATAACATTGGCCGTAACGCGCTGACATTAATGTTGCCGGGCTTGGGCATGACGATGCTCCCGCGCTACATTGCCTGGCAGGTCATGCGCAGCACCTTGGCCGTGTGGTTGTTCATGGCCGCAGTCCTCGGGCTGATCGACGTAATCGAGGCGGGTGATACTCTGGTGCGCGCCGGTGCCGGGCTGATGGGGCTGCTGCAATATCTATTACTGCGCGCGCCCGCCGCCTTGCTTCAGGCTTTACCAGTCGCGGCGCTTGGCGGACCGCTCGTTGCTTTCCTGGCAATGCGCAACACGCGCCAACTGACCGTCGTGCAGACGCTGGGAATGTCTGCCTTTCGCATTCTGCAAATAGCCTCGGTCCCGGCGCTGGTGATGGCCGCTCTGGGTTTTTCCCTTGCCGAGCTTGCGGTGCCGCGCAGCGAGATCACATTTGTAGCATGGTGGGAAAAGATCGAACGGACAGCCGGGGAGGCGGGCACGGTCAAGCAACGCTGGTTCCGTATCGGACAGGATATCGTGCGGATCAGCGATGCTTCAGCCGATGGCACGGCGCTTGCCGAACCGATGATCCTGCGCCGCGATGCCGATGGCTCGTTAACGCAGTGGCTGCGTGCGCAATCAGCGCGGCACAGCGCAGAAGGCTGGGTGCTGGTTGAAAGCGAACGGCTTGATGCCGCCCACCCCGTGCGCAGGTTTGTTGATCATGCCGGGATCTGGCAAACCGCGCTGATGCCTTCAGACGTGCGCCGCCTGGGCACACAAGGCGACAAGCAGGATGCGCGTCAGGCGGCACGGGCGCTGCGCCAGCGAGTCCCATCAAGACACGCACCAGCATTCTACGCAACGCGGCTTGCCTATCGCTGGGCTCTGCCGGCCATGCCATTTGTCATGCTGCTGCTGGCGATGCCGGTGGTTTTTGCCAGTCAGCAGCCCCGCCAGGTGGCGCGCAGCGTGGTGATGACCGCCATGGCAGGCCTTGCCTTTCTCGTGCTGGATGGCGTTATGCGCATTCTTGGCACCACGGGACAAGTGGCACCCTGGCTTGCCGTGTGGCTGGCACCAGCCCTGTTCCTGCTGCTGGGATTGCGGATGCTGCTCCGCTCGGAATCTGTGGCCTGAACAGGTAACACCGATCAGGTTCTAGTGGAACGAATTTGACATTTGAGTCCCGTATGCCGAAATCTCAAGTTCAAATGTCAAATTCTATAAGTTCCACTAGAATCATATAGTTGCTAGTGGTTCTCAAGATTCTGACATTTGCTCGTGCCCTTGCCGAAAGCGGAGGCAAATGTCAGAATCGAACCACTAGGCTGGTTGCTCGGCAAAGCCAGTTAACGCAAGGCTTTGGCCTGTCACCTTCAGCCAGCCAGTGAGCAAAGCGGCGTAAGTGCCAAGACTGACGGCGACGGCAAGCATCGGACCGGGAATCGTGAGTGCCACGCCCGCCGCCACGCCCGCCGCGAACAATGGGCCGACGAGATGCTTGTGCGGCACTGGCACGCCGAAGCTGTGGCGCAAGACCGCAAAGCGCAACACCGAGCGCAGCGCATAGGCGGTGAACAATGCGCAGGCAGCGCCGGTAATGCCGAGAGGCGGAATCAGCAGCAGTGCGGTGATGATACCAGCGGTAATGCTGATGAGGGTGAGATATAAACTGATACGCGGCTTCAGATAGACGAAGATCAGGTCGCCAATGCCAAGCGAAGATTGCAGCACCTCGGCCATGGCGAGGATAACCAGCGGCCAGTAGCCCGCTTCGAAGCCGGGTCCCAGCAAGGCCATCAGCGGCCACCCGGCCGCCAGAATCGTAATCAGGAGTGGCAACTGGATCACCAGGATCAACCGGGCGGCAGAGGCGAGCGCTTCGGTCGCCCCTGCCGCACCATTCTTTCCGATAACCTTGGCGACCGCAGGGACAAGCAGGCCATCGAAACTCTGCCGCACCTGACGGATCGGCGTCGCCACCTGCCGGGCCATGCCGTATATGCCGGTTGGCCCGGGACCGAGCAGCAACCCAACGAAATAAAGATCGATGCGCATATAAAGCGCGTTGAGAAAATCATTGACGCTGTTGGCCCCGGCGGCCCGGAGAATCGCCTGAAGTGATGCCCGGTTGGGTCGATAATGGCGCAGATCAAGGTTTGGATAATGCCGCGCGACTCCCGAAACCGCATAGACGAGTGCGGCGAGCGTGCCGCACCAATAGCCCGCGGCAAGACCATGCGCACCCAGACCAAGCTGGAATGCAGCGATTGCGCCCAAGGCGAGGAACCATGGCTCGATCAGTGATCGGCTGACGACCTCGTAACGCACCTTCCCGCGCCAGCGCGAGGCCGCAAGGCACAGGTCGATCAAGGCCTGGCCCGCGATCATCGGTGCAAGCAGGGTGAGCGCAGCGGCAATATCGGGCGGCGCAAGTAGCCACGCGCCGACAGAGATAATCAAAGCGAGCAAAAGCGAGGTTGCCGTTACCAGCAGCGCGGCGTCGAGGACGATATGGACAGCCGGTCGCGCGGACGAATCTTCCGCACCATCAAGCATGGGAAACAGCGTTTTCTTGGTCGCGAGACTGCCAACGCTGACAGCGAGTTCGATCAGGGCTGCGGCAACAACAAAAGCGCCATAGAGATGCGCCCCATAAAGCCGCGCCGCGATGAACAGAAAGCCGAATCTGGCGACAAAGCGCAGCAGCAGGCCCGCTGCATTAGCCTCGGCGCCGCGCGTAATCGTCCGGCCGGGATCCTGCGCCACGTTCTTCACGCGGCTTGTATCACGCGCCATTCTCGCTCACTAACCCTGCTCATGCCGCAGCCCCTACCAGAGCCATTCCGATCCGACCAGCGGCCGGTCGTAGTCATCTTTCGCGGGCCGGTATTCAATGCATCGGAAACCTTCGTGCGCGCCCAAACACTGGGTTTGAGGCGATACCAGCCCTTGGTTGTCGGGTTTGAGGACAAGGGTCATATCCCGCCTGAGCTGGCCGGCCGCGTCTTGATCCGCCCTCGCGCGTCAGAAATTGAAAAGTTCAAGCCCGTTCTGATTCATGCCCATTTCGGCACTGACGGCCTGAGAGCCCTGCCACTGCCAGAGCGGCTCGGCGTGCCGTTGCTCACCAGTCTTCGCGGCTATGACGTCAGCCGCTCGCGCGCAGCCTTGCTCGGGTCGGGTCGGCTGTCATGGATGCGCTATGCGCTCTTCCAGCGTCGGTTGATGCAGCGAGGGGACCTGTTTCTGGCGGTGTCTGACGCGCTGCGCAGCCAGGCAGTTTCGCACGGCTTTCCGGCCAGCCGGACCTTCGCCCATTACAACGGCGTCGATCTCGCCCGCTTTCGTCCCAGAGCGGGCGGCGATGCGGGCAGCGATAGCGCGACGATCCTCCATGTCGGGCGGCTGGTGGAGAAAAAGGGGACGGAGACGCTGCTTCACGCTTTCGCCGGAGTGAACGCAGCACATCCGAAGGCGCGGCTCACAATCGTGGGCGACGGCCCGCTGCGAGCCAAGCTGCGCCGATTGGCGGTCGATCTCGGGATTGGTCAAGCGGTCGATTTCCTGGACGCTCTGCCACCAGAGGAGGTTGCGGAGCGTATGCGGCAGGCAGCGATGCTCGTCGCGCCAAGCTTGACCGCGCGGGACGGCGACAGCGAAGGGCTGCCCAATGTCGTCGTCGAAGCGATGGCATCTGGCCTGCCGGTCGTTGCCAGTGACCACGGCGGCATCGCCGAAGCGGTGGCTGATGGGCTTAGCGGGTTTCTCATCCCCGAAGGCGCGGTGGAGCTGCTATCGCGGCATATTGGCGCGCTGCTCGCAGATCCGGACCTGCGCGCGCGCATGGGCACAGCCGGACGGGCAATCGCCTGCGAAAAGTTCGATATCATCCAGCAAATGGCGCACCTTGAAGAACGCTATGACGCCCTGACCCGCACCAAGGCAATCGAGACCCGGTAAGGCCGGTTATACCAGTGCCAGCGGCTCAACCGCGCGCGCGCACTCTTTGGTCGCAGTGGAAAGATGAGCGCCCAGAGCACGGTGCGCAGCATGGCCATACCCCGAGATTCGCCGCGCTCGGCAAGCCGTTCGCGATAGGTCTGCCCTGCGATCTGCTCCGTCAGCAGCGGATCAGATCTGGTGAACAAAGTCGCGAGCCTCTCTGGTGTCGGCCGGTAGCCCGTATCTAGCGGATCGGCATGATACGGGTATGAGCAAGGAACGGTGGCGAGGATCAGCCCTCCGGCCCCGACAATATCCTCGCAAGCCGCAGCGACGGCGGCAGGGTCCCGGATATGCTCCAGCATATTGGCGATCAGGATGGTGCCGAATCGGCCTTCGCGCAGCCGCTGTTGAATCTGGGGATCGAGAATATCCCCGACGATATCAACACCGGGCGCGTCCCGCAGGTCGGCATGGAAGATTTCGAGGCCCGCAGCGCGCAGTGGCGCAAACAGCTCACGCTCGATATGCGGCTTGGCCATCTCACGGAAGCGCGCATCAGATGAGCCCAGGTTGAGCAATGGCGTCACACCATCGTGCGAAAGCAAGATCTCGCGGAGCCGCACCGCTTCCTGTTCAAACATCCATGCAGGAGCCACGCTGCCATAGCACAGGTCAAGCAGAATTGTGATTGACCATCGCGCCGCTTTACCTAACTTCGTGCTGTGCGGATCGTCTATCCTCTGTTGTGGTCGCGACCCAGCCGCAAGGCTTGTCAGCAGCAAACGATGGGCACTGTCGCCGCGCTGGCCCGGCGCGGCCATGAAGTGACCCTGCTGATGCCGCAAGGCGCGCAGGATGCATCGCTCACCCCCGCCGATCTGCGCGTCTATTTCCAGGTCGAGGGGGATTTCGCCCTGGTCCAGCGACCAAGCCGGTGGGCGGGCGATGCATTGGTTCGCACCCTGCTGTGGCTGCGTCAGGTGTTTAGTGATGCCGAGCTAAACGGGGCTGATCTGCTGTATTCGCGTATCCCGGCGATGCTGGGGCTTGGCAGCTTGCCGCCCATTCCCTTTGCGACCGATCATTACCGGCCCTGGCCCGATGACCTGCCCGTGATCCGCCCGCTCGTGAGGTGGACCGCGCGGCAAAGCAAGTGCCTCGGCTTCATTGTCCATTCGGCTTATGCCGGCCGCGCTTACGAGCGGGTGGGCGTCGATCCGGCGAAGATTCTCGTGGCGCATAACGGCGTGGAATCGGCAGATCGCCCGCCGCCGCAGAAGGATGCGGCACGCACCGCACTCGGATTGCCGCAAGATCGCGCGACGGCAGTCTATGCCGGACGGGTGAACGCCAAGAAGGGGCTCGATCAGCTGCTGGCCCTTGCCGACCTCAGGCCTGATATTTTGTTCCTGCTGGTCGGATCGGAAGGCGATGGGCCTATCGAGGCGGAGGCGCGATCGCGTATCAACGTGCAGATCGTGCCGTGGCAATCTCCAGAGGCCTTGCCGGTCTGGCTGGCGGCGGCGGATGTGCTGCTGGTGCCCACATCGCGCGACCCGCTGGAGCGCTACGGGAATTGCGTGATGTCGCTCAAGCTGTTTTCCTATCTTGCCGCAGGTCGGCCGATCCTCGCTCCCGAGGCGCCAGATACGGCTGAACTGCTGCGTCACCGGCACAATGCACTGCTCGTGCCGCCCGGTGATCCCGCCGCCGGAGCAGCAGCGCTTGACCAGATCCTGAGCGAGCCTGATCTTGCCCGGCACTTGTCGGAAAGGGCGCGACAAGCAGCCAGTGACCTGACCTGGGATCGCCGAGCCGAAAAAATCGAAGCCTTTATTGCAACCCGCCAATCGTCACACCGGCTATGAACAGGTTACGCCATTCACCCTCAGCCGAAACCATGCGCAACCTTGATCGTAACCACAGGGATTAACGCGGTTTAGAGCCTGTTGTCAGAAATCAGATCAACACCCCCGCCAGTTCGCGCCACACGGGCCGGGCGGCATTTACGTCCAGCCCTGCGCCCGTCACCACTTGCAGACAGACGTGATCAGCACCGGCGGCGAAATGCGCGTTTACGCGCTTCGCAATGTCTGCTGCCGAACCCCAGGCGAACAGTGCATCGACCAGCCGGTCACTGCCGCCGCCCGCCATATCTTGCTCGGTAAAGCCCTGCCTTGCCCAGGAATTGCGATAGTTGGGATATTGCAGATAACCGCTAAGCGCGCCGCGTGCGAGTTCGCGGGCCTTGGCCGGGTCGCTCTCCAGCACGACGCCCTGTTCGGGTGCGAGCAGCGGCCCCTGCCCCAGCACTGCCCGGGCGCTGGCGGTGTGTTCGGGCGTGACGAGATAGGGGTGGGCACCGGCGGTGCGGGTGCCTGAAAGCTCCAGCATCTTTGGCCCGAGCGCGGCAAGGCAGAGATGCTCTGCTGGCAAGCCCTCGGCATCAAGCTTGTCCAGATAGTCGCGCATCAGGGCGAGCGGCTTGCCCCAGGTTTCGCCGATGATGTGACTGTGGCTGACCCCCAGGCCCAGCAGCACCCGGCTCTGGCGGTCTGCGGGCAAGGCCATGAACCATGCGGCCACCTCGGCGGGTTCGTGCTTCCACACATTGAGGATGCCCGAGGCGATGGTCGCGCGGGAAGTCGCGCCGAGCAGGTGATCGAGATCGTCCAGCAGCGCACCGCCGATGCCGCCCGGCACCCAGATCGCGCCATAGCCAAGGTCATCAAGCTCGGCAGCGGCATCAGCCGCAAGTGCCTTGTCGCCAAAGCGCAGTTCCATCGACCAGATGCCGATCCGACCGATATTTTTGCCTGCCATGCTGATTCCTTTGAAGCTGCGCCCCGCCATTGGGCGACTTCATCTGGGCGCTGTCAACATTGCCAAGGCAGATATCGCCGTGATGTGATCGCGCACAAAAAAGGGCCCCTTCCGTGTGGAAGGAGCCCCTTTTCAGGAATAAATCCGGGTTAAGCTTACTTGGCCTGTGGTGCCGCCGCAGCGGCATTATCCGGCAGGCCGCCAAGCTGACCGACCAGCTTGGTATAGGCATCGAGATAGGCGAGGACGATAATCTGGCCGATCGCCGTATCCTGATAGCCCCCGCCGCCAGCAGCCGCGAAAGTGCCGCCGCCAAACAGGCCGCCACCACCGCCGCCAAAGCTGAGATCGCTTTTACGCTTGTAGCCTTCGATCAGCGCCACTTCCTCAGTCGTGCGGGCGTTGACTACCGAAAGCGTGACTTTCGCCTCGCTCTTCTTGATGTTGATGCCGCCCAGCACTGCACCGGCACCACGGCCGAACAGGCCGCCACCAATGCCGCCTAGCACGCCGCCGAGCGCAGAACCGCCCGAATTCTTGTTGGTGGTGACGATATCAGGCTGGAGGAAATAATCCGCCGCCTTGACCTGTCCCTTGCCGAGGTTTGAACCGTCCTGCAGCTCGCCCTGATCGGCCATGGCGCGCTCCATCGCGCGGCTCTGCATGGCGCGGCCACGGTTGACCAGGCTGAAGCAGCCTGATTTCTGCACGAAGATCTTGATGATCGCCTCGGGGCTGCCGAGGTTCAGTTCACGCCACCACTGGTTGTCAGGCTCGACAATCGCCACGGTGCCAAGGTTCTTGGTGCAGACCGGAATCTCCGCCTCACCCTTTTTCTGGGCCTGATGGGCCGAAGAACCCTTGTCTGCCGCCTGTGCCGAAACGCTGCCGAGCGCGATGCTCACAGCCGCTACGCCGTAAAGAAACTTCCTGATCATGTCGCATTCCCCGTGGTTGTGACGCCGGCGCCAATGCCCTCCAGCAAAGCCAAGCGTCTGTAATTCTCGATACGGCCCGAGTTAACCGCAGCATAGCGCGCAAGGCAAATGACGAATACTGTTATTACTTGGCCGCCGCCATATTATCGATGAGCCGCGCCTTGCCGATCCGCGCCGCGACCAGCAATCGGGCCGGTTCATCGCCCAGCTTTGCCAAAGATGCGAGCGAATCGGCATCACACAGTTCGGCATAGTCAACCGAGGCGAAGCCAGCCTCGCGCAGTTCTGCCTGCAAGCTGGCGAGCGCTGAAGCAGCAGTGCTCCCTGCAACAAGCCGCGCAATCGCCGCCTGCATCGCGCGCGGCAAGGTGGCAGCAGCGGCACGCTCCTCAGCGGTGAGATAGGCATTACGCGAGCTCATCGCCAGCCCGTCCGCTTCACGCACGGTCGGCACCCCGATGATGTCAGCCGCATAGGGCCGGGTCAGATCAAGATCGCGCGCCATGCGGCGGATCACGGAAAGCTGCTGCCAGTCCTTCTCGCCAAACAGCGCAAGGTCGGGGAGTACTTGATGAAACAGCTTGCACACAACTGTTGCCACGCCATCGAAATGGCCGGGACGCGATGCTCCGCACAGACCATCGCTGACGCCGGAGACCGCAATATTGGTGGCATAGCCCGCCGGATACATCGTGCGCGGATCGGGTGCCCATAACAGCGAAACGCCTTCAGCCTGCAGCATGGCCTGGTCGCGCTCCATCGGGCGCGGATAGGCGTCAAGATCCTCTCCCGCCCCGAACTGGCGCGGGTTGACGAAGATCGAGACGACGACATGCGCGGCGCGCTTCTTCGCTTCACGCACCAGTGTCATATGGCCTTCGTGCAGCGCGCCCATGGTAGGCACCAGCGCGATCTTGCCGTCCTGACGCAGTGCGGTAACTGCTTTGCGTAGTGGATCAATCTGATTGACGGTTTGCACCGGAGGAGTCCCTTGCAGTATGAGCGGGCAACGGGGCCAGCAATACGGCCCATATCGCCACTGCTCTTCACGTCAAACACCAGAATAGGATCAAAGGTCACCCGTGTCGTCGCCATCAGTTCCCCATCGTATCGTCTTTGCCAATGAAAAAGGCGGCACCGGCAAATCGACCACGGCCGTTCACGTCGCTATGGCTCTGGCCTTTCAAGGTGCCCGGGTTGCCGCGATTGACCTCGATCCGCGCCAGCGCACGCTGCACCGCTATCTGGAAAACCGTGCCGAGACGGAAAAACGGCGCGGCATCACACTGGCCTCTGCGCGCTTTACGGTGTTCGAAGGCGATACCATCGAACAGCTTGATGAACTGATCGCGGATATGAGCAAGGACGCCGATTTCCTCGTTTTCGACACTCCCGGCCGCGACGATGTCTTTGCCCGCCACGCTGCAACCGGGGCTGATACACTGGTCACGCCGCTAAATGATAGTTTCGTCGATTTCGATCTGATCGGTCAGGTCGATGCCGAAACCTTCAAGGTTCGCCGCTTGTCATTCTACGCCGAGCTGATCTGGGAGGCGCGTAAGAAACGGGCGATGTCGACAATCAAAGACGGCAAGCGCGAAATGGACTGGGTGGTGGTGCGCAACCGCACCGGCCATGTCGAGGCGCGCAATATGCGCCGCCTGGATGGCGCGCTCACCGAACTGTCCAAGCGGGTCGGCTTCCGCATCGCCAGTGGCCTGTCGGAACGCGTGATCTACCGCGAATTGTTCCCTTCCGGGCTGACCCTGCTCGACAAGGGGCATCTTGGTGATCTGGGCACCAGCCACCTGGTTGCCCGGCAGGAATTGCGTTCACTGCTGGCCCAGCTGAACCTGCCGATGCCCGCCAGGCACGAGCCGGAACTGGTGCTGGCGGCAAGCGCGTGAGCAAGACGGAAATTCGTCCATGATTGTCAAATTCCTGATCGCAGCCTTGGTTCTGTCATATGGCTGCCGCATGATTACCGGGCAATGGCCGTGGGACTATCTGAGCAATCGTACTACCCGCCAGCAGGCCGTGCTGGGGGCACGCAAATTGCTAGGTGTCAGCAGCAATGCCACGCCGAGTGAAATAAATGAGGCTCATCGCCGCAAACTGGCGCTGGTCCATCCCGATCGCGGCGGCAGCAATGCGCAGGTCCATGAAGTGACCGCGGCGCGCGATCTGCTGCTTGCCGAACTCCACATCGAAAACTGAAAGCCCATCATGACTCACCAGTTCCACAGCACGGTTCTGCGCGAATACGATATCCGCGGGATCATCGGCGAAACTTTAGGCGCAGAGGATGCGCGGGCGATTGGCCGGGGATTTGCCACACTGCTGCGCCGCGCTGGCGGCACCAAGGTGGCAGTGGGCTATGACGGGCGGGTCAGCTCAACCATGCTGGTCGATGCGCTGATCGACGGGCTTAACACCAGCGGCGTTGATGTGGTCTGCGTTGGCATGGGGCCCACGCCGATGCTCTATTACGCCGAGGCATCAATGGAAGATGTGCAGGGCGGCATTCAGATAACTGGCAGCCACAATCCCGCCAATTACAATGGCTTCAAGCTGGTATTTATGGGCCGACCGTTCTTTGGCGCGGACATTCTGAAACTCGGCGAAATGGCTGCTGCGGGTGACTGGATCGATGCTGCCGAGAGTGGGAGCGCCGGGAGCGGAATTAAGGGCGTCCATGAGAGCGTTGAGATCCTCGACACTTATATTGACCGCATCATCGAAGGGCTCGACGGGATCGCCCCGGAGCAGCTGTCCGCTCTTCGGATCGGATGGGACGCGGGCAACGGTGCCGCCGGACCCGCGCTTGAACTGCTGACCAAAAAGCTTCCCGGTGAACATCATCTTCTCTTCACTGAAGTGGACGGGACGTTCCCGAACCATCACCCGGATCCCACCGAGGAGAAGAACCTTGCAGACCTGAAGGCGCTCGTCGCCGAGAAGAACCTCCATTTCGGAGTGGCTTTTGACGGCGATGGTGATCGGATCGGCGCGGTGGATGGCGAAGGCCGCGTGATCTGGGGTGACCAGTTGCTCATGATCTATGCCGAAGACCTCCTGAAGCAGGTGCCCGGAGCCACGATTATCGCGGATGTAAAGGCTTCCAGTGCTCTATTCGACAAAGTGCGCGAATTTGGTGGACAGCCACTTATGTGGAAAACCGGACACAGCCTTATCAAATCCAAAATGAAGGAAACTGGCGCGCCACTGGCGGGCGAGATGAGCGGGCACGTGTTCTTTGCGCATGAATACTATGGCTATGACGATGCGCTTTACGCGGCGATCCGGCTGATTGCTGCCTCCGCAAGGCTCGGCAAGAGCGTCACCCGCTTGCGCGGCGAGATGCCACCGATGATCAACACCCCCGAACTGCGCTTTCAGGTTGATGAAGCCCGCAAGTTCGCGGTGATCGACGAGGTGAAGGCGCGGCTTTCAGCATCGGGCGCGGATGTGAACGCCACCGACGGCGTGCGCGTCAACACACCCGACGGCTGGTGGCTGCTGCGCGCCTCGAACACGCAGGACGTGTTGGTAGCCCGCGCCGAAAGCCTCAGCGAGGCCGGTCTGGCGCGGCTGATGGCACAGATCGACGAGCAACTCGCCGCATCAGGTCTGGAGCGCGGCGAACAGGTGGGGCATTAGGGCAAGCTGCGTTAAATCTGAACCACATTGATCCTCCCTTGGAAGGGGAGGTGGCAGCCCTCTTGGGCTGACGGAGGGGTGACAACGCTAGCGTGGATACCCCTCCGCCTCCGTTACACTACGGCACCTCCCCCTCAGGGGAGGATCGAAGTGATTAACAATTATAGCAGCTTGCTCTAATTCAGAATTCAAGCACACCGCTTAAACCAGCAACACCGCCACCGCGCCCGAAGCAAGGGCGCTCAGCACCAATGTCGCCGCGCCCGGCCAGCCGCTGCGACCGCCGGGCATCGTCGCTGCCATCCCGGCTTTGAGCAGCGTGTTGAGCACGATCGGCGGCGCGAGCACCAAACCTGCCAGGCGAGGGGACAGCGTTCCGGCGGGCAGATTGCCCATGGTGATGATCGCCGAATCGACATCGACCACACCTGAAATCGCCAGAACTGTCGCCAATCCGGAATTGCCGTAACGCGCCAGCACCCAGCGGGCGACGAGCGTCAGCGCCATGGTCAGGCCGGCCAACAGGAGAGCCGGGCCAAGATCGAACGGATTGCGCAGCGGCATGACTGTGGAGGCCGGGGAAGTAGGTGATGGGGCAGCTGACGATGGAACCCGCTCCGCTCCAGCACGGCGCGCGAAGGCCAGTGCCGCCACCAGACTGATCACCAGTCCCGGCGCGGCAATCATCGCCAGTGTTGGCAGCGCCAGCGGAGCCAGCGCAAAAGTCAGCGCCATGACCCGCATGAACATGACCGCAGAGGCCAGTGCGATGCCCGCATTGAGGATCCCGGCATCGCCGTCGCCTGATTTGAGCTTCCCCGCAAGTGAAGCTGTGACGGCCGTCGATGAAACGAATGAACCCGCCGCTGCGGTTGCCAGCACGCCTCGGGTCGCGCCGAAATGCCGCGCGCCAAGATATCCGGCAAAGGAAAAGCCCGAAACCAGCACCACCACCAGCCACAACTGCCGCGCGCGCCAGGCACCATAAGGGCCGAACGGCGTGTCCGGCAGCAGCGGCAGGATGACCAGTGCGATGATGGCAAAGCGGGCGATGGCCATCATCTCGCGCTCGTTCAGCGCGGCTACCCAGCCGTGCAACTGGTGGCGCATGGCGAGCACCAGCACCATGACGCTGGTTACGACAGTCGCCAGAATGGTCTCTCCGCTCCCCGCCAGATAGCCGCAGGACAACGTCAGCAACCCCACCAGACTGGACGTGCCACTGACCGAATCGCTCTTTCGGGTGCTGCGCCAGTAACCAAGCAGGACAAGTGCGGCAGTGGCAGCGAGAAGCACTATTGCCAGACCTGAGGCCCGCGCCTGAAAGACCCCCGCTATACCGCCTGCCAGACCAATCAGACCGAAAGTGCGGAAACCGGCAAACCGCGTTCCCTCGGCACCCTTGCGCGTGGCCCAACCGCGCTGCACACCGACCAGCAGGCCAAGCCCAAGTCCAAGGCCGATGCGCGATAGCTCTGGGAAGGCATCAAAGAACGGTGCGGACATGCCACCGTGATGGCAGGGGCACGGGCAATCGGGAAGGGGTAAACCGCCACATCCCCATTGTTGCCCAAGCATTGCCGCTATAGAGCCAGACTTATGAGCAGAGCTGATCGCCTTGAGCGCCTCGACAACCGCCGTGCTGAACTGGAAGTGGAATATGAGGCGGCGTTGATTGCCGCACTTGAAACTGCTGCCGCCGGTTCGTGGGGTCTGTTTGACCATAACCAGAACCGTGCAATGCGCGCCAAGTGGGAGCCGGTGGTCACAGACCTGTGCGACCGCGGCGCAGAAATCGTCGAGATGCGCGAGGATCTGGGCTTGGAGCCGTTCGCGCTGCACCAGCAATTCGAAGCAGCGCGCGGCCCCGTGCCCTCGAACGCCCCCGGTGAACCGAAGCAGGCGCAGGCCTGGCTGGACCGGCTGAGCAAGAACGCATAGCTGCCGGATCGCTGATGCCATCAGCAGTCCTCCCCCCCGAAATTGACCAATGGTTTACCGCGCGCGGCTGGAGCTTGCGGCGGCATCAGGCGGAAATGCTGGATGTGGCCGCTGCAGGACGGCACGCGCTGCTGACTGCCGATACCGGGGCTGGCAAGACGCTGGCGGGATTTTTGCCAACGCTGGCCGAGTTCACCGGGCCTGACTTGCCAGAAGATGGCCTTCACACGCTTTACATCTCGCCGCTGAAGGCGCTGGCGCACGATGTGCAGCGCAATCTGCTCGCCCCCATCGCGGAAATCGGCCTGCCGATCCGGGTCGAAACGCGCAGCGGCGATACCCCGTCTGACCGCAAGGCCCGCCAGCGCGCCCGTCCGCCGCATGTGCTGCTGACCACGCCGGAATCGCTCTCGCTGCTGCTTTCCTTTCCTGAAAGCGCCGCACTGTTCGCCAGTCTCAAGCGCGTGGTGGTGGACGAGATTCATGCCTTTGCCACCGGCAAGCGCGGTGATCTGCTGGCGCTGTCGCTTGCCCGCCTGCAAGCACTGGCCCCCGCCATGCAGCGCGTTGGCCTGTCAGCAACCATCGCCGATCCGCTGGGCTTTCGCCGCTGGCTGGCTCCGGGCGGCGATGCCGAAGGCGTCGCGCTGATCGAGGGTGAAAAGGGGGCCGATTCGCAAGTTTCGGTAATGCTGCCCGAGGGTGCCAGTGTGCCTTGGGGCGGCCATGCGGCCATCTGGGCGGTGCCCCAACTGTATCAGGCGATCAAAGCCAACCGGACGACGCTGGTCTTCACCAATACGCGCTTTCTGGCCGAATATGTCTTTCAGGAACTGTGGCAAGCCAATGAGGAGCACTTGCCCATCGGCATCCACCATGGCTCGCTGTCCAAAGAGGCGCGGCGCAAAGTTGAAGGGGCTATGGCGCGCGGCGAGCTGCGCGCGCTGGTCTGCACCTCCAGTCTCGATCTGGGCGTTGACTGGGGCGATATTGATCTGGTGGTGCAAATGGGCGCGCCCAAGGGCAGCTCGCGATTGCTGCAGCGCATCGGACGAGCTGGCCACCGACTCGACACCCCCAGCCGCGCGGTTCTGGTTCCCGGCAATCGCTTTGAATATCTTGAGGCGATGGCAGCACTTGAGGCGGTGGAGGCCGGGGAACGCGATGGCGAGCAATTTCGCCCCGGCAGCCTTGATGTGCTCGCCCAGCACGTCATGGCCTGCGCTTGTGCGGGGCCATTCGACGAGGCGACGCTGCTGGCTGAGATACGTCTTGCGCAGCCCTATGGCTGGCTGGGCGAGGCCGAGTGGGCACGCGTGCTCGATTTTGTCGCCACCGGTGGCTACGCGCTGCGGGCCTATGACCGGTTCCGGCGCATCGTGCGTGACAGATCGGGCCTGTGGCGGCTTGCCCATCCCGAACAGGCGGCGCGGCACCGGATGAATGCGGGCATCATCGTCGATTCCGAAATGCTGCAAGTCCGCTTCAGGAATGGACGTGATCTCGGGCGCGTTGAAGAAAGCTTCGGCACCAGCCTTTCCCCCGGTGACACCTTCCGCTTCGCCGGGATGGACCTTGAGGTTGAGGCGATCCGTGATCTTGAGTTGATCGTGCGGGCGGCCAAACGCGCGGGTTCGATCCCCAGCTACATGGGTGCGCGGCTGCCGATCTCAGCCCATCTGGCCGACCGGGTGCGCGCGCTGATCGTCGATCGGGCGGGCTGGGCGCGGTTTCCCGATGATCTGCGCGAGTGGCTGGAGATGCAGGACTGGCGATCACACCTGCCCGGACCCGGCGAATTGCTGGTGGAAAGCTTCCCCAATGCCGGCAAGCATTACAGCGTGTTTTACACCTTTGAGGGCTGGAACGCGAACCAGTCACTCGGTATGCTGATCACCCGCCGGATGGAGGAGCGCGGCCTCGCGCCATTGGGCTTCATCGCCAATGACTATGCGCTGGCGGTCTGGGGGCTGCACCCGATCAGCGATCCTGCGCCGCTGCTCTCGCCCGATATCCTGACCAACGAATTTGTTGATTGGGTGCAGGATTCTTATCTACTGCGCCGCGCATTCCGTGAGGCGGCGGTGATCGGCGGACTGGTCGAACGCCAGCATCCGGGGCAACGGAAAACCGGACGGCAAGTGACTTTCTCCACCGACCTGATTTATGATGTGTTGCGAAAATACGAACCCGGCCATCTGCTGATCGAAGCCGCCTGGAACGATGCGCGCAGCCGGCTGACCGATGTGGCGCGGCTCGCCGATGTGCTGGAACGATCAGCAGCCAGTCTTGTCCATGTCGAGCTTGATCGGGTCAGCCCGATGGCGGTGCCGGTGCTGGTGATGATCGGGCGTGAGAGCCTACCTGCGGGAGCGGCGGATAATGACCTGCTGGTCGAAGCTGAGAGTTTGGCAGCGCAGGCGATGCGGGGGGATCGGGTATAGTCTTAGCGAGGCCCACAACAAAAAGGGGGCGGATCGCTCCACCCCCTTTTCATGATTTTTGACTATTCTTGCGGTATTATCGCAGCTTTACTGTGACTTGACCGGTGGTTCGCCTGGTGCCTTGCCGAACTGATAAAACTGCTCGTTGCCAACGAAACCGAACGCGGTCACGCCCGACTTCTTGATGATATCAAGCACCTTGGCCGCCGAATCATAGGGCGCCTGGGCATCGGGCTGGAACTGCAATTCCGGCTCGGGCTTCATCGCCAGAGTTGAGTTGAGAGCGCTGACCAGCTGACCTGTATCCAGCGGTGTACCGTTCCACAGCACAATACCACCCGGAGTGATCTGCAACTGGTTCTTGTCGCGCTTGATGATCGTTTCCGGGGGCGGCTGATTGGGGTTGGGCAGATCCATGCTGACCGCGTGGGTCGCCACCGGGATGGTGATGATGAACATGATCAGCAAAACCAACATGACGTCGATAAGCGGCGTCGTGTTGATTTCCATCATCGGCGAGCCATCGTCCTTGCCGCCTGACATTGCCATGGGAATTACTCCTGAATTGAGTGACCGAAGCCGGGGTTAACCGTTTGGCCGAAACTTACTTAACCGTTGGGATCAACCGGTGTCGAAATGAAACCAACGGTCGGATAACCGGAAACCTGTACGTTATAGATCGTACCAGCCACACAGCGCCATGGAGCGTTGACGTCACCACGAATGTGAACCTGCGGAACCTTTTCCGGATCGGCAATCATCGCTTCAGGACCACCAGAGCGCTTGATGATCAGTTCCAGCCGCTTGTAGGCCAGATCGCGAAGCTCGTCCGAATTCACCGCGGTCAGGTTGTTGAAATAGATGCGGCACTCACCATTGATGTTGGCGCCTTCAAATCCCGGCTCGCCCGCAGAGCGGCCCGCAGCATCGGTGGTGCTCACCGTCAGCTGCAGGTTTTCAACCTTATTCTTCGATTCGATCGAAGCGATAATCGGAATTTTGAGTTTCTGGATCGTCTGAATCGCGATCGGAACCGCGATAAGGAAGATGATCAGAAGCACCAGCATGACGTCCACGAGCGGCGTCGTGTTGATGTCCGACATCGGTTTTTCGTCCGCGCCGGCGCCGCCTACTGCCATCGCCATAGTTTACTTCCTATCCTTGCTTTCTGCCGGGAGTGGCGGCCGACCCAGTGCAGGTCGGCCAGCAATCCCATCGACGCGGTTTTACGGAATCGCGCCGCTGACTTCCAATGCTTACGGCTTGGGCGCAGCAGCCGAAACCGGCTTGGCGGCGGGCTTGGCAGCGGCTGTCGATGCAGGCCGGATCGCACCGTTGGAGTTGATATTGGCGAGAATGTCGGTCGAGAAGCTCGAAAGTTTCTCGGCAATCGATTTATTGCGTGCCTGAAGGAAGTTATAGGCAAGCACAGCAGGAACCGCAACGAGCAGACCAAGAGCGGTCATGATCAGTGCTTCACCAACCGGGCCGGCGACCTTGTCGATCGAGGCCGAACCGGAGATGCCGATGGCGATGAGAGCGCCATAGATACCGACCACGGTACCGAACAGGCCGACGAAGGGCGAGGTCGCGCCGACGGTAGCGAGGAACGGCAGACCCGAAGCCAGGCGGGCATTGATCGAAGCTTCCGAACGGGCAAGCGAGCCATGCAGCCAGTCATGCGAATCCAACGCTTCGGTCATCTTGCCATGCTGATCTTCAGCGGCAAGACCATCATCAACGATCTGCCGCCAGGCGCTGTTTTTTTCCAGCTTGGCAGCGCCTTCGCGCAGCGAGGGCGCCCGCCAGAAATTGGCGCGCATATCATTGCCCTGGCGCAAAATCTTCGCCTGCTCGACCCACTTGGTGAACAAAATGAAGAACGAACCAAACGACATGACCGCCAAGATCACAAAGGTCGAGATCGCAATCCAGTTTGGTTCTCCGTTCGGAAACAGCGCTTCCACAATGCCGAACTTGTTCTGCGGTGCCGCATTCGCGCCAGCGGCGAGAAGTTCAAAAATCATACGATAGTCCTCTCAAGAAATAGTCAAAAATCTGAACTGGAACCCGGCATCAGCGCCGGGCCCACGGAATAAATCAATCTTTAGGGATAACCCAGCGCACCGCGTTGGAATAGGTTCCTGAGGTTGGGTTGCCCTCACCATCAGTCGCCGGAGCAAAGCGGGCACGAGCCCTGATCTTCGTGCAAGCCGTAGCATCAAGATCGGGACTGCCGCTTGATCCGGTGACAGTGCAATCCGTCACGCGGCCATCGGGACCGACCGAAACCCGAAAGCGGGTGGTACCTTGACGCTCTTCACGAAGAGCCTGCGACGGATAGTCATTGGTTGTCGCCCAGTTACCCGGATTGCCCTTGGGCGCCGGTGACTTTGGCGTAAAGCGCGGCGGCGGCGGTGCAGCCGGCGGTGGCGCGATGATCGGCGGTGGCGGCGGCATCGGTGGCGGATTTGGCACCGTCGTTACCGGCGGCGAAACATTGGTAATGTTCACCCGCGGCGGCGGAGCCACAATCGGCGGTGGTGCCATCTTCTTGGGAGGCGGTGGAGGTGGTTCCTCCTTCTTCTCCTCCTTCTTGATGTCGATGGTCGTCACCTTCTTCACCAGCTGCTTGTAGCCTTCGGCGGCAAGGCCGGTGACAAGCGCATAGCCCACTAAAACGTGCAGGATTGCAACGATGACAAAGGCGGTAATCTTGTTACCGCTCAGCTGTTGATCAGCATAAGCCATTCAGACGTATCACTCCAAATTAACAACACCCCGGCCTGCACCCTTGCGGAACAAACCTGAGCCGAACCCTGACAAGCAGCAAAAACTGCGCCTGCCAAGGCCAAATTCTTAATTTCCCACCCTGCTGGTAGTTAGTTTCTGCCGTTCGACCCCCGAAGGCCGTGCCGACAGATTTTGCGGCCCAATTTGTTTACAGGCCTACTTTTGCCTGTGCTTTAACGCCGAGTCTTGGAGCGCGCAACGCCTTAATCTAAGCAATATGCGGGTTAACCCTTGATTCACATGTGTTAAGGCCAAATTCTATCGATCAATTGCATTAGTCCGGGCGATTCCGGCCATAATGACAATCATTTGCGGAGTTGAATCAATGCGCTTGGCTTTTGCCTTCAAGTCCGGCCTTGCCCCCGCCCTGTCCCTCATCGGGATGGTTTGCGCAGGATCAGCCCTCGCCGAATCGCCCAAACCCGCCCTGCAGCCCCCCCCTCAGGCATTGCCCAGCTATGCCGATCTGGCCGATCTGGCCGATAATTCCACGCTGGTGCTCAAAGCGAAGATTCGCAAGGTGGCAGAGGTTGAGCCCGCGCGGGCAATCGGCGTCAGGCCGGGCTGGGCCAGGCTCTATGTCGAAGCGGTGACCGAGAATCTGCTGACCGGCCCGGCAGCTGTCGGCTCAGCGCTGCGTTACCTCGTTGATGTCAAACGCGATGCCCGCGGCAAATTGCCCAAACTGTCCAAACAGAGCGTGCTACTGTTCGCGCGCTATGTCCCGGCCCGGCCCGGCATTGTTCCAACGGGGGATATCCAATTGATTGCGCCTGATGCGCAGCTGATCTGGGACGTAACCACCGATTCGCTGCTGCGGATGATTCTCGTTGAAATATTCGCCCCCGGCGCGCCAGGGCGCATCAGCCGGGTGCATGAGGCGATCTATGTTCCCGGAACGCTTGCGGCGCAGGGCGAGACGCAGATTTTCCTCGCTACTCCTGATGGTGAACCCGCTGCGATCACCGTCCTGCACCATCCCGGCATGCCGACACATTGGGGCGTTTCCTTTTCCGAACTGATGTCGACCACCGGTGTCCCACCGGGCAGGAACACGCTCACCTGGTACCGTCTCGCTTGCTTCCTGCCACCGACGCTTCAAGCCGGAGTCAATGTCTCGACAACACCGGAAGATCGCGCCCAGGCGGATACGGATTATCGCCGGGTCATGACCGATCTTGGCCCCTGCCCGCGCACGCGCCGTTAGATCACTGGCATTTCCGCCAACTCTGCCTTAGTGGCGCGCCCGAAAGGGGCAATCATGTCTGAACCACTTCGCATCGCACTGGCAGGACTGGGCACCGTGGGCGCGGGAGTCATACGCCTGGTCGAAACCAACGCGGCGCTTATCGCGCGCCGTGCCGGGCGGCCGATCAAGATCACCGCCGTCAGCGCGCGTGATCGCAGCAAACAGCGCGGCGTCGATCTGGCACCCTACGCCTGGGAAGATGACATGGTCATCATGGGCGAACGTGCCGATGTTGATGTCGTGGTTGAACTGGTCGGTGGATCGGATGGACCAGCACTGGCCTGCGCGCGCACCACGATCGAGGCGGGCAAGGCACTGGTCACGGCCAACAAGGCGATGATCGCCCATCACGGCCTTGAGCTCGCCCGAAAAGCAGAGGCCGCCCACGTTGCCCTGAAATTCGAAGCGGCGGTGGCTGGCGGCATCCCGGTGATCAAGGGTCTGCGCGAAGGCGCGGCGGCCAATGAGATCGAGCGGGTTTACGGCATCCTCAACGGCACCTGCAATTTCATCCTGTCTGCCATGGAAGACAGTGGCCGCGATTTCGCCGATGTCCTCGCCGAGGCGCAGGCCAAGGGCTATGCCGAAGCAGACCCGGCGTTCGATATCGAAGGCATTGATGCGGCGCACAAGCTGTCGATTCTGGCCGCGATTTCCTTTGGCGCCGAGATCGATTTTGCTTCGGTGGAAACCGCCGGGATTGGCCGGATTCTTGCTGCTGATATCGCCCAGGCTGAGGCACTGGGCTATGTCATCCGCCTGATCGGCATGGCTGATACCGATAGCTCTGACGGCACGATCCGCCTGTTCCAGCGGGTTCAGCCGCACCTGGTGCCGTTCGATCACCCGCTCGCCCATGTCGATGGCGCGACCAATGCCGTGGTCGCCGAGGGCAATTTCTCGGGCCGCCTGCTGTTTCAGGGCGCTGGCGCAGGCGATGGCCCGACCGCCTCTGCTGTCGTCGCCGATCTGATCGACATCGCGCGTTCCATGGAAAACGGGGGTGAGGCCGGTCCTGCTTTTTCCGTGCCGGTGGGCGAGCTTGAGGCCATGGCACCAGCGCCTTCGGGCAACCGCCTTGGCCGTGCCTACCTGCGCTTCCTTGTTGCCGACCGTCCGGGCGTCCTCGCCGAGATCACCGCCGCCATGCGCGATGCCGGGGTTTCAATCGAAAGCCTGATCCAGAAGGGCCGCCATGATACCGGCGGCGAAGTGCTGGTTGCTCTGGTGACTCACGAGGGGCCGGAAAGCGCGGTCTCAGAAGCGCTGCGTCTGCTCGAAGGCTCACCCAGCCTGACCCAGCCGCCGCTGGTGATGCAAATACTGGGTGAGTGATGGGACTGGTTTCACCGATCCGCCAGCTCTCCGTTCGCAACCTTTTCGGCATCTGAATCCTTGGGCGCTTCGGGCAGTTCCTTGACGTTGATGACGTAAAGCGGCGGCGGAACGCTGCCGACCCCGATGCAGCCCCGGCTGCAATCCGGCAGCCCGCTGACATTGGGTGCCCGCGGGACACCATTGTTCAGCCCTTCGCGCGAAAAGGGATCGTCGTCTGCGGTGGATGGAACGCGAATATCCTCGCCGCGATCTGCGCCGCAGACCAGAATTTCGCCGCCCGCTGTTGTCCCGGCGCAGCGGCGAGGTTTGGGTGCTGGCGGGCCAAATTGCTTGCGCTCGGTCGTGATCAGAATGTTGATCTGCGGATCAGGGGCCGACTGAGTGCCTGCGGCCATATCGCCCGCAGACTGTGCCCCGGCCTGAACCGGCACGAGCGTTGCAACGATAACGACTATTGAAAAGCGGGAAAGCCACCGCGCGATTTGCATTCAAAACCACCCTTCGCCTGCATTCCCCGAAGGAACTCATAATCGCAACTTTGATGCCTGACCAGAGTCGACAGAGCGCTCTGCGCTGTCTAAGCGCGCCAACAATAACTAACGGCAATCCAGCCTTTCGCCACTGAACATGGACTGAACATGACCGCAACACCTGCCAACTCCACACCCCCGGCTAGCACTGTCCTTGACCGCGTCCTCGTCCTCGAAATGGTCCGCGTCACCGAAGCGGCGGCTATCGCTGCATCAAAGCTGGTCGGTCGCGGCGATGAAAAGGCTGCCGATGCCGCCGCTGTCGAGGCCATGCGGCTGGCCTTTGACGAACTGGCGATCGACGGCACCGTGGTGATCGGCGAAGGTGAGCGTGACGAAGCCCCGATGCTGTTCATCGGCGAAAAGGTTGGCGGGGCCATCGGCACCGGGCCCAGGATCGACATCGCGCTCGATCCATTGGAAGGCACCACCATCACCGCCAAGGCTGGCCCCAATGCCCTCGCCGTGCTGGCCTGCGCCGAGGAAGGCAACCTGCTCAACGCACCTGACGTCTATATGGACAAGCTGGCGGTTGGCCCCGGCTATCCCGATGGCATCATCAGCCTTGCCAAGACCCCGACCGAAAACGTCGCTGCCGTGGCTGCGGCCAAGGGCGTTGAGCCGGGCGACATCATCGTCTGCGTGCTTGACCGCCCCCGTCACACCGATCTGATCGCCGAACTGCGCGGCCTTGGCTGCGGCGTCGTGCTGATCGGTGATGGTGATGTGGCAGGCGTGATCGCCGTGACCAACGAAGACACCGGCATTGACCTTTACATGGGATCAGGCGGCGCACCCGAAGGCGTGCTGGCTGCTGCCGCGCTGCGCTGTGTTGGCGGCCAGTTCAATGGCCGCCTGCTGTTCCGCAACGATGACGAGCGCCAGCGCGCTTACAAGTGGGGCATCACCGATCTGAACAAGATCTACACCCGCGACGAACTGGCCAAAGGCGACTGCATCTTCGCCGCTACCGGCGTCACAGATGGCTCACTGCTGGATGGGGTCAAGCGCCGCAAAGATGGCACCATGACCACCCACACCGTAGTCATGCGCGCCAGCACCGGCACCGTCCGCTGGGTCAAGGCAGAACACCGCAAGCTGGGGTGAGATTTGACTGGGCGGTGAGTTTCCGGGATTTTAGGGCTGATTGGGGATTATCCACCTGACGCCGTAATTCAACACCGTAATTCCGCGCCTTTTCACCTTCTCAATAACAGTACCGGCTCAATAATGGTACCGGCACTGCGCCACTTCGAGCGCCTGCGCTTCACCCTTGCCGGACACGCGGTAAACAAGGCGGTGCTCGCGGTCGATGCGGCGTGACCACCAGCCCGCCAGATTGCCGCCGAGCGGTTCTGGCTTGCCGGTGCCCTTAAAGGGGTGGCGGCGGCATTCTTCGAGCAGGCCGTTGACCTTTTCGAGCAGCTTGGGGTCATTTTCCTGCCAGTGCAGGTAGTCGTCCCAGGCGGTCGACCAGAAGACGATCTTCACGGATAGATCAGTTCGCGCTCGATGCCCTCACCAGCCTCAAGGCCGCGGATCGCCTCCAGCAATTGGCTGGCATTGGCGGGCGAGCGCAGCAGATACAGCGTTTCCTCAATCGAGGCCCAGTCACTCTCCGAAACCAGCACCGCCCCCTCACCGCGCTGGCGGGTGATGGCAATGGGAGCGTGATCGGCAACAACCCGGTCAATCACCGACTTCAGATTCTCACGCGCTTCGGAATAGCTGATGGCTTTCATGGGTGGATCATTGGACAGATTTCTGGACAATGTCAAGTGGAGTGCGGTTCGACAGTGCCGCTGAGGGCACTGCTTGAGACGGACAGGCCGGACACCCCTGTCCGGGTTGTTAATCGTGGTTTTTCATGTGGTTATCTTACAAAATGTGACACATTGTCGTTTTGGGGTAGTTTTGGGCCGTTTGGAGACAAATAGTGCGCTTGAGAAAGCGGGAGATTGCAGGGCGCGACGATTTCAAAGCATGTCCTGAGCAAGTCGAAGGGAGCGGACGGAATGTAGCAATGCGCGGGCCTGTAGGACAGCGCGGGATGAGCCGGGGATAAGACGCTGCGCGTCATCGTCCGGCGGTGCGGCTATGTGCGAACGGTTGTTTGATGGGGTGTGGGGTTTTAGGGTTATGAAAGGCGACTCAGGAATTGCCTGAATCGAACAGGAATTGGTTGCGAACGCAGGAACAGGCACGGCATTTCGTGACAGTTCCTGCGTTCGACTCATTCTTCGCGCTTTTCGATCAACAGCCGAAGATTACGGTGATGTCGTTCGAGCGCCACAAACAGATAGAGAAACATCACACCGAGAAACAGAAGAAACAAAGTGCCGCTGGTGCTAATATGGCTAATGCCCTCCAGCTTGCGCGCCTGATTGTTGGCCGTCTGTTCGTCAGCAGCGATCCGTGACGCCACCAGCCTTGAATCAGCGATATCGGCATACCGCTGAATTGCACTTGCGAACTGCTGAGCCGGCGATTCAATTTCTTCCGGGAACTTCATTTCACAGACCTTATCAACATAAGGTTCCTGAATTTCCCTTGTCGAGTTACAGCCGATGGGCTCGTTATACCACGATGGACAAAAGGTCGCGGTACTATCCCATGATGTAATTGTTCGACTACGCGTTTTCACCTCATCATTGCAAACATTGACCTTCTTCGCGTTTCGATAAGCTATCAGCTGCTTATTGAAGTCGCCGGTAGTTGAAGCTGTTTCCACCAAGGCCAGCGCATCCAGCATAGTAGAATTGCGATCTACGAGCGCTTTATTATCTTTGCCAACGAGTTGTTGACCGCTGAGAGCATCAAATTTTTCTATGCGGTCAGCGGACCAGATGAAATCTACAACTTCCTGCTCGGTTATCTTCGTATCTGGACGCTGAAAAGCTTTGAACTTGGACTGGTAGATTAACAACGTGCGTTTGCGCACATCCTGACTGACCCCGGATTTTCGTTGTTCAGGTGACGCTTGAACTGTCTCTGGCTCGAGTTTGGTGGGGACGACATCGTCTGAAACAAGGGCAACCGTTTCGGGCTCAACTCTTGTACGTCCCAGTTGTTGAAAGGACCCAAGTGCGAGAAGTATGGCCGATGAAATGAGAGCCAATGAGGCCATTGCAAGTGCTGCATAGCGAAGGAGCGTGAGGAAGTTTGTTTCAGCAGCGTTCGCTTTGGCCGAAATTGCAGCGAAAATATTTTCGCGTTTGCTCAATTTTAATTCAGAGAAAACCTCATTATCAATTTCCGTTTCGCCTGTCATAACTTGCCCCTCAACCACAATTTTCATAGTGAGTTACGTAGTTTATGGCAGAGGTGCAATAACCATCCTCCATCACGCCACCAAAATGGATCTACCTTTACTCACCCCCCCAACCCTCACTCAAACAACGTAGCCACCCTCGCCAGCACATCGTCCATCAGCGCCGCAGGCAGCGTATCTACCTTGCGCCCGCCGCGCTCTGCTATGTCGAGGACGCGGGGTTGATCGCAGCGGATGAGGCCGGTGGTCTTGATGCCGGCAATCTCCACTGCAAAGCCGATGCGCCGGGCGAAATCGCCGCCATTGGTGATCGGCAGGACCACGGGGAGCTTGGTCGCTTCGTTGAACTGCGAAGGCGAGACGATCAGTACGGGGCGATGGCCTTGCTGTTCCCGTCCATGGACGGGATTGAGCGACACCATGTAAATGTCACCGCGCTTCACAGGATTTCCTTGCCCACTGCAGGAGCATCAAGCCATTCCCGATCATCTGGCGACGGGACTTGCGAATAGTCTGATGCGGCGAGTAGTTCGGCCATCGTATAGCGTGGGCGCGGTGACGCTTCGACAACCAGGCGTCCGCCATCAACGGCAACGCCAACCGATGCGCCTGCTTTCAGGTGAAGCAGATCAAGCAAGGCAGGCGGCACCGCCAGCATCACAGAGCCACCAACTTTGCGCAGATTGGTTATGTGCATGGCACCGCCTCCAGAAAATTATATTTTCATATAACATTACTGCTTGCGTTTGTCAAAGGTCGGCCTGCGCCCCCCTCACCACACCACCAAATCACCCTTGCCCAGCCCCAGTTCCTGCGCCCTGCCGCCGTTCAGTTCCAGCACTGCGCTTACCCGGCCGGCGGCATAGAGCGGGGTTTCATCATAGGGGATCGCCCGTGCGGCGATGTTCAGGATGCGTTTGTCGGGGCCGATGTAGATGATGTCGAGCGGGATCACCGTGTTTTTCATCCAGAAGGCAGCCATGCGCGGCGGGTTCATCGGGAAGATCATGCCTTCGTCAGCGCCCATCGCGGTGCGGAACATCAGGCCTTTATCCTGCTCCTCCGCGCTGCCCGCCACCTCGACCCGGAAGCTGTGCTGCTTGCCATCGTGCGTCACCGTCAGCGGGATCACCGGCAGCTGCGAAACTGCATGCCTGGGCGCACTCGCATAAGATGTCGGCGCGCTGTTTGCGCCTTGCGACTGGCCAGAGGAACAGGCCGTCAGCACCACCAGCAGTGAAAAGGCTATCACCTTGGTCCGCATCGTCATTCCTCTTCTTCGGCCGCCCATTGCACGGCTGCTTCAACTGAGGCGGCATTGACCAATTCGCGGGCGCTGTCCAGCGGGTGCCCGGCGCGCAGCATGGCGGAGATCTGCTTTTCTCGGAGAGGCCGGTCGGGCAGAGTGGCGCACCACGGGCCGAAGCGCCGCTTGCGGGCAAGGGCGAGGGCGGCGAGGCGCTGCTCACCCGGTCCGCTGCGCACCGCCTCGCGAATTTCTTCGGCGATTCCTGCCGCACCGAGCGCCTGCCCGATCCGCCGCTCACCATAACCACGCCGCAGCAGGCTGCCCGATTTGGACCGGGCATAAGCCTCGTCATCGATATAACCGACGTCAACAAAACGGGCGACGATGGCCGCGATCGGCGGCTCGCCTTGCCCCTCCCAGCCGCGTTCGCGAAGTTTTCTTCGCAAATAGGTGGAAAGTTTCGACGCAGATGTGGCGAATCGGGCGACGTAGGCGAGCGCCATTTCCTCGATTCTTGGGGCATCGAGCGGCTTTGGCTGTCGTTTAGGGCGGGGGTCTTGCCTCATTTCGCCATAATCGTGCCACAGTCCTTACCGAATGGGGAGGTCCGCTTGCAGTCGATGGGGGAATTCGGCAATGACCGGTTCATATGCTGCGCTCAAAAGCGCAGATCGTGACTGCATTAGGCCAAAACAACAAAACGGGTTTATGCTGATGAACGACACCTCGCTGGTGCCGACACCCAATGAGGATGAACTTCCTCGTCGCTTTTCCGATTTCCGCACCTTTGGCGAAGCGCTCGATTATGCTGCTTGTGGCAGACGCGGGCTCAATTTTCATGATCCGCGCGGCAATCTGTCGCGGGTTTATCCGTTTGCCGAGCTGCGCGACGATGCGCTGGCCTGTGCGCGCCGATTGATCGCGCACGGAATCAAGCCGCAAGACCGCATCGCCCTGATCGCCGAGACTGGCCCTGAATTCGCCACGCTGTTCTGCGGCGCTGTTTTTGCCGGTGCATGGCCGGTGCCATTGCCGCTGCCGACCAGCTTTGGCGGCAAGGAAAACTATATCGAGCAACTGGTGGTCCAGTTGCAAAGCTCTGATCCCAGCGTGCTGTTCTTTCCGGCAGAAATCGCCGAGATGGCTGGGGCCGCTGCTGCGCGGCAGGGCTGTGAAGGCATTGCCTGGGAGGCCTTTGCCGAAGCTCCCGTTCCCGAATGCGCCTTGCCCGAACTGCAACCAGACGACATCTGCTATCTGCAATATTCCAGCGGATCGACACGTTTTCCGCATGGCGTGGCGGTGACGCATGAGGCCTTGCTCAATAATCTGGCCGGACACGCGCATGGCATGAAGTTCGGCCCCAATGATCGCTGCATCTCATGGCTGCCATGGTATCATGATATGGGGCTGGTCGGCTGCTTCCTGTCGATGATCGCCAACCAGATTTCGACCGATTACCTCAAGACCGAAGATTTCGCCCGTCGTCCGCTGGCCTGGCTTGACTTGATCAGCCGCAATCCGGGCTATTCCTGCTCGTTCTCCCCCACTTTCGGTTATGACATCTGCGCGCGCCGCATTTCCAGCCAGAGCCATGTGTCCGAGCGGTTTGACCTGTCGCGCTGGCGCATTGCCGGCAATGGCGCCGATATGATCCGGCCCGATGTCATGCAGGGCTTCGTCAACGCCTTTTCCGAAGCCGGGTTCAAGGCCAGCGCCTTTCTGCCAAGCTACGGTCTGGCCGAAGCGACGCTCGCCGTCACCATCATGCCGCCGGGCGAAGGTATCCGAGTGGAGTTGGTCGAAGAGGAGCGCCTTTCGGGCACTCCGCGCGATCTCTCACGGCCCGCGCGCTACCGTGCCATCGTCAACTGCGGCAAGGCCGTGCGCGACATGGACCTCGTCATACGCGGCGAGCATGGCACTGCCTTGCCCGATCACCACATCGGCAAGGTCTGGTGCAAGGGGCCGAGTGTGATGCATTCGTACTTCCGCGATCCGGATTCGACCGCCGAATGTCTGGTCGATGGCTGGCTCGATACCGGCGACATGGGCTATATGGTCGATGGCTATCTGTTCATAGTCGGGCGCGCCAAGGACATGATCATCATCAATGGCAAGAACCACTGGCCGCAGGATATCGAATGGGCGGTGGAGCAGCTGCCCGGCTTCCATCAAGGCGATATCGCCGCCTTCTCGGTCGAGAGCGAAACTGGCGAGGAAGTCCCCGCCGTGCTCGTCCACTGCCGCGTTTCCGATCCGGTTGAACGCCGCAAGCTGCACGATCAGATCCGCGACAAGGTCCGCTCGATCACCGGCATGAACTGCGTGGTCGAACTGGTCCCGCCGCGCACGCTGCCGCGCACTTCGTCGGGCAAGCTGAGCCGGGCGAAGGCGAAGAAGCTGTATCTGTCAGGTGAGATTGCGCCGTTCAAACTGGCGGCTTGATGCAGGCGGATATTTTGTATATACAAATGTTGACACATCTCTCCTGATCGCCTAGTGCTGGTTGCGGAGGCCTTGATGCAATCGCAAGTCAAGAAATGGGGCAACAGCGCTTCGGTGCGAATCCCTGCATCGGTGATGGCGGCGGCCTCGCTTCACGTCGATCAGCTGGTTGACATCCGCGAGGACAACGGACGCGTCGTCATCGAGCCGGTTTTGGCTCCAAGCTATGATCTGGATTCTCTGCTTGATGCGATGACGCCAGAGACTTTCCCGGATGATGCCGATTTTGGTAGCCCGGTCGGGAATGAAGTCTGGTAATGGCCGCCCCAAAGTGACAAGGGAATGGGTGCCAGAGGCAGGCGATATTGTCTGGCTCCAGTTTGATCCGCAGGCCGGCCATGAACAGGCCGGGCACCGCCCCGCGCTGGTGCTGTCACCACGCCGCTACAATGAGAAACGCGGCATGATGATCTGCTGCCCTATGACCTCGCGGATCAAGGGCTATGTGTTCGAAGTGGTGGTGAGTCAGAGCCCGCCCAGTGCCGTATTGGCGGACCAGATCAAGAACCTTGACTGGCGCGTCAGACAGGCCACAAAAAAGGGCGTGGTAAACCCGGACATTCTAGCGGATGTGCGGGCCAAAATCAGGCCTTTGCTGGGATTTTAGCCAGTCTGCATGGTTAGCCAGCCAGCATTGATAGCTATCGACCCCGACGAACAATCAGCCAAAAACCTCTGCCTCTGCCTTTGCCTCACCACGCTTCTCCCACACCGGGTAACGCGGCATCGACACGATCAGCAGACCGCCCAGCGCGCAGCCGATGGTGCCAGCGATCAGGAACGGTTCGTAGCCGCCCGCGTAATCATAGGCGAGTCCACCAAACAGCGGCCCCAGCCCCGATGCCAGCGCCATCAGCGCCGCCATGAAGCCATAGATCACCCCGAAATTCTTCATGCCGCCATAGCCTGCGGTGAGGAAGCCGGTGATCTGGGTCTTGGTGCCACCGGCATAGCCATTGACCAGAATGGCGATGACGATCAGCACCGGCGATTGCAGCCCGACGATCAGCAAGGCGAAGGTCAGCGAAGCGGCCCCCAGCGTGATGCCGCCGATCCAGTTGGGACGATAGCGATCCAGCAGCCAGCCGGTGAGCAGCTTGCCGACAATCCCGGCGATCCCGCCCAGACTGGTCAACAAGGCGGCATTTCCGCGCGATATGCCCGCTTCGGTGAGGATCGGGAACATATGAATGCTCAGACCCATCGTTAGCAGCATCACCACGAAATTGGATATGGCAACACGCCACAAGGCCCAGTCACGGTACGCTTGTGGCACCGACAAACCCGGCAAGTTGAGTGTTTCGGGCGCAGCAGTAGCTGTCCCTTGCTGTTTGCGCGTGGCGGCGGCGCGATCATGCACATCATAGAAGAACAGCCAGCACATCAGCAGGGTGATGCTGCCCCAGCCCAGCGCCAGCCAGAAATAGGCCGCCCGCCAGCCAAAATTCTCGATCAAGGCATTGCCGATGTTTGGCACCAGCAGGGCTGCAACAGCGGTCCCGGCAAGCGTCAGCCCCAGCGCCATCCCCTTGTCACGTGAAAACACCCCCAGAACGGCGGCGGTCCAGACTGTCGATTTGATGCTGACCGCGACCACACCGAAGGCCAGCCACAGTCCCCACCACTGCCATTGCGAGCCATTGGCGAGGCTGAATGCGGCGCAGGACAGAAAAGTCAGGATAATTCCGGGCAGAGCCACCCGCCGCGAACCGAAGCGATCAACCAGAATGCCAAATGGCGTGGACAGCAAGGCGGTGGTTATCGTCGCGATGGAAATGCCGAAAGAGAACTCGGTCTTGGTCCAGCCGAATTCCTTCATCACGGGTTCCATGAACAGGCCCGCACCCGCCAGCATCACCGAGAAGAACGAAAAGCCAAAGGAGGCAGCCAGCACCAGTTTCCAGCCCAGACGCCATTCTTCGGTCATTGAAAAACGCCTGGCGCCGCTCATCACCATTCTCCCTCCCAGATCCGCTGTTTCTCACGTTAGGGGCTCATGCCAGCAAGTCAAAACCGCGATGTGACTTGGCGCGGGAGCGATACATCTGTAACCTCGCCCCCGGAGTAGGAGACATATGATGCTGGCAAACAGCGCGTCGGATATTGACCGCGAGACCTATGGCATCCTCGTCGGCTGGAAGCATGGCGAATTTGCCGGCAAGTTCGATCTGCAATTGCAGACCAAGCAGTCGTCCGGCCACCTCGCCAAAGGGGAGGTCGAAACCTTCCATGTCGTGATGACACAGCAGCAGGCGACGGTTTTGGCCAACTACCTGTTTCGCATCGCCGAACAGCACCCCCCTGCCCCGCGTAAAGGGCGTCTGGCGCGCTGGTTCGGGCGCTGAACTGCGCCAATGCCAAGTCCGCATTTAAGCGGTGGTCTTGAAATACGTGTCTTACAACTCTAATACAGTTGAACTATCGTTCGCCTAGGCCCATTCTGGTGGCCGAAACGAGGACACGGGAAGAAACGCATGGCCACTACCCAGACTGAGACACTTGCCCCCGCGATCACGCTGACCGCGCCCGATCCCGTCCCCGTGGTCACAGCCGAACAGGCGATGGGCCTGGTGCCGGTGGCTGATGAGGCAAAATCGAAGCTTGATGCCAAGGTCGATGCTTTCATTGCCGATCTGGTGGCGCAGGATGCGGCCAGCCCGGAATTTGGCAAGCGCGTCGATCAGCTGACCAACATGGGCCGCAAGGAAATTGCCGCCGCAGCCGGCATGGCCAACCGGTTCCTCGATCGTCCGGTTCGCGCGATGGACAAGGATTCGGGCGTCGGCGCCAATCTGGCCGAACTGCGCCGCACGGTGGAGGAACTTGATCCGGGCAAAAACGGCAAGCTTTCAACGGGCCGCAAGCTGCTCGGCATCATCCCCTTCGGCAATACGGTGAAGCGCTATTTCAGCTCGTACCAATCGGCGCAGGGCCACATCCAGTCTGTGCTCGGGCACTTGGCTTCGGGCAAGGATGAGCTGCTGATGGACAACGCCGCGATTGATGTGGAACGGCAGAAGCTGTGGGAAGCGATGGGCAATCTGGAACAGATGATCCACATTTCCCGCACGCTCGACACCAAGCTGGAGGAAAAGGCGGCTGATCTCGATGCCAGCGATCCGGCCAAGGCCAAGGCGCTGCGGGAATCAGCGCTGTTCTATGTTCGCCAGCGCACGCAGGACTTGCTCACCCAGATGGCGGTGACAGTGCAGGGCTATCTTGCGCTCGATCTGGTCAAGAAGAACAATGTCGAACTGGTGAAGGGCGTTGACCGTGCCAGCACCACCACCGTTGGCGCGCTGCGCACCGCAGTGACGGTGGCGCAAGCGATGACCAACCAGCGGCTGGTGCTTGGGCAGATCACCGCGCTGAATGAAACCACCGCCAATCTCATCGATTCAACCGGCGCTTTGCTCAAGGAGCAGACGGGGCGGATTCATGAGCAGGCGGCCTCATCCACCATCCCCATCGAAGTGCTGCAACGCGCATTCCAGAACATCTATGACACGATGGACAACATCGACACTTTCAAGATCAAGGCGCTCGCCTCGATGAAGCAGACGGTGACGACACTGACGACCGAGGTCGAGAAATCGAAGGGCTACATCGCCAGGGCTGAGGGTGCGGCACAGGCCAAACATGCCAGCGATTCGCCCAGCTTGCTGAGTCTTGAAGGATAATGGCGAACAGTCCTGCTCACGAGAGTGATCGCACGCTGGCGCAAGCGCGCCAGTCGCTCAATGACCAGCGCGCCGGTGGGCGGCGTGTGGGTTCGATCGGACGGCAGTCGGCAGCGCTAAAACGCGGCCACGTGCTGAGAAAACTGGGCCGGATCGGCATGGCGATCATCGCCATCTGGGTGGCAGCGAGCATTGCCGGACTGGTCATCGGCGGCATCGGCTGGACCGGGATCATCCTCACCGTGCTGGCCACTTTCATCGCCTTTGCAGTCTTCGCGCGCTTTCCGAAAATGACGACACCCAGCAAAGCCTCACTGAGCGGCGGCGATGTGAAGTCGCTGGTCGGGCGCACCGAAATGTGGCTGGAGGGACAGCGCCGCGCCTTGCCGCCGCCTGCGGTCAAGCTGGTCGATCACATCGGACTGCAACTGGATGCGCTGGGCATGCAGCTCAAGGACGTCGATCCCGCGCACCCCTCACTTGTCGAAGTTCGCAAGCTGGTGGGTGAGCATTTGCCGGGAGTGGTCGATGGCTTCCGCAAGATCCCCGAGCATCTGCGCTATGAAGAGCGCGCTGGGACCAATCCCAACACGCAGTTCATGGAATCGCTGGGGCTGATCAGCACCGAGATCGATAGTGTCACCCGCCAGCTGGCGAGCGGTGCAATTGACGATCTGGCGATCAAGACGCGCTATCTCGATTACAAATACGGTTCGGCACTGGACGAGGCGGGGAAGCCCTAAAGCTCCCTCTCCAGCTCAAGATAGTCGCGCGGAATGCGCAGCGCCGCCGCAGCGATCCGGGTTTCGCGCAAGAACAGCACCAGCGCCCACATCAGCAGACCGATGGCGATCAGGAAAGTGATGGCCGCGACACGTTGCAGGTTAAAGCTGATGAGTTCTTCCAGAAACAGCACCGACACAGTGGTGCCAATCGCCAGCCCGCTCACCACCAGCAGCAGGATAGCGCGGGTAATCAGCGCGATCCGTGCATCGAGCCCACGAATTTCCAGCACCACCATGTCATGCTCCGGCCCGCTGGTGGCGACATGCATTTCCTGCAGGTGACGCGAACGATCAACCACCCGCCCCAGCCGCGTGGACAGCAAGCTCAGCAGATTACCAATCGCCACCAGTACGAAAACCGGGGCGAGAGCGAGTTGGATGGTTTGGGCGATCATGGGGGTGGTCTAGCGGCTGCGACCAGTCTCCACCACCCCCAACCCCTTCCTGTAAAGTGGGTGACGTGCTCCCCTGAAATGTGACCAGAAATGAGTAGAGTCCGACACGCAAGGAGTCGGACGCATGAAGCGCAGCAGGTTCAGCGAAGAGCAGATTATCGGGATCTTGAAGGAGCAGGAGGCGGGCATGCCGACGGTGGAGGTATGC
>CAMDQO010000027.1 GCA_945906105.1 Novosphingobium sp. Chol11 | reverse complement strand
ATCCAGCGATCCACGCTGCTTCAGAGCGGCGTTATACGCGCTCCAGTTCGTTGTGCGATATTTTGGTGGCGCTGGCTTGGGCATGAGCCAACTTAACGCATTAGATTCCCCGGAGGAATCCCCCGCGCGCAATTACGCAACAAAGCCTCTTGAACATGGTATGATCCTCCTTCCAGAACGACATGAGCCATCGGCTCGCTGAGTCTGTTCCGCATTGATGCCGATCAACTATCATTGTGGACCGGGTTATCCGCTTGCGCTTGAAATCATTGATAGGACAGCTCGATCTCGGCTCTGGCAATCTCACCACAACCCCATCATAGAGCGCCGGTGATCCGCACTGACGTTGAATTTGCGCTGATGGTTGAGCGCGGCCCGCTGGAAGCCCAGTCGGTGCTGCTGTGCGAGACGATCCGGCACTTCACCGGGCGCTACCGTGATGCGCCGATCACGGTAATTTCGCCGCGTCCTTTATGCCGTCCGGCAGCCTCGACCGTTAATCAACTGAAGCAGCTTGGCGTGACTTATCGCGAACTCGATATTGTCAGCCCGGTGCCTGCCTATGGCCCGTCGTTCAGGGTGCTGGCGATGGGCTGGCTGGCGCAGCAGCCCGGCCCCGATATCCTCGCCCAGCTGGATAGCGACACGGTGTTTGTCGCAGAACCCGACCTCGATCTGGGCGATGATCTGGCAATCGCCCGCCCCGAGGACGAGATTGGTATGTGCTCCAGGGGAGCGGGCGACCGGCGCGACCAGCAATGGCAGGCAATGTGCCGGATCAACGATGTCGAAGCAGACGCCTTGGGCTGGGTGAACACGTGTCTGGAGGGCACGCGCATCCGGGCAACCTATAATGCCGGGTACATCGCTGGGCGGCGCGTGTTGTTCAGCGAAACTGCGGGTTGTCTTGAACGTATTTTCGACGCCGGCCTGCGGTCATGGCCGGATCGCGGCAAGACCGAAAAAATCGGCGCGGGCGAAGTGAGTGTGGCCGGTTTTGCCTGGTGGGGGACCAGTCAGGCGGCGATTTCCATCGCGGCTGCCCGGCTCGGTGGCAGCATCAGGCAGTTGGAGCCGGGCTATAATGTGCCGCTTCACCGCCTTGAACAACTGGGTGCCAATCTGCCCCGCCGACCAATCCATTTGCATTACCATTGGCATTTTGCCGAGGCGGACACTGTCGATGCCCTGCTCGATACCGCGCTGCCTCTGGATCCTTTGCCGCGCGAATGGTTGCGCCAACGCCTGCCACTGCCCTTGCGGATCGTTGAGGGAACCGGAGTGTTCAGCCCGGCACCGCTCGCGCCGCTGTCAGCCGCCGGTCAGGAACCAGCCTGCTCAGTGATAATGCCCTGCTACCGCGATACCCGCTTCCTGCGTGAGGCGGTGGACAGCGTTCTGGCGCAGGATTTTACCGATTTCGAACTGATTCTCGTCGATGATGGCTCGCCTGATCCGGAGCCAGTCGCCGCGCTTGCCGCGCTCGATCCGCGCATCAGGGTGCTGCGGCTTGAGCGCAATGTCGGCGCGGGAAAGGCTGGCAATCGCGGCGTGGCCCTGGCCCGGGCACCGCTGATCGCGCGGCTTGATGCTGATGATATTGCCGAACCGGGCTGGCTGCGAGCCGTGATTGGTGCGCTTGATGCCGATCCTGAACTGGGGCTGGTGGGCAGCGCGGTTCAGTTGATCGATGAGCAGGGCCGCAAGATTGGCGAACAGCCAATGCCTGAGAGCGATTTTGCCATTCGCTTCACCTTGCTGTTTCACTGTCCCTTCTATCATCCGACCACCGCCTATCGCCGGGCGTTGTTCGATGCGGTGGGCGGTTATCACGCTGACCAGCCGGTATCGCATGATCACTATTTGTGGGCGGCGATGCTGCCGCAAAGCCGCGCCCGCAACCTGCCGGAAAAGCTGGTACGTTACCGCCTCAATTCGCAAGGGCTCACCGCCAGCAACAGCCACGGTGATCCGCAGGACCGCACCGCAGCGATCCGGCATGCCTTGTGGCGAGAGATCGGCATGCCATTCCCGCTCGCCAGCCGCCAACTGGGGGAAGATGCCAGCGCATTGTTGCGCGGCCATAGAGTGGCAGATCGTGACCGAAGAGCAGCGGCCCGAGAGGTGATCGAACAGGCGCCGCGGCGGGTGGAGGCTCTGGCCGCTGACTTTGCGCGTGAAGACGAAGCGGAGGCGGCGGCGCGGTTTGTCGCTCGGTTACGAGAGCGCATGGCTGCCCAAGCTCCCTCACCGCCATGGCTGATCGCACGGGGGTTGGATTCGGTCAGACGTCAGGGCGTTCCGGCGACGCTTGCCGCTGGAACTCGGAAGCTGAAGCAGCGCATAAACGGCTTGATGCGCCATGCTTAAGTCTCTTGGCGGGAGCATCGTGTTGTGCGCCACTATCGAAGCGGCAACCCGATGATGGAAAATGCAACGGTTGAGGTTCTACTTGCAACCTACAACGGTGAACGGTTTCTGGCCGCTCAGCTGGATTCCTTGCTGGCCCAGACGTTCGGTGAATTCACGATTCTGGTATCCGATGATGGTTCGAGCGATACCACGCCAGCGATCCTGCGGGCCTATGCCAGTGCCCATCCCGGTCGCTTTTGCATCCTCCCGCCATGCGCGCGGCTGGGGGCCAGAGCCAATTTTGCCCGGCTGATCGATGCGGCAAGCGCCGATTATGTCTTCTTCTGCGATCAGGACGATATCTGGCTGCCTGAAAAGATGGCCATGTCGCTTGAGCGCATGGTGCAGCTTGCCGCAACTAGTCCTCCCGGCAGCCCCCTGCTGGTCCATACAGACCTTGCCGTGGTCGATTCCGGGCTGGAAGTTCTGGGGCCATCGTACTTCCGCTATGTCGGGATCAATCCAGCGCGTAATTCGCTGGGAGCCCTTTTGCTGGGCAATGTCGTTACCGGCTGCACCATCGTCGCCAATCGCGCGCTCTTTGAGACCGCCCGGCCAGTCCCCTCCGATGCCTCGATGTTTGATCACTGGCTGGCTTTGGTTGCAGCAGGGCTGGGCCGGATTTCGTGCATTGATCAGCCGACCATCCTCTACCGTCAGCATGGCAGCAACCTTATTGGTGCCGACCGGGCTGGCGCAGCGACATTCGCCAGGCGCTTCTCTCGCATTGTTCTCGGCATCAGCACGCTGACAGTTCTGGTGCGCTACAGCCGGAATGCAGCGATCTTGCTCGAGCGCTATGGCGACGATCTGAGGCCCGGTGACAAAGCAAGGGTGCGGGCCATGGCGAGGCTGTGGTCACGGCCTCGCCTATGGCGATTGCCCAGCCTCTAACGCGTCGGACTGTTCAAACCGACATTTTCGACCAATGCGGGCCTTGCACTGCTTGTGCTGCGCGATTGCAATCGTGTTGCAAGCAAAGGCTTGCTGTGAGCGAAGTAATCCCTGCCAGCACTGCACCCGAACCCCGTGTAAATCGCAATGCTGGCTGGATGGCCGCCTCGCAGGGGTGGAGCCTGTTGTTGTCGATAACCTCGGCAATGGTGCTTGCCCGTTTGCTGACGCCTGAAGACTTCGGTATTCTCGCCATGGCGGCACCGCTGATCGGCTTTGCCCATCAGGTTCAGGCTATGGGCTTTACCAGTTCAATCATACAGGCGCCAAGGCTCGACAAGCGCCAGCTCGACGCGCCGTTCTGGTTGTCGTTCGGGGTTAGTCTGTTGATGACCTCGCTGGTCATTATCGCTGCGCCGCTGATCTCGCGTCTGCTGCATGATCCGCGCCTAAGCGCCGTACTCATCGTCTGCGCGCTTTCGATCATCGTCACCACGCTCGCGGCCCAGCCCACCGCGATCCTGTCGAGGAACCTGCGTTTCAGGGCCATTGCCAAACGCAACATAGCGGCGACCACCATCGCGACGCTGGTCAGCATCGGAATTGCCGCAGCGACGCATAGCTACTGGGCGCTGGTTGTATCGATGATCCTGGTTCCGCTGATCAATTTTGTCGCATCAGCCAGCCTTGTCCGCTGGCGTCCCGGACTGCCCCGGCGCAATTCCGGCGCGGGCGCGATGATCGGTTTTGGCCTCAACCTGTCAGGCGCAAACCTGCTCAACTTTGCGTCGCGCAATGCCGATAATCTGATCATTGCCTATGCCACATCGCCGCAGCAGCTGGGCATCTATGATCGCGCCTACCGCATGTTGCTTTATCCGATCAATCAGGCGCTGCTGCCTCTGGGTGAGGTGCTGATCCCCACGCTTTCGCGCAGTATTGACGATCCTGCCAGCTATCGCCGCCACTATTGGCGCGCGGTGCTGCTGCTGCTGTTCCTGTGCCTGCCGGGTCTGGTTGTTGCCGTAATATTTCCCGAGACGGTGATCGGCATGTTGCTCGGCCCGCGCTGGCTGGAAGGCGCGCCCCTGTTCGGCTGGTTTGCTGCGGCTGGCCTGTTCCAGATCTATCTCGGCACGACCAACTGGCTGCTGATCAGCCAGGGGCGCGGAGGCGATTATCTGCGGGTCATGCTGTTTGGTTCGGTGGTTGCCCTGGCTTCGTTTCTCGTCGGCATTGGTTGGGGCATTCGCGGAGTAGCGGTTGCTTATGTGCTTGGTCAGGCGATCATTTGCCTGCCGTTCCAGTTGTGGATCGTCGGACGTGAAGGCCATATCCGCTTGCGTGAAATCGCCTTGCGCTTGGTGCCGCATTGCGCCGCCCTGGCACTGGTCTCCTTCATGCTCGCCGCCTGCCGCTGGCAGTTCGGTACACCCGGCTTGGCTATGCTCATCGCAGAGGTAGTCGCTGCCTATACTGCCTATGGGCTCGTGCTGGTGCTCTCTCCCGCATATCGCCAGCTTATGATGGGAGTAGCCCAGAAACGCGCGTTCGGCACCTGAAGGGATTCGCAGTTTCACCAGAAAGCGTTGCGGTGCGTCCAGATTATCCCGGCCTGTGTCGTATTGAATGACGGAGCCTGATACGAAGTGTCCGAAGGAGATGCACCCATGGCAACAGATTCAAAGTCCATTTCGCTCGTCAAGGCCAGCGAGGACGATGCCAAGTTCTACTGGCTTGATGAAGGCCGTTCGGCTGGAGGATTTGAGCGACAGATCGATCATTCGACCTATCTTCAGGGCACGCATCCGCTGTTCAACGGCATCAAGATCGTCGATTGCGATACCCATTTCACTGAACCGCCAGACCTGTTCCAGAAGAACGCCCCGGCCAGCATGAAGGCCAAGCTGCCGCGGGTGGTGCGCGTCAATGGTGCTGACCGGTGGTTCATCGGCGAGAAGGACTTCGGCTCAATCGGCGGCAATGTCATCTCAAAGGGCCGCAACAAGCTGCTCGGCAAGCTGGCCTACACGACTTACGATGAAATCCACCCCGGTTCCTATCAGGTCAAGCCGCGCCTTGAAGAAATGGACGCAATGGGGGTCTGGGCGCAGATTTGTTTCCAGAATGGCGGGCTGACTCAAGCCGGTTCACTGCTCGCGCTAAAAGACGACGATCTGGCGATGCAGGTGATCCGTGGCTACAACGATGCCTGCGCCGAAAGGATGGTCGAATCCAATAACCGCATCTTCTGCATGGCGACGCTGCCCTATTGGGACAGGGCGTTGATGGTGGCGGAATTGCGGCGCATCATCGACATGGGGATCAAGGGCATCGTCCTGCCCGATCGCCCCGAGCGTCTCGTCGCCGGTTATCTTGGTGAGGATCACAAGGTAAACCCGTTCTGGGAAGAAGTGTTTGACATCTGCAATGCCACGGGCCTGTCGATCAACTTCCACATCAACTCGTCGCTCGATGCCGGCTCGGCGATCTGGGACAATCTCAAGTTCACCCAAAGACTGCCGATCAACGCGATGCTGCACACGCTGGGCGTCTGCGCGACGATGAGCAATTTCATGGTCTCGGGCATTCTCGACAAGTATGAAAACCTCAAGATCGGCCTGATCGAAAGCGGCATCGGCTGGGTGCCCTTCGTGCTCGAAATGCTCGACCACCAGTTCGACGAGATGCGGACTGTGATCGATCATGGCCTGCAGAGACGACCCAAGGAATATTTCGCCAAGAACTTCTGGGTTTCGTTCTGGTTCGAGAATTATGCACCCAAGCATATGCTTGAGGAGATCGGCATCGACCGGGTGATGTTCGAGACAGATTTCCCGCATCCGACCTCGCTTTATCCCGGCGTGCAGGAAAAGCTGGTCGAGCAACTCGGCGACTATGACTACGAAACTCGCAAGCTCATTTTACAAGGCAATGCCTCCAAACTGTTCAATCTGAACCTTTAAAAGGTAACAATACATTTGAACGGTGGGTGGGATTTTTGTGCCCTAAAGCCGGGAATGGAGCTTCGCATCACCATAAATTCCCTATATTTCAAGGGCATTTATGGTGGGCGCGGCAGGGATTGAACCTGCGACCCCACCCGTGTGAAGGGTGTGCTCTACCACTGAGCTACGCGCCCGCTCCCCTGGCCATGGCGCGAAGCCATTTGGGGCGGAAGGCGCGCCCTTACTTAAGCGCGCACGAATTGACAAGCGCCCAGCTTTGCCTAGAGGCCCGAGGCATGAGCGATGAAAACACCCTTCCGGATTCCGGCCCAGCTGTGACCCCTCCATCATCTGGCCCCGACGTGCCGCCTGATCATCTGGCGATCAACCCGCGCAGCCCGCACTTCAATGCTGATGTGCTCCAGCGCGGCATTGGCATCCGTTTCAAGGGCGTGGTGCGCACCAATGTTGAGGAATACTCGATTTCCGAAGGCTGGGTGCGGGTGCAGGCCGGCAAGACCATGGACCGCAAGGGCAATCCGCTGACCCTCAAGCTCAACGGCCCGGTCGAAGCATGGTTCGAAGATCTCGGTGAAGGCGCACCAGTCGCGAAACTGGGCTGATCAGCGCTTCAGGCTGCCAGCGATAATCGCACCGATCGGATCATTGGCAAAGGCCCGATCCTTGGCAAAGGCCCGATCCTTGGCAAAGGCCCGATCCTTGGCAAAGGCAGTGCGATTTCGGTCGGTTTCCTGTTTTGCCGTGCGCGCTTTTGCCGTCAGGCGCCCTTCGCCAATATCCTGCAGCGAGCGCTTGCCGTAAATAAAGCCGTGTACCGGCCAGGCCGTGTCGCCAAGCCCCTGCAAAGGCGCAAACCACACGCGCACTTTGCTCCAGTCATTGTTCGGTGAAACATCAATCGCTTTGACGTTGTCCTCGATCTGGCCGCGGCTGCCGTTGATCAGTGACCAGTTGGCGTGACGGACCAGCACCGTGCGCGAATCGATGATGCGGCTGACCGCTGCAACATGGCCGAGTTGCATCTTGCCATAAGGCTTGAACGCCATCACCGCGCCGACTTTCGGCTGATCGCCGCGCGCATATTTGCCTTCGGCCTGCTTCCACCAGGTCCAGGCATCACCATAAATCTGCACTCCCGAGACGGTGCGGGCATAGGGTACGCATTGCAGTAGCAAAGGCAAAGATGCCGCGCCGCCGCCAGTTACCAGCGCGATTTCAGTGGCCGTATTGGCCGTAGCGGGGGTGATTATCGCAGCAAAGGCGGCGGTAATTCCCAGGAGAGGGCGAAGGTTCATGGCACCTTGAATGGCGCGTCTCGGTTAAAATCAGGGCTTCTACTTATGGTAAACAAACCGGTAAGAATTTGCCGCCCAGCGGCATGATATTGCCACAGAGCTTGCAACGGAGCTTGCAGAAGTGTGCCGGAAGCGCCACTTGGCAGCTTCCATGTCACCGCAAGTCATCATCATCGGCCGCCCAAACGTCGGCAAATCGACCCTGTTCAACCGTTTGGTTGGCAAGAAGCTGGCGCTTGTCGACGACCAGCCGGGGGTGACTCGTGACCGCCGCTTTGGCGAAGCCGAGCTGCTGGGGCTGAAATTCACCATCGTCGATACGGCCGGATGGGAAGATCTTGATCCGACCACTCTGCCCGGGCGGATGCGGATGCAGACCGAAGCTTCGCTGGAAGGCGCGGATCTGGCGCTGTTCACGATTGATGCGCGCGCCGGGCTGACCCCGCTCGACGAGGAAATCGCCCGCTGGCTTCGCCAGTCATCGGTGCCGGTGATCCTGATCGCCAACAAGGCTGAGGGCAAGGCGGGCGATCACGGCCTCTATGAAAGCTTCGCGCTGGGCTTTGGTGATCCGGTGGCGCTTTCGGCGGAACATGGCGAAGGCATGGCCGACCTGTTCGATGCCCTGCTGCCGCACATTGAAGGCAAGGAACAGGAACCCGAGTCGGAGCCCGATGACGAGGACGAGCTTTCCGGCCCGCTCAAGCTGGCTATCGTCGGGCGGCCCAATGCGGGCAAATCGACGCTGATCAACGCGCTGCTACAGGAAGACCGTCTGCTCACCGGACCGGAGGCGGGGATTACCCGCGATTCGATTGCGGTGGACTGGCTGTGGACCGATCCTGATAACGGCGATGAACGCCAGGTGCGGCTAATCGACACGGCGGGTATGCGCAAAAAGGCGCGCGTTGTCGAAAAGCTGGAAAAGATGGCGGTGGCCGATGCGCGTCATGCGGTAGATTTTGCCGAAGTGGTCGTGCTGTTGCTCGATGCCACATTGGGCCTTGAGCATCAGGATCTCAAGATTGCTTCGATGGTGCTCGAAGAAGGCCGCGCGCTGATCATCGCGATCAACAAGTGGGATATTGCCGAGGACGCCTCATCGCTGTTCAACGGTATCCGCGGCGCACTTGAAGACGGACTGGCGCAAGTGCGCGGAGTGCCGCTGCTGGCGGTTTCGGCGCGCACCGGTAAAGGGCTTGACCAGATGCTCGCCGCCGCCTTCGAAATCCGCGAGACTTGGTCAAAGCGCGTTTCGACCGGGCAGCTCAACCGCTGGTTCGATGATGCCCTTGCCGCTAATCCGCCCCCGGCACCGGGTGGCAAGCGCATCAAGCTGCGCTACATCACGCAGGCCAAGATCCGTCCGCCGGGCTTCATCATATTTGGCACGCGGCTTGATTTGTTGCCCGAAAGCTATCGCCGCTATTTGGTGAACGGCATCCGCAAGCAATTGGGCTTTGACGCAGTGCCGATCAGGCTGACTTTGCGCAGCACCAAGAATCCGTTCGCGCCGGAATAGAGATTAGTGCAGGTTATTCCTGCGCTTTGCTGTTCAGCTGGACATAGTTCTGCAGCCCCATACGCTCGATCATGTCAAACTGGCGCTCCAGAAAGTCGACGTGCTCTTCTTCGTTTTCGAGAATGCGCTCGAAGATTTCGCGGCTGACATAATCCCGCGCGGTTTCGCAGTGGGCTATGGCATCACGCAGCAGGGGAATCGCGTCATGCTCCAGCGCAAGATCCGCTTTCAGAATTTCCTCGACGTTTTCGCCGATCCTGAGCTTTCCCGAGGCCTGAAAATTGGGCAAACCTTTGAGGAACAGGATGCGTTCCGCCAAAGTGTCGGCGTGCTTCATCTCGTCGATTGATTCGTGTCGTTCGTAAGCGGCAAGCTTGGCGATGCCCCAGTTATCGAGCATCCGGTAATGCAGCCAGTACTGGTTGACTGCAGTCAACTCGTTCAGCAGGGCTTTGTTGAGAAAGTCGATGACCTGAGCGTCGCCGATCATAATAGCCTCCATCAGGACAGTTGACTATCTATGAACTGCTTGGAGGAGTGCGGCAAGTCAGTCTGGCAGGCAAACCGGCAATAGTTCAGCCTTGCGTGCTTCCTCAACCATCACTTGCGCATCAGCCAGACACTGGCGGCACTTGGGGGCAAAACCGAGCATGGCATAAACTGCTTCGGCATCGCCCGCGCAAAGCAGTGCGGCAGCGCGAAGATCCTTATCCCGAATGGCGTTGCAAACGCAGACGTACATCGGCCACTCCTCTCGATTCGTCCCAATCTAATGCGAATAACTCGCAACAACAACTAAGCGTCTAGCGGCAGCCTGCGCCAATGAGTTAGTGAACGCCACGCCCATTCCACCGGCCCTTGGGCATGCTGATCAAGCCAGCGCTTGCTGCACACAAGCATCGCTATCCAGCCGCCGAGTACGAAGACCCATAACCAGCGTTCGGGAACCGTGCCGATCAGGCCCAGCCCCCAGCCATAGAATATCCCTGTGAACACCAGAGTGCAGCCAAGGTAATTGGTCAGCGCCATTCGTCCGACTGCGGCGATTCTTGTACCAAGCCAGCCGCCGCGATAATTTTGTGCCAGCAGTATCAGCGCGGCGGTATAACCCAGCGCCATGACAAGGTGCGGGACGGCTGCCCACCAGCCGAGGATCGCCTGCATCATCACAGTCGGGAAAAGATGTGACCAGGCGATTCCGATCAGCGCGAGGGTCAGCAATCCGCCAAAGCTGATACCGCCCAGTGCCATGGCCCACAGCTGTCTGCATTGCCAGCCGCCGGTGAATATGCCGGAGCGAAACAGCGCCATGCCGATCAGCATCAGTGGCAGGGTTTCGCCCATGGTCATGATGGCAAGGGTCAGCGGGAAGCCCGGTTCATGCGTCAGCTTGTATTGCACGAGCGCAGGCAGGCCGCCCGCTTCGCGTTGCAGTTCGGCCCGGCTATCCGCCTGCGCTTGCCCTCCCTCCTTGAGCAGACGTGCTTTTTCCAACGGCATCGCCATGCCAGCCTCCAGCCGGATCTCGGCGAGCACCGGCTCCATGCTGGCGGCCATGCCCGAGCCATGCCAGGCGGTGAAGGCCAGCAGCGCGGCTGGCACCAGCACTTTGACCGGCAGATGCCGCAGCAGCAGAGCGAAAAATCCTGCCAGGGCATAAGTGAACAGAATATCCCCCCACCACAGCAGGAAATGGAGATAGCCAATCACCGCCAGCCAGATCAGGCGGCGCAGCTGCAGCACATCGCCGTTCTCGCCCTTCTTCTCGGCGCGGGCGATGAACAGCAGCAGGCTCGCTCCGAACAGCAGGCTGAGCAGAGCGCGCATCTTGCCTTCGAACAGCAGCATGGTGGCAGCAAAGGCGAAGCGGTCTGCGCCCGTTGCCGCCCCGTTCCATTCGGGCGTCACGGTAGCCGCCATGGGCCCGGCGAAGCCTTCGATATTCACCGCCAAGATGCCCAGAATGGCCACACCGCGGATCAGGTCGAGCGCGGCTATTCGTTCCTTTGGACGCGGTATTGGACCATCCGCAGCCGCCCCATCCGCAGCCGCCCCATCCGCAGCCGCCCCATCCGCAGCCACGGGGCTCACAGGTTCAGTTCCGCACCGGGATGCATGGGATGCCAGTCGGGGTGAGGCGCGAACATGCCGTTCGCGCTGCTTCTTCGCTGTAACCGCCCGCCTGAAGCTTGATTACCGCTCCGGCAGCGGCATTGACGCGCGGATGGCCGGATACCTCAGGCCGTGCGCGCACTTTTGCCCACATGGCATCGGCATTGCTCGCAACGGCAAATGCACCGAACTGGATGCGCCAGCTGCCACCGGGCTTTGAGACGGGTGCGGGGACGGGCTTAACGACTGGCGGCGCTGCAACCGGTTTCGGCATGACCAGCGGCGGCTTGGGTGAGGGCAGGCTAATAGGCCTAGGCGTGGCTATGGCCACCGGCGTTGCAGGCCGGGCATAATCGGCCCCGGCGGTGCGCGGGCTTGCGCCATTCGCAACATTTTCAGCCATGACCACGGCTTCCTCGGGCGTTGGCGGGGTGCGGGGTACGGCAGCGGCTATGACTAGTGGCGCAATTGCGCCCGCTGGCGGCATCGTCACACCAAGGTCAGAAGCCGTGAGCTGCCGGTTGCGCGTCGCCTCAGCCTCGGCAGCAAGCTGCTGGGCGAGGCCGACTGCCTGCTGGCGCTGTGCCAGCGGGATAAAGCCGTCCATCTGTTGCAATCCCGGCCCCGCTTGTGGCAGCCCAGTATTGCGCGACAAGGTCATCAAGGCATAGGCGCGCACCCAGTCCTTGGGGACGAGATCGCCATTGAAATGCGCGATGGCGAGCAGATATTGCGCGCGCGGATCGCCGCGGCTTGCCGTTGCTTTGACATAGGGCATGGCCATGGCGCGCTCACCGCGATCAAACAGCAACAGGCCATAATTGTCCGAGGCTTGCAGATGGCCTTGGGCGGCTGCCTTGCCAAAATAGAACTCGGCCCTCTTCAGATCCTGTTTGACGCCTTTGCCCCATTTGTGGGCCTGCGCGAGGTTGAACTGGGCATCGGCATCGCCGCGCGCTGCCGGTCCTTCCCACTCGCGGATCGCTGCCGGATAGTCTTCGCGCGCCCAAGCATCGACCCCGGCTTTGACATCGGCGATCACCGGCGCGGAAATAAGTGCGCTCGCCGCAATCAAAGGAAACAACAGCTGCCGCTTGTTCATCGCAACATCCCAAAATTCTGGCCAAAGCATCAGGCGACCCCTCGCCACGTTAACCACCGCTTCTGCCACAGGAATTCGCCTTGGCAAAGCATTTGCGTCGATGGCTGATAATGCCGTGAACCAAACATTTCGCTGCCAAGGCGTTAAGGGAATATTAGGGAGATTCTGGTCTTTTACCCGCCAACGAATGGCTTTTTATTCATTCGGGGGGATTTGATTTTGCGCGTTTTGGCTCTCGCATCACAAAAAGGCGGATCGGGCAAGACCACCCTGTCTGGCCATCTGGCTGTGCAGGCACAGCGCGCTGGCGCTGGACCGGTGGTTCTGATCGATATCGACCCGCAAGGATCGCTCGCCGATTGGTGGAACGAACGCGAGGCTGAATATCCGGCTTTCGCCCAGACTACCGTTTCCCGGCTGGCCGCCGATCTGCAGATTTTGCGTTCGCAAGGCTTCAAGCTGGCCGTTATTGATACGCCGCCAGCGATTACCATGGCGATTCAGTCTGTGATCGCAGTTGCCGAACTGATCGTTGTTCCAACCCGCCCGAGCCCGCATGATCTGCGCGCTGTCGGGGCCACGGTTGATCTGTGTGACCGCGCAGGCAAACCGCTGATCTTCGTGGTCAACGGCGCCACTCCGAAAGCCAAGATCACCAGCGAAGCAGCCGTTGCCTTATCACAGCACGGCACGGTCGCGCCGATAACCTTGCACCACCGCACTGATTATGCCGCTTCGATGATCGATGGCCGCACGGTGATGGAAGTCGATCCCAATGGCCGTTCGGCGATGGAGATCGCCGCACTGTGGAACTACATCTACGATCGTCTGGAAAAGAATTTCCGCCGCACCGTGTTTGCTGGCTCGCCGCAGGCCCAGAGCGCCCCTCAGGGTTTTGCCCGTCCGGTTGGTGGTTTCGGCCGCCGCGTTGCCGGATCGTAAGGGAGCGCCCGGTGGACACGTCAAAGCCTTTTGCCTCGCTTTCGCAGACGCTGCTGGCCCGTAAGGGCGGCGCGAAGCCAGCTATCCGCCCGCATATCGTGACCACATCGAATCAGGATTCGCTCGAGCTCAATGGCGATCATGGCTTCGGTCAGGATGATGGTGCTGAAACGCCGATCAGCGAAGTCCGGCACCAGCAGGAGCGCATCGTGCGCAGCTATACGGGCAATTTTACCCGCCCACCGCGTGAACGCCGTTCGGCCTTTGCCCATGGCGGCAAGGCCGCCTTCACGCTCCGGCTCGATGAAGACCGGCATCTGCGGCTTCGCCTTGCCTGCACTGCATCGGGGCAGAGCGCACAGCAGGTGGTGACCGAAGCACTCGACAAATTTCTTGCTGAACTGCCCGAACTCGCCTCGCCAGATTTCTTTGCGATTGCCGGTGAACTTCGCCGCAAGCGTAATAATTGAACCTCATGAAGGGGGATAAGACCATGGCTACCCGCTCGCTAAAGCTTCGCCTGACCATTGTTACCGGCACTGCCCTTGCGGTCAGTCTGCTCGGCGGCTGCGCTTCTGGCGGCATGGTGTCGCGTGCCAACTCGGCTGACAATGCCCGCGTTGCGCTGAGCAAAGGGCAGCCGGCCAAGGCGATTGCCAGCTCAGAAGCAGCGGTTGCAGCTAGTCCGCGTGATGCCGCACTGCGCGTGCTGCTGGGCCAGTCCTATTTCAAGTCGGGGCGTTTCCAGTCAGCAGCAACCACTTTTGATGATGCCATGAAACTTGGCGACAACAGCGCCCGCACCGCGCTTTCGCTGGCTCTCGCCAATATCGGCGCGGGTAATCAGCAGGGCGCGTTGGCGGTTCTGGATGACTGGCGCGGTGAAATTCCGGCGAGCGATCTTGGTCTTGCGCTGGCTCTGGCGGGTGAGCCTGAGCGCGGCGTTGCCATCCTTGCCGACGCCCTGCGCGGCGGCGATAACAGCCCCAAGGTGCGTCAGAACCTGGCCTATGCCTATGCGCTGGCTGGACGCTGGCGTGAAGCGCGGGTCATGGCCTCGCAGGACGTTCCTGCAGATCAGATCGACAAGCGCATCACTGAATGGGCTGCGACAATTCAGCCCGAACAATACCAGCAGCGCGTTGCTACGCTGATCGGAGCGCCGGTTCGCGGTGATCCGGGCCAGCCAACGGCTCTCGCACTGGCCAATAACCCAGCTGCTGAGCAACTCGCCGCGCAGACCACAGCCGATCCGGCCGCACCCGTGGTTGCTGCTGTATCAAACACGCAACTTGCTGCTGCCGAACTGCCTGCAGTGGGCGAAGCTGCCGAGGTTACGACCCCGGCACCTGCCGAGGTGGCCTATGTCGCGCCGGTTTCTGCTCCGGCTGAACCGGCCGCAGCGGCTCCTGCTGCTCCAACCACCCGGTTTTTCTCTGAGCCGATGATCCAGTCCTTCACGCCGCAGCAAGCGGCTGTGGCAACCCGCAATCCGCTGAAATCGCTGCCGACAGCAATGAATGGTTCGCATCTGGTGCAGCTTGGGTCTTTCTCAAGCGCGCAAGGCGCTCGCCGCGCCTGGGGGATCTACACTGCCCGCAACGCCAAGCTTTCAGCCTATCGCATGACGATTACGCCAGCCGTGGTTCGCGGCAAGCACGTGTGGCGCGTAGCGGCGGCTGGCCTCAGCGGTTCGCAGGCAGCCAATGGCCTGTGCTCCTCGGTCAAGCGCGGCGGCGGAGCCTGCTTCGCCTATGCCGCACCTGCTGGGCGCAAGAGCCCGGCAGCCCCCGGCAGCAATCAGCGTGACGCATCGGGTCCGGCACTTGCTCGCAAGCGTTAAGGATGGCTCGCAAGCGTTAAGGATGGCAGCCGAGCGTTAAATGAATTGAAGCAATTCGCCGCGTAAAGACGGCTTTCGACCAACCTTGAGCCCCTTCTGCTAAGCGTCGGAGGGGCTCATTGTTTGTGCAGCTTTCAGGCCACCTGCGCTGCGCCTTTGAACAGGGCGATACAGCGGCCTTGCACGGGCTGGCGGTCAAACGGGGTATTGCCCGCAGCGGCTGCCATCTTGTCCGAATCGACGATCCACGGGCGCTCCGCGTCGATCACGGCAATATCGGCCTGCTGGCCCACCTCAAGTCGTCCGGCATCGACACCCAGCAGCTTGGCCGGATTGGCGGAGAGCAGCTGAAAGGCACGCGCCATGTCGATCACGCCATCCCGCACCAGCGTGAGGGTGAGAGGCAGCAGCGTTTCAGCACCGGCCATGCCGGGTTCGGCGTCGGCGAAGGGCAGACGTTTGTCCTCGGGGCCGCGCGGGTCGTGGCCTGACGCGATCATATCGAGAGTGCCATCACCAATCGCCGCGATCACCGCCTTGCGGTCAGCTTCTGCGCGCAGTGGCGGGGATAGGCGGGCGAAGGTGCGGAAATCTGACATGGCAATGTCAGACAGCATGAAGTGCGCCGGAGTAACCCCAGCAGTAATCGCCACGCCGCGTGCCTTGGCGGCGCGGACCAGATCCAGGCTGCTGCGCGTCGTCACTTGCCGGATATGCAGCCGTGCGCCTGCCATCTCGGCCAAGGCAATATCGCGCGCCACCGCCAGCGCCTCAGCCTCGACGGGAGCCGACGGCAGGCCTAGCCGCGTCGCCATTTCGCCAGCGGTGGCAACAGCAGGGCCGGTCAGCCCGCTATCCTCGGCATGGGGGACGACAACCAGATCGAGCATGGCGCAATAGCGCAGCAGCCGCAGCATGGTGCCCGAATCGCTGATCCAGCGCCGTCCGGTGCTGACTGCCCTGGCACCGGCATCGCGCATCAAAGCAAGTTCGGCGAGGTCATTGCCTTCAAGGCCGCGTGTTGCCGCAGCCAGCGGATGCACCCACAGGTCAGGCTTGCCCGAACTGGCGGCAAAGCGCACGCGCGCCGGGTGATCGAGCGGCGGGGACTGATCGGGCATCAGCGCCGCGCGGGTAATTCCTCCGAAGTGGAAGGCAGGCTTGTCGATGGCAAATACGCCCAGATCAACAAGGCCGGGGGTGACGAGCTTGCCGCCCGCATCGAAAATCCGGTCGCCGTCCTGAGCGGTGACGCCCGCACCGATTGCGGCGATGCGATCCCCTTCGGTTCTCAGGCCGCCTTTGACCGCCACGCCTTCGGGCAGCTGGATCAGTGCATTGATGATGCAAAGGGGCTGCAAGATCATTGCCAGCCCTCTACATTGCGGGTTCGCCGGGTCAGCACGTCGAGACAAGCCATACGCATGGCAACGCCCATCTCGACCTGCGTAGTGATCAGTGATCGTCCGGCAAGATCGGCAACGTTGCTGTCAATCTCCACGCCGCGATTCATCGGACCGGGGTGCATCACCACGGCATCGGGAGCAGCCTTGGCCAGCCGGTCCAGAGTCAGTCCGTAAAGGTGGCGATATTCGCGAGGGCTGGGGATGAAACTGCCCTGCATGCGTTCGCTTTGCAGCCGCAGCATCATCACCACGTCGGTGCCATCCAGTGCCGCATCAAAATCGTGGAACGGTGTGACCTTCAATTGCTCGATCCCTTCGGGCATCAGCGCCGGGGGCGCGCAGACGCGGACTTCGGCCCCCAGCGTGGTCAGACAATGGATGTTAGAGCGCGCGACGCGGCTGTGCAGCACATCGCCGCAGATCGTCACTTTCAACCCGTTGAACTCTTCGTTTTTGCCCCGTTCGCGCAAGGATCGCCGGATGGTGAGCGCATCGAGCAGACCTTGCGTCGGGTGCTCATGCTGTCCGTCACCGGCATTGAGCACCGGGCAATCTACCTTGTCGGCAATCAGCCGCACCGCGCCCGAACTGGCATGGCGGATGACGATGGCGTCCGAACGCATGGCATTCAGCGTCAGCGCCGTGTCGATCAGCGTTTCGCCCTTTTTCACGCTCGATTGCGCGGCGTGCATATTGACCACGTCCGCCCCCAGCCGCTTGCCGGCAATCTCGAAGGAAAGCAGCGTGCGGGTGGAGTTTTCGAAGAAGGCATTGATGATCGTCAGGCCCGAAAGCAGATCATGGCGTTTGTGCGGCTGGCGGTTGTGTTCAACCCATTGTTCCGCCTCATCGAGCAGGAACAGGATCTCGTGCGGAGCAAGTCCGGCAATGCCCAATAGGTGGCGGTGCGGGAAAGCCGCCGCACCCGCTGGATAGCGAGAGGCTCGCGTTGGTTCTGGCGATGTCATTAAAGGCAGTCCCCTAGACGGGGTGGGGCATGGACTCAAGCAGCTTTTCCCGACGCTGGTCGAGCAGGGCTGGCCATTCGCCGCACTGCTGCCTATCTCATGGAACAGCACTCCACAAAGGAATCCGCATGATTTTCGCGCGCAAGGTTTGGCATCTGCTGGTTGGCATCAAGGATGCTCTGGCATTGATGTTCCTGCTGGGGTTCTTTTTTCTGATCTACGCCGTGCTGCTCAGCCGCCCGAGCCCCGGGCAAGTGCGTGAAGGTGCGCTGCTGCTCAAGCTCGATGGTGCGATTGTAGAGGAACCGGCAGCTGCCGATCCTTGGGAAGCCCTGACTTCCGGCTCTATGCCTTCGCATCAATACCGCGTCCGTGATCTGGTTCGCGCACTCGATGCCGCCGTAACGGATGACAAGATCAAGGCTGTTGTTCTCGACCTGTCCAAATTTTCAGGCGGCGGTCTGGTCCACATGGAGGAAGTCGGCGCGGCGCTTGACCGGGTGAAAGCGGCGAAGAAGCCAGTGCTGACTTTTGCCTATGGCTATGCCGATGATGCCTTGCTGCTTGCCGCCCATTCGAGCGAAGTCTGGGTTGATCCGCTGGGCGGTGCCTTTGTCCTCGGGCCGGGCGGGCAAGGGCTGTATTTTGCCAAGCTGCTTGAACGATTCAAGGTGAATACCCACGTCTATCGCGTTGGCACTTATAAGGAATTTGTCGAGCCTTATACCCGAAATGATATGTCCGAACCGGCGCGCGAAGCGCGCACAGCGGTGATCGGTGCGCTGTTTGACGCATGGAAAGCCAATATGGCCAAGGCGCGGCCACAAGCGAATATCAAGCTGGTCACCGAAGACCCGGCCGGCTGGTACAAGGCGGCGGGCGGTGATGGCGCGCAGGCTGCCAAGGCGGCAGGACTGGTCGATCAGATTGGTGATAATGTCGCTTTTGGCCAGCGCGTTGCCAAACTGACCGGCGAGGATCTGCTCGATCCACGTCCCGGCGGCTTCGCCCATTCGACACTCAAGGCATTCCTTGCCGCCCATGAGCCCAAAACACCGGGCAAGGCGATTGGCGTGATCACCATTGCCGGTGATATTGTTGACGGCAAGGCTGGCCCCGGCACCGCTGGTGGGGATCGCATCGCCGATCTGCTCGATGGCAAGGATGCCAAAGACATTGCCGCGCTCGTCGTGCGAGTCGATTCGCCGGGCGGTTCGGTCACCGGATCAGAGCGCATCCGCCTTGCCATCGAACGCCAGAAGGCGCGCGGCATTCCGGTGGTCGTTTCGATGGCCAATGTCGCGGCCAGCGGTGGTTACTGGGTGGCGACCCCGGGGACCAGGATCTTTGCCGAACCCGCGACAGTCACCGGATCCATCGGCATATTCGCGGTGGTCACCAGCTTTGAAAAGACGCTGGCTGATTATGGCGTGACGGCGGACGGTGTCCGCTCAACCCCCTTGTCCGGCCAACCAGACCTGTTTGGCGGCTTCACCCCTGAACTGGATGCCATGCTGCAAGCCACGATAGAGCGCGGCTATCAGCGCTTTACCGGACTGGTGGGCCAATCGCGCGGCAAGAGTTCCGCTCAGGTCGATGCCATGGCGCAGGGGCGCATCTGGGACGGCGGCACCGCGCGCCAGCTGGGGCTGGTCGATCAGTTTGGCTCGCTCGATGATGCCCTGGCCTTCGCTGCCGAACAGGCGAAGCTCGAAAAGGATGATTATCACCCGCTTTTCCTTGGTGAGAAACAGAGCGCCTATGCCTCATTGCTGGAACAGCTGACGGGTGGTGATGATAGCTCCAATGCGCAGGCCAATGCACAGACAGGCGATCTTTTTGCCCAGATTTCGGGCCGTCAGCAGGCACTGATGGCGCGCGCTTTCACCGATGCTGAACGCATGATGGGGGCAAGCGGTATGCAGGCCTATTGCCTTGAATGCGGTGTCACCGCACCCCCATTGACAAGACCTCCGGGCACGTCGGGACTGCTGGGATGGATGCGGGCGCTGATGGTGCGATAGGGCTGGCGCAGCGATTTATCTCATCAGGACGCGCAATCCACCCCGTCGTGCTTGCCCTTTTGGCCATAGGTCACTAAGGGCACCCGCCTGTTATTGAGGCTTCGTCGGATTGCGGGCGTGGCGGAATTGGTAGACGCGCTGGTTTTAGGTACCAGTATCGTAAGATGTGGGGGTTCGAGTCCCTTCGCCCGCACCAATTCCCCCGATCTCGGTGTAGATGTTGCGAATTAGAGTATTTGGAAGGCTGTTGTTGTGATGCAGATTGTCGAGACCACTAACGAGGGGCTGAAGCGCGCCTACACGATTACGATCACCGCCAAGTCGATCACGGCGAAGATCGAAGGCGAAGTGAGCAAGCTTGCTCCGCAGGTGCGCATGCCGGGCTTCCGTCCGGGCAAGGTGCCCGCCAACCTCGTCAAGAAGATGCATGGCCCGGCGCTCCATCAGGAAGCGCTCAACACCTCGATCCGTGAAGCGATGGACAAGCTGGTCGCCGATCACAAGCTGCGCCCCGCGATGCAGCCCGAAGTGGCGCTTGGTGATGGCTATGAAGAGGGCGTGGATGCGCAGCTTACCGTCGCGCTCGAAGTGCTGCCGACGATTGCCACCCCCAGTCTTGATGGGCTGAAGCTCGACAAGCTGGTCGTGCCGGTTGCCGATGATGAAGTCGAAGAAGCCATCAAGCGCATCGCCGCCGGTTCCAAGAGCTTCACCGATGCCAAGAAGGGCAAGAAGGCCGCAGACGGCGATCAGCTGATCGTCGATTTCGTCGGCAAGCTCGATGGCGTGGAATTCGAAGGCGGCAAGGCTGAAGACGCTGCTGTCGAAATCGGTGCCAACCGCTTCATCCCCGGCTTCGAAGAACAGCTCGTGGGTGCCAAGGCTGGTGATGAAAAGACGATCAACGTCACTTTCCCGGCTGACTATCCGGCCGAGAACCTCAAGGGCAAGGACGTCACCTTCGACATCACTGTCAAGGCGGTGAAGGTTGCAGGTGAAGCCGTGATTGACGAGGATTTCGCCAAGAACCTCGGCCTTGAAAGCCTTGAAATGCTGCAAACCCTGCTGCGCGGCCAGCTTGAGCAGGAAACTGCCGGTCAGACCCGCACTCAGATGAAGCGCCAGTTGCTTGATACGCTTGCCGCCGGTCATGATTTCGATGTGCCGCCCTCGATGGTCGAAGCTGAATTCGCCCAGATCTGGCAGCAGCTCACTCAGGAAGCCCAGGGCGAGGAAGATACCGCTGCTGCGCTGAAGGAAATCGAGGACGAGAAGGACGATTACCGCGCCATCGCCGTGCGCCGCGTCCGCCTTGGCCTGCTGCTGTCCGAAATCGGCCAGGCAAATGGCGTGGAAGTGACGGCGCAGGAAATGAACATGCTGCTTAATCAGGCAGCCCAGCAGTACCGCGAGGAAGATCGTCAGCGCTTTGCTGAATACATCCAGTCCGATCCGCTCGCCGCCGCCCAGCTGCGCGCACCGCTTTACGAGGACAAGGTCGTCGACTTCCTGTTCGACAAGGCCGAAGTTACCGAAAAGACCGTGACTAAGGACGAGTTGCAGGCCGCAATCGAAGCGGAAGAAGTTGCTCCTGCTCCGGCCAAGACTGCAAAGAAGCCAGCTGCCAAGAAGGCAGGCAAGCCTGTCCCGAGCGAAGCCGAGGGGGAAGAAGCCGCACCGGTTGAGGCCGCTCCTGCTGAGGAAGCCAAGCCCGCCAAGAAGGCTGCCGCTCCGAAGAAGGAAGCCGCGCCCAAGCCTGTCCCGAGCGAAGCCGAGGGGGCTGAGAAGGCTGAAGAAGCAGCGCCCAAGAAGGCTCCGGCCAAGAAGGCTGCTGCCAAGAAATAAGCGCGCCGTTCAGGCTAAGCTATACATGCGGCCCGGTGCGAATAGCGCCGGGCCGTTTGACTATTCATCCTTGCGATAGGGGCGCAGCCGCCCGATTTTACCGGCTGCAAAATGCGGCAACCGTGACTCGAACCGTTTCAGTTCGCGAACCACGTCAGGGTCACCAAATCTCGCATGGCGACGTAACCAGTACCGATAGTTCTTCATATCTCGCCTGTTGAATGCGTCCATTGCCAGATGCTGAGATGCATATTCATAGCCCCCGCGATCAGCGCGGTTATTAAGCCCGAGTTTGCTGAAAGGATCGGCAATCCGTCCTCGCTTATGAAATGTGTCGGCAAGGGTTGTCATGGCGGAAAAATCTCCACCAAAAGTGAGATGCCAGAGTATGGGTTCGTAAAGACCATTTCTGTGATCCAGTGTAATGGCCCAATAACGCTGCCAAAGTGCAGCACGTTTACTAGGGGCACGTCGTTGCTTCATCGTTTCAACCTTAGAGTGGCGCATTTTTCACGCAATCGCTGCATTAGGTGGCACTACTCTCCCCAACGCCTGAACCCCGGCACCGGCACCTTGGCGCTGCGCAGCCGCTCATAAACTGCGCCAGCCTCCAGCACCTTGCGGTCCTCCCACTGCGTGCCAACGATGCTCAGCCCCACCGGAAGTCCCTCAACCGCGCCCATCGGCACGGTGATGTGCGGATAGCCGGCGATGGCGGCAAGGCTGCCTGCGCCCACATCCAGCCCGTGTGACACGGTGATCAGGTCAATCGGCCATGCCGGTCCCTCGGTGGGGAAGATGAGCAGGCTGAGCTTGTTATCGGCCAGCAGCTTGTCGATGCCGTCCTTGCCCGCCAGCCGCAGCGAATTTTCGCGGGCCTTTTTATAAGCCGCCTCATCGGTAAGCTTGTGGGCGGCCTCGAAGGTTTCCTGCCCGAACCAGCGCAGTTCCTCTGCTGCGTGGGCCTTGTTCCAGGCAATGACATCGGCGAGCGAGCGCACCGGCGGATTGCCGGGCAGTCCCTTGAGATAGGCATTGAGATCCTGCTTGAGCTCCCAGCGTAGCACCAGCGACTCGTCGCGGTACATCGAAGCATCGGCCTCAAAATCAAGCTCGATCAGCACCGCCCCGCCGCGTTTCAGGTCCGCCAGCGCCGCTGTGAACAGGGCGTTGATGCCGGGGCTGTTGCCCACGGCTTTGCGCAGCACGCCGATGCGGACCCCAGCCAGACTCGCCTTGTCGAGCCCTTCGGCAAAGTCCTGTAACTGCAGATCGGCGCGCGCCGTCTGCGGATCAGCCGCATCAGGCCCGGCCATGGCGGTGAGCAGCAGCGCGGCATCGAAAACGCTGGTGGTCATCGGCCCTGCCGTATCCTGACTGTGGCTGATCGGCACGATATGGCGGCGGCTGATCAGGCCCACCGTGGGCTTGAACCCGACAATGCCATTGATGCTGGCGGGGCAAGTGATCGAGCCATCGGTTTCGGTGCCGATCGCTGCCCAGGCGAGGCCAGCCGCCACCGCCACGCCGCTCCCGGCGGATGAACCGCAGGGGCTGCGATCCAGCGCATGGGGGTTTTTTGTCTGTCCGCCCACACCGCTCCAGCCGCTGGTCGAGCGGCTGCCGCGGATGTTTGCCCATTCGGAAAGATTGGTCTTGCCAAGGATGACCACGCCTGATGCCCGCAATTTTGCCACCAGCGGCGCATCGCGGCCGGTGAAATTGTCTTTCAGCGCCAGACTGCCCGCCGTTGTCGGCATCCGGTCTGCGGTTTCGATATTGTCCTTGATCAGCACCGCCTTGCCCGCCAGTGGTCCGGGCAGCGTCTCGGCCCGCGCGGCATCGCGCAGCGCTTCGGGGTTGATCGCGATAACCGCGTTCAGCTTTGGCCCGTTGTCATCAAGTGCCTCGATTCGCTGGACGAAATCAGATGCCCGCACTGGCGCACTGGAGATATCCTGACGCGGAATGGTCGCGCAGCCGGAGAGAACAAGCAGCACGGGCAGCAGGCGAAAAAGGCGTGGCATGGATTTTGTGACCCCCATTTTGCATGATGCTGCGCCAGTTGCTGAAGTGGTGCAAGGGGGCAGGCAATGGTCGATGACACGGTGACATCCGCACAAAAGGGGTTAACGCCCTTGAACATCGGTCGTTCAGTCGCGAGATAGGCTTTCCAACCAGATGAGGATTCCCATGCTCGACCTGTTCGGGGCATCAAATGCCCAAGGAAAGTTTACGCGCGACCCGATGACCGGCGCTCTGGTGCCGATGGTGGTCGAGCAGACCAGCCGGGGTGAGCGTAGTTTTGACATCTTCTCGCGCCTGTTGCGTGAACGGATCGTCTTTGTGACGGGTGAGGTTGAGGATCACATGGCCTCGCTGATCGTCGCGCAACTGTTGTTTCTGGAAAGCGAGAATCCTTCCAAGGATATCTCGATGTACATCAATTCGCCCGGCGGCGTGGTGACGGCGGGTCTCGCGATCCACGATACCATGCAGTATATCCGTCCGCGCGTTTCCACCGTCTGCGTCGGTCAGGCCTGCTCGATGGGCAGCTTCCTGCTTGCCGCCGGTGAGCCGGGGATGCGGGTGGCACTGCCGCAAGCGCGAATCATGATCCACCAGCCTTCGGGCGGTGCGCGCGGCATGGCGAGTGATATCGAAATTCAGGCGCGCGAGATTCTGCGGTTGCGCATGCGGTTGAACGAACTTTATGCCAAGTTCACCGGCAAGCCTGTGGAAGAGATTGCCCTAGCGGTTGATCGCGACAACTGGCTCGATGCCAATGAAGCCAAGGAATTCGGCCTTGTAGATAAGGTTTTTGAGAGCCGGCCTGAAACCGATGTGCTGGTTCCACCGCAGGAATAGGCTAGACGTGCAGCCGCCGGAGCGTTTTCAGCCCTTGGAAAGCAAAGGCTGCTATAAGGCGGGATTGATTATCAGATTTGCCGGGCTAGACTCGGCGAGTCCACAGACCAGAGTGGGCATACGGAAGAACGAATGACGAAACTGAGCGGATCAGACGCGAAAAGCACACTTTACTGCAGCTTCTGCGGGAAATCGCAGCATGAAGTGCGCAAGCTCATCGCCGGCCCCACTGTGTTCATCTGCGATGAATGCGTCGAACTGTGCAATGACATCATTCGCGAGGAAACCAAGGCCGGGATCGCGGGCAAGAAGGACGGCGGCGTTCCCACGCCCCGCGATATCTTCACCACGCTCAACGATTATGTCATCGGCCAAGACCGCGCCAAGCGCGTGCTCTCGGTCGCGGTGCACAACCACTACAAGCGGCTGAAACACAGCGGCAAGGGCGGCGAGGTTGAACTTTCCAAGTCCAACATCCTGCTGATCGGGCCAACCGGTTGCGGCAAGACTTTGCTCGCCCAGACGCTCGCCAAGACGTTTGATGTGCCCTTCACCATGGCCGATGCCACCACCCTGACCGAAGCCGGTTATGTCGGTGAAGATGTTGAGAACATCATCCTCAAGCTGCTGCAATCGAGCGACTATAATGTCGAAAAGGCGCAGCACGGCATCGTCTATATCGACGAGATCGACAAGATCAGCCGCAAAGCGGAAAACCCCTCGATCACCCGCGACGTTTCGGGCGAAGGCGTGCAGCAGGCGCTGCTCAAGCTGATGGAGGGCACCACTGCCTCGGTCCCGCCGCAGGGCGGACGCAAACATCCGCAGCAGGAATTCCTCCAGGTTGATACCACCAACATCCTGTTCATCTGCGGTGGCGCTTTCGCCGGGCTGGACAAGATCATTTCGGACCGCCTGCAAAAGCGCTCGATCGGTTTTGGTGCGCATGTTGCCGATCCGGACAAGCGCAAGGTTGGCGAACTGCTGCAAAAGGCGGAGCCGGAAGATCTGCTCAAATTCGGCCTGATCCCCGAATTTGTCGGCCGTTTGCCGGTGATCGCCACGCTCGAAGACCTCGATATCGAGGCGCTGGTCAAGATCCTGAAAGAGCCCAAAAACGCGCTGATCAAGCAATATGCCAAGCTGTTCGATCTGGAAGACGTGGCGCTGACCTTCACTGACGATGCGCTGGAAGCCATCGCCAAGAAGGCCATCGCCCGCAAAACCGGTGCCCGCGGACTGCGCTCGATCGTTGAGAGCATGCTGCTCGATACGATGTTCGATCTGCCGACTGAAACCGACATTGCCGAAGTGGTGGTCGATGGCGATGTCGTCGAAGGCCGGAAGGATCCGATCCGGGTGCTCAAGGGCAAGGCTGAAGAAGCGGCTTGAGGCTGCGCTGATATTTGACTGAGGCCGGGCAGCGAACGGCAACCACTAACTAAACCGCTTTGCGGCTGAATTACGCACCACCTAGAGCAAGCCGCTGGAAATGTGAACCACTTCGATCCTCCCCCTGTGGGTGAGGTGGCTGCCTCAAAGGCAGTCGGAGGGGTATCCACGCCAGCGTTGTCACCCCTCCGTCAGCCCAAGAGGGCTGCCACCTCCCCTAACAGGGGAGGATCGTGTGGTTCAGATTTTGCGCAGTCTCCTCTAAGCCGCCGCGCGCTTTGACAGTTCGCGCAGCCTTGCCACGCGTTCCGGCGGCAGCACTTCGCGGAAGTCGTAGGTTTTCTCGAAGGCCGGGATGGCTTCGGGCAGCGCCACCCAGGGCATCTTTTCCGCGCTAAAGATCACCGCGTCCGGGGTGAACGCGCCGCTATCGTCCAGTGTGCCGACACGCAGGCCAGAGCCGTTGCGGCCCATGCGGGGGTAATGGCTCCACAGCGCCGTACCGCAGGTTGCACAGCGCACGATGATGTGCGGACCGCCGCTGCCGGCGGTGACCGTATTCTCTGACAACTCGCCTTCCAGCACCTCGATCCGCTCGGCTTCGAAGAAAGCATTGACCACGCTGGTTGATCCGGTCTGCTGCTGGCACTGGGTGCAGTGGCAATTGTTGACGAAGATCGGCTCGCCGGTCACCCGGTAGCGCACGGCTCCGCAGCCGCATCCGCCCTCGCGCACTGTGTCCGGCATGGCATCCTCCCACCGATGAATCGGGCTGCCAGCTTGCCGATTTGCAACGCGCCAGTCTAGCCATTGTGCAAGAGGAGAACCCCGCCATGCCTGCCCCCATCCCCGTCTCCCGCGTGATCCACACCATCCACGCGACGACCGACATCTATGGCTGCCGCTTGCTTTATCAGGATGCGCTGGGCGGGCTGGTCTTTGCCGAGAACTACTTTCCCGCCGAGGACCGCGATTGCGCGTTGCTCTATGTCACCAACCATATGGTCGAGCCGATGGCCCCGCGCGATCCGGCCAATCTGGACAAGCCCTATGCCCGGATGGCAGCGAAAATCGGGCAGGCGTTCCATTCCTTTGAGTTGAAAGTTGCGGACGGCAAGGCGGCCAGTCAGGCCTTTCGCGATGCGGGCTGCAAGGTCGCCAGCGACTATGGCATTTTCTTCTTCGTAAAGCCGGAATCAACCGGCGGGGTGCTTCTCGAAGTCTGCGAAACGGCGATGCCCAATGATCCCTATGATCGGACAGGCTGGTCGCCAGAAGTGGGGCAGGGCCATGCCAGCGGGGTGCTGCGGCTCGATCATATCGCTTGCGTGACTTCGGATATCGAAGCGGCGTTTCGCTTTTTCACGCAGTCTGTCGATGGTGAGCTACTGGCCGATGAGCGCACCGCCCAGCCGCAACCCGCCCGCCGTGTGCTGATCCGGGTGGGTGACACCAGCGTTGCCTTTATCCAGCCGGATGATCCTGCCACCGGCCCGCTCGGAGACTTCCTCAACAAGCCTCAGAACGGCATCTATGCGCTGGTCTGGCAGGTCGCGGATGCGGCCAGCGCGCGCGGGCATTTTGAGGGAAAGTGCCAGTTGCGACTGACTGCTGAGGACTGCGTCTCAACTGGGTTCGCGATTGAGCCGGGCGATTTTTACGGCGCGCGCCACGAATTCGTGAGCGTCTAAACCACCGCTTCGCTCTCCAGCGCACATTCCGCGCCTTCGCCGGTTTCGACCTGCAAGGTGGCGTGGCCGATGCCGAAATCATGGGCGAGTTCATGCGTCAGCCCGTGCAGGAAGGCATCACCGGGATAGCCGCCGGGCATGACGAGATGCGCGGTCATCGCGGTTTCGGTGGTGCTCATCGGCCAGATATGCAGGTCATGCACTTTGCTGACGCCACTCTGATTCATCAGAAAACCGCGCACCGCATCATGGTCTATGCCATCGGGCACACCGAGCAGGCCAAGCTTCAGCGCACTGATCAGCAGCCCCCAGGTGCTCCAGCCGATCACCGCGAGGATCACCAGACTGGTGGCAGGATCGATCCACTCTGCCCCGGTGCGCATGATCAGCAGGCCCGCGATCACCACCGCCGCCGATACCGCAGCATCCCCGGCCATGTGCAGGAAGGCGCCGCGGATGTTGAGATCGTGCTTGCGCCCTCGCATGAACATCAGCGCGGTGATCGTGTTGATCACGATCCCGACCGCAGCCACCGCCATGACCGTGCCGCCCGCGACTGGCTGTGGCGCGAAAAAGCGGTGTATTGTCTCCACCAATATGGCACCGATTGCCGCCATCAGCAGCGCGGCATTGGCCAGCGCCGCCAGGATCGACGAGCTTTTGTAGCCATAGGTAAATCGCGTTGTTGGCGGACGCGTGGCGAGCACAGAGGCGCTCCAGGCCATTAGCAGGCCGAGCACATCGGAAAGGTTGTGTCCGGCATCGGCCACCAGCGCCATCGAACCAGAGGCGATGCCATAGCCCGCCTCGACTGCGACAAAGCCCGTGTTGAGCACCACGCCCAGCGCGAAGGCGCGGTTGTGGCTCCCTGCTTCGGGGGCATGGGAATGCCCGTGATCATGATGTGCGCCGATGATATTTTCCTCTTACTGACACCGTTGCACATTTGCCGCAGTGCAGCAAGAATCGTCGAACGGTGCTTGTCGGAAAGTTCGGTAAACCCTCGTAGATTTGCGTGCCTGTGTAGCAATATGTCGTGCGGGTGCCGCCGTGTGGAATCATCTTGCGAGTGGCGGGTTGCTGCTTTGTAAGGCGCTGCAACTGTCAACAGACTGTCATATTGCGGTGTTCTTTAGCGCCACCGGTGCTTGTATGAGGGCCGACAGGGCTGAACTATCCGGCGATTCGTCGCTAATAATCAGCATATCAAGATTTTACCTAATCCTCCCGCTCATCGGGACAAACGGGGTCAATACAGATGCAGCTCAAGACATTTCTCGCCATCAGTGCGGCCAGCCTTCCCATCGCTATCGCGTCGCCTGCCATGGCGCAATCGACCGGCTCGATCGATTTCGACACGCCGATTATCGTCACCGGCGCGCGCACCAGCACGCAAGCGGTGGCCGGTATTGCCGCCCCGGATACGGCGAAGGCAAAGGCCGTGCTGACGCAGGAAAACATTCAGCGCCAGAACCCGGGCCAGACCATTCTCGATACGATCAACCAGGTTCCCGGTGTGTCGTTCCAGAACAACGATGCCTATGGCTCGTCGGGCGGCACGCTCAACATCCGCGGCTTCTCGTCGGACCGCGTCAGCCTGACCTTTGATGGCGTTCCGCTCAACGATTCGGGCAACTATGCGATCTACTCAAACCAGCAGATCGATCCTGAACTGATCGAGGAAGTTTCGGTCAACCTTGGCACCACCGATGTGGATAGCCCCACGGCTTCGGCAGCGGGCGGCACGGTCAACCTGCGTACCAAGAAGCCTGATCATGATTTCGGCGTGATGCTTTCGGGCTCTGCCGGTGAGTTCGATTTCATGCGCATCTTCGCCAAGGTTGAAACCGGCGATCTGACCGAGTCAGGCACCCGTGCATGGTTCGCGGCCAGCCGCGCGACCAACAAGAACCCGTTCAATAACTACGGCAAAGTCAACAAGCAGCAGTACAACATGAAGATCTATCAGCCGTTGGCTGGTGATGATTTCATCGCGGTTTCGGGCCATTACAATATCAACCGCAACAACTTCTTCGGTTCGCTGCCGCTGCGTCTTGACGCTGGCCGCACAGTCGGTTCGGCTTCGACCCAGCGCTTCCCTAACAACAACAACGAGCGCGAATACCTGATCAACTTCCCGTGCATGGCCGCCAACCCGGTTCCGGGCGCTGCCGATGCCGTCGCGACCTGCGGCAACGAATTTGATCGCCGCTACAACCCTTCGGACACGGGCAACATCCGTATCAATTCGCGCTTTACCCTGGCCGACAATCTGGTGCTGACGGTTGACCCCAGTTTCCAGACCGTGAAGGCCAATGGCGGCGGCGTTGCCACCGGCCGCGAAGGTTTCCGCGATATCAACCCGACTTCAGCAACAACCAATGCCACAGGCTATCTGGGTGGTTCGCCCTATTTCGGTCGTGACCTTAACGGTGATGGCGATGCGCTGGATTCAGTGCTGGTGCTGGCTCCCAGCCAGACCCGGACACGCCGTTATGGCCTGATCACCGGCCTGCGCTGGAACGTCAACGAGAGCAACACCGTTCGCGTTACCTACACGCTTGATCATGCCCGCCACCGCCAGACCGGCGAAGTCGGCCTGCTCAAGCAGAATGGCGAACCCTATGATGTCTATGCAGATGGAGCTGCGCAAACTGACGCCACCGGCGCGATCCTGCAAAAGCGTGATCGTCTGTCCTATGCGATCCTGCATCAGGTGGCCGGTGAATATCGCGGCGAGTTCATGGATGATAAGCTGGTGGTCACCGCTGGTGTCCGTATGCCGTTCTTCAAGCGTGACCTGACCAACAACTGCTTCACCAGCTCGGCGAGCGGTTTTGTCGAATGCTTCAGTTCAAACGCCACGCTGGCTGCAACGGCGCAAACGCTGAACCCTTATGTGGCGACGACCAATGCCACTACGGGTGCCATTGCGGTCACGGGTTGGGCTCCGCCGCAGAAGCGCGTTTACAACTACAAGAAGGTGCTGCCCAACATCGGCTTCGTCTTCCACCCGGTTGATAATGTCAGCCTGTTCGCAAACTTCTCGCAGGGGCTTTCGGTGCCCGGCACTGACAACCTCTACAATGCGTTCTTCTTCCCGCTGGGCACATCGCGCGCTCAGCCCAAGCCGGAAACCACCGACAACTTCGATCTTGGTGTGCGCTATCGTTCGGGCATGGTCCAGGCGCAGGTTTCGGCGTTCTACAACAAGTTCCACAACCGTTCGGCTTCTGCCTACGATCCGGAAATCAACCAGACTGTCTATCGTAACCTGGGTGATGTGAAAAAGTACGGCATTGATGGCTCGATTGCCTTCGCGCCGATCCCTGAGTTCACCATCTATGCTTTCGGCAGCATCCTGAAATCGGAAATTCGTGATAACCTCGCCATTGGCGAAAACCTTGATGGCACGCCGATCTATGCGCTGACCGCTGGCAAGCGTGAAGCCGGTGCGCCGAAGTACACTATTGGCATTACCGCACGCGGCACCCTTGGTCCGGTTGAACTTGGCATCACCGCCAAGCGCACCGGAGAGCGTTATATCTATGATACCAACGAAGCGACCTTCACCGGTTCATACGTCCCGAATGGCGCAAAGGGCTGCACGGGAACGACGACGATCACTTGCGTCACGCCGGTTACTCCTGCTGCACCTACTCAGGTCTATTCCGCAACGGCGGCGGCTTACTGGCTGGTCAATCTTGATGCCCGCGTGAACCTTGAGTTCCTGGGACTAAACAAGAAGACCTACATCCAGCTCAACGTCTATAACCTGTTCGACCAGTTCTATGTCGGTGGGTTCGGCGGCAACCTGAACCAGACGCAGACCTTCACTGCAAGCTCAGGTACTTCAAGCTTCGGCAACCCTGGCTTCGTCCAGATCGGCGCACCGCGCACGATCAGCGGCACGGTTGTCTTTGCTTTCTGATCCGAAAACCAAGTCTGAAAATCAGGGGAGGGGCAGCGATGCCTCTCCCCTTTTCATATTGGGGCTGGGCTATTAGCCCCTCCTCTTCAGGGGAGGGGTTGGGGTGGGGCCTATCCTCCCAATCAAATGTCGCGTGGGAGGATAGGCCTCACCCCGCTGCGACTAGGCAGCAACGCTGCCAAGTCTCACTGCCCCTCCCCTGAAGAGGAGGGGCTTAGAGTCTGCCCCTCAATCATAAACGCACTCATCGAATTCCGAACGCTTGATCGCCCGGCTGCCCGCCGCAATTGCGTTGCCGTGTCGGCGGGTGAAGCCGCTGGGGCCCACCACTTCGCGCTTCTTCGGGCTGGGCAGCGCGGCGGCGATGCGGGCGGCCTCCACGGTGGTCAGGTGCGCCGCTGAATGCCGGTAATATCGCTGCGCCCCGGCCTCCACGCCATAAGTGCCGATGCCGGTTTCGGCGACATTGAGGTAAACCTCCATGATCCGCCGCTTGCCCCAGACGGTCTCGATCAGCACGGTGAACCAAGCTTCAAGGCCCTTGCGCAAATAGCCGCCGCCTTGCCACAAGAAGACGTTCTTGGCGGTCTGCTGGCTGATCGTTGAGCCGCCGCGCACCCGCCCGCCGCGCTGGTTGCGTTCCCAGGCCTTTTGCATCGCCTCGGTATCAAAGCCGTTATGCGCGCAGAACTTGCCGTCCTCACCGGCGATGACGGCGGCGACCATGTTGCGGTCAATGCGGGATATGGGCGTCCAGTCCTTGGTGATGCCATTGCCATCGATTATCATCGTCAGCGTGACCGGCACCGGCACAAACCGGAACAGCACCACCAGTGCCAGACTGACGCCGATAAACCAGACAATCGCGCGGCCAAGCCACCAGGCCATGCGGTAGGGCAGCTTGCGGTTAGGACCGGGGCGGGGGAGTCTGGGAAGGCGCAGCATCTGGAAGCGAAGCTAGCGCGGGAATGCGCGCGAAGGCAATGGACCGATTGTCTCGGCCCGCCCTCGCGCGCAGTTTTGCTTATGCCGCAGGCAGCAACCGGCGATCCGTGGCGATCTTGAGCATCGCCTTTTGCAGCTTTTCAAAGGCGCGCACTTCGATCTGGCGGACGCGTTCGCGGCTGACCTTGTAGGTCTGTGACAGATCTTCCAGCGTCTTGGGATCATCGATCAGGCGTCGTTCGGTGAGGATTTTTTGCTCACGCTCGTTCAGGCTGCCCATAGCTTCGGTCAGCAAGGCGTGGCGCAGCCTCGCTTCCTGAGCCTCGGCCACGGTTTCATCTTGCAACGGCCCGGTGTCGGCCAAAGCATCCTGCCACTGGCCTTCGCCGTCCTCGTTCAGCGAGACGTTGAGCGAAGCATCGCCGCCCATCATCATGCGGCGGTTCATGTTGATGACTTCGGTCTCTGACACGCCAAGATCGGTGGCGATCTTCTTCAGATCAGCCGGGCGCAGATCGGAATCCTCATAGGCATCCAGATTTTTCTTCATCCGGCGCAGGTTGAAGAACAGCTTCTTCTGCGCCGCCGTGGTGCCCATCTTGACGAGGCTCCAGCTGCGCAGGATGAATTCCTGCATCGAGGCCTTGATCCACCACATCGCGTAAGTCGCGAGGCGGAAACCGCGATCGGGTTCGAATTTCTTGACGCCCTGCATCAGGCCGATGTTGCCTTCGGAGATCAGTTCAGACACCGGCAGGCCATAGCCGCGATAACCCATGGCGATCTTCGCCACGAGGCGCAGGTGGCTGGTGACCAGTTCCTTGGCTGCTTCCGGATCCTGATGCTCGGCATAGCGTTTGGCGAGCATATATTCCTGCTCGGGCGTGAGCAGCGGGAATTTCTTGATCTCGGCCAGATAGCGGTTGAGGCCCGCTTCGCCGCCCAAAACAGGTGCAGGATTGGATTTTACGGGCAATTTACGTGCTTTCTCAGACATTTTTTCTACTCGACCTTTCATCGCCAGCTTGTCGTTAAAAGACCCTGAAGAGGCATCTTTCGGTGGCAGCCACGGGGCAGGGGTTATAGCATAAACATTCAACGGGTAATCTTCAATTCGACCAAAAGTTCCTCCAGATCGACGGGTAACGTGCTTGAAAAGCGCAAATTCTCACCCGAAATGGGGTGGATGAAGCCCAGAACGGCGGCGTGAAGCGCCTGACGACGGAAATTGAGGGTCTTGAGCAGCGGACCAAGGCGCGGGGGGATTCGTCCATAAACAGGATCGCCTAATAGCGCATGGCCGATTGATGCCATGTGAACGCGCACCTGGTGGGTTCTCCCGGTCTCCAGCCGACACTCGACCAGCGAGGCGTTGGCGAAGTGCTCCAGCACTTTGTAGTGGGTGACGGCGTGTTTGCCCCGTCCGTCTTCAACCAGCGCCATTTTCTTGCGATTGGTGCCGGAACGCGCGATGTTCCCACGCACAGTCCCGGCCAGCGGCACCGGAAGTCCGCCGACCAGCGCCAGATAGGCGCGCTCGATGGAATGATCGGCGAACTGGCGGGCCAGCCCTTCATGCGCGGCATCGTGCTTGGCAACCACCAGCAGTCCCGATGTGTCCTTGTCGATGCGGTGGACGATGCCGGGCCGCGCCACTCCGCCGATGCCCGAAAGCTGGCCCCGGCAATGATGCAGCAGCGCGTTGACCAAGGTGCCATCATAATTTCCGGCGGCGGGATGAACCACCAGTCCAGCGGGCTTGTCGATAACGATCAGGTGCTCGTCTTCATAGGCGACGACCAGCGGAATATCCTGCGCTTGCGCCTCGGCGGGAATGGCTGCGGGGACATCGATGGCATATTTCGAACCTTCGGCGGGTTTTAGCGAGGCGTTTGTCACCACCATGCCGTTCAGCGAGACGCGGCCTTCGCCCATCAGCGCCTTGATCCGCTCGCGGCTGAGCCCGCTGGCAAGGGCAAGCGCCTTGTCCAGTCGCTCGCCGCCGCCGCCGCCAGATCGCACAATAGTGCCTTGCAAGATGGTCTGCCCGTCCCCCATGAGTGATCAGATGGTGACGGCGATCAAAGTGACAAGTGGCGCGATTGCCACAGTGCTTGAGGAAGCGGCGCGGGCGGCTCCGGCTGAGGCTTGCGGGCTGCTGCTGGGGCAGGGCGGGATCATTGCTGAGGCGCGACCTGCCGCCAACATTGCCGCCGATCCATTGCGCCATTTCGAAATCGACCCCGCCGCACTGTTCGCCGCTCACCGCGCCGAACGGGTGGGCGGCGCGCAACTGCTGGGCTATTACCACTCACACCCAAACGGCCATCCGCTGCCATCTGCCACCGATTGCGACCACGCCAGCGGCGATAATCGCATCTGGGCGATTGCTGCGGGGGGAGCGGTGACTTTCTGGCGTGATGGCAAAAGCACTTTCGAAGCGCTTTCCTATGATCTCGTTGAAGGGTAAGGCTTCGCCGACGCACCCTTGATTAGCTGTGAAGAAGCCCGCCCCCCATGAACAATTCCTCTCTCGACCTTGCTTCCATGCTGTGTTCGCGGCTGTGCCATGATCTGCTGAGCCCGGTGGGGGCGATGGCGAATGGGCTGGAACTGCTGGCTGAAGAACGCGACGGGGAAATGCGCGGGCGGATTGTCGAACTGCTGGAACAAAGCGCCAAGACCAGCGCCGACAAGCTCAAATTCTTTCGTCTGGCGTTTGGTGCCGCTGGCGGCTTTGGCGAGATGGTGCCAGTGGAAGAACCGCGCGCACTGGTGGAAGCGCTGGCCGCGAACAATCGCCGCATCTCGGTAAACTGGAATGTTTCCGCGGCCACGCTGCCCAAACCGGCGGTCAAGGTGCTGCTCAACTTGTCGCTATTCGGCATCGAAGCACTGGTGCGCGGCGGCAATCTGGAGATCGGCGCGGAGATCCGCGAAGGCTCGACCGAAATCGCGGTGCGCGCCTCGGGGGCCAAGATCGCTTTTGATGAAACGGTGGGCCGCGCGCTGGATGGCACCTTGCCAGACAGCGAGCTATCGAGCCGCACCGCGCCTGCGGCCCTGATCCGCAAGCTGGCTGAAAATCTGGGCGGCGGACTGCAATATGCCCGCACCGATGATTCGCTGGTGATGGGCGCGGTCCTGCCGGTGGGTTAAGAGCGATGACTGGGTCCATGCGCGATTGGCTGGTGCATGCCCATGTGCCGTCACCCAATTTCAACGAGCGTCTGGCTCCCGTCTCGATGGTGGTGTTACACTACACCGGCATGCAGAGCGCCGAAGAGGCCATCGCCCGGCTGTGCGATCCGGTGGCCTCGGTTTCCGCCCATTACTGCATTGATGAGGCTGGCATTGTCACCCAACTGGTCGATGAGGAAAAGCGCGCCTGGCACGCGGGGAAAAGCTTCTGGCGCGGCGTGACCGACGTGAATTCGGCCTCGATCGGCATAGAACTGGTCAATCCGGGGCACGAATTCGGCTATCGCCGGTTCCCCGATGCCCAGATCGATGCGCTGCTGCCGCTGCTGGCGGACATAACCCGTCGCCACAACATTCCGCGCGCCAATGTCGTCGGCCATTCGGACATTGCACCGGCGCGCAAGGACGATCCGGGCGAGCTGTTCCCATGGGAGGTGCTGGCCCGCCACCGCCTCGCGCTGGCACTGCCGAAGCTGGCGATCCGGCTGGTGTTCGATAATGACGGCGCATTCTTCCTCGCGCTTGAACGCTTCGGCTATGACATCAGCGATGGCCCCGCCGCCGTCCGCGCCTTTCAGCGCCGCTGGCGGCCGCGCAAGATTGATGGCGTGGTTGATGGTGAGATCGGCGCGCTGCTGTTCGAACTCCTGTTGGAGCGCGATCTTGGTCGTGCTAGATAACAAATTGCCAGGGGGCCGGGCAGCCGCGTCATTAGCAATAATGCCGAGGAAAGTCCGGGCTCCACGAAACAAGGGTGGCGGGTAACGCCCGCCGGGCGAGCAGCTTGCTGCGAAGCCTAGGGAAAGTGCCACAGAGAGCAGACCGCCTTGGTGCAAACCAAGGTAAGGGTGAAAGGGTGCGGTAAGAGCGCACCGCGGGGCTGGTAACAGCACCGGCATGGTAAACCCCACCCGGAGCAAGACCGAATAGGGGCGGCGCGTTCTAGGAAACTGGAACAGGCGTGTTTCGCGCTGGATCGCCCGGGTTGGTTGCTTGAGCCTTGCGGCAACGCAAGGCCTAGAGGAATGGCTGCCCTCGCCGATACGGTGCGGTTTCGCATACCGTCGGCGGGACAGAACCCGGCTTACAGGCCCCCTGGCGAATTTTTGGTCGTGCAACGCGCGTGTCCCCGTGCGGCGGTGCGATTGTGAGCTAACGGCTGTTTGGGGGAGATGTGTTGCGGAGGGCTTTGTTGCATAACTCCGCGCGGGCCTGAACCATCCTTTATTTAGGATTACTACCCAACACGAACGGTATTGGGTGTGCCTATTTGCGAGAAGCGATTGAGGATTGCAGCACGGACTTTGAGCTCGGTTATCTGACGATCGAA